>NZ_JBITHP010000020.1:0-193751 GCF_044458105.1 Embleya sp. NPDC050493
GCACAGACAACTGCTGAACCCGCGCCCGGACTTCCGGACGCGGCCCGACCAGGCTAGGCCCGACCCGCGCCCCGGTGGGCGAACGCCGCGCGGAAACGAACGGTCCGTCGCGCCCGTGCCGTGTCCCGTCGCGGTCGCCCACCGCAACCGTCACCGGGACGGCGTCGCGCAGCTCCAGGCGGGCGGTGCCGTGGCCGCCCCGGGTCGCGGCGAGCGCGGCCCGGACATGTCGGCGGGCCATCCGGATCGCCGGGGTGTTGCGGGGTGGGCGTCAGGCGCCGTCCTCGATGTCCGAGATGAGTTTGGTGCTCAGGTCGCTCTGTACGGCGAGGTGGGTGTGTCGGGCGTCGGGGCCGGTGCCCCAGGTGAGGGTGATGGTGGTGAACAGGTGTCCGGCGCCCGAGTCGTGGTAGGCGACCTGCCAGTGGGTGGGGACGTCCTGGGCGCGCAGCACGCCGTCGGCGTGGTTGGCTTCCTCCCAGGCGGCCAGGCGTTGGCGCAGATCCTCGGTGAGGTAGTGGGCGCGCAATTCGCTGCCGAGGTCGTCGGTGCCGTCGTCGACGGCGTCGATGTAGGCGCCGTAGAAGTCCGCGACCCGGTCCACGGCCGAGTCCGGGCTTCCCTCGCGCACGGCCGTGCCCGTCCGGGTGTCGGTCATGTCGTCTTTCCCCTTCGTTCGTCGAAAGCGGCCGGCTCGGATCGTCGCCACCCGGCCACACCGACCAACGAGGACCCCGCCCCGCAGGCAACGCCCTCCTGCTCCCGCCCTGCCTCTCCGACCGTCGAGGTGGCTGGTCGGCCGGGCCGAGCGGCCTCTGCGAGGAGGCGGCGTGCCGGGCCCGGGTCGGGGTGACGGATTCTCGAACCGAGGGCGGGACGACGGCCGTCGGGCCAGGATGAGGCTCCGTCTACTACGGGAGGGGCCGCGCGTGGCCGAGCACATCGAGGACCAGGAGCACGTGGCGTCGGGCCGGCCCCTTTCGTGTGAACTGCCCGCGCCGAGGCCCGGATCGGTGCCATCGTGGGCGGTGCCCCGGGCACGGGGTCCACACATTCGCCGCGCGGCGGGTTGTGCGGGCAGTGCCCCGCGCCCGGGAGGACGAACGGCCCCGACTCCGGTCGGGGCCGTTCTTCGTGGGGTGGCTCGGCGGCAACGGCCCGGGTGCACGCGTCGAGATCGGCGAGATGGGCGTCGGACGCCGGAAGATCGGTCACGGGAACGATCATCACCGACGCCCCCGGCCTCGACTCGTTCGCGAACGCGGACACGGACGGATTCCCGCAAAGGCCCGGGCCGCACCCGCATGGGCGGCCGTCGGAGAGGGACGCGGGTCAGGAATGACACGAACGGCCGCCGAGCACTGTCCCGACGCACGAACACACGCCCCGCCACGAGGAGTTCCCAATCGCGTCGTGCGACCTTCTCACACCCTGCGACACCGCGGGGTTCGGGACCGCTTCCAGAATGGCGGCGGCTCGTACGGGATTTCGGCGCGATCGGGTTCGATCCCGATGAAGCCCTCGAGACGGAACCGGGAGCCGTACCGTTCGATGCGGGCGTCGGAGGGGGCAGCGAAGTGCAGTCGAGGACGAACAACCGTCCCGGGCTCCTCCTCACCGCTCGCGAGCCCGCATTTGCGATGCCGAACCTCGGCCCGGATCCCGCTGGACCGGGAGGATGACCCTTCGGATCCGAGCCGAACCGTTCGGCTATTCGAAGGACGTGGCGTCCTGCCGGGGTACGGAGTCGCCATTGCCGTCGTCGGGTTCCCGCGCAGCCGGGAGGCTGACCGCGACCGTCAACCCCCCGCCCTCTCGCGGTTCGGCGTGGACGTCGCCGCCGTGGGCGCGGGCCACGGCGCGGACGATCGACAGCCCCAGGCCCGCGCCGGGTGCCCGGGTTGCCAGGCGTTCGGCGCCGAGGCGCCGGAACGGCTCGAAGAGCGAGGGGATTTCGTATCTCGCAACGGCCGGTCCGGTATTGGCGACCTCGACGATCGCCGATCCGTCAGTGCCGGTGCGGCTGGTGACGCGTACCCAACCGCCCTCGGGTGTGTTGTGCCGTATCCCGTTCTCGACGAGGTTGTGTACGAGGCGTTCCAACAACACCGGGTTGCCCGTCGTCGCGGCCTCGGCGGTTTCGGTCTCGATGGTGACGGCCCCCTGGGACGCGAGCTCCACGACATGGTCGACGACGTCCGCGAGGTCGACGAACGCGCGTTCCAGCACCTCGTGTTCGGAACGGGCCAACAGCAACAGGCCGTCGATCAGCCGTTCGTGGCGGTTGTTGATCTCCAGGAGTGTCTCGCCCAACTGGCGGACCTCCTCCGACGCGGTGCGACGGAAGACCACCACTTCCAACAGCGCCTGGTTCAGGGCGAGTGGCGTACGGAGTTCGTGCGAGGCGTTCGCGATGAAACGCCGTTGGCCGTCGAAGGAATGGTCGAGGCGTTCCAGCATCAGGTCGAACGTGTCCGCGAGCCGCCTGAGTTCGTCCTCGGGGCCGTCCAGACCGATGCGTTCGTGCAGGTTCCGGTCCGCGGCGGGCGCCTCGGCGATCCGCCGTGCCGTCTCCGTCATACGGTGCAGCGGCTGCAGCATGCGCCCGGCGATGAGCCAGCCGAGCAGCGTGGCCGCGATGCCCACCGCCGCGAGGGCGATGCCGCCCTGGGTGAGGAGCGCGTCGAGCGCGCCCTGGCGCGTTCCATCGGTCGCATGGGTGAACTGCCCTTCCAGCGGCGGCGATCCTGCCGGCGTACCCCCGGACGCGCCGTGGCCCGTGAGCCCGCCACCGGCGGGAACACCGCCTGTCGGCGAACCGCCGACCATCGTTTGCGAGTTGTCCGGCAACTGCTGTGACACCAGCAGATACGTCGCTCCCAGCACCACCCCGCCCGCGATCAGGAACAATACGCTGTAGACGAGCGTCAGCCGCGCCCGAATCGTCAGACGGGAAGGTCGCCACCTCCGGGCCGCCATGCGCCTCGACCTCACGGGATCCGGTACCCCACTCCCGGCTGGGTCACCACGAGCTGCGGTTCACCCAGTTTGCGACGCAGCTTGAGGATCGTCATCCGCACGACGTTCGTGAACGGGTCGGCGTGCTCGTCCCACGCCTTCTCCAACAGGAGTTCGGCGGACACCACGGCGCCGTCCGCCCGCAGCAGTTCCGCCAGCACGGCGAACTCCTTGCGGGACAGGGGGACATATCGGCCGTCTCGGTACACCTCGCGTCGATGCAGGTCCAGCCGTACGCCCGCCCGCTCCAGTATCGGCGGCGCCGCGGCCCGCGAGCGCCGCCCCAACGCGACCACCCGTGCGCCCAATTCGCGAAAGGCGACGGGCTTGGCGAGGTAGTCGTCGGCGCCGAGCGTCAGCCCCGCCACGCGGTCGTCGATCATGCCGGCGGCGGTCAGCATCAGCACCCGCGCCGTCCCCCCTCCGGCGACGATGGTGCGGCACACCTCATCGCCGTGCACAACGGGCAGGTCGCGATCCAGGACGACCACGTCGTAGTCGTGCACGGCGAGGTTCTCCAGGGCCGTACCTCCGTCGTACACGACGTCCACCGCGTGCGCGTCCCCGCGCAGCCATTCCGCCACCGCGTCCGCGAAGAGCGGTTCGTCCTCCACCACCAGGATTCGCATCCGTCCATGATTGCGCCGAGGGCGTCACTTGCGCGTCAACGAATCCGGTGACGGTGGGATGACGGGTCGGCGGCTCGAATGGGTCCACAACCACGGCCGTTCGGCCACGGCCACACAGCCATGGCCGTTCGGCCACGGCCACACGGCCCAGACCCAAGGAGATCACCACATGCGAACGACGGCAGGGCTCGGTCTCGGCCTCCTGCTCACGCTCGGCGCGGTTGCCGGATGCGGCGGCGGGAGCGACGATGACGGCACCCGGATCGCCTCCGCAGGAAAGCCCACCGCAACCGCTCCCGCATCCCCTGGCGGCAAGGGCACCGGAAACGGCAAGGGCGCGGGCAAGGACACCGGCGACGCCCGCGACGCCATGCTCCGCTACGCCCAGTGCATGCGCGAGAACGGCATTCCCGGCTTCCCCGACCCCACCTTCAATGGCGAGGGCGGCGTCTCCCTGGACCTCCCCGAAGGTACCGACGCGAAGGCCGTCGAGGCCGCGCAGGTCAAGTGCCGCAGCCTCATGCCCAACGGCGGCGAGAACCAGAAGGTCGACCCGAAGGTCACCGAGCAACTCCGCCGGTACGCCCAGTGCATGCGCGAGAACGGTATCCCGCAGTTCCCCGACCCGTCCGCCGACGGCGGCCTCCAGATCAACAACGACGCCCTCGGCCTGAGGCCGGACGACCCGCGCTTCAAGTCCGCCGATCAAGCGTGCTCGACGTACATGCCGAAGCCGCCCGGTGGCGACGGAGGCCGCAAGACCAGCGGCCCGGGAGCCGGCGCGTGACCCGCCGCAGGCGCCGCGCCGCCGGACGGGTGGCCGCCGGGATGGCGGCGGTACTCGCCGCGGGGGCCGCGACCGCAGCCGCGACCGGGATCGGGCTGCCCACCAAGGACGAGGCGAAGCCGCCGCGCAGCACGCTGCCCCCGGCCACCGGCACGGTCACGAAGGAGACCCTCGTCGACACGACATCCAAGCCCGGCAGGCTCGACCACGGCAACACCACGATCCTCAACGGCGGCAAGCTCACCGGAACGCTCACCTCCGTTGCCGCGCCCGGGTCGACGGTCGCCCGCGGGAAACCGCTGTACAAGGTCGACAACACGCCGATACTGCTCCTGTACGGCGCGCTCCCCACCTACCGCGACCTCGCGTCCGGCGTCGAAGGGCCCGACGTCGAAGAGTTCGAGCACAACCTCCGGGAACTGGGCTATACCGGCTTCACCGTCGACACGAAGTACACCGACGGCACCGCCGCGGCCGTGAAGAAGTGGCAGAAGGCCAACGGGCTCAAGGAAACCGGAACCGTCGAACTCGGGCGCGTGCACTACGCGTCCGACGAGATCCGCGTCGACGTCGACAAGGCCGCGCTCGGCGACGCGGTGCAGCCGGGGCAGGCCGTGCTCACCTACACCGGAACCCGGCGGGTGGTGAGTGTCGAACTGGAGATGGCGTACGCGGGTCTCGCCAAGACCGGCACCGCCGTCACGCTCACACTGCCCGACCGCACGACCGCCCCCGGCAAGGTCGCCGCGACCGCCACGGTGATCGACCCGGGCAAGGAGAGCGGCGGCAACCCGGCCGTGCCCACCACGAAAATCAAGGCCACGGTCGCCCTGGACGACGACAAGGCCGTTGCCGGGCTCGACGAGGCGTCCATCGATGTCGCGTTCACGTCGTCGCGCCGCGAGAACGTGCTGACCGTGCCGGTGGCCGCGCTCCTCGCGCTCGCCGAAGGCGGCTACGGCGTCCAGGTCGTCGAGGGCTCCGCGACGCGGATCGTACCGGTGACCACCGGCATGTTCGCGGGCGGACGCGTCGAGGTGACCGGACCCGGGCTCGCCCAGGGCACGACGGTGGGGATGCCGACGTGAGCCTGCCGGACGGGGCCGTCGATGTGAACGTGCCGGGCGGGGAGGCCGACACGAGCCCGCCGGACGGGGACGCCCACGCGAACCTGCCCGCGGACGCACCCGCCACCGACCCCACCCTCGACAGTCCGCCGTTCCCCTCCCCCCTGGTCGAACTCGCCGCCGTCGGAAAGGAGTACCCCGGAGGAGTGACCGCTCTCGCCGACGTCGACGTCGGCATAGCGCGCGGCGAACTGGTGGGCATCGTGGGCCCGTCGGGTTCCGGCAAATCGACCATGCTCAACCTGATCGGCACTCTCGACCGTCCCACCAGCGGCACCGTGCGCATCGACGGGCACGACGTCGCCGCGGTGTCCGACCGTCGCCTGTCCGCGCTCCGCGCCCGCCGGATCGGGTTCGTCTTCCAGCAGTTCCACCTCGCCCCCGGGCGCAGCGCGTGGGAGAACGTCGCCGACGGGCTGCTGTACGCGGGGTTCTCGCCGCGCGAACGCCGCCGTATCGCCCGAGGCACCCTGGAACGCGTCGGCCTGGGCGACCGGCTCGACCATCTGCCGCACGAACTCTCCGGCGGGCAGCGGCAACGCGTCGCCATCGCCCGCGCCGTGGCGGGCGATCCGCTGCTGCTGCTCGCCGACGAACCTACGGGCAACCTCGACACGGCGTCCGGCCGCGGGGTCATGGCGCTGCTGCGTGAACTCCACGCGGCCGGAACGGCGGTGGTGGTCATCACGCACGACCTGGAGATCGCGGCGTCGCTGCCGCGGCGGATCACGATGCGCGACGGACGGGTGGAGACCTGACATGCCAAGCGTTGACTCTCCGGCCCGGCTGAGGCCGCGCGATGTGGCCGCAGTGGGTGCGGTCGGACTGCGCACGCGCCCGCTGCGGGTGTTCCTGTCCGCACTGGGCATCGCCATCGGCATCGCGGCGATGACGGCCGTCGCGGGCATCTCCACGTCCAGCCGCGCGGACCTGGACGACCGCCTGGCCGCGCTGGGCACCGACCTGCTGACCGTGGCCCCCGGCAACTCACTGACCAGCGGCACCGCTTCGCTCCCGTACGAGGCGCCCGCGACGATCGCCCGGATCGGTCCGGTACGGCGGGTCGCCGCGACCGGTCTCGTCAAGTCCGCGAAGGTCTACCGCAACGACCGCATCCCGGCCGCGCGGAGCGGCGGCGTCACGGTCTCCGCCGCGCACCTCGCCCTGCCCCAGACCGTCGGGGCCCACCTCGGACGCGGCACGTGGTTCAACGCGGCGACCGAGCGCTACCCGGCCACGGTCCTGGGCGCGTCGGCGGCGGACCGGCTCGGCATCGGCGCACCGGGCCCGGACGTCCGGGTGTACCTGGGCGGACGCTGGTTCATCGTCGTCGGCATCCTCGACCCGGTGCCGCTCGCGCCCGAACTGGACGCGGCGGCCTTGGTGGGGTGGCCCGCGGCCGGTACGTACCTCGGCTTCGACGGGCATCCGACGACCGTGTACACGCGTTCGGCCGACGCGGCGGTGGCGGCCGTGCGCGACGTGCTCGCGCGTACGGCCAACCCGCGCAACCCGAACGAGGTCAAGGTCTCGCGACCCTCCGACGCGCTGGCGGCCCGCCAGGCCACCGACAAGGCCTTCACCGGTCTGCTGCTCGGGCTCGGCGCGGTGGCACTGCTGGTCGGAGGAGTCGGCGTCGCCAACACCATGGTCATCACCGTGCTCGAACGCCGCGCCGAGATCGGCCTGCGCCGCTCACTGGGCGCCACACGGGGCCAGATCCGCACCCAATTCCTCGTTGAGTCCCTGATGCTCTCCGCCCTCGGCGGATTGGCCGGCATCACCCTCGGAACGGCGGTCACCACCGGGTACGCAAGTACCCGCAACTGGGACGCGATCATCCCGGCCTGGGCCAGCGCCGGCGGCTTCGCCGCCACCCTGCTCATCGGCGCCGCCGCCGGCCTGTACCCGGCGATCCGCGCCGCCCGCCTCCCCCCGACAGAAGCCCTATCCGCAACCTGACCCCCACCCCGCCGCCGCACATCCCACCCTGAACGCCCTTGCGACCCCGTGGCCGCGCCCCTGCGGGCGCGGCCACGGGCTACGGCAGTTCCGCGAGTGGTCGCGATCGCCTGTCGTTCGGCGGACATGGCGACGAGACGACAATCCGGGTCGGCGCGGCACTTGGGAGGGGACGACGACAGCATTGCGATGGCTCGACGCGGCTGTGCGCCGAGGGCGAAGAGGGTGCCGGCGACGTGCGCACCGCCGCCGATGCCAGGACCACCCGGTTCCTCGGGCTGCCCCCGACGGTCACGCCATCGCCTTCCAACCGAGGGGCGAGCCGAGAACCGCAGCGCCGGGACCGCGACGCTTCGCCGACAACTGGGTCGACAGGTTCAACCAGCCCAACAGCCGGAACCGATGGCTCGTGGCGGTACGCCCGAACGTGACCGTGCGCGACCACAACGGGCGGTTCCTCGGCTACGCCGACAGCGTCGTGACCGCCTACCTCGTCGGCGTGGGCACCGACCACAGACCGTTCGGCGACTGCCTCGGCCCTGACCCCTCCACCCTCCGCCGTCGCCACCCCCATCCGATCCCACACCCCCGACCGGATGCCCGGCGAGGTCCGACCCGAGGACGTGTCGCCACCTCGCGTGATGCGCACAATCGTCGCCCATCAAGGATGTGGGCGGATCCGTTTCCGGGATCCCGCCCAACGGCCGGTCACGATGCGTCGTCGGCGTAGGCCGGACGCAACGGCCGCAGCACGTCGGGGAGTTCGGGTAGGGAGAAGGAGTAGCAGCCGAGCATGTTCACATGGTCGCGCGGGAACGGGTTCAGTCGCGCGACGTCCTCCTCGAACCGGTGCCCCCGATCCGCTTGCCACGGCACCGGGCGGGGCGCAGCGCCGGGCCACCCGGTGCCGTGCATGCGGCTGCGGGTCACACGTCCGGTTCGGCACCGGTCAGGCACGACGGGCCGCCGGGAACCGAGCCACCCCGGCGGCGACCCTGGCCGCCGCCGTCACCGCCCGCGCCCACGCCCTGGCCCACCAAGGTGAACAGGCCCGCCGGGCGGTCGCCGACGCCGACGCCCTGATGGAACGCCTCGACACCGGCGCACGGGCGGACACGTGGCTGGCGGGAGGGCGTTGCCATTGGCCGCCGGAGAGGTTGTGGCCGCCCCACCAGGAGCGGGCGAGGCTGGTGTCGAGTCCGTGCGGCAGGGCCGCGATGACGGCGTCGGCGTCCGAGGCGCGAGCGGCGTCGTGGATCGCGTCGTCGCCGCGTTGTTGGGGATGCCCAGGGTGATGGTGTCGCGGACAAGGAACGGCCAGTCGTAGCCACCCTGGGGGACGAGGGTGACGTGTTCCCACAGGCTTTCGGGATCGGCGTCGGCCAGGTCCAGGTCGCCGGTGGGGCCACTTCAGCGCACCCGGCCGGACTCGGGAAGGTAGAGGCCTGCGACGACGCGGACGAGGGTGGTCTTGCCGGAGCCGTTCTCGCCGACGAACGCGATCGTCTCCCCGCGTCGCAGGGCGCGGTCGAGGGCGGGTCGAACGGCCCGGCTCCGCCGTGCGCGAACGCGCACAGCGGAACAAGCACGAGCGGGCCCGTGCAGACGCCGTTCGAGACCGGGTACGCCGCGGCACAGGAGAAGGCGACGGCACACGCGCGCGAAGCGATCGCGCCGCAGGCGGTAACAGCAAGACCCGAGAACGAACGGTGCCGGAGAACCCCGGCCCGCGGGAACGGCGTCCACGGCCGAAAGCCGTCGGCGCCGGCGCGGCGCGTGCACCCGGTCTGCCCACCCGCAGGAATCGTGGGTTCGGTCGGCCGTCGCACGCCCCGTGACTCCGGCGGCGTGAAACACGCCGACGAGCGCGCGAGGGCCGCGATCCCGGATGTGCCCCGCGAACGGTGAAGGCATCCGAGGGGACCGTCATGGACTCGACCCTGTCGATCGCGCGACTCCTCGAGCACCGGCACGGCGACCCGATGCCGCCCATGCCACCCGCCACAACTCGTCCGTGAACTCGCCCACTCCCGGACCGTCCGAGGCATCCCGCGCGCAAACCCCGATCACCCGGGACACGCCGGAATCGGCTCCGACGCCGGCACTCCCATCCGGCGAACGGTCCGGACCGACACCACACGACGCGACGTCCCGGCCCAGTTCGAGGACGGCAGGGTGGGGCAACCCGAACCGCCACCGCCGCCGACGTCGCCACCCGGGCCATCCCGGCGGCGGTGACGTGTCCGGGCGGGACCGGGGGGGAGGCGGCGCTGTTGCTGGCGGAGTTGGCCGTCCCCGATCCCGCCCGACCCACCTGGCCCTCCGCGCTGCGCTGTCGAGCAGGTCGACGGCACCCTCATGGTCCACCGGCGCCTGGTCCGCGACTACGACCACCGGACCGACAACACCGCTTCCCGCATCTACTGGGTCTCCACCACCGTCATACTCCGCCGGCTGACCCGGCCGGCTCCGGCCTGGCGCGACGAGGTCGAGGCCGCCGCGTGAACGTCGCCGAACTCCTGGACATCCTCCGGCAGCAGCACGACCATGCCTCGACCCACGCCGACGGCCTGCGGCACCGGATCGACGAACTGACCACGGCCCTCGGCGAGATGGAGGAACACCTCACCGAACCGACCACCACCCGGAAGATCGTCGATGGCCTCGTTCCCGCCGAGACCGCACCGCTTCCGGCCGAGCCCGCCGCGGTCTACCGGGACGTCGTCAAGGCGTTCAGCGAGAACCCGCAAAGGCGTTCCGCGTCCGCGACCTACCCGAACACCTCGGCCTGCCCACGGACGACACCGCGATGAACACCACCCGCACCCGTCTCGGACGCCTCGTCCGCCAAGGCGTCCTCACCCAACCCGAACGCGGCCAGTACCAAAAACGGACTTGACGCTCCCTCAGTAAGTAGCGTCGCCAGATTGAACAACTGCCGCGTGCGCCAGGGTCAGCGGTAGTTGGGGCCGGCAAACGGCGTCCGCCCCGTACAGGAGGAAGACGACGGTGGTGTCGCGGCGGGCGATCGCGGTGAACTCGACACGTTCGCCCAGTCTCTGACGCCACACGGAGATATCGACGGTCTCTCCCTGGTCGGTACGAGTCGCCAGATGGCAGAGGCCCGTCCGTGTATCCAGATAGTCGGCGACACGGATCGCCTCGGCCCGATCGGAGAAGGAGATGACGATCTCGGAGAACGATGCCGTCGGGCTCGTCCGGCTGGTGTAGCGGAACATCCCCGCATGTCGAACCCCGACGAGTCGAATCCCGCCGATCGGACGCGTGTCGTCACAAGAGATCGGTCCCGGATCATCCGTGGACGATTTCCGGCCTGTGTACATGCCGGTCGGCTTCCCGGGGGCCACGTCCATGAACTCTTCGTAGTTCTTCGAGGTGCGGGTCAGCTCCCATGGAGCGACTTCGGGCGGAAGCTGCCCGGGGTTGAGCGGTTCGGTGGTCGCGGGACCGCCTCGCGATACTCCCCCGAGGTCTGCGGACAGCACGCCGAGGACGGACACCACGACCACGATGGCCGCGGCAACGCCAAGGGTCGCCCGGCGCCGGAGGCGTCGCCGCCGTCCCCGCCGGCGTGCCGAATCCGCGGGGCGCGGTCTCATGGCGGCTTCGGTGCGCACCACGAGGGCGTCCAGATACTCGGTCAGCTCGGCCTGTTCGTCGCGTTCCGACGATTCGCGGCGCTCGGTGGCGCGGTCAGGCGCCCCGCCCGTTTCACCCATGAGGCACCTCCGCGGTGTCCGTTCGATCCGCGACTTCTCGCGGGTGGCTGTGGGCGGTCGTGGTCAGGTCGTCGGCCAGCGCGCGGCGGGCGCGGGTGAGCCGGACTCGCACCGCGCCGGGTGATATTCCCAGGTCGTCGGCGATCTCCTCGATCGGCAGGTCGTAGAGATGGAACAGCACGACGACCAGGCGTTGGCCGACGGGTAGCCGCCGCAGGGCCCAGACGAGGTCGACGTGGTCGGGCGTCGGATCGGGAATGTGTCCGGGTCCGCCGAGCCGCAGGTGTGCCCGCAGCCGGTTGCGCGTACGTCGCCAACTGCTCACGGCCAGACGGAGCGCCACCTTGCGCACCCAGGCGGCGGGATCCCTGGTGGCCGAGACGGTCGGCCATCGCTCCCAGGCCCGCGCGAAGGCCTCGTGGACGGCGTCCTCGGCCTCGGTCACGTCACCGGTGAGCTGGTAGACGGATGCGATCAGCCGACGCGAGGTGCTCGCGTAGAGCGCGTCGAAGTCGGTTCGTAAGTCCTCATCGTCCCGCATCCCGTCCGCCTCCGGTGTCGGCTGCCGTGCGCCCTTGTCCAGAGGAGGACGCCCGAGCAGGCCGAAACGTTACGCGCAAGCACGCGGATCGACTCCGCCCGACGGGCAACGGCGAACGCCGTGGCCCCGGGAGAGTGCCTCCGTAACGTTCCGGCCCGCCCGGGCGTCCTCCTCTTCGACGGACATCGAGTATGAGACCCGCGCCGCGCGACGGCCGGGATCGCCGCTCGTCCCAAGGCACACCGTTCGTGGCCGGCGCTCCGCCGTGCATCCATCCGTCTGTGGCCCGCCATCTGCCGCGAACGAAAGCGAGGACGGACATGCGAATCGAGACCCTGCCGCGACACACGCGTCCGCCCGGTGCGCAACGATTCGATCGGCCCCCGGCCGAGCGCGCGCGGCGCGCCGACACGATTGCGGCGCGGGCATGCGATCCCCGGCCGTGGCGACCGGAGATCGCGCTCGGACCGGTGTCGATGTGGTCGAACACGTCCCGATCGACAGGAGCCCGAAGGTTTCTGACATCGATCCGCCGGCCGCGCCGCAGGCGTATCGGCTCGTCGTGGTCGTGTCGGGCACCGCGCGAGCCTCCTCGGGCGGACCGGACCGGAGCCTGGGCGCCTTCGAGTTCCACACGTTCGACGCGGCGGACCCGTGCACGTTTCGCGCCGACGGAGACCGGATCACGATCGTGGGCCTGGAGATTCCCAAGGCGTTGATCGCGATGTCCGCGGCCCGGGCAGCTCGTGCGATCGAACGCCCCGTGTCGGGCCGGGAAGGGATCGGCGCCCTGCCGGCCCAGAGGCTCCTGCGCCTGGCCTCCGACACCACCGCGCACCCTCCGTCCATGGTCGTCGCCGATCTGGCCACGGCGATGTTCGCACACACCCTCCGGGCCGACGATCAATCTCTCTCCCGGACATCGCGACGGATCCTGCCGGCCCGGATTTACGCCTACGTCCACGACCCTCACCTCGACCCCGACCGCGCCGAACACCGTCGGTGCCGGCCCGTGCATGGCGGCTGTTCCGGCCGCACAGCCCACGGTCGATGTCGTTTCCCGGTCTGGATCGAATATCGAATATCGAATGCGGAATATTGCCTGCATTAATGGGAGAAGAATGTCTCTTCGAATCGATGCATCCGTATCCGTGGTTCATGGCATGCCCGCCCGAAGAAGCACCTCGGGGGGCGTTCGGGGCGGGAGCTCCTGTCATTCGCCCGGATCGTGCGAGCGCCGCCCATCGGCCCGTTTACACACAGCCCGGGACGGTCATGGCTGACGCGTGGATCGGTAGGGAGGATTTCGCGGATTCCATGGTCACCGTGCCACCCGCTCCGTGCCTGCGCGACGCCGTTCATTCCTACCGGGCGTTCGACCTCGCCAAGTATCGCCCGCACGCATTGTCCGCGGTCGACGGGTTCGTGCGACTCATCGTGTTCTTCGACTCCATGGGGGGTCGGGATACGTCGACGGCGCGACCCATGGGCCCGCGGGTGTCGTTCGAATCATTACGCTCGGGGCTGGATGTCACCGGCGCCGAGGAATGTGCGGAAATCCGCGGGTCGGGAATCGAGGTCGTCCTGGAACCGTGGGCGGTGTCGGGCCTCTTCGGGATTCCCTCGGAACACCTCACGTCCGCGCTGAGGATGCGCGACGAACCAGGTGGGGTGGCACCCGTCCATTCGTTGGCCGAAAAGTTGCTCGATGCCACCGACTTGGGTGCCCGACGTGGTGTCCTCGACCGGGAACTCGCTCGGCGTTTGGCAACCGGCCCGCCGTGCCCTGTGCCACTGCGCAGAGCGTGGCAGAGGCTGGCCGACGACGGGGGCACGATGCCGATCCCGAGGCTGGCGGCGGCCGTGGGGTGGAGCCAGAACCAGCTTTGCCGTCACTTCCGCGCGCAAATCGGCCTCGCGCCGAAGGGCGCCGCCCGGCTGCTCCGGCTACGGCGCGCACTGCGACTGCTCGACGGCGGGCACCCCGGAATCCGGGTCGCCGCGGACTGCGGTTTCTACGATCAGGCACACCTCAGTCGCGAGTGCGCCGCACTGACCGGATTACCACCCACCGGATTCCTGGCCGCAACGCGGGCCCGAGGGCGGGCGCGTCGAGTCCATGTGCCGTTCGGCACGACCGGACAGGACGGTGAATTTTTCCAAGACCACACGGAACTCCGATGACAGAGTGGTTCTCGGCCGGGCACGACAAAGGATCGGCCGATGATTCACCAAAGGAGAGATGACGATGACTGAAGTGGAACTCGACTACGAGCCCCCGATGATCGTCGAAGCGGGCGACTTCGCCGAGGACACCCGTATCACCTGCTGTGGCCGGTGGTTCGACGGGATCCTGGGCTACTACTTCGACCTCTGACGGTCGGCCCGGGAAAGATCCGTGGTTCGGGGGCCGGTGTGTTCCGCCGGTCCCCGGGCCCTACCCGAAATCCGTTTCCCTTCGACGCCGACGAGGCTGGGGAGAGGTTGTCAGCGTGGAATTCGTCGTCATTCCGGATCATCCGGCGAGTGGCCGGATCAAAACGCTCGTCCCGCGCTCGGAAGAGGCAAGGGTAATAGACCATGCGTCGGGCAGACCGTGGATCGTGGGCCATTGGTCGGATGCCGACATCGTGTACGCCGCTGCGGGAGACGTCCGCGTGGTGCTGTTCGGTCCCGTCTCCGCCGATCCCGCCACGTTGAGTCGACAACTGCGACGTGTGCACACGGTCGGGGACGTGGACACGATCGCTCGATCGTTGCATGGCTGCTTCCACCTCGTCGCCTCGATCGGCGGCGTCGTGCGAGCCCAAGGCACGGTCTCCTCGGCGTGCCAGATTTTCCACGGCACGGTGGCCGGCGTCACCGTGGCCGCCGACCGTCCACAGACGCAGGCCGCGATGACGGGGGACGGGATCGACGAGGAACTCCTGGCTCTGCAACTGCTCATGCCCTTCGGGCCACCCTGGCCACTGAACACCCGGTCCGTGTGGCGTGGCGTCCACGCATTGCCACCCGGTCACCACCTGGAGATCTCACCGTCGGGTACCGCGCGCACCCGCCCGCACTGGACACCGCCCGAGCCGGAGATTCCTCTGACATCGGGACTCGTCGCCCTGCGCGAAGCCCTCGAGGGCGCGGTCGAAGCCCGCGTCTCGCGAGGCGAGGCCATCAGCGCCGACCTGTCCGGCGGGAAGGATTCGACGAGCCTGTGCTTTCTCGCGTCCCGGTTCCCCATACCGTTGGTGACCCTGCACCTGGCGTCGTCGGACTCCGCCAACGAGGATCGGCTGTGGGCGGAACGCAACGCGGCCCGACTACCGGACGCGCGACACGTGGTCCTCCCGATGAGCGACACCCCGGGGTTTTTCGCGGAAGCGGCGTCGGTTCCGGAACAGGACCTGGAGGCGCCTTTGACCCTGACACGCCGGCCGCTCGTGGAGTACATCGCGCTGTTCGCCTCCTCCCACGGAGCGACACGCCATCTCCAGGGCATCGGCGCCGACGAGTTGTTCCGACCGAGCGTGATGTCCCTGCACGCGCTGGTCCGCGCCCGCCCACTCACGGCGCTGCCCCACGTGCGGGCCATGAAGTCCATGCGCCGCTGGAACATTGCCACGACCGTACGCAGCCTCGCCTACCGGGATACCTACGCGCGTTGGTTGTCCGGGGTGGCCGACCACGTCACTGCCGAACGTGTACTGGGCACCGGCGTCGGGTGGGAGATCACTCCCCGCGTGCCACCGTGGGCCACTCCCGCGGCCGTCGACGTGATCCGCCGCCGGCTTCGCCACGCCGTCCGCGAGGCGCCCGAACCGTTGTCGCACCTGCCGGTGCATCACGAGATGCTGCGGCTCATGCAGGTCAACGGCACGATCGTGCGGGCGGGTTCCCGGATGATCGAACGCTTCGGCGTGTCCTTTCAAGCGCCGTTCCTCGACGACCGGGTACTGACCGCGGCCATGTCCATCCGTCTCCCGGATCGCCACAGGCCCGATCAGGTGAAGCCAGTACTCGCGGCGGCGATGCGGGGGATCACCCCGAACGACGTCCTGGACCGACAAAGCAAGGGCGACGTCAGTCCGGATCTTTACATCGGCCTGCGTCGGCATCGGCGTCACCTGAGGGAGATCTTCGACGACTCCCGCCTCGCCCGTCTCGGGCTGATCGACGCCGACGGCCCGCGCGCGATACTGCGTGGCCTCCACACGGACGCCGGTGCGCTTATGCCCCTCGACACGACGTTGGCCAACGAGCTGTGGCTGCGGTCCCTGCCCGGCGGCGACGGCCCCATGGCGACGGGGATCGGCGCCGTCCTCACCGAAGGAACATCATGACCTTCTCGCTCGCCCCGCACGTGAGCACCACCGAAACCGAGACCGGCATGGTGCTCCTGGACGAACGCAGCGGGCGCTACTGGCAGATGAACGAGACCGGTGCCCTGGTGCTGCGGAACCTCCTCGAGGGCGGCACCCCCGAGTCCGCCGTCATCGCTTTGCGCGCCCGCTTTCCGACCGTCACCGACGATCTCGGCGAGGACGTCGCGATGCTCGTCGCGGCGCTGCGCGGCGCCGGGGTGGTGACCCCGTGACCGCCAGAGCGCTCAGCCTTCAGTCGTCCACTCCCCTGCCCTGGCACGCGCGTCCCCTCGCGCTGAGCGCGGTGGGAGCCGCCCGGTTGCTCACCCTGCTGCCGCCGAGGCGACTCAGGACGGTCATGGAGACAGCCCGGCGTGGGTCCAGACCCGCGAACGAGGCGGAGGTCCTGCGCGCGCGCAACGCCGTCGTCGCGGTCAGCGTGCCCTGCGCCGGCCCCCGCTGCCTGCAACGCTCCATCGCCACGGCGCTGTTGTGCCGGGTACGGGGCGCCTGGCCGGACTGGGTCACGGGAGTGCGTACCCAGCCCTTCCGGGCTCACGCGTGGGTGGAGGCACAGGGCACACCGATCGGCGAGAGCATCGACGAGGTCAAGCACTTCCATGCCCTCATCCGAGTAGCCGGCACGCGATGAACACGCACTCGATGCGCACCGAAGCCGTCCTCGCCCGCGGACTCACCAAATCCTACGGACCCGTCCACGCCGTATGCGGCCTGGATCTGACGGTCCACGCAGGTGAGGCATTCGGTTTCCTGGGACCCAACGGCGCGGGCAAGAGCACTTCCATCGCCATGCTCAGCACGTTGCTGCGTCCCACGGCAGGCCGGGCAGAGGTCGCCGGTCACGACATCCGCGACGAGCAGGACGCAGTCCGCCGTGCCATCGGAATCGTCTTTCAGGAGACGACCGTCGACGTGGACCTGACGGCCGAGGAGAACCTCCGCTTCCATGCCGACCTGTACGGCATGCCGCGCCGCGAGGCCCGCGGACGGATCGCCTCGATGCTCGACCTGGTGGGCCTGACGGAACGCTCCACCAGAGCGGTCCGCACGTTCTCGGGCGGCATGCGACGTCGGTTGGAGATTGCGCGCGGCATGCTGCACACCCCGCGCGTGCTTTTCCTGGACGAGCCCACCACGGGTCTGGATCCGCAGACCAGAGCGGCCATCTGGGGATATCTGCACCGTCTGCGTGAGGAGTCGGGGACGACTCTGTTCATGACGACGCATCAACTCGAAGAGGCCGAGCACTGCGACCGCATCGCCGTCGTCGACGAGGGGCGGGTGGTCGTGGAGGGATCACCGGCGCAACTGAAGGCCGTCATTGGGGACGACCTGGTCGTCCTGCGCACCCGGGACAACGATTCGGCGTTGCGTTCCGTACGGGAGCAGTTCGGCCTGAGGGCGGTGGTGGAGGAGTCGGAACTGCGCGTCAGGGTGGCCGACGGGGCGGCGTTCGTGCCTCGTCTGTGCAGGCAGTTGACGGTGCCCGTGTACTCGGTGAGTGTCACCTCGCCCACGCTGGACGACGTGTTCCTGCACTATACCGGCCGCACCATCCGGGAGGCCGACATCCGTGGACCCGAAGCCAAGGGGTGACTACCGTGAGCTCTGTCGCGTCCGAACCGGACCAGCGCACGCCCCAGGTATCCGATGCGCCCGTGCTCGGAACCGCAACTGCCGGACACACACGCACGATTCGGGTGATGTGGTACCGCGAGGTGCTCCGACTGCGACGCACCCCTGTCAGGGTCGTTTTCGCGCTGATGTCACCACTGCTGTTCCTGCTGGTACTCGGCACCGGATTGACATCCGCAATGGAGTCTGCGGGAGACGACGCGGACTACCGCGTGTACCTCGTTCCAGGCGTCCTGTTGATGGCGATCCAGGTGCCCGCCGTCAACACGGGTGTGTCGATCGTGTGGGACCGCCAGGCGGGGTTCCTGCGGGAGATGCTCGTCGCGCCCGTGCGCCGCTCCGCGCTGCTCACGGGCATCTGCCTGGGCGGAACCACCGTGGCCGTCCTCCACGGCATCCTGATGTTGGTGTTCACCGCCTCGATGGGCATTTCCGTACGACCGCACCTGCTGGCACTGGTGCTCCTGGAACTCGTGGTGATCGCGTTCACGCTCACCGCGGGAGGAATTCTGGCCGCAGTGTGTCTCGAACGCGCGGAGACGTTCCAGGCCGTGGTCGGAATCGCGCTGATGCCGCTGTTGTTCCTGTCCGGCGCGTTGTTTCCGGTGAGCGGGCTGCCGGGCTGGCTGAACGGGGCGGTGTTGGCGAACCCGATGAGCTACGGGGTGGACGCAATGCGACGCACGCTGCCGACGGGCAACTTCGAGAACGTCGCGGAATCCGGGCCGCATTGGTGGGGATGGCAGCCGCCCGTAGTCCTCGAGATCGCCGGCTTGGCCCTCCTCGCCTGCCTCACGCTCACCATTGCGGCCCGCCGATTCTCCCGAATCGAGTAGCGCACATCCTCACTCCTTGTCGGCCCCGACCCGGGGCAGGGCCGGCACCCGTTCGCGCCGGCCCGGAGGGGACCCGGTCGAGGCCGGATGGCTCGGTCCGGTCAGGCAGGCCCCGCCCCGGGTACCGAGAGGCAGGTCGCCGCGAGGTTCGGCACCTGCGGACTGCTCAACGGCTCCCCCAACGCGTTCGACGTCTTCACCCCGATCCGGGTGCTCGCCACGAACCAGTCCGACGGGTCGATCCGCGCCACCGTGTGGGGAAACAGCGTCCAGGGCGCCGAGGCCGACGACACGCTCGCCCAACCCGGCGCCGTCACCGCCTGGTTCACCGTCACCGCACGCATGACCTGGGGCACGGACGACACCTGGAAGGTCTCCGAGCCCACCGACTCCACCGGACCCACACCCCGCACGGTGGGCGAGCCCGATCCTGCCACCGCGTTCGGGCCGATCCTGACCACGGCGGGCCGCACACCCGACGACCGGTAGCCGCACTCCCGGCAGGACAACCATGGGGCCACCGAGCGTCGCGGTCGCCGGCGCGGGCCGGCACCGTCGGGAAGTGGCCACCCTTTCGGGGGACTTTGCTCCCCCGTTTCCGTGACTAGCATCGTTCCAATCGGCTCGTGCAATTGCATATGGCGTTGCACGGCCACGCGTGGGCCTCGTCTCGGGGCGTGCGGATCGGCCGGACGAGGGAGTGGTGATGGACGTGCGCGAGGGTGTCAACGGTGCGCCGGCGGCTTCGCTGGGTGTGACGGAGTGGGTCAAGAGCGCGGCGAGTTCGGCGACGGGTCAGTGCGTGGAGCTGGGCGTGCTGCCCGGTGGTGGTGTCGCGGTGCGGAACTCGCGGGATCCGCAAGGGCCGGCGCTGGTGTACACGACGGCTGAGGTGGCGATGTTCGTGGCAGGGGCGAAGGCGGGCGAGTTCGACCGTCTTCTCGAATAGGGATCGTCGCGGTGTGATCGTGTGATCGGCGGACGGGGGTGTGCGCCTTTGGAATACTGGCGCGTACACCCCCCTTTGTTCCGCTGGGAGTCGCCGCGTGTCCCTGTCCCCCGACCCCGCCACGGGCGCCACCCGCGAGGCCGGTCCCGATCCCTGGCGGCGGAGTCGGGCCCGCAGCAAGGCCATGATCCTCGAAGCCCACGACCGCTACCGGGCACGGACGACCTGACACCCGGGAACACTCGGCATCCTGTTCGCCGGCGAACCGTGAGCGCCCGTCGTCGATTCGGTGGTCGGTTCTACGAGGGGCGACGGGTCTGGTAACTGCCCTGGAGAGAGGATGCGGCCGCGCCGGCGACCTCCGCCCGGGGCCGGCCGCGCAGCCTTGAAGGAACTCCCGGACCCGAGGGCCGGACCAGCCCGCCGCGGCGGCCGCTGCCCAAAAGCGCAACCCGTCATGGGGTTCCCGGGGGTGGAGGAAGTCGAGAACGTGGTCGACGGTTTGCGGGTCGAGACGCAGGCGTTGCGTGGCGACGGCGCGAAGGGTGCCGTCGGCGAGAGCCGCGGTGCCGCTGTCCGTGCACCAGAGCAGGGCGCCGGCCGGGTCCTCGGGGGTACTCAGTCGCACGATGGCATCGCCGAGGGCGACATACACCGCGATGGCGTCGAAGTGCCGTCGGGCGAGTTCGCGCAGCGGGTCGAGCGCAGGCCGGTGGCTGCACGCCCCCAGGGCCATGACCATCTGACATTGGGTCTCCCAGGTGCGACGATCACGCACCTCCCGCCGCAGAGCGTTCGGGCGAGCCCGCGCAGGCGGGTCGGGGCCGAGCGCCGTCTGCCGGAACGCGCATCGCCGCGCTGTTCCACGGCTTCGTCCGATGTCAGTGCCATCGCGTGCCGTCCGGTCTGGTCTCGTCGCCGGCGCGGATCCGGCGCGTGTGGGTGATGTTTCGCCGCCATCGGGGACCGTCGCCGGTCTCGTCGCACAGCTCGGCGAGTTCGGAGTCCTCGGCCAGGACTCGGTCGAGTGCGGCGATCGCGAGTGCGCAGGTCGAAGGAGAGTGGCGGGATGGATTCCTCGGGGCCGTGAGAGGAGGTGATCGGCGCTCCTCCCGGGCATTGAGCTGCGATCAGTGCGGCAGCCGCGACGGCTTCCGTCCCTTCGAAGGCGTCGAGGTAGCCCGGGCCGGCGATCGTGGAGGTGAGAGCGGCGCGGACAACGTTCTCGCGCTCCGTTTCGGGGGCTTCATCCAGGGTGTCGGCGAAGTCGGCGCCCATGTCGTTGTCGAAGGGGCCGATGTCCCAGCTGCCCATGTCGTGCCTCTCGCTTCACCGTCTCGCGGATGTTCGCATCGATCACCGACGCGCAGCCGGCGATGCGAGCGCGGCGCGTTCGAGGCCGTCGGCAACGTGTGAGAGCGGTGACTGACGGTGGGTCAGCCGGAGTCGAGCCACACGAGGATGCCGTTTCCGCATGCGGTGGGCACGGGGAGGGGATCCACGCCGGCGTCGCTGCGCACAGGCGGAATTCGTCGTCGTGGACGGGGCGTTCCCGGTCGGCCGGTCCGCCGGCATCCGCGCCGCTGGGCACGTCTGGTGAGGGCTTCGCAGTATCGCGCGCCCAGGGGTCAGCCGTCGGCTGCCGACAGGCCCATCGCGCGCAGCAGTTCGAAGAAGTGGTGCTCGGCGAACCCGAGGCGATCCGCCGACAGGATCTCCAGCACCTTCGCGGGATCGGGGCCCCAGCCCGCCGCCTCGGCCCAGGTACAGGCCTCGCGGGCGCGCTGCGGCATCTCGTCCCTGATGCGGCTGTGCGCCGCGTCCCACGCGGCCTGGTAGGCCGTGCCCGGCATGCCGTCTCGTCCTCGTAGCAGATGTCGTTCGGGACTTCGTATTCCGCGGCGAGTTCGGGCGTGAACCAGGTCTCGAACAGGCCGCCCCCGTCCGACCACCCCTGGACGAATCCGGTGTCGCTGTCGCAGATGTACACCACCAGCGCGGGCCGGCCGGTCCGCTCCACAAGCGTTCGCAGCGTCTGCGGTGTGTGGCCGGGCAGCCCGTGGTGCACGACCACCGTCTGCCAGCCGTCGCCGTGGGCACGGGGAACACCGACGCATCCCTGGTCGCCGTCCCGGCAGACGCCGGCGCTCAGTGGTTCCAGTTCCGACAACGACCGGTCGCTGCGGGCCACGACGTATTCTCCCCAAAACCCCATGCCACGCCTCTCGTTCCGCGGGTGTGCGGCGAACCTACCGGCGGGCACCCACATCCCTCGCCACGCGGACCTGAAGAAAGAGTTCTACGAGCGCGTGCGCACCGAAACTCGGCAGGTCCCGGAGCCGGAGAAGCAGTTACGGGCGACCATCGCCAAACTCAAGGCGACGATCGCCAACCAGAGGGCTGAGATCGAAGAGCTCCGTCAAGTGGTGGCCAGGCTTACCCTCGCGGGCGCCGTTCTCACCCAAGCAGGCACGTCCGCGTCGGACCTCGACATCGCGAAGCACAACGTCACCCCGATTCGTCGGCCCCTCGGCCGAGCCCCACGAGGCTGCGTATGTCAGCGCGGTGCCTCGGCGCGTGACCGGGCGGGCCTGGCAGGCGGTTGCGCGGGGGGAAGTCACTGCGCGGGTCCCGTCGGCCAGTCACAACCGTGTGTGGTGTGTGGGGCGGGCCGCTTGCTCCGTGAGGTCGCTTCGGAGGACTCGGCGGAGGTAGGCGACGCTGTGTGCGATGAAGGGGGCGGGGTCGGTTCCGGCGAGGGCGTGGCCCGCGTCGGGGACGAGGACGAGTTCGGCGGGGACGCCGCGCTGGGTGCATGCGGCGACGAGCTGTTCGCTGTGGAAGGCGGGGACGGCTGTGTCGTGCGTGCCGTGGATGACGAGCATGGGTGCGGTGTCGACGTCGGTGTGGTGGAGGGGGCTGGCTTGGCGGGCGAGTTCCAGGTGGCCGCCGAGGAGTTGTTGGGCGGGTTCGGGTCGGCCGTGTTCGAGCATGGCTGGGATGTCGGTGGGGCCGTACCAGGAGACGGCGGCGTGGATGCGGCTGTCGCCTGTGGTGACGCCGTGGCTGCCTTCCAGGTGCGGCTGGGTGCCGGTGGTGGCGAGGAGCGCGGCGAGGTGTCCACCTGCGGACTCGCCCCAGGCGGCGATGCGGCCTGGGTCGATCCCGAGGCGGTCGGCGTGGTGCTTGAGCCAGCGGACGGCGCTCTTGATGTCGTGGAGCTGCGCGGGCCAGGCGGCCTCGCCGCTGAGCCGGTACTGGACGGACGCGAACGCGATTCCGGCGGCGAGCAGTTCCTCGCGGATGCGCGCGGAGTCGATGGGGGTTGCGGTGTGCTTGTTGGTTCCCCACATCCAGGCGCCGCCGTGCAGCCAGACGACCACGGGGACCGGACCGTGCCCGGCCGGCACGTCGACGTCGATCATCAGCGGGCGGTGGCCGCGGATGCGGGCGACGAGCCCGTCCGGGAATCGGGTTCGGTCGCCCAGCGGTTCGGGGCGCGGGAACTCGTGGTCGGCGAAGCGCATCAGCTCGGCCTCGGCGCTGCTCATCGGCGGTGCTTGGGGGGCGGTGGCGGCGAGGCGGTCCGCGAACCAGTCGGCGGTGGCGACGACGGCCGAGGTGGTGAGGTCCCGGTCGCGGTCGAAGGCGTTGAAGATGTGGTCGCCGCCCGGCAGTTCGGTGAAGGTGATGTCGGGGCTGGGGACGCCGCGCAGGAACGCCGCGGTGGCGCGGGGGGCGATGACGGTGTCGGCCGAGCCGGCCAGCGCCAGGATCGGGCGGTCGAACGAGGCGAGTGCGGCGGCCAGGTCCATGCGGTGGGTCTGTTCCCACCAGGTCCGCGAGAACGTGAAGCGGGCGAACCCCAGGTCCACGTCGGCGTGGTCGCCGCCGTCGGCGAACGCGGGCGCCAGGACGGCGAACGGGTGTCCTTGCGGGGACGCGGGACCGGACGACCACCACGCCAAAGCGGCGAGCCCCGGCTCCGCCCCGGCCAGGAGGGCGGCGACCATGCCGCCCTGGGAGAAGCCGAGTACGCCGACGCGGGCGCCGTCGACGTCGTCACGGGCGGCCAGCCACCGGTACGCGGCACGCGCGTCGGCGACTTCTCCGCTCACCGTCAGGTCGGTCTGCGGGCGGGTGCTGGCGCCGCAGCCGGCGAAGTCGATCCGCACCGAGGCGACACCGCGGACGGCGAGGGCGGCGGCGAGCCGGGCGAACATCCCGCCGACCTCGTCGCGGTGGCTGGCGGTGCCGTGCAGCAGGACGACGGCGGGGAAGGGCCCGTCCCCGGGAGGGGTCGCCAAGGTGGCGGGTATGGCCCCGGCCGCGCCGGGGATCGACAGGCTGCGCTCGTTCATCGGTCGTCTTTCGTCAGGTCGGTCGGTGGTCGGCCCGGTGGCGTGCTTGCGGCGGGGTGCGGTCAGGCCTTGGACTTCTGCGGCACGCCGGCGCCCGGCGCGTCCGGAACCTGCGGTTCCGGACGGTTGCGGGGCACCAGGAACGCGCACAGCGCCGCCGCGACCATGAAGACCGCCATGAGCGTGAAGGCGTTGGTGAACGCGTTCTCGGTCGGCAGCGGCGGCGCTCCCGGGGCGGAGACGGTGTCCTGGGCCAGCACGGACCCGCCGAGCGCGAAGCCGAGCGATGCGCCGAAGGAGAACAGCACCGACACGACCCCGGGGAGGAACGCCGGCGCCTCGGCCGGCGAGAACAGCACGCCCAGGCCCGTCGCGGCGGTCATGGCCGCACCGGAGAAGACGCAGGTGACCAGCGTGACGAACACGAACGCGGGCACCGCCGTGCCCATGCACACGGCGAGCCCGACCAGCCCCGCCCCTGAGACGGCGGTGGCGACGATCAGGATCGGCCGCCACCCGACGCGGCGCGCGATATTGCCCATCGTCGGGGCGATGCAGACGGTGAGGAAGGTGCCGGGCAGCACCGCGAGCGAGTAGTCGGTCGCGCTCAGCCCGAATCCGCCGGTGAACTCCGGGATTTGGGCCCAGAAGGGCATGAGCAGGTTGGCGGCGCCCATGAACGCGGTCATGCCGAACACGATGACCAGCGCGAGGCCCCACACGCGGCGGCTGGCGAGCAGGCTCACCTGGACCATCGGACGGGCCGTGACCCGCTCGACGACGACAAAGGCGCCGATGAGGGCGATGCCGCCGCCGATGAGGAGCAGCGTCCCGGTCCCGGTCCAGCCCCACTCGCCGGACTGGGCGAGCCCGCTCGACACCGCCACGACCCCCGCGCCGAGCGTCGCGATGCCCCACCAGTCGGTGCGCTGCGTGATCGGGGCGGTGTGCGGCACCACCACGAGCACGCACACCAGAGCGGCCGCGGCGACCGCCGCGGCGATCCAGAAGATGCCCTGATAGCCGATCGTGTCGGCGATGCGTCCTGCGATGAAGACGTCGATGCCGCTGACCCCGCTGTTGAGCGCGTTCAGCCACCCCAGGTAGAGCGGGTATTCGTCGGCCGGCACCTGGTCGCGCAGGATCAGGAACGACAGCGGCAGCGCGACGACTCCGGTGGCCTGCAGCCACCTGCCCAGGTCGAACAGGACCAGGTTCCCGGACGTGGCCACCAGCACACTGCCGATGATCACCAGCACCAGCACCGCGGCGAGCATGCGGCGTCGGCCGAAGCGGTCGCTGATCGGCAGCGCCGCCGCGGTGAGCCCGCCGATCGAGAAGAACAGCGCCTGCGACAGCGAGATTTGCGAGGGCGACGCCCCCAGTTCGCCGCCGATCTTCGGCAGCGCGGGAATGATCATCACGGCCGCCACCTGGAAGGCGGAGATCGCGAGCAGCAGGGTCACCAGCAGCGCCACCCGGGAGGGGGCGTGCCCGTGTCTGGCAGACGGCGAGGGATCAGGTGTCATCGTCAACTCTCCGGACTGGCGTTCCGCAGCAGCGGGTGCCTCGGACTCCGATCCTGACGGTTGAGGCATGAACTCCCCGAAAACACCGGAAGCCGTCATCTACGATGCCTGCCATGCCCGATTCCGTCGCCGCCCCGGTCGCCCTCAGCGAGCTCGACCTGGCGGTCATCCATGCGGTCGAACGCTCCCCGCGCGCCTCCTGGGCGGCCGTCGGCACGGCCGTGGGCGTCGACCCGACCACCGCGGCCCGGCGCTGGGACCGGCTGGAGAGCACCGGAACCGCCTGGGTCACCTGCTATCCGCTGGTACTGCCCTCGTCCGTCGCCGCCATCGTCGAGCTGACGTGCGCCCCGGACGCCGCGCCGGCGACCGCGCGGCGGATCGCCCGCGACCCGCAGGCCCTCTTCGTGGACGTCGTCGCCGGAGCCGGCGACGTCCTGGCCACCATCGCCACCGACGGCATCGGCGCGATGTCCGCGTACGTCGTGGAACAGCTCGGCGCCATACCGGGCGTCACCTCCGTGCACACCCAGCCCGTCCTGGCCGTCCTGTCGTCCGGCACCCACATCGCACGCGGCACCCTCGACAAAGCCGCCCTCAGCAGACTCCCCGTGCCGGACCCCGGCCACTTCGGCAGCGCCACCGACCGAGTCGACGACCTCGACTGGGCACTGTGCCTCGCCCTCAGCCGCGACGGCCGACGCCCGCTCAGCGCTCTCAGCACCGACGTGGACGCCGGCGAGGCCACCGTCCGACGACGCCTGGCCAGGCTGACCAAACTGGGTGCACTCCGCATGATGGTCGAGGTCGCGACAGCGCAGACCACCACCCCCCTCACCGCCTGGTACTCGGCCCGCACCCCGGCCCGCTCCCTCGTCACCGCCGCCACCACCCTGGCGGCGATGCCCACCATCAAAGCCGTCACCTCCGTGGCCGGCTCGAACAACCTCGTCTTCAAAGCCGTCTTCCGCGACCTCGAAGACATCCACCTCTTCGACACCCGACTCGGCCAGTCACTCCCGGAACTCGAAACCACCGACCGCAAACTCGTCCTGCGCCCGATCCGCCTCATGAGCAGACTCGTCGACGCCGACGGCTACGCCCAAGACGTGGTCTCCATCGACATCCGCCGACACTGATGACCACGATGTTCCGCCCCCGGCCCGCCGCCCCCGCATCCGGCGCCGCACCGCACACCTCGCCCGACTGGTCGACAAACCGCTGGCCGGTCCCGCGCCCCAGGCCACAATCCACCAGGCGGCAAGGCCGCTCTGGCTGGACACCTGGCAGGCCTGGCAGGTCGCCGACGCGGTCGACTGCAGCGCCAACTCAGGGCGCGGTACCCGGCGAACAGCGACACGAGTGGGCTGGGGCCGCCGTTGCAGTGTCCGATGGCGGCGACGTGGCGGGTCCGCGCGGACTTTGGAGGGCGAAGGTGTGGTGGCGAAAGTCCTCACCTCGGAGGAGAGGCGCTGGTGTGCTTCGGGTCCGACATCGAGTGAGATGATTTGGATACATCCCGCCAACGTTGATCGTTTCCTTGTCAGCGGAGGCCGACGCGACGAAGGTCCTGCAGGATCAGAGATCCTGTGGAGGCAACCTGTCGAGGCCAGTGTCGCGCATGATGTAGTCGACCGTCTCCTTCAACGAGCTGTCGGCGCCGATGACGGTCTCGACTCCACCGGGCAGCACGTCGCGTGCGCGGTACCAGCCGGTGAGCTCCTGATCGGTTACGTGTGTGAGGTACTCGGCGTCGGGTTTGGTCGCATGCCGAACCATGGTCTCCGCGAGGGGTACGTCGAGGTAGTAGCAGCAGGAGGTGCCGCGGTGCTCGCGCACGAGGGCCTCCAGCATTTCTCCGTAGCGGTCGGCGTACAGGATTCCCTCGACAACCACGTGATAGCCGGCATCGAGCGCATAGCGTGCCACGGTGGAGACGGGCCGGAACGTGGCTCCGTTGTCGCGGGCGAGCCGGGCGATGTCCGCGGGCCGGCCCTGGCGGGTTGCGTAGGGCGCCACGGGGCGGTGGAGTGGCGGGTTGTCCCCGAGGAGCACGGTCGGGCGGTGCCGGAGCCGGTGGTTGCGGACGCCGTGGCATCACGGTGAGCGGGCTTCCGTGCCAGGCGAGGAGCCGGCTGTCCGTCCCGGGCACGCCGACGAGGGACTCACCGGCCGCTGGGACGTCGACACCGTGCTGGAGGACCTGAGCCGACCGTGCTGCGCCTTCGGCCCGCGCCGGCGCTCCGTCGCCCCCATCACCGGCGTCGACCTGCTCACAGCCGCCCGCGCCGGGATCGAGCGCGCCCCGCCCGCAACCACCCGAATTCGTCCGCGGTGAGAGCGTCCTGCCGTCGACGAGGCCCACATCGTCGAGGCGAGGGAACGTCGGAGTGTCGAACACCGCGAATGCCCGATCATCCGTCACCCGGCGTCGATACGCTGACGCTCACGACGCCGAACTCCGCCGTGGGCAGTGGAGTTCGTGGACGGCGCGTGACCGGCACGTTGCGGTCGGGGCTCGCGTCAACCGGTACACGGCGGGCATCCGGGCCGAGAATTCTGCGCGTGTTCGACGTTGTGGGCGGCGAGCATTGGAACGCCGTTGACGGTGGTCGATCTCCGATTCGCACGACCGTTGAGATGTTCAGGGTCGTGATCGTTGTGAGCACGGTGGACCCGAACTCGGGGTTCGAGTACCTGTGGCACCGCGACGCGCAGGGTGTCGCCCCGCTCGCGACGATCGGGTTCAGCTCCGGCTCTCTCGATCGCCTGTTGGTGGCCTGGTTGATGGCGGACGTCGCAGGCCCGTCCGCGAGGCACGGGGGACGCGTGTCGCCGAGGAAGGACGCGGTTCTCATCCCGGTTCGGTGGGGTCCGCGGTGAGAATGGCGAGTTCGTCGCGGAGTCCGTTGACGAGGACGCGGAGGCCGAACTCGAAGGCGACGTCGGCTCGACGGGGCTCGGCGGGCCTGCCGGGACCGGTGCCCGTCCCGGTCGCGGTCGCGGCGGCCGCGAACGCGGCCGTGAGGCGCGGGTACCGCGCGGCGTCGCTGGCCAGGTCGATCATGTGCTCGGGGGCGACCATGTCCAGGGCGGATCCCAGGACGAAGGACTCCAGTACGGCGATGATCCGCAGGGTGTGGCCGGTCGGCCATCCGCCGGACTCCAGTGCGACAGCGACGCGTTCGTACTCGTCGAGGACCCGCGGCGTGCGCACCGGCATCGTGGCCAGCAGCCGCACGGCGTTGGGGTGCCGAGCGAACGCGGCGCGGTAGGCGCGGGCCCAGTCCGCGAGGCCGGTGTCCCAGGGGGAGAGTGCCAGCGCGGCCGAGTCGATCTCGGCCGCGATCAGTTCGCGGACGGCGTGGACGACGTCGTCGCGGTTGCGTACGTGGTTGTACAGCGACGGCATGCGCACGCCCAGCTCTTTGGCGAGTCTGACCAGGGAGAACGCGTCGGCACCGTCCCGGTCGATGAGTTCGAGTGCGGTCCGGTGGATGGTGTCGGCGGTCAGCACCGCCTTCCTGGGGCGGCCTGCCGGGCGGGGCGAGGTGGTCATCGTGCCGCCGAGCATATGCGAGCGCCCCCTTCCCAACGGAGGCCGAGGGCGCTAACTTCCCTTAACTTCACCCTATAGTTTTGTGGGGGCATCCATGAACTCCTCCCCGACTTCTTCCCCCTCCCCGACTCCCGCGCCGTCCCCCTTCGCCGCCGAGCCGCCGAGGCCGACCTCCGGGACGACCCTCCGGCGCGACGCGATCGGGACCTGGGACCTCGTGTTCTTCGTCGTGGCGGCCGCCGCGCCGCTCACCGTCATGGCCGGCGTCGCCCCGATCGGAATCGCCGTGGCCGGCCCGGGCGCGGTCGCCGGATACCTGATCGCCGGCATCGCCCTCGCACTGTTCGCGGTCGGTTTCACCGCGATGAGTCGACACGTGAACAACGCCGGCGCGTTCTACGCCTACATCGCCCAGGGGCTCGGCCGCCCCGCGGGCGTCGGCGCCGCCCTGGTGGCCCTGGTCGCGTACTCCGGCATCGGCATCGGCCTCTACGGCGCCTTCGGATTCTTCGCCCACACCACCGGCGACGACCTGCTGCACCTCGATCTCCCGTGGTGGATCTGGACGTTGGCGTCCGTAGCCCTGGTCTGGCTGCTCGGCTTCCGGCAGGTCACGCTCAGCGCCAAGATCCTGGGTGTCGCACTCGGTGCCGAGGTGCTGATCCTGAGTGTGCTTGCGGTGGCCGTACTGGCGCAGGGCGGTCCCGAAGGCTTCAGCGTCGAACCCTTCCGCTCGGACAACATCTTCACCGACGGCTTCGCCGGGGCCCTGTCGATCACCTTCGGCGCGTTCATCGGGTTCGAGGCGACCGCGATCTACGGCGAGGAGGCCCGGGACGCGGGCCGCGCGGTCGGCCGCGCCACCTACATCGCGGTCGGATTCCTCGCCGTGTTCTACACGTTCATCGCCTGGATCGTGGTGACGGCGTACGGACCCTCGCTGGTCACCGGCGCGGCCCGGGAGAACCCGCCCGCCCTGGTGTTCGCCGCGACCGACGAGTTCGTCGGCGCCTCGGCCGTCGACGTGATGAACGTGCTGATCGTGACCAGTTCGTTCGCCGCGATCCTGGCCTTCCACAACGCCGCGAACCGCTACTTCTTCGCCCTCGGACGCGAAGGCGTCCTGCCCCGGCCGCTGGCACGGGTCCACCCCGTCCACCGCTCGCCCTGGGTGGCGGGCGCGGTGAGCACGGCGCTGTCCGTGGTGATCATCGCCGGGTTCGCGCTGGCCGGCCTCGACCCGTTCCTCAAGCTGCTGATCTGGCTCAACTCCCCGGGAATCATCGGCGTCATGGCGCTCCAGGCGCTGTGCTCGTTCGCCGTCGTGGGCTTCTACCTGCGCCGCCCCGAACTACCCGGCTCACTCTGGGTGCGGATCATCGCCCCGCTGCTCGGCGGCCTCGTCCTGACCGCGGCCACGTGGCTCGCGGTCGACCACATGGACCTGCTCACCGCGGCCGACACCACCACGAATCTCGTCCTGCTCCTCCCACTGCCGATCGTCTTCGCGGCCGGCGTGCTGCTCGCGCTGCGGCTGCGCGCCACCGACCCGGCCCGATACGCCCGCCTGACCACCGACGTCGAGGAGGTCCCGGCATGAGCCGGTACACGCACACCAACCACACCGACCACGGAGACGACGGCGACCAGGGGAATGCCGACGCGAACCTCGCCCGCCCCACCGGCGCCGGTGGCCGCAACGACGACGAACTGGGCATGAAGCGCCGAATCAGCCGCCGCGACTTCCTGGACGGCGTGGCGATCGCCGCCACGGCGGCGGCGGTTCCGACCGTCCTGGCCGGCTCCGCCGCGGCCGCCCCGGCCGGGCCGCCGTCCGACACCGGTCCGGCGAGACCGGACGGCCGCCCGGCCGGGTACCCGCCCGCGCTGACCGGGATGCGCGGCAGCCAGGACGGCTCCTTCGAAATCGCCCACGCACTGCGCGACGGCACCTTCTGGGAGAAGGCCGGGCGACCGATCGACACCGGCGAGGAGTTCGACCTCGTCGTGGTCGGCGCCGGCATCAGCGGCCTGTCGGCGGCGCACTTCCACCTGCGCGACGTCGACCCGCACGCGCGCATCCTGGTGCTCGACCCGCACGACGACTTCGGCGGCCACGCCCGCCGCAACGAGTTCCGGGTGCGTGGCGAGACCCTCATCGGCTACGGCGGCTCGCAGTCCATCGAGTTCCCCAGCACGTACCCGCCCGAGGCCTCGCGGCTGCTGACCGACATCGGCATCGACCTCGACCGGTTCGACGACTGGTTCGACAAGGACTTCTACCGCAACCACGGCACCGCGCGGCGCGCCACGTTCTGGGCCAAGGAGGACTGGGGACGCGACCACCTGGTGGTCGGCGGCCGGGGCACCTCGATGGCCGCGCAACTGGCCGACGCCCCGCTCGACCCGGCGGCGAAGGCCCCGCTGGCCGCGCTGTTCGACGCCCCGCGGGACTACCTCGCCGGACTCACCCACGACCGGAAGATCGCCCGGCTCGCCGGTCTCAGCTACGGCTCCTATCTCACCGATGTCGCCGGACTGACCGGCGACGCCTACCGGTACCTGCGCCGCTTGCCGGCCGCCGGGACCGGCGCCAACTCCGACCAGTTCTCCGCACTGGACGCCGCGGCCCAGTCGTACCCCGGCACGTCCGGCCTCGGGCTGGACTTCGCGAACGGCCCATGGCCGGGACTGAGCAAGACCATGAACCGGTTCTGGGGCGCACAGGACCCCTACATCTTTCACTTCCCGGACGGCAACGCCACGGTCGCCCGCGCGCTCGTCCGCCGACTGATCCCCAGCGCCCTCCCCGGCCGCACCATCGAGGACCTCGTCACCAGCCGCTGCGACTACGGGCAACTCGACCACGGCCACCCGCGCCGTCGAATACGCCTCAACAGCACCGTGGTCCGCGCCAGGCACCGGCCCGGGAACCGCAGGGTCGACGTCGCGTACGTCCGCAACGGCCGTCTCGAGCAAGTCACCGCCCGCTCGGTCGTGTTGGCCTGCTGGAACAACCTCATCCCCTACATCGCACCGGACTTCACCCCCGCCCAGCACGCAGCCGGCCACCAAGCGGTCAAGTACCCGCTGCTCTACGCCACCGTCGCGCTGCGCGACTGGCGCGCGTTCCAACGGCTGGGCGCGAACTCGATCGGCTTCGTCGACAACTACTGGAACGGTGCCTCACTGGACTTCCCGGTCAGCATCGGCAAGTACAGGTTCTCCCGCGGCCCCAGCGAGCCGATCCTCCTGCACCTGGACACCGGCCTGACCGTGCCCGGCATGTCTGCGCAGGCGGGCGCGAAAGCGGCGCGCGGCCGACTCATGCGCACCACCTTCGAGGACCTCGAACGCGGCATCCGCGACCTGCTCGCCCGCGCCCTCGGCCCGTCCGGCTTCGACCCCGCCCGGGACATCGCCGGCCTGACCGTCAACCGTTGGGCGCACGGCTACGCCCGGTACTACGGCCTGCCGTTCGACGCCGCGTTCTGGCCGCACGGGCCCACACCCGCCGACATCGTCGGAACCCCGGTCGGCCGCATCACCGTCGCCACCACCGACCAGGCCCACCACGGATTCGTCGACGGCGCCATCGAAACCGCCTACCGCGCCGTCCGTTACCTCGGAGGCAGTGCTTGACCAGCCACCTCGCCGACCTCGTCCTGACCGGCGCCGCCGTGCACACCATGGCGCCCGGCGGCCAGGACGGGGCGGCCGTCCCCCGCCCCGACACCATCGCGATCCGAGCGGGCCGGATCGCCGCAGTCGGCACGGCCGCCGACCTACGCACCTGGATCGGCCCGGCCACCGAGGTGCGCGACCTGCCCGGCGGCATGGTGCTGCCCGCGTTCCAGGACGCGCACATCCACCCGCTCACCGGCGGCCTCGAACGCCTGCGCTGCGACCTTTCGCCGTACGACAGCCGCCCCCGCTACCTCGACGCGATCTCCGAATACGCCAAGAGCCACCCCGAGGCCGCGTGGATCTCCGGCGGGGGTTGGATGATGCCGGCCTTCCCCGGCGGCAACCCGAGCGCGGCCGACCTTGACGGCGTCGTCCCCGACCGACCCGTCTACCTCCCCAGCCGCGACCACCACAGCGCCTGGGTCAACACGCGCGCGCTCGAACTGGCCGGGCTCACCGCCGACACCCCGGACCCCACCGACGGACGGATCGAACGCGGCCCGGACGGACGCCCGATCGGGGTCCTGCACGAAGGAGCCATGCACCTGGTCGAACGCCTCATGCCCGCACCCGACCGGAACGACGAGGTCCGGGCACTGCTGGAGGCCCAGCACTACCTGCACTCCCTGGGCATCACCGCCTGGCAGGACGCCATCGTCGGCGACTACCCCGGCAGCCCCGACCCCACCGCGGCATACGCCGAACTGCTCGCCCACGGACAACTGACCGCGCGCGTACGCGGGTGCCTGTGGTGGCGCCGCGACCTCGGCCCCGACCAACTCGACGACCTGCTGCACCGCCGCGCGCTCGCCCCGCGAGGACTCGTCCTGGACGCCGTGAAGATCATGCAGGACGGCATCTGCGAGAACTTCACCGCGGCCACCCTGACGCCCTACCTGGACACACACGGCTGCCGCACCGCGAACCGCGGCCTGTCCTTCCTCACCCCCGCCGAACTCTCGATGGCGGTATCGGCCCTGCACGAAGCCGGGTTCCAGGCGCACTTCCACACGGTCGGCGAACGCGCGGTCCGCGACGCGCTGGACGCGGTCGAAAGCGCGATACGCCGACACGGACCGCGCGACCTGCGCCACCACCTCGCTCACGTCCAGATGGTCCACCCCGAAGACCTGCCCCGCTTCGCGGCTCTGGACGCCACAGCGAACATGCAGCCGGTGTGGGCGCAGCACGACGACCAGATGGACGTCCTCACCCTGCCCTATCTCGCCCCCGAACAGGCCGAATGGCAATACCCGTTCCGCGCCCTGGAGCGCCACGGAGCACACCTCGCGATGGGCAGCGACTGGCCCGTCTCGTCACCCGACCCGATCCTCGGCATCCACATCGCCGTCAACCGAGCCGCCCCCGGAGCCGCCCGACGCCCACCCCTGCTGCCCGGCCAACGCCTGAGCCTCGCCGGCGCACTGCGCGCCGCCACCCTGGGCGCGGCACGCGTGAACCACCTGGACGCCGTCACCGGCACGCTCGAAGTCGGCAAGGACGCCGACCTCGTCGTGCTCGACCGCGACCTGTTCGACCTGCCCGCGGCGGAGATCCACACCGCCACGGTCCGGACGACCATGACGCGCGGCATCGTCGTACACGACAGCTTCGACTGAACATCGTGTGCGCCCGACCCGTCGGGGCCGCGCCCGAAGGCCGGCCCCGACGGCGGCACTCCCGAACGGATCCGGCGCCGCGCGTGCACGCGGTCCCGCCGTCGGACGCCGCCTCGGAAGCGCACCGGCTGCCACCGAGCCGCGGCACTTCCGGCGAACTCGTCCTGGCTGTGGGCGCCTCAGACCGACACCGCCCGCATCCCGCGTGCCCGGGCGATTGCCGCGCCGGCCGCCGAGCCGAGCAGGTCGAGCACCGTCCGGGCCGACTCGGGGTCGTCCGACGCCGCCATCACCGCGCCGCTGAACGTCGACGCGATGGCGGTCTCCCCGGGCAGCGGCCCGACGACGAACACGCCCGGCAGATCCATCAGTTCGCTGTGCTGCTGTAGGGCCAGGTCGGCCTGGCCGGACGTCAGCAGGGTGCCCACCGGCACCCCCGGCGGGGCCTGCACGAGCCGGTCGCCGAGCGTGTCGGCGAGCCCGAGGCGGGCGATCAGCTCGATCAGGGCCGTCCCGCTCGGGCCGGTCGAGTAGGCGATCCGCCGCGCGCCGAGCAGCGCGGCGCGCAGGTCGGCTTCGCCGGCGAGGGCCGGGACCGGTGCGCCGGACGGCACCGCGGCGACGACCTGGGACACCCACAGCGGGCGCACCGTGGCGGCGAGCACGTGGCCTTCGGCGGCCAGCTTCGCCAGAGCGCCTTCGGCCAACACGGCCACGTCGCCCGCCGCGCCGTCGCGCACCCGCTGCGCGATCGCGACGCCGCCGCCCGCCTCGAAGTCCACCGGGATCCCGTGCGCCTGCCCGATGTGCTCGGCAAGCTCGGCCAGGATCTGCCGCGTCGCCATCGAGGACAGCCCACGGATCTGTCGGTTCTGCCGGTCCACGTTGTCGCCTCCTTGCGTCGGCGCGATCGTACGGCGTGCCACGGCCTACGCCGTCGACCGGTCCGCGTGATCGCCCGGTCTGGGAGACTGGCCGGGTGAGTACCACGCGGAGCACGGCGGCGGGAAAAGTCCTCAAGGTCCTGTCGACCTTCGACCGCGAGCACCAGAGGCAGACGCTGTCGGAGATCGCCCAGCGCACCGACCTGCCGGTGAGCACCGCGCACCGCGTGGTCATGGAACTCGCCGGGTGGGGCGCGATCGAACGCGGCGACGACGGTTCGTGGCACGTCGGGCTGCGCCTGTGGGAGATCGCGTCCGGCTGCCCGCAGACGCAGATCCTGCGTGACGTGGCGCTGCCGTTCATGCAGGACCTGTACGAGGGCACCCACGAGAACGTCCAGCTCGCCGTGCGCGAAGGCACCGAGCTGGTGTTCGTCGAACGGATCGCCGGGCACCACTCGGTCGAGCTGCTGACCATGGTCGGCTCCCGGTTCCCCATCGGCTCCACCGGCATGGGCCGGGTGCTGCTCGCGCACGCGCCCCGGCACATCCAGGACGCGGTCCTGGACGGGCCGCTGCGGTCCTGGACCCCGCACACCGTCACCGACCCGAAGGCGCTGCGCGAGCAGCTGGTCCGGATCCGCCACGAACAGGTCTTCGTCAGCGACCGGCAGCTGTCGGAGAGCACGACGGCGGTGGCCGCCGCGGTGCGGATCGGCCGTACCGGGCCGGTGACCGCGGCACTGGGCATCGTCATCGCGGCGGGCAACGCGAGCCGGCTGCGTGGCCTGCGCGAAGCCGCCCTGCGGGCCGCCTTCGCCATCTCCGACGAGCTGGGCCGACGCGCCAAGACGACCGCCTAGCCAGGCCGTGTCCGGCGGGTCTTGGTGGGGCCGCGCCGCCCGGCACCGCACCTCGCCGCACCGGAGAAACAGCCGAATGGAACCACTGTGCGGCTGCTTCTCCGGCACGCCGAGCCACGACACCGGACGACGCGACCTCAGCCACCAGGATCCACCGGACACGGCCTGGCACACCGGTTGCGGCACCGGTCGGAACACCGGCCGCGTTTGTTTCCGCCTGACGGAAACGGGGCTGACCGCGGAGGGGGCGGACTGCCAGCGTTCCGGGTAACCGCGCAGTTCAGCAGTCACCCGGGAGAAGAACCCCATGGCCGATGCCGCCGTCGATTCCGTCACGCCGGTCCCCGTTGTCATCGTCGGGGCCGGTCCGGCCGGCCTGATGCTCGCGCACCTGCTCGGCCGGGCCGGGATCGAGACGATAGCCCTCGACACGCGCACCCGGCACGAGATCGAGACCACTCAGCGCGCCGGCATCCTCGAAGCCGACGTGGCCCGCGACCTGGTCGAAACCGGTGTCTCCGACCGGATCCTGCGCGACGGCTACGAGCACGAGGGCATCGAGCTGCGCTTCGGCGGCCGGGCGCACCGCATCGACTTCCGGGAACTCGTCGGCGAGTCGGTGTGGCTCTACCCGCAGACCGACGTCTTCATCGACCTCGCCGACGCCCGCGAACGCGACGGCGGCACGGTCCGGTTCGGCGTCGCGGACACCGAAGTCCTGGACATCACCACCGACGATCCGCGGGTCCGCTACAGCACGGCGGACGGCGCCCGGCACGAGATCCGGGCCCGGTACGTGGTCGGCGCCGACGGCTCGCGCAGCATGTGCCGCGGCCTGGTTCCCGAGGACCGCCGGGTGCGCTACGGCAAGGAATACCCCTTCGCCTGGTTCGGCATCCTCGCCGAGGCGCCGATGAGCGCGCCCGAACTGATCTACGCCCACTCCGAGCACGGCTTCGCGCTCATCAGTCAGCGCACCGAGACCGTGCAGCGCATGTACTTCCAGTGCGACCCCGAGGAGTCCGTCGACGCATGGCCGGACGAGCGCGTCTGGGAGACCCTCCAGGCCCGGGTGGCCGGCCCGGACGGCTTCCGCCTCGAGGAGGGCCCGGTCTTCGAGAAGTCCGTGCTGAAGTTCCGCTCGTTCGTCCAGGAACCGATGCGCTGGGGCTCGATGGTGCTGGCGGGCGACGCCGCGCACACCGTGCCCCCCACCGGCGCCCGCGGCCTCAATCTGGCGCTGCACGACGTCAAGGTGCTCGCCAAGGTGCTGGTGCGGGCGCTCGGCGCCGAAGGCGAGAACGCGCTGGACGACTACCAGCCGCAGGCCCTGCAACGGGTGTGGCGGGCGCAGAACTTCTCGTACTGGATGACCCGGATGCTGCACACCGCCCCCGGCGGTTCGGACTACGACCTGCGCCGCCAGCTCGGCGAGCTGGACAACGTCGTCGGCACCCGGGCCGGCCGCACCTACCTGGCCGAGCAGTACACCGGCTGGCCCACCCGCCCGAACGCCTGACCCGCCCGACGCGCGACCCCGAGGAGAGCACGCATGATCATCGATTGCCACGGGCACTTCACCACCGCCCCGCCGCAGCTCGCAACATGGCGGGACCGGCAGGTGGCGGCGGTCGGCGACCCGCGCGACGCTCCCGACCCCGACGACCTGGTCATCGGCGACGACGACCTGCGCCGGGCGATCGAGGGCAACCAGCTGCGGCTCATGGACGAGCGCGGCAGCGACCTGACGATCTTCTCGCCGCGCGCCAGCTTCATGGCCCACCACATCGGCGACTTCGAGGTCTCCTCGGTCTGGGCGCGGATCTGCAACGACCTGGTGTACCGAGTCGGCACCCTCTACCCGGACCGGTTCGCGATGGGCGCCATGCTGCCGCAGTCGCCGGGCGTCGACCCGGCCACGTGCGTGCCCGAGCTGCGCCGCGCGGTCGAGGAACTCGGCGCGGTCACGGTCAACCTCAACCCGGACCCGTCCGGCGGCAAGTGGACCGCCCCGCCGCTGACCGACCGCAGCTGGTACCCGATCTACGAGGCCATGGCCGAGTACGACATCCCGGCGATGATCCACGTCAGCACGTCGTGCAACCCGGCCTTCCACACCACCGGCGCGCACTACCTCAACGCCGACACCACGGCGTTCATGCAGCTGATCCAGGGCGACCTGTTCAAGGACTTCCCGACGCTGAGGTTCGTCATCCCGCACGGCGGCGGCGCGGTGCCCTACCACTGGGGCCGCTTCCGGGGTCTGGCGATGGCGCTCGGCAAGCCGGACCCGGAGACGCTGCTGGACAACGTCTTCTTCGACACGTGCGTCTACCACCAGCCCGGCATCGACCTGCTCACCCGGGTCGTCCCGAGCCGCTCGGTGCTCTTCGCCAGCGAGATGATCGGCGCCGTCCGCGACGTCGACCCGCGCACCGGGCACTGCTTCGACGACACCAAGCGGTACGTCGAAGCCACCACGAACCTCACCGACGCCGAGCGCGAAGCCGTCTACTCCGGCAATGCCCTGCGCGTCTACCCCCGCCTCGCCGACCGCCTCGCCGCGGCCGGCCGCTGACCCGCCGAGCCCAGGAGACGGAACACATGGAGCACACCGAGATCGGCGTCGTCCACACGGCGATCACCCGGGCCGACCCGGAGGCCGTGGCCGCGCTGTCCGCGTTCGGCGTGGCGACGATCCACGAGGCGATGGGCCGCGTCGGCCTGATGCGCCCGTACCTGCGCGGCGTCTACCCGAAGGCCCGCCTGTGCGGGACCGCGGTGACCGTTCTGCTGCAGCCCGGCGACAACTGGATGCTGCACGTCGCCGCCGAGCAGGTCCGGGAAGGCGATGTCGTCGTCGCGGCCTGCACCACGGAGAGCGAGGACGGCTTCTTCGGCGAACTCCTCGCCACATCGTTCCGCGCCCGCGGCGCCAGGGGTCTGGTCATCGACGGCGGCGTGCGCGACGTCGCGGACCTGGAGGAGATGGACTTTCCGGTGTTCTCCCGGGCGATCAACGCCAAGGGCACCGTCAAGGCCACGCTCGGCTCGGTCAACGTGCCGGTCGTCTGCGCCAACGCCCTCGTGCGTCCCGGCGACGTCGTGATCGCCGACATCGACGGCGTCGTCGTGGTGCCGCGCGAGCGCGCCGCCGAGGTCGCCGCCGCGTCCGCGAAGCGCGAGGCCAACGAGGAAGGCAAGCGGCAGCGGTTCCGCGAGGGCGAGCTGGGCCTGGACATGTACGGCATGCGCGGCCCGCTGGCCGAGCTGGGCCTGCGGTACGAGGACTGACCATGACCGAGACGTTCGAGAAGACCCCCGGCTGGCTCGATTGGTACGCGAACCCGAGCCGCCCGCGCTACGAACTCCCCGAAGGCGCCGTCGACGCGCACTGCCACGTCTTCGGCCCCGGCGCGGAGTTCCCGTACGCCCCGGAGCGCAAGTACACCCCGTCCGACGCCTCCAAGGCGCAGCTCTTCGCGCTCCGCGACCACCTCGGCCTCACCCGCAACGTGGTCGTGCAGGCGACCTGCCACGGCGCCGACAACCGCGCCCTGGTCGACGCCCTGCGGGCCTGCGGCGGCCTGGCCCGCGGCGTCGCCACGGTCGAGCCCGGCGTGGCTGACGCGCAGCTGCGCGAGCTGCACGAGGCGGGCGTCCGCGGCGTGCGGTTCAACTTCGTCAAGCGGCTCGTCGACGCGGCGCCGCGCGAGGACCTGTGGGACGTCGTCGAGCGGATCAAGCCGTACGGCTGGCACGTGGTCGTCTACTTCGAGGCCGCCGACCTCGCCGATCTGCGCGACTTCTTCCTCGACATCCCGGTGCCGCTGGTCGTCGACCACATGGGCCGCCCCGACGTCACCAAGGACCCGCACGGCCCCGAGTTCGCGGCATTCGTCGACTTCATGCGGGCCCGCCCGGACATCTGGTGCAAGGTGACCTGCCCGGAGCGTCTCTCGCAGAGCGGCCCACGCGCCCTCGACGGCGAGCGGAACGCCTACCGCGACGTCGTCCCGTTCGCCCGCCGCATCGTCGAGGAGTTCCCCGACCGCGTGCTGTGGGGCACCGACTGGCCGCACCCCAACCTCAAGGACCACATGCCGGACGACGGCCTGCTGGTCGACTTCATCCCACACATCGCACCCACCCCGGAACTCCGGCACAAGCTGCTCGTGGACAACCCGATGCGCCTGTACTGGCCGGACGCCGGCTGACCGCCGGACGATTGGAGCCCCGCCATGGCATTGGACCGGACGTACCGACTGGTTCCGGGAACGACGATCTTCGACGCGGAGCAGGCCGCGAAGGGATACCACCTCAACCAGTTCTGCATGTCGCTGATGAAGGCGGACAACCGCGCCCGCTTCCTCGCCGACCAGCGCGCCTACCTGGACGAGTGGCCGCTGCGTGAGGCGCAGAAGCAGGCGCTGCTCGACCGCGACCTCAACGCCGCGATGCGCGAAGGCGGCAACATCTACTTCCTCGCGAAGTGGGGCGCGGCGCTGGGACTGTCGTTCCAGCAGATGGCCGGGTCGATGACCGGCATGACCGAGCAGGAATACCGCGACATGATGGTCGGCGGCGGCCGCTCCCTCGAGGGCAACCGCATCGACCACGCCGTCCTCGACGCCGCCTACGCCGACCGGACGCCGGCCGCCGAGCACGCGGTGATCACCAGCGCGGTGTTCACCTCGCACGTTCCGGCGATCGGCGCGGCGCTGGACCACGGCAAGACCGAAGAGCCGTACTGGCAGCCGCTCTTCGCGGGCTACGACTACGCCAAACGGTGGGAGAGGGACGACCTCCCCGACGTGGTCTTCCTGGTCTACAACGACCACGCCACCGCGTTCGACTCGTCGATCGTCCCGACGTTCGTGCTCGGCACCGGCGCCGCCTACCCGACCGCCGACGAGGGCTACGGCCCCCGCCCGGTCCCCGGCATCGAGGGTGACCCGGGCCTGGCCGCGCACATCGCGCACTCGCTCATCCAGGACGACTTCGACCTGACACTCGTCAACGAGATGCCGGTCGACCACGGCCTGACCGTGCCGCTGTCGCTGATGTTCGGCGACGTCGAGAAGTGGCCGGTCAGGGTCATCCCGTTCCTCGTCAACGTCGTGCAATACCCGGCGCCGTCCGGTGCCCGGTGCTTCAAGCTCGGCCAGGCGCTGCGCAAGGCCATCGAGTCCTACGAGAAGCCGCTGAGGGTCCAGGTGTGGGGCACCGGCGGCATGAGCCACCAACTCCAGGGCCCGCGCGCCGGTTTGATCAATCGCGAGTGGGACAACGCGTTCCTCGACGAGCTGATCGAGAACCCCGCGGGCCTGGCACGGGTGCCGCACCTGGAGTACGTCGAGCAGGCGGGGTCGGAGGGCATCGAGCTGGTCATGTGGCTGATCGCGCGCGGCGCGCTGAGCGACATCGACGGCACCGGCGAGGTCGAGGTCAAGCACCGCTTCTACCATGTGCCGGCGTCCAACACCGCCGTCGGCCACCTGATCCTGGAAAACCACCCGCGGGCCGCGGAGCCCGCCGAAGGAGTGTCATGACTGACGAGCAGACCGTCCGGATCGCCCTCGCCGGAGGCGGCGCGTTCGGCGCCAAGCACGCGGCCGCGCTCAAGCGCATCGAGGGCGTCGAGGTCGTCGCCGTGGTGAGCAGCAGCCTGGAGAGCGCCGAGCGGTTCGCCGCCGAGCAGGGCGTCGGCCGCGGCGTCGCCTCGCTGGACGAGGTGTTGGCGACGGACGACGTGGACGCCGTCATCCTCGCCACCCCCACCCGGATGCACGCCGCGCAGACCATCGCGTGTCTGGAAGCCGGCAAGCACGTCCAGGTGGAGATCCCGCTGGCCGACTCGCTCGCCGACGCCGAGGCCTGCCTCGAAGCCCGGCAGCGCACCGGCCTGGTCGCGATGGTCGGGCACACCCGCCGGTTCAACCCGAGCCACCAGTGGGTGAAGCGCCGCATCGAGGCCGGCGAGTACGGCATTCAGCAGATGGACGTACAGACGTACTTCTTCCGCCGCGAGAACCTCAACGCGCTCGGCCGGCCGCGCTCGTGGACCGACCACCTGTTGTGGCACCACGCCGCGCACACCGTCGACCTGTTCGCGTACCAGACCGGCTCGCCGATCGTGCAGGCCAACGCGGTCCAGGGCCCGATCCACCCCGAGTTGGGCATCGCCATGGACATGTCGATCCAGCTGCGCGCGCAGAACGGCGCCATCTGCACCCTGTCGCTGTCGTTCAACAACGACGGGCCGCTCGGCACGTTCTTCCGCTACATCGGCGACACGGGCACCTACATCGCCCGCTACGACGACCTGTTCACCGGCAAGGAAGAGCCGATCGACGTCAGCGGCGTCGACGTCTCGACGGACGGCATCGAACTCCAGGACCGCGAGTTCGTCGCCGCCATCCGCGAAGGCCGCGAGCCGAACTCGTCCATCGCCCAGGTGTTGTCCTGCTACCGCACACTGGCCGCCCTCGAAGCGCAGCTCACCGCTGCCGCGACCGCGTGACCCCCGCCCCGGTGGCCGGTCCGGCCCGCGCGCCGCGCCGGATCGGCCCCTTCGAGGTCCCCGCGATCGGGCTCGGCTGCATGAACGTCAGCCACGCCTACGGCATCGCGCCCACCACGGAGGACGCGGAACGGCTCCTGCGCACGGCCGTGTCGGAGGGCGTCACGCTCTTCGACACCGCCGCGCTCTACGGCTTCGGCGCCAACGAGGAACTCGTCGGCCGCGTACTGGCCGACCACCGGGACGCGATCGTGCTGGCCGACAAGTGCGGCATGACCGGCGTCAACGGCAAGCGTGTCATCGACGGCCGCCCCGAGACCATCCGGCGCACGGCCGACGAGGCCCTGACCCGGCTCGGGACCGACGTCATCGACCTGTACTACCTGCACCGGTACGACCGGCGGGTCCCGATCGAGGACAGCGTCGGCGCGATGGCCGAACTGGTCGCGGCCGGGAAGGTGCGCACGCTCGGGCTCTCCGAGGTGTCCGTCGACACGCTGCGCAAGGCGCACGCCGTGCACCCGATCACGGCGCTGCAGAACGAGTACAGCCTGTGGTCGCGCAACCCGGAGGAAGGCACGCTCGCCGCGGCTGCCGAACTCGGCGTCGCCCTCGTCGCGTTCAGCCCGCTCGCGCGCGGCTTCCTGACGGCCGCGCCGCCCGACCCGGCGACGCTGCCGGAGAACGACATCCGGCGGAACATGCCGCGCTTCGCCGCGGACAACTACGCCGCCAACCTGGTGCTGCACGCCCGGATCGCGGACATCGCCCGCGACGCGGGCTGCACTCCCGCGCAACTGGCCCTCGCGTGGGTACTGTCGCGCGGCGAACACGTCGTCGCCATCCCGGGCACGCGTTCCATCGCCCACCTGCGCGAGAACATGGCCGTTCTGGAACTCGACGTGCCCGCACAGGCGCTGGAGGCGGCCGGACGGGTCCTGAACGCGGCGACCGTGCACGGGTCCCGCTACAACGACGCCACCTTGGCGGAGATCGACACGGAGCGCTGCGGCGCCGCGGGGTGACGCGGTGGTGACGTGCGCTTCGACGGCCCCGGGCCGGAGGTCGAGCCTCCGGCCCGGAGGCGATCGCAGAGCCGGGGAGCGTCCTCGTCGCCGATCCCGAGCCGGTGGCGCCGCCTCGCGCACACCCTGACGGCCTGACGCCCCTCGGCCCACGCGGGCTCGCCGGGGTTTCGGCTCGTTCTGCCAGGCCACCACTGGGCGAAGAAGACCGCGCCGGTGGTGTGATCTACGAACGGATCTCCCATTCGATGCAGGTCCTGCCGGAAAAGTGCTCGAAGGTGGCCGGCCAGTAGTCGGCGAACCAACCCATCCCGCTCCCCGCTCCGTCGACGACCTCGCAAAGTCTTGACGGGTTGAACCACCGGTTCGGTCCTACCCTTGCGATGTCGCGGTCGGGGCGAGGCTGCTCGGCGCATCGACCCCCGCGCCGTGCCCCCTGAGAACCCGCGCCTGCCACCGGCCCGTGCGCCGTGGTCACCCGGTGAGGACGCCCTGTTCTTCCAGCGCCTTGCGCAGTGCCCGCACGGCGTAGTAGGCGCGGCTCTTCACGGTGCCGGGCGGGATGCCGAGGTGCTCGGCGGCCTGGGCCACGCTGCATTCCAGGTAGTACATGAGACGGATGACGGTTCGCTGCTGCTCGTTCAGTTCCCGCAGGGCCTTCAGCACCGCGTGCGTGGTGATCGTGGATTCCGTGCTGTCCCACGACGTGTCCAGGTCCTCGACCGGCACGAGCTCCAGCGGCCGATTCCGCCGGGCCCGGTGGTGGTCGATGACGAGGTTCCTCGTGACGGTGAACAGCCATGGCCGGATGTGGTCGCCGTGGGTGTCCAGAAACCGGCCATGCTTCCAGGCGCGGGCCGCGGTTTCCTGAAGGATGTCCTGTGCCTTGTGCCAGTCGCCGTCGAGCAGCCGCGTGGCGTACCGGACGAGCAGGGGCCCGTACCGGTCGTAGACGTCTCGCACCAAGGCATCGCAGTCGGTGTCCGATGCGACGTGCCGGTTGTGCGCCCGAGGTGGAGCGAGGGTGGTGGTCCCCGCTTCCATGGTCCGGTTCATGGGTGGTGCCCGTTCCTGTTCAGGTGTTCTGTGGCCTGCTCTCCCGCATGCGCGGACGAGTGGCTCAACAGTCGTGGGGGGCCCTTGACCGAACCTTGTCGTCTCCTTGTCGTGCCCCTCGGTGTCTTCACGCCGTCCGCCCCGGAGAGCCGGGGACGCGGTCGGCGCGACGCGAAGTGAACCGCCGCCGTGCCCCGGGCGTTCACAGGACAGGGACACACTTCGGAGTTCTTGGCGCACGGGTCGACGACCGACGCTCCGCCGCGCCTTCCGGCAGGGTGTCCACCACCGCCATGTCCCGGCGCCGTCGCCTGCGCCGCAACGATTGGGAACATCGGTGATCGGTTCACGGCTTCGCCGCGTCCCCGATGCGCGGCGACAAGGACTACGGCTTCAGGGCCGACCGTGCGCTCCCGCGCCGCCGCATCGCCTGTACCTTCCCGGAGAAGATCGATCAGGCCCGCGACCGCGGCGCATGGCCGGGAAGCAGGATCGACTGCTGCGACGGACCCTACTGCGCGGAACCACCGCTGCGCGGAACCGGGAGGCGATGGCTTCCGGCCGCCCTCTCCGGCACGATGGGCGCGGGGTCCGCATCCATCTCCAAGGCGGTGAGCCGGTCGCGGACCTGCCGCGCGCTGTGACGCATGGCGCGCGCGTCGGCGTTCTCGAGGGCCTTGACCCAGTCCGCGCGTGCGCCCTCCCGGTCGCCTTGGGCCAGCCGGGTGTCCCCGAGTCGCATGAGTGTGCCGATGGCGTTCCTGTCGTCGCCCAGTTCCTCGAACGCCAGCGTCGCTCGCCGGTAGGTGGCCACCGATTCCTCGTAACGGCCGAGCGCACGCAGGGTGTAACCCACGATGTCCCACCCCTGGGCCAGTTGCCACGGCGCGTCCAGGCGCCGGAACAGGGCGATGCCTTCCTCGCTGTACTGAAGGCTCTTCTCCAACTGCCCCAGGTTGGCGCGGAACCAGGCGAGTTCGAGGAGACACTCGGCCAGCCACAATTCCTCACCGGTCTCCCGGGACAGCTCCAGTCCCCGCTCGGAATACGTCACGGCCTCCTGGATCCGACCGGACAGGAACAGCGCGCACGCCCTGACGTAGTGGGTTCGCGCCTGTTCGCCGATCATGTCGAGTTGCTCGAAGATCGTGGTGGCGCGTCGCAGGTGCCGCAGGGCTTCTTCGGGGTGGCCGAGATAGCCGTGGATGCTGCCGAGGTGGCGCAGACAACGGCCCTCTTCGAGCCGGTCGCCCCGGCGTCGGGCCACTTCGAGGGCGGGCGTCAGCGCGGAAATGGCTTCGGGCCAGAACTCCTGGCGTTGCAGATGTTCCTTGAGCGACCAGGCCAGCCCGGTGGTGTGGTGGTCGAGCCGCCGGCTCACGGCGAAGTGGAGCAGGGCGTCCAGCACCCGGTGCTCGGCGGCGAACCACCGGGTCGCCTGCCTGACGTCGGTGAACCTCTCCGGGACGACCCCCGGACCGGGCACCCCGAGGTCGAGTTCGGCCGTCGTGTCCTGCTTGAGGAGTTGGTTGGCCCCGTAGGCGGTGAACATGTAGTGCTCCAGGACCCGCAGGGTGGCGTGGTGGCGTTCCTGGGCGGTGTCGTGGATCCGGGTGAGTTCCCCGGCGTAGCAGCGGAGGAGGTCGTGCACGCCGTAGCAGCCGGGCAGTGGTTGTTCCACGAGGCAGGAAGCGGCCAGGGCGGCGAGTGCGCGGCGGGTTCCGGCGAGGGGGAGGCCGACGAGGCCGGCGGCGGCGGGGGCCGTGATGTGGGGGCCCGGGTGCAGGGCCAGGAAGCGGAAGAGCCGGGCGGCGGGCTCGTCCAACGACCGGTAGGACCAGGAGAAGACGGTGCGCACGTCGGTGCTGCTGTCGAAGCCGGTGAACGCGTCGAGGTCGCCGCGGGTGTGCCGCAGGTCCTCGACTATGGCACCGAGAGGAAAGGACGGGTCGAGTTCGGCGCGGGCGGCGACGACGGCCATGGCCAGGGGGAGTCGTCCGCACAGGCGGATGATCTCGGATGTGGCGGTGGGCTCGGCGGCCAGTCTCTCGCTTCCCAGGCGTCGTTCGAGGGCTTGGTGGGCCTCGGTCTGTGAGGGCAGCGAAAGCGTGAGCGGTTTGGCGCCGTCGGTGGTGATCAGGCCGGCAAGCCGGTTGCGGCTCGTGATCAGGGTGAGGCAGCCCGCCCCCGCCGGGAGCAGGGGGCGTACTTGCTGCTCGTCACGAGCGTTGTCCAGGACCAGGAGGACCCGCCGGTCGGCGAGGAGGCTGCGGAAGAGCGTGCTGCGGGCCGGGGTGTCTTCCGGGATGCGCTGCGCGGGAACGCCCAGGGCGGTGAGAAAGCCGTGCAGAACGGTACCGGGGTCCACGGCCGGCGCGTGGGGGTGGAAGCCGCACAGGTTGACGAAGAGTTGTCCGTCGGGGAAGGACGGGACAACGCGGTGGGCGTGGTGGACGGCGAAGGTGGTCTTGCCGACGCCCGGGGTACCGCTGATGACGACGACGGAGGAAGCCGTCGGTCCGGGTCGGTCGGGTGCACCGCTCATGGCCGACAGCCACGCTCCCTCGGCGGCTCGTCCCGCGAACACCGGGAGACCGCCGGGCAATTGAGCCGGACGTGGTGGGGGCGACGGTGCGTTTTCCTCCTCTGCGGCCTGGGCGCGACGTACGTCGGAGCGGTCGGCCGCGTCGGCGGGCGCGGTGGCCTCGTCCTCGTCCGGCCCCCCGGACGTGCCCGGCCCGATCGCATCGTGGCGCTGCTCGATGCCCTTGCCGGGGACGGACGCCGCGCCGAATCCGTTCGGCTCACCGGCCGAGTGAAGGGGTGGCAGATCGTGATGGAGGATGCCCTGGTGCAGGGCGCGCAGGGGCGGGCCGGGTTCGAGGCCGAGTTCGTCGGCGAGGTGCCGGCGCAGTTCGTTGTAGCGCTGAAGCGCCTCGGGGTGGCGGCCGGCGAGGTACAGGGCGCGCAGCAGCAGGGCCCAGCCGGTTTCCCGCAGCGGATGTGCCGCGGTCAACTCCTGTGCCGCCTCCAGGGCCTCGGTGACTTGTCCTCGCATGAGCAGTGCCGTGGTGCGGATCTCGCTTGCGGTCTGCCGCAGTTCTTCCAGACGGGCTGTTTCATGGATGGCGAACAGGTGGTGCGCCGCGTCGGCGAACGCCGTGCCCCGCCACAGCTCCAGGGCGTTCCGGGTCTCCTCGACGACGCGTTCGGGCCGGCCCTGGTCCATGAACAGGCGCGCCTGGGCAAGGGACCGCTCGAAGCGTACGGTGTCACGGCTCTCGGGCGGCACACGCAGGGCGTAGCCCAAAGGCTCGGTGACCAGCAGTTCGAAGGCGCCGTCCCGACGCAGATGCCGGGGTTCCAGGACCGCGCGCAGCTTGCTGACGTGCGCGTGCAGGGAGTTCACCGCTGTGGCCGGGCTTTGTCCCGGCTGCTGCGGCCACAGTTCGTCGCACAACGTCCGGGGCGCTACGGCCCGGCCGTCGGCGAGCAGGAGACGGATCAGCAGCAGTCGCTGCCTGAGTCGACCCGGATCGAGGACCGCGCCCGCCCGCCGTACCACCAGCGGACCCAGCAGCCCGAAGTCGAGCCCCTCCCCCACAGCTGTCATCGCATCCATCCGGAATCCCACTCGACGGCGCCACCATCGGGGGCACACCATGTGTCTTGCTCGGCGGACATGTGCGCGACCGCTCCGCGGTGACGGAACGGGTGCCCGGCCCACCCGAACATCCGCGCGCACTTCGTTGCGGTGAGCCCCGCCGTCAGCTGTCCGCATATCGAACGGGACATTCGCACCGCTGCCCGCATACCGGACATGACATTAGCAGGAGCCCATTCGCGCGATGACGTCGCGGGCAGGCGGCGCCAGGCCACACATTCAGGGCAGCCGCCTTCGCCGGAAGACGCTCGGCAGTAGGGGCCACTCACCCATTGCCACGATCTCGGCCCGCTCCGACGCGAAGCGGCGGCCGACCGCCCGTGCCGCCGGGCCGCGAACACCGCGCGCCTGACGGGCGGCGTGTCCATCCGCGACGCAGTACGAACCGGAGTGGGCGCGGACCGAGCGCGGACCGCCATGTGGCGCCCGCGAAAGAACGCCCGCGAAAGAACAGTGCCGTTCTCGGGGTGAACCGAGCCGGTTCCGCCGTCGTAGGACAGGACGAAGGACACTCCACCCCGGCGGCCGGGGTCGGTGGTGCTCCAGGCCCAGGTGGGGCCGTGGCCGGACAGGCACCCTCGTGCCGCCGCGACGCGTCACCCACCCCTCCGATTCGCGCCGGCCATTCGGCCCGGATCGAACACACCAACCCAGTTGTCGACCGGTGCTTCGCCTCTCGAACGCACCGCCCCGTTTCGCCGGGTCCGATCAGGGCCGACGGCAAAGGAAAAAGGACATTCACGCATGCGCACGACCCTTCTCAACCGCAGATCCGCCCTGCTCGGTGTCACAGCGGCCGTAGGACTGTCCGTCGCCGCCGTCACCCTGCCGGGTGCGGCCGGTTCGGCACCCCTGCGCCCGGAACGACCAACGATCGTGCTGGAGCACGGGGCGTTCGCCGACGGCGCGAGCTGGGACGGTGTCGTCTCGCGGCTCCAACGTGCGGGCTATCCCGTGGTGTCCGCCGCCAACCCACTGCGCGGTCCGGCGACCGATGCCGCCTACCTGCGCAGCGTCGTCGACCACGTCGACGGGCCGGTGGTCCTGGTCGGCCATTCCTACGGCGGTACCGTCATCAGCCAGGCCGCCGCGGGTCTGGAGGGCAAGGTCAAGGCCCTGGTCTACATCGCCGCGTTCCTGCCCGACACCGACGAGAGCTCGCTCGGCCTGACGAACAAGTTCCCCGGCAGCACCCTCGGCCAGGCGATCGAGTCCGTCGACCACACACTGCCCGACGGCGGTCGTGGCGCGGACGTGTACATCAAGGCGGAGAAGTTCCGCGCCCAGTTCGCCGCGGACGTGCCGGCGGACAAGGCCCGGCTCATGGCGGCAGGACAACGTCCGATCGCCGCCGCCGCGCTGGAGGAAAAGTCGACGAAGGCCGCTTGGAAGACGATCCCCTCCTGGTCCCTGGTGACCACGAAGGACCTCAACATCCCCGTGGCCGCCCAGCGTTACATGTCGGCCCGGGCCGGCGCCCGCACCACGGTCATCGACGCGTCGCACGCGGTGCCGGTGTCCCGTCCCGACGCCGTCGCCCGCATCGTGGAGCGCGCGGCCCGCACGGTCCGCTGAGCGACAGGACCGCCCCCATCGCGGCCTCGGAGAACTCCGAAGCCGTGCCCAACCGGGCATCGCACCACCGTGCCCACCCGGGTCATCACCCGCCGTACCTCCCGACCCGGGCGCTTCATCACCCACCACATTTCTCATCGAAAGGCAGTAACACCATGGCGTTCATCACCGTCGGCCAGGAGAACTCGACCGACATCGAGCTGTACTACGAGGACCACGGCACCGGACAGCCGGTCGTGCTGATCCACGGCTACCCGCTCGACGGTCATTCCTGGGAGAAGCAGTCCGCCGCTCTGCTGTCGGCCGGCTATCGTGTGATCACGTACGACCGGCGCGGTTTCGGTCGCTCCAGCCGACCCACCACCGGGTACGACTACGACACCTTCACCGCCGACCTGAACACGGTCCTCGAAACCCTCGCCCTCGACGACGTCATCCTGGTCGGCTTCTCCATGGGAACCGGCGAGGTCGGCCGCTACCTGGGTACCTACGGCTCCGCCCGGATAGCCAAGGCCGCCTTCCTCGCCTCCCTCGAACCGTTCCTCCTCAAGACCGACGACAACCCCGGTGGCGTCGACGGCGCCGTCTTCAAGGACATCGAAGCGGCCGTCACCGCCGATCGCTACGCCTACTTCACCGCCTTCTACGAGGACTTCTACAACCTCGACGAGAACCTCGGCACCCGCATCAGCGAGGAGGCCGTCCGCAACAGCTGGAACGTCGCCGCGGGAGCCTCCGCGTACGCCTCCCTGGCCTGCGTGGCGACCTGGACCACCGATTTCCGTGCCGACCTGCCCAAGATCGACGTCCCGACGCTGATCCTGCACGGCACCGCCGACCGCATCCTGCCCATCGAGGCCACCGGCGCCCTCTTCCACCAGGCGCTCCCGCAGGCCGACTACGTCGTCATCGACGGCGCACCCCACGGCCTGCTGTGGACCCACGCCCGGGAAGTCACCGACGCTCTCATGGCCTTCCTGGCCAAGTGACCGACGTCCGGGGGCCGTTTCACCGAGAGCGGGCACGCGCCCCGTTACGCGGCGGAGGCGAGGGCGCAACCGCTTGCCCGTACGCACGCCGCTCGTCGGCAGGACCGTGATCCACATGCACCCCGCCGTCGTTCCCACGACGGCGGGGTGCACGGACGCGGCGGCTTTCGGCTCGGTAGACCCAGGGTTACCGGGCCACCGGTCGCTGTGTTCCGATCTCGCGGGCGGCCTGCGCTGTCATTTAGCATGCGTGGGGGAGCAACCCTCGGTCGGTCCGGCGGAGTCCCTACCGTGACGGAGTTCGTGATGCGGGGCTCGAGCGCAGACCAGGAGTCCACGGCGTATCGGCGGTGGGAAGGCGCGATAGTCCCGTGGTTGACGCTCTTGGCGGTCGTTTCGTTGACCACGTTCGTACTGGGCGAGGTGTTGCAGGCCCGGGAACGCCCGGTGCTGTGGATCGAGTACGGGGTGTGGATGGTCTTCCTGACCGACTACCTCGTCAGGCTCGGACTCAGCCGGGACCGTTGGAGATTCGTGCGCGCCCATCCGCTGGACCTTGCCGCGGTCGCACTGCCCGCAACGCGTGTGCTGCGCCTGATCGCGGTGATCGGGCGGGTCGGGGCGGTCGCCCGCGGTGGGCGCGCCGGCCGCCTGCTGGCGAGCACCGTCGTGCTGGTGCTCACGATTTTGGTCGCCGGCGCCGCTGCCGTCCTGGCGCCGGAACGCCGCGCGCCGAACGCGAACATCACGGGTTACCCGGACGCCTTGTGGTGGGCGATCAGCACGATAACCACCGTCGGATACGGTGATCTGCACCCGGTCGCCACCGAAGGTCGCCTGGTGGGTGCGGTGTTGATGGTCGTGGGCATCGGCATGATGGGTGTGGTCACCGCGACCATCGCCACACGGTTGATCCTCCCCGAGCAACAGGCCGAGGAACGCCTCGAATACGCCCGCCTCGAGAAACGCTTGCGGGGTATGGAGGAGCAACTACGGCGTCTGAACGATCATCTGGGCGCACATGCACAGCCCGATGCCGCGGTCGATGGTTCCGCCCGCCGGCCCGATCCCCCGTCCGCGCCCTGAGAGGGAGCGTCGAACCGCCGGCCGGCGGGCTTCGAGGACGATCTGCTGCGATGGGGCGAGTCCGCACCGTGGCGTCAGGGTCGCGCACGAGCCCGGCCTCCTTCAGGCGCGCGAGCGCCAGGTCGAGAAGAGGGTCGGCGCGGTCGTCCTGCGTGGGGCGTTCCCGGAAGTCGGTCGGTACGCTGTGGTGAAGCCGGGATCGTCCGGCTCCGAGGCCATGGCGTACTCGAAATCGATGCGACGGCGGACCGCTTCCGCTGCCCGGCGGTCCGACAGGCCGAGCAGGAACTGCAGCACACCGACGGTCGCCGGCTGGGCGCGTGAGATGCCGGGCCGTCCCGCGTGGGGGTACCAGCCCGCGAAGTCCTCGTCGGACCTCACCCCGTCCAGCCGGTCTCTCGCCCACGTCGCCGTCGTACCGCCCGGATTGCTCGCCCACTCGATCTGCGCGGTCAGAGACGGGACTTGCTCACCAGAGCTGAGAGCTGGGCGCTCACCGCCGGGTCAGGCCCAGCTCGTCGAGGGCGTATGTCGGGTCGGGTCGGGAGCCGTTGCGGAAGACGCTTACTGTGACCTCGTCCGGCCGTTCGGCGCCCAGGGTTTGCAAGGCGGCGACGGCCTTGCGGGACAGCGGACCGGCGCCGGCGTAGACGACCGGCTCGCCGAGCGTCCACTCGGCGAAGTGCGGGGCGGCGATGTCGGGCTGCCAGCCGTTCGCGAACATGCGCCGGGACTGCTCACTGCCCGGGGCGTCCGGGGTCGGCAGGTTCCGGGGGTCGAGCCTCTCGCCGGACGCACTCGTGCGGATCGTGCCGTTGAAGGTCGTCATGAACTGGACGATGCTGTCCCGCGGGCCGTTCATGATCACGGCCGCGTCGGTCGGCAACGTGCCCAACACCCAGTCCAGTCGGGTCTGCAGGTCGTCCCACGCCGTGCACGGCCCGGTGGCGCCGCGTGTGCTGGGACGATCGTCGAAACGCTCCAGGCCGTGGACCCTGAACGGGCCGTCCTCGCCCCACCCCCGCACCGTCACCTGCTCGGCGGGTACCGCCAGCACGTCGCGCAGGGAGGCCACGATCGCTCGGCCGTACTGCGCGCGGAGCGGAGCGTCGGTGTACCAGAGCCACTCCAGACACCAGGTCGGCTGGATCGGCGAGGTGCCTGTCTCTCGGCACTGCCAGCCGAGTTCCGCCAGGTCCCGCTCCTGTCCGGCGGTCAGGGGAATCCCGTCCGCTGCGAACACTTGCGCCATCACATGCCGCTCACCGCGCCGGGTCATCGTGACGGAGACGGAGTTCTCCGGCGCCCCGATCCGCACCCGGTCCCAGTCTTCTACATACTCGCCCCCCAAGAGGTCCGCGACCAAAGGCACTTCACCGCGGCCCAACAGGGCGTCCCACACTGTCGACTCCATGCCGCCCAGCATGCCCAACCCCTCCGACACCACCGGGCACCGGGCTCGGGAGCGCACGGCCACCGACTTCACGCGCGGCGCCGACCCCGGCCATGGATGCCGGTGCCGGTCACTCGCGGGTGGGCCTACGTGCGGGATCCGACCCGGGTACGACCTGCGATGCACGAACAAGGTTGTCGCTACTTCTGGTTGCCAACGTGGGATCGTCGACTCGCCGAGCACTCGGCTCACATCGTTCTCCGAACCCGCCGACCCCGCTACGACTGTGAGGATTATCGAGTGCTGTTCCGGGCGGTGGCCTGACTCGCGCTACGGCCGGCTTCGTGCCTTGAGTTTGATCTGTCGGCCACCTGCTCGGAGCGGCACTTGCTGCCGCCAGGCAGGGGACGTGTCCCGAGCAAAGGACCACGAGCACGGTCGCCGGGTTCCTGGGGCAGGACGCGAACCCGATTCCCCGGCTGCGTGCGCTCCGAACGCCGGCGCACGAGACCGGCGACCCGGAATTCGCGCACGAACCGATCGCGGCCATCCGCAACCGCCGCCTGGGTCATGACAGGAACGCTTTCGCCCGCGCCGGTCTCCGGAAACGGGCCCGTGGTCGGGTCGAGCAGGTCGCGCATCGCCGCCACGACCGAGGGCTGCGAGAGACGAGGTGGGCCGGTGCTCACGGCCGGGCGCACCGTCCACGTGCCCTCACGGGCGCGTTATCGGATTCGTGGTCTCCTGTTCCGATGGCCCGCCAAGCGCGGGCTATGGTGTCTGCTGTGACCGAGGTTGCGCAGCAGGCAGTGTTCTGGACCGACGACTCGCCGGCCTGCGAACTCATGCCGCACGGTGAGGACATCGCCGCGCACTTCCACGACTACGGACAGCTGAGGTACGCCGCCTCCGGGGCGCTCGTCACCACGACCAAGGTCGGCACCTGGGTGGCGCCGGCGAACCGCATCACGTGGGTGCCGCCCTTCCAAGTCCACCGCAGTCGCTCCTACGGCGAGACCGATGTCCGCGTGCTTGCGGTTCCGGCAGCGCTGTCCGAGGAACTGCCGCCCGAACCGTCGGTCTTCGCGGCCAGTGCGCTGCTGCGCGAGGCATACCTGGCGATGAGCCGCGAGCGCGAGTCTGCCGCCAGTGAGCGCGGCCGTCTGCTGCTCGCGGTGATCGGCGCGGAGCTGATCCGCGCCCCGCAGGAGCCGCTGCGGCTGCCGGAGCCCAGCGATCCTCGCCTCAAGGCCGTCACCGACCTGCTGCACGCCGACCCGGCCATGTCGGCGACGCTGGCGGAGCTGGGGCACCGAACCGGTTCGAGCGAACGGACTCTCAGTCGGTTGTTCGGCATCGAATTGTCGATGAGCTTCCATCAGTGGCGCACGCTGCTGCGGATTCAGCGGGCGCTGCTCGAACTCTGTGAAGGTACCTCGGTCACCGATACGGCGATGCGACTCGGCTGGGCGAACCCCGGCAGCTTCATCGACGCCTTCACCACTCTCGTCGGCCAGACGCCCGGTCGTTACCGCTCCACGGCGGGGGCGGCTCACGACTGAGCACCGCCTCCGTCGACCTGGCGGGTTATCGGAAATTCGAGGCGGAACATCGGTGGCACGCCAGTCCGCTCGGCGGCCACGCTTTGAGGCATGTCTCACCACCTTCCGGTTCACGGCGCTGCGGCTTCACCAGCCGCCACAATGGCATCCTCCGGAGTCACGCTGGGTGACCTGATCCTGCAGGCGCTCAGCCGGCACAGCTCGTCCGAGGCCTTCGTGGCCGGTGATCGGCGATTGACCTATGCGCATGTCAGGGATCTCCTCTCGCAATACGTGGCCGCGCTGGCCCGTCGGGGAGTGGGGCTCGGCATGGGGGTCACGATGCTCGGTCCGAACATGCCGGAGTCGTGGATCGTCCAGGCCTCGACGTATCTCTTGGGCGGCCGCTTCACCGGGCTGCAGACCCTGGCCTCGGTCACGGAGCACATCACCGTCTGCGAGGACGCAGAGGCCACGGTGCTGGTGGTGACCGCGCCCTTGGAGGAGCATGGACGCCAGGTCCTCGCCGAGGTCGACTCCCTGCGACACCTGATGGTGATCCCCGCCGCCGGTGGTCTGCCCGAGGGCGAGCCCTCGGCGGTCCGATCGCTCGACCGTGGTCCGGCGACGGAGATGGATGTCGCCTGGCTGCAGTACACCGGGGGGACGACCGGCAGGCCCAAGGGCGTGATGCAGCCTCATCGGTCGATGGTGCAGATGGTCCATGTGCACATGGCCGACTTCGAGCTGCCACACCTCCCGCGGTACCTGGCAGCGGCCCCGCTCACCCACGCGGCCGGGCTGGCCGTCATCCCGACACTGCTGCGGGGCGGCACGGTCGTGATCGAGCAGGGCTTCGACCCCGGCCGGTTCCTCGACGTCATCGAGGCCGAGCACATCAATTGTGTGAACGGTCTTCCGACGATGATCTACACCTTGTTGGATCAGGAGCGTCCGGAGACCAGAGACCTCTCCGGACTCGAGGTCATCTGGTACGCCACCGGACCGATGTCGCCGGTGCGCCTGGCGGAGGCTCGCGAGCGGATCGGTCCGGTCTTCGCCCAGATCTACGGGCAGACGGAGTCGGCCGGCATCGGGACGGTCCTGACCAAGGCCGCACACGAGACCGCGGGCCTCGAACAACTCGCCTCCTGTGGCCGTCCCATGGTCGGCAACCGCATCAGGCTCATCGACGACGACGGCCACGACGTTCCTTGGGGCGAGGTGGGCGAGATCGCCATGCGGGGCCGCGGGGTGATGCAGGGCTACAAGAACCTCCCCGACGAGACGGAAGCGGCGCTCAAGGGGGGATGGCTCCACACCGGAGACCTGGCCCGCCAGGACGCCGAGGGCCTGATCCACATCGTGGACCGCAAGAAGGACATGATCATCTCGGGCGGTTTCAACATCTACGCCGGCGAAGTCGAGGCCGTCCTGACCGCGCACCCTTCGGTGGGCTCGGCCGCCGTCATCGGCGTGCCGGACAGCCGCTGGGGAGAGATCGTCACCGCGTTCGTGGTCCCGCGACCAGGGCGACGGGTCGACATTCGCGCGCTCCAGTCCTACGTGAAGCAGGTCAAGGGCTCGATGTACGCGCCCAAGAGGGTCGTGGTCGTCGACTCACTTCCCGTTACGCCGGTAGGCAAGGTCGACAAGAAGCGCCTGCGCGCGCCGTTCCGGGCCGACTCGACCCGCAACATCCACTGACTGTCCCGATACGGACTATTCCGATACGGACTATTCCGATGCCCTTCCCGGGGCCATTCACGAAAGGCGCTCGGTGTGATCGCACCGCCGGCCCGACTGATCGACTTCCACTCCCACTGGGGCACAGAGCGAGGATGGAAGGGAAGCCCGTACGAGACCGCCGAGGACCGCGAGGCCCTGCAGGGCTATTTCAAGTGGGACATGAGCTTCGTCAGCGACGAGGAGCAGGCCCTCCGGTTTCGCCGCGCCAACGTCAAGGCGATGCTCGACTTCGCGTTCACCCACACCATGGACGCCGGTGCACTACGCGACCAGCACGACTACGCCTTCGACTATGCGCGCAAGCACCCCGACGTCGTCCTGGGCAACTGGATCGGCATCGATCCCACGCAACCGGCCCACGTCAAGGAACTCGAGCGTTGCCTGGGCGAGGGGACGGGACTCGTCGGACTGACGGTCCACTCGTTCACCCCGGCCGGAACACCCGACCGGCCGGAATGGGAGACCTGTCTGAACATGTGCATCGAGGCCAATCGTCCCGTCCTCGTCCATGTCGGCATGTCGGCCACCGGGGCCGGTACCCGCGGCGGCATGGGCATCACCCTGGAGGGCTGCCACCCTCGTTACGTCGACCGCATCGCGGCCAGGCATCCCGATCTGAACGTGATCGCGGCTCGGGTGGCGTGGCCCTGGCAGTCGGAGATGATCGCGGTCGCACTGCACAAGGCGAACGTGTGGATGGAGCTCCACGGTTGGTCACCGCGCTACTTCCCCGACGAGTTCAAGCGCGAGATCGGCAAGCGGCTGCGCAAGAAGGTCTTCTTCGGAGCCGACTACCCGATGCTCGCCCACGAGAGGCTGGTCCAGGAGTGGCGCGAGGAGGGCTTCTCCTCCGACGTCCTCGACGACGTGTTCGCCGGCAACGCCGAGACCTTCCTCTCCTCGATCGGAGTTCAGTGATGGACGTCGCATTGACCGGCAAGGTCGCCATCGTCGGCGGCGGCAGCGACGGCTTGGGATATGCCATCGCCGATCGTCTTCTGCAGGAAGGCGCCAAGGTCACGATCTTCGCGCGACGCGCGGAGAAGGTCACAGCCGCCGCGCAACGGCTCGCCGAGGCGTACGGCGAGGAGAAAGTCCTCGGGCTGGCCGCCGACTGCTCGGCCGACACCGACATCGAGCGCGTCACCGCCTCGACCCTCGAGCGATTCGGTCCGGCCGTTCACGTTCTGGTCACCAACGACGGCGGACCGCCGATCCGGCGCATCTCCGAACTCACCGACGAGGTGTGGCTGAAGGCCTTCGAGCGCCACTTCTTCTACGTCGTCAGATCCGTTCGAGCCACCTTGCCGTACATGACCACCGAAGGCGGCAGCATCCTCAACGTGGTCTCCGGCGTCGTCGAGCGCCCGGCCGTCGGCATGGCGGCGTCCGTCGGCGTGTGGTCGGCGGTGATCGGCTACGCCAAGACCCTCGCCCTGGAGGTCGCCGGGCAGGACATCAACGTCAACACTCTGTTGTCGGGTTTCTTCGACACCGCCCTGCTGGGCGGAATGCTGGAACGGCAGCCGGAGCTGTCCAAAGCCGGCCTCGGGAACGCGGTACCCATGGGACGCATCGGGGAGCCCCGTGAGTTCGCCGACCTGGTCGGCGCGCTCGTGTCACCCCACCTGCGATTCGTCACCGGCGCGGTGATCCCGGTCGACGGTGGCGCCGGCATCGGCATGGGCATGGGCGCGAGCTTCGACTCGCCCACTTCGAAGTGAGGCACTGTTCATGAAGCGGACCATGAAGATCTCGACGATGCTCACTTACGGCACCGACCCGCGCGAGGCCGCCGAGCACATCACTCGACTCGAGGCCGCCGGGCTCGACACCGTCTGGGTCGCCGAAGGGTACGGCTACGACTCGCCGACCCTGATGGGCTACCTGGCGGCCCGCACCTCGAGCGTGGAGATCGGCGCAGCCATCCTCAACGTCTACTCCCGCACCCCGACCATGCTCGCATCGACCGCGGCCGGCCTCGACAGCGTGTCCGGCGGTCGCGCCATCATCGGCCTCGGCGCCTCCAACCCGAAGATCATCGAGGGGTGGCACGGCATGCCCTTCGTACAGTCGACCGGCCGTACCAGGGAGACCGTCGAGATCATCCGCACGGCCCTGCGGCGCGAGGCGGTCGACTACAGCGGCCGCTCCTTCGAGATCCCTCTCCCGGTCGGTCGGGGCACCGGATTCGGCGAGTCGCTGAAGATCATGACCAAGCCGCTACGTCCCTCGGTTCCGCTCTACATCGCCGCGCTGGGACCGCATTCGGTCGAAGGCGCGGCGGAGTACGCCGACGGCTGGCTGCCCTTCCTGTACTCCCCCGAGGGCGCCGCCGGGGTATGGGGCGAAGCGCTCGCCGCGGGAACCGCGAAGCGCTCCGAGAACCTCGCGCCCCTGGAGGTCGTCGCCGGTGGCATCGTCGCCATCGGCGAGGACGTGAAGGAGATACTCGACGTCGCGCGGCCGATACTCGCGCTCTACATCGGAGGCATGGGCGCCCGCGGCAAGAACTTCTTCAACGACCTCGTCCAACGCTACGGCTACGAAGCCGAGGCCAAGGAGATCCAGGACCTCTACCTCGACGGCAAGACGAAGGAGGCCGAGGCCAAAGTCCCCTCCCGACTCCTTGAACAGATCAACCTCGTCGGGCCGGCCTCCTACGTTCGGGAGCGGATCGAAGCATTCCGCGAGTCCGGCGTCACCAATCTCCAGGTCACCCCGACCGGCAACGATCCCGCCGCACTCGTGCGCCGACTCAAAGAGTGGGTGGCCTGACTTCCGCCTGACTTCCGCCTGACTTCCGCTTCTGCCGAGGCAACACCCTTGCAAGCGCGGCAGGAACCGGCACAACCGCGCCGCCCCCGGCGCCCGCAGCGACATTCGGAAACAGGTTCCGACCGCTCCCCCGCGGTGAGGTCGTGACGGAGATCGAGTCCGGCTGCGGCCAACCCGCGCCGGACGGTGCGCTCGGACACCGCGAGGCACTCGGCGACGGTGCGCGCGTGAGCGGTCGACAACACGCCGTGCCCGCGCGGATCGAGTGGACGACGTGCTGCGGGGGAACGTCCACCCGCCGGCAACGACCCCGCACGCCACATGGCGCGGCACCGGCAGGGGCGGCCGGGCCGGCTCACCGCGGGCAACCCCGCCCTGACCGCGACCCGCGGCGGCGTCCGATCGCTCTCCTGGCCCGCGCCGTGGTCACCTATCCCGAAACCGTCGCCCTCACCCAAGCGTTCACCACACTCCCCCACCTCGTCTCGCGGGCCATCCACCGCAGGCCGGGTCACACGTGGCGGCACACGCGGACGCCGGCCCACATCGCCGACCGCCCCGAACTCCCCCCTGGCGGTCGCGCCCGACGACCTCCTGTGGGCGCGGCTCCACCACCACAACCCGGCCCGACCGGCAACGACCCGCCTCCCGACGAGAGCCGACACCCACCTCGGGCGTCCTTGCGGCGCCGGCCCGGTCCCGGGGGCGAGCTGCCGTCGGGGTGCTTGTCGGGGTTCTGGGCACGGGCGGCGCCTGGCCCGGCTTCAGCGGGGCCTTGTCACCTCGTGCTCTCCCGTGACATGCCTCCCCGGGCACCTCGCCCGGCTCCGCAACGAAGCCGGCCGGGGGGTTCCCCGTCGAGTGGATCGGTCGGTCCCGGCGGCGTGTGCAGCGCACCCCCGCGGCTTGATGATCTTTCCGGTGACGTGGAGGTCTCCGTGAATGACCATCGGGGCGTAGACGGTGGCGCCGTCGGGGGTGATGGCGGCGCCGCGGGGGGTGGTGAATTCGAAGGAGCGGATGGCGATCGGGCTGGACCGTCCGGCGATCGGTTTCAGGCGCATGTAGCGGGCGGTTCGGGTAATGGTGCCGTGGTACGCCTTCTACGCCGCGATGCTTTCGTACATGCTCCAGCCGGTGCCGTTGGTCGAGGACTCCAGGACACAGGTGTAACGGACTCCGGCCGCCGCGACAGGCAGCGGCACGGCCACTCCACCGGGACCGCTCCCAGGGAAACCACTACCACCGCGCGGCGGCGGCCCCCAACGCCCGCCGGGGAAGCGGATCGTGGAGCCTGGCCACATACCGCCGGTACGCCCGCGCCTCGGCCGAGGTGCCCACGACGAGGGCATGGCGGTCGGGGAACATCGCGTTTCCCGCGTTCGGTACGGGGGCGTTCGTCCCGAACCGGTTCCCGTGCAGGCGGCCGGTTACCAGCCGGCCCCGGTTCCCGGGAATCAACCTGGACCGGCCGGTTACCACCGGGCCGCGGTTGACCTGAAACCAGACCTCGCGGTGGTTGCCGAACAGCACGACACCCTCGCGGAGATCACGCACGTGGGTGTACACGTCGAAGTCCCAGTCACCCGGGGCTCTCCCCGAGGCGTAGTGCCCACGGAAGTGGTGCAAGAACCGGGGCAGGTCGACAGTCGCACCGAACGGAATCACCGCGTCGGCATAGGGCTCACCGGCGATGAAACAGATTCTGAACTCCAAGCCGTACGGCCGCCCGCGGACCTTCTTCTTGATGCAAAGTGAGAACGTGTCCGCGTCGTCATGGTTCCACCGGTCCACGGCACGAACATGCCGGCTCAGGTGCTCGAACGACAGCGTCTCCCGATCAACCAACAGGCCGGGGATCCGTTCGACCGAGCCATGTAGCAGATAGAGACACATCAGGTCCACCGGATGCGTGTCGTGCGCCAGTCGCGTAAAGAATCCATCGGAAAAACTGTCCCGCAAAGGTGTCTCCAGCCGTCCCGCCCTCTGCTGTGTCGTGGGCATGGGGCAAATCTACGGCCGTCGGGACAACGGGACAGTCAATATCGGCAAGATTGATCTTGACGTCTTGACGCCTACTGTGCGAGGACCGGGTCCCGGTCGACGACGGGCCGACCGTGACCCTGAGACCCGCCCTCGGGCAGCCCCGGCCGGTACGGCTGTGCGCGCACTGCCGCACCGACCGGCCCGGCCGCGAAGGCGACGAACTCGTCGCCGACGACCGCCCTGCGCGCGCCGCGCCGACTCCTGGACCTCTTGGCGGCCGGGCCGAAGTGGCGGGGCGGGCATGGGCGTTCGTCCGACCCTCTCGTCCCGGGCGACGCCCGATCGCAGGACTCACCCGGACGAGCGGTCCCTACGGGGTCGACTCCCCCTCGTCCGGCAACGGCCGGGTCAGGCGCCGGCCGACCGGCGCGGTCCCTCTCGATACGTCATGTGACACCTACGGCTTGGCCGACGAGGTGATCGCCGATCCGGCCGGGGCCGCGGAGTCCGGCACCCCCGCGTAGTCGGGCAGCTCGACGCCGTTGATCGCGCGCCCGACCAGCTCCATGAACCATTCGCCGGCGAAGTCGGGGCCCGGCTCGGTGTCCGGCCCGGGAACGTCGCGGCTGCGGGCGTTCAACCGGCCGATCTCCTGGTTGGCCTCGACGAACGAGCGCATCCGCGCCTCGTAGCGGGCGAACCCCGCGTCCGGGTCCCATCCGGCGGCGGCCAGCTCACCGGCCAGCACGTAGGCACCGACCAGGGCCAGCCCGGTGCCCTGCCCGGACATCGGCGACGAGCTGAACGCCGCGTCCCCGAGCAACCCCACCCGTCCACTCGACCAGCGATCCATCACCACCTGGGCGACCTGGTCGAGGTAGAAGTCCGGGGTGTCGTCCAGGTGCGCGAGGATGTCCGGGGTCAACCAGCCCAGACCCGCCATCCGCTCCCGCAGCAGGACCTTCTGGGCCGCGACGTCACGGTGGTCGACGTCGAAGCCGGCCGAGGGGAAGTAGAACATGGCCATCGCCCGGGTGGCGTCCTGGATGGGCCGCAGGAGGACGGAGCGCCCCGACTCCCGATCCTGGTACTCGAGCAGCCGGCGGTCCAGCCCGAACTCGTTGGGCACACTGTAGAAGGCAAGCATGTGCCCGAGATGGCGGAGGAACCGCTCATGCGGCCCGAAGACCATCGCTCGCAGCTCCGAGTGCAGCCCGTCCGCCCCGACCACCAGGTCGAAGCGCCGCCGGTCGCCGCCCGCGAAGACCACGTCGACCCCGTCCGCGTCCTGGGCGAGGTCGGCGATTCGGTCGCCGAAGACGTACTCGACGTCGTCTCGTGTGTCGTCGTAGAGCAGCCGGGACAGGTCCCCGCGCAGGATCTCGATGTCCGCGATGAACCCGTCGCCACCGTCGTCGTCGGCGTGGAAGGTCTCCAGCACCTGCCCGTCCGCGTCCACGGTGTGCGCGCCGGCGGTGTCGGTGCACGCCGCGCGCACCGCCGCGTCCAACCCCATGCGCCCGATGGCCTCCCTGGCGACCCCGCGCGCGTCCACCGCCTGCCCTCCGGGACGCAGCTCGGGAGCCCGCTCCACCACGGTCACCTCGGCCCCACGCCGGCTCAGCCAGTGGGCCAGCGCGGGCCCCGCGATGCTCGCCCCCGCCACCAACACCCTGGGACCGCTCATCCGCGTCCCGTGCCCGCCCGTCCGGATCGCGCGCCCCTGGTCGGAGTCGTCGACGCTCATTCGCTGCCTCCATGTGCCTTCTCCCGCGCCGGAACGTTCCCGGCACAGGCTCATCGCTGTCGGTGTGTCCAGCCGTATCGACCGCGGGTCCGCACAAAACTCATCGGTCACGGCAGACATTGATGAGAAACGCCGACTCCCATGAGGCTCCTATCAACCCGAACTGGAGTGAACCAGGCGAGTCGGCCTGTCAGTCAGGCCGCCGCCCGAGACTTCGCCGGATCTGCGCGGCCCGGCGCCGCCGGGCGCTCGGGAGCCAGGGCTGTCGGCTGTCGTCCTCACGGCCGGGCCCGTTGCACGCGCGGCGGCACCGGCACCACACGCACGCCACGATCATGTGGGCGGCGACGGGGCACCGCGCGAGTGCGCAGGCCGCCCGGCACACCGCGAAACACACCTGCGGCCACAGCAGCGGTCAGGTCGCCCGGCAGGCTCCGTTGTCGACCCACGCGTGGATGAGGTCGCGGTGCAGGACCTGACCTTCCGGCGCGTTGGGTATGTGCATCGGGACATCCGCGGGATCGCGCCCAGCGTTCTCGACGGTCAGACACACCGCGTAGCGCCCGTCGACCGTCGCGATCGTGAAGCGCTCGCCCGCATTCGAGCCCGAGACACCTTCGATCCGCAAAGCCGGCCGCGAACCGTTCGGCGAATCGAGTCTGGTCCCCACAAGCGTGGTGTAGTCGATCGACCCGGCGAACCCTTCCAGCACCGACCCACTCGACAGCTCCGCCGCGAACCTGTCCGCCGCCGATCGGACGGAGTCCCGATCCCACGTCGAGCGATCGTGCAGGTTCACCATCAGTAGGCCCAACCCGAAACCGCACAGCGCGGTCAGGATTCCACCGACCTGACCCTTCCCGAACGACTCCCCCCAGCGCGGCGCTGCCGCCGCACTGTCACCCGGACCGGCGAACCTTCGGTACAGCCAAGGGATATCGACCACGCTCAGCAGTAACGCCAAGCCACCGAGCCCGAAAAAGTAGACGGCCGATCCAGGCATGCCACTCCCCCATTCACCGGCTCGACCACCGCGCCGGCTGCGCCCGAAGGTACACCCCGCGTATATCAACCCGCGCACATGGCAGTCGCCCCGGCCCCGGGTGTCCTGCCGCGACACCGGCGCGAACACCTCGGCCACGAACACGGCCCACGCAGATCGCAGTTCCCCGATCTCCCCCTTCCTGTGCGCGCTGCGGCGGATCATCCGGTCGGTGAGGCGATTCGACCGTTGTCGACTCCGCCCGCGTACTGATCGACTCGAACTCAGATGTCGAGGACGATCCGTTTGGTGCAGGCGCGCGAGACGCAAATCATGATGTACTCGCCGCTTTCTTTCTCCCCTTCTGTGAGAACGTGATCGCGGTGATCGGGCTTGCCTTCCACCACGAGCGTCTCGCAAGCCCCGCATATCCCTTCGGAGCAGGAGCTCAGCGTGCTCACGCCGGCCTCTTCGAGTGCCTTCAGGATGGTCCCGTCGGCGGGCACGGTCACCGTGATACCGCTGCGCTTGGCCACGACCTCGAACGGTACGTCGCCGGCTACGGGCACGGCGGCGGGCGGAGCCGAGAAGCGCTCCAGGTGGAGCGCGCCCTGCGGCCAGGAGGAGGCCCGCTCCTCGACGGCGTCGAGGAGCGGGCCCGGGCCACAGGTGTAGATCGCCGTGTCCTGGCGGGGGTCACCCAGTGCCGTGTCGAGGTCGATCGGCCCGGCCTCGTCAGCGGGATGCACATGCACGCGCGAGGAGTCGAGCTCGTCGAGGAACGCCATCGAGGCCCGGCTGCGACCGCCGTAGGTGAGCGTCCAGTCCAGTCCCCGGTGCTCCGCGTTCCGAATCATCGGTATCAGCGGGGTGATGCCGATGCCGCCGGCCACGAAGCGGATGCGGGAAGGCGGGTCGAACGGGAAGTGGTTGCGGGGACCCGCTGCGTCGATCAGTGTGCCGACGCGCAACTGGTCGTGGATGAACCGGGAACCGCCTCGGCCGTCGGCCTCCCGCAGGACGCCGATGCGATAGGACTTCCGGTCGTCGGGGTCACCGCACAGCGAATACTGACGGACCGAGCCGTCGCCGACCGTCAGGTCGATGTGGGCCCCCGGTTGCCATCCGGGCAGGTCCTGCCCGATCGGATCCACCAGGATGAGGGAGACGACCCCCGCGGCCTCCCATCGGATCTGTCTCACCAACAACTGCATGATTGTTTCCTCCACTTCCCTGCTCGGAAGGTCACACCGATGGGATCCAGTGCCGCCGCCGACACGATTCGGCGGGATCTGCGTAGCGGCCCACCGGGATGGAGGCGTTGCTCGCCCGGGCGGCCGCGTCTGCGGAGATGCCTTCACGCTGCGCGCGGGAAGCGTCCAGCCGGCGGAGGCGGGGATTGTCGATCCGGCCTGGCAGCACAATGTTTGCGGTGACGCCGTGGGGAGCCGCTTCCCGCGCGCGAGTCTTGTTCCATCCGCTCAGGGTGGACCGGAGCGCCTTCGGAACCCGAGGTCGGGGACCGGGTAACTACGCCACTGGAAGCACCGGTAACGACCCGCCGCTACGTGGGCGAACTCCGCCCGGTGAGTCCGGTCGGTGGTCGGATGCGGTGGTCAGGCCCGGAGGAACTCGGTGACGACCGAGTCGTGCTCCTCGGGCTTCTCCCACTGCGGCCAGTGGCCGGCGTCCGCGATGCAGGCGTACCGCGCATCGGGGATGAGCGCGGCGAGCTTACGGCCGAACTCCGGACCGGTGCCGGGGTTGTGGTCGCTCCAGAGCACCAGGGTCGGCTGTCGGATCCGGCCGAGCATCTGCGGTGTGATGCGGTGTGGAGAGTCGGACCGAAAGCTGTTCCGCATCACGTTGGTAAGGCCCTCGCGGGTCTCGGGGCGCTGGTAGAAGTACTGCCGCAGCGTGACGAGTTCCTCGGTGACGCGGTCCGGCTCGGACATCAGCCACTCGAGTCGTGTGCGGACCGTCTCGCGGGTCGGGTTGCCGATCGCGGCGAGCGAGCGCTCCCTGAGGGTGTCGCCGGCCGCGAGTCGCTCCGGCGTGATGCGCCCTTCCTCGACCTCGGCACCGGCGGTCGTGTTGAGGATGATCCTGCCGACGCGGTCGGGGTAGTGCAGTGCCGTCCACATGCTCACCCAGCCACCCAAGGACTCGCCCTCGAGGTGGGCGGTGTCGGCGCCGATCGAGTCCATCAGGTCGACGACCTGTTCGGCGTAGGTCGGCACCATCTCGGTGGTGAAGGGTCGGCCCGAGGAGAAGCCGTGCCACAGCAGGTCGATGGCGATGACGTGGAAATGCTTGCTCAGCCGCATGATGTTGCGGCTGTACGCCTCGGCGTGGCCGCCGTTCCCGTGCATGAGGATGAGCGGCTCTCCCTCGCCGGCCTCGATGACACGGGTCTTGAATTCCTTGCCTCGGTACCCGATCGAGGCACCGACCAGGTCGTTCCACATGCTCTTCACGGACATCGGTCCGCCTCCCTTGCCGCGAGAATTCGACGATCGATCCGCCGAGTCGGTCAGTAACGCTGGTGTCCCCACACCTTGTCGCCGGTGTGGTTGGTGGAAATGTGCGTCGCCGGGTCGATCAGCGCACCGCCGGCGCCGTACTCGAGCCTGAAGCCGGACGGCGTCTCGAGGTAGCAGGAGATCATCCGGTCGTTGACGTGCCGACCGAGTCCGACGAGCGGCTTGGCACCCGAGGCATGTACGCGATCCATCGCTCGGCCGACCATGTCGATGTGCGTCGGCTCGAGCATCAGGTGGCTGACCGAGGGCGCCGCAGGGTCACCCTGGATCAGGGCGAGACTGTGATGGCGCTCGTTGACGTGCAGGAAGTTGATCAGCCGCGGCGGCATGATCAGGTAGTCACTGAGTCCGAATCCGAGGACGTCGCGGTAGAACTCGTTGCAGGCGTCGAACTCGACGGTGCGGAGCACGATGTGGCCCACTCCGAGCGCGCCGGCGACGAACTCCACTCCTGCGGGTGAGTGGAACGGATCCGGATCGGCGCTCGGGCCCCAGTAGAACTCCAGCCGGTTGCCGTCCGGATCGTGGCTGCTGTAAAGCTCCGCGACCCCGCGATGCCGAGCCGAATTCGGCGCCTCCTCGACCACGTCGAAACCGTGCGTGGTGAGATGGCCGACCAGCGCCGCGAGTGCGTCATGTGACGCGGTCTCCCAGCCGAGGTACGCGAGCCCCTCCTCGGCGCCCGCCTCGACGGCGATCCGCCACGAGCGCTCGTCCATGCGCAGACGCAGTTCCGTCTCCGCCGCGTCGGCTGCGGACACGTCCTGGAGTCCGAGAATGCCTGTGCCGAATGTTCGCCAGTCCTCGAGTCGGGCGCTGGTGAATCCGACGTAACCGAGCGCGCGGATATGTCGGTCCTGATTCATCACGGGTTCCCTCTCCAACGGTCAGACGATGTCGGTCATGTCATAGGGCTGCACGTCGGCGTCGAGCACCACCGCATGGCGGAGAATCTCGAAGCCCTCGCCCTTCGCGGCCAGGAGGTCGTCGTACGTGCCGGCGGCGTGGACCTGGGAGTGTCCGTCGAGGCCGGTGCGAACCAACACCACACTCGCCTTCACGTGGAGAGTGCCGTTGCCCTCGATGAAGACGCGCAGATTGCCTATCAGGTGGACTCGGGGCTTTCGCCGCATGCGCCAGTACCCGGAGAGGTAGGCCGCGCGGACCTGAAGCGCGACGATCCCGCGCTCCTTCGTCAGGTACAGGCCGGTGTCGGCGTTGTCCCGATCCGTCACGGAGTACTCGGCGTTCGGATGGAAGAACCCCAGCCAGTCGCGGTAACGGTCCTCGTCCAGGCACGCCGCCCAGTCGGCGTAGAAGGCACGCACCCGCTCCATCACGGCCGGGTCGTAGGTGCGAGTGCCGCTGGTCGGCGCCGTCTGCGGCTGCACGACCTCATGCTCGAATACCCGCTGCTCACTCATGAACGAACCCCTTCTCCAACACGATGGGCTCTTCGTTGATGTAGGAATTCCAGAGCTTGTGGAAGCACCGCAGCGAGTACTCGTCGAACTTGTCGCCGACCTTGCCCGGCTTGAGACCGCGGCCCATGTGGGAGGTCTCGAGGCTGGTGCCCCGCAGTCCGCTCTGCGCACGTACCGACGCCTCGAGGTCGTCCGCGGTGATCTTGCCCCAGGAGCCCTGGGAATCGGCGCCGGTCTCCAGGCGGCGCTTGCGCTCCGCCGCCGACTCGCCGACCTTGCCCAGGATGATGAGCTCCACGACGGTGCTGTCCAGACCCAGGGGAGTCGCAACCTCCAGAAAGATGCTGCTGCCGTCCGCGTCGTACTGCAGGTCGAAGTTCGGGAAGACCGCGAAGATCGTGTTGCCGTGACGAACGTCCCGCTCCCACGCCGCGAGTCGGGCTTCCTGTTCCTGAGCGGTATGGCCGCGACTGGCGGAGTCCTCGACCGTCAGCGTGAGGTTCTCGCCCAGCTCGGCGGAGAGGCCGGCGGCATATTTCTCGATGTTGAAGCCGCCATACGCGGGGAACGTCAGCATCGAGTGGCCGCTGGCCAGCTCGTAATTCTTACCGGGCTGCATGCCGCCGCGGCCGTCGGCGATCATGCGGTGCAAGAACTGCGGGTGATAGTTGTCCCGGAAGTTGTCGGTCCAGAGCTTCCAATTGCCCGGGTAGTCCCATCGGGCGCGGCCGATGACCTCGGTATCGACCATGAATTCCCGGAGATATCGCGCCGCCTCGCCCAGATAGTCCTCGAAGTTCTCGACGACCGGGTCGATGGCGGCGAAAACGAGTCCGGCGAACTCCGCGACCTTGACCGGCGTCAAGCCGTACTCGGATTTGTCCAGGCCCTCACCATAGGCCCGCGGGAACGGCACCCCGATGAGGTCGCCTTTGTCGCTGAAGGCCCAGGCGTGGTACATGCACTTCACCGAACCCGGGCACGTGCCCTTGGCGCCGAGGAGTACCTCGACTCCGCGGTGGGTGCATGCGTTGTGGAAACCACGAATGACCCCATCGGTGCCGCGCCACACCGCAACCGGTTCTCCGGCGATCCTGGCCGTGCGGTAGCTACCCGCCTCGGGGAGCTCGGAGGTATGGCAAATGAGCTGCCAGGTACGCCGGAAGATCTTGACCCGCTCCTCTTCGTAGAGGCCGGGATCGGTGTAGTTCCTTCGGGGCACCAGCATGGGCGAGGTGCGCGTGTGCTCGTCCGGGGATGGCGTCGGACGTTCCGCCTGCGCGGTCATGGGTTTGTCTCCCTTCGAGACGGTCGCATCGGGTTGTCACACATGTCCGAACCTCGCCGGGGCATCCGCGAGCGACAGTCCGGCCTCGAACTCGAATGCGAGGTGTTCCAGAGGCGATTCAGAAGGAGTTCAGCCGAGAACGACCTGCAGGTCCTGCGTCGGGCAGCTCGAGATCGTGATGGGTGCTGCCTTTCGCGTGAAAGAACCCGCGTTCACCTTTGCGATAGGGCACGCCCACACCGGCGACATCGCGATTGAAGGCGCTGACGTTCACGAGGTTCGCCCGGAGCAGGTCGATGTGTCCGAGCCGCCGCACACGAAAGTGCGACGAACGGTCCACCCTGCGCCCGAGAGTTCTGCGGTCGATGTCATGTGTGCTCACTTCGAGATCTCGCTCGGCGAAGAGGGTGCTATTTCCTTGCGCCCGAGGGTTCGGGCTGGATTCGATCGTCTCTGCGGTCGCGTAGACCGCGGTCGGCGCCCGGATCCCGTGTGCGGACAAACCTCGGCGGATCAGTCGCCGAGGCGATGGTGGTTGCCGCACCGAATCACCGGGAACCGGGTGGCTTCAGTGTGGAGGGAATTACCCGCTGCGTGGCAGAGCCGGTTGTTACGCGGTCCAGGTAACGCGTACTGGCAGTACGTGTTAGGCCATCCCGGGCGTACAGTTTCGGACCATGGCACCTGAAGACAGTGACCTGGGGGGATTCCTCCGCTCCCGCCGTGCACGCGTGAACCCGACCAGCTTCAGTGGTGCGAGCGGCATCGGGCGGCGAGTACCCGGCCTCCGACGGGAGGAGGTGGCCGCACTCGCCGGCATCAGCGTCGAGTACTACGCCCGCCTCGAACGCGGCCAGAAGGTGCGGGTTTCCGAGACCGTACTGGGCGCCATCGCACGCGCCCTCGGCCTCAACGATCTCGAGGCCACGCACCTCCACGACCTCGCGCACTCCGTGGAGAAGGTCCCGACGGCCGCCAAGGCACAAGATCACCATGGCGATGCCGTACGCCCGGCACTACAGGTGATCACCGATGCGCTCAGTCCACTGCCGGCGTGGATCACCAACTACCGCATGGACTTCCTTGCCGGGAACCGCGAAGCCCGCGCCATCTACGCGCCCCTGTTCACCAACCCCGAAGACAAGGGCAACCAGGCGCGCTTCATCTTCCTCAACCCGGTCAGCCGAGCCTTCGAGTGCCGATGGGAACGCGTCGCCGACGAAACAGTGGGAGCGCTCCGGTGGTACGCCACACGTCATCCCGACGATCGCGAACTCTCCAGGCTCATCCTCGACCTCAATCTGCGCAGCACGGAGTTCAGGTCCCGCTGGGACGATCACAACATCATCCACCATCGCTCGGGCGACGTGCATGTGAATCATCCGGCCATCGGCGACCTCAAGCTCCCCTACGAGCGCCTCGACGTCACACACGACCCGGGCTTGAGCCTGTTCATCCACGTGGTGGAAGCCGGTTCGGCCCACGCGCAAAGGCTTGCCGCCTTGGTTGCCGACGGCTCCTCGACACCCCCGCGTGTGTAAGTCGCAGACATGCACGGCATCGGGTCCGCACCCCGATACACGGGGCACCTTCGCGCGGATCACACTCTCGCCGGGGCGACATCGAATCGAGCCGACGCGCGGCATCCCCGCCGAGGACGCATGGCACTGCGAAGCCTCGACACCGCCTCGCGTGCCGGCGGTGGGACTGTCATACGGCCGCACGCCAGACCGCGTCGGCGGCCAGGCCAACCACGCCCTGCACACCATCGTGCTGGTCCGTAGCGCGTCACCGCAGCCGAATCCTCCTTCTTCGACGATCCCCGACGGTTCCCACCCGGCACCGCCGAACTCGACGGCGCCTTGATCATGCACGACACACAGGCCCGCTGGCACTCCCTGCCCGCCATCACTCTCAGGCGAGGGCGTGTAGGCGTCCCTGACAGCCCCTCGGGTCGGTCCGAGTCGGGACCGGTGAGGTAGTGGTCGCGGATGCGGCGGGGCACTTGGTACACCCGGTCGGCGTTGGCGTCGTCCACGGGGCCGAGGTCCCGAGGTCCTCGCGCGCGGCGTCGAGAGGATACGCGAGGTGGACGCGACTCCGGTCCTGATCGTGTCCGCGGGGGTGGGTGGACGTCAGCGCCATCGATTGTTGCCGCCGTGGTCACGACCGAGCGGGCGGGCCGGATCGGCATGCACCGTCGTCCGCCGGTCCGTTTCGATCTTTTCCGTGTCGGGGTGATCGAGGGTGAATTCCAGGTGTGGCCCGTTCGGATCCTTGACGTACAGCGTGCGCATCCGTTGTTGATGCGGAAGAACCGTCGCACCCGAAGCCGCTGTACCACCTGGCAACCGCCGCTCGGCCGGTCCGCCGGCCGGCGCCGGTACGTGCTGTGCACGCGCAACGCGTCGGCCCCGCGATCCGGGCAGGCCACCGCGGGCGTCCGGCTGCCGAAGTCGATCCACAGGACCGTCGAGGGGGGGTGGTCCCGCACTGTTGCGCGGGAACGTTCCCGCATCGATACTCGTGCAGTCTTCGGGCGCCGATGTCGACGGTGTCCGCCTTCTCTCTCGTCCGCCCGAAAGGTGGAATTCCCGGAATTCCTTTCGCGTGCCCCGTCCCACTGTCCGTCCGGGCACGGCCTCCGGCCGCTCGCCGACGTTGCGGGGCCCGCGTGGCGGCCCTGTGGCGTCGGAGTGTGCATCCCCGGTGCGACCTTCGTGTCGCGGCGGGGGTCGCCGGAGCCTTCCGGGCACGTCGGTCCGGGGTGGGGCGGCGTCTCGGCGTCTGCGGTCCGGACCCGGACGGAGCGTGCTCTCGCGAGCGCGATCTCCTCGTTTCCCATGGGAGTCAATGTGTCATCGGGATCTTCGACCGATCTTGCCTACATGCCCGCGACCGAAGCCCTCGCGGCGTTCCGGGCCCGTGAGTTGTCGCCGGTGGAACTCCTCGACGCGGTCGTGGAACGCGCCCGCGCCGTCGAACCGGTCGTCAACGCCGTGGTGGAGACGCTGCACGAGCAGGCGTACGAGGCGGCCCGGGAGGCGGAGCGCCGCTACGCCGGCCGGGGTGGCGGCGACCCGCGGGCGCTCGAGGGCATTCCGGTCGCGGCCAAGGAGGAGCACCCCATCGAAGGGCATCCGCTCCGGTTGGGATCCCTGTTGCACGTGGACGACGTCGCGGACGTGACGCATCCGGTGATCGAGCGGATCGTGGCGGCGGGCGGCATCGTGCACACGCGCGTGTCGACACCGGAGTATTGCGCGGCCGGTTTCACCCACTCGAAGCTGTGGGGCGTCACCCGCAACCCGTGGAACCCCGAGTACTCGTGCGGGGGTTCGTCCGGAGGATCGGGTGCGGCGCTGGCCGCGGGATACGCCCCCTTGGCGACCGGCTCCGACATCGGCGGATCGATCCGGATCCCGTCGTCCTTCAACGGTGTCGTCGGCTTCAAGCCTCCGTTCGGCCGGGTCCCGGCGCTGCCGCCGTACAGCCTCGACCAGTACTGCCACGACGGACCGATGGCCCGCACCGTCGCGGACTGCGCGCTGCTGGAGAACGTGATCGCCGGGCCGTGGAAGGGCGACGTCGTCTCGATCCGACCCAAGCTCGTCCTGCCGCAGACGTACGCCGGCGCCCGCGGCGCCGAGGGCATGCGCATCGCCCTGTGCCTCAACCTCGGCGACTACCGCCTGGACCCCGATGTCGAGGCCAACACGCGCGCCGCGGCCGAGGCGCTGCGCGCGGCGGGCGCCATCGTAGAGGAGGTCGAACTCGGCTGGACGCAGGACCTGATCCACCGGGCGGCCATGGCGCACTTCGCGGGCATCATGGGCGCGGAGGCCGCCGAAGCGGTCGCTGCCGCGCCCGATCTGGTCAATCCCTATCTGCGCGCGTTCGCGGACCAGGCCGCGGCCGTGCGGACGTCCTTCATCGAAGGGCTCGAGCTCGAAGGCGAGATCTATCGCGAACTCGGCGAGCTGCTCGACCGGTTCGACGCGATGATCTGCCCGACCACGGTGATCCCGGCGTTCGTCGCGGACGAGGACTACACCCGGAACCGGGTGGTCGTCGACGGAGTCGAACTCGACTTCTATCTCATGGCGGCGATGACGCTGCCGTTCAGTATCTGCAGCCGGGTACCGGTGCTGGCGGTGCCGTCCGGGTTCGCGTCCAACGGAGTGCCGACCGGCGTACAGATCGTCGGGCGCACCTACGACGACGAGAGCGTCTTCCGCGTCGGCGCGGCCTTGGAAGAGGTCCGCCCGTGGGCCTACCGGCCCGATCGGCGCCCGACGATCTGATCCGGCGACCGGGCCCGATGCCCGATCCGCCGCCGGCGCGAAGGCGACGGCGGCGATCACCACCACCAGAAGTAGGCGGCCGAAACACCCGGCCGAGAGGATCGCAGCACTCGACGCGCTCGACATGCGCTGGACGTGGGATCCGTTGTCGGTGTTCGAGTCCGGCGGGAAGGGCTCCGACCGGTGGTGGTCGGAGCCCTCGCGTTCAGGAATCGCGGACGCGCGCGGCGGCTGTTGGTTCGCCCTGGTGCAGCGGGGTGGGCGTCAGGCGCCGTCCTCGATGTCCGAGATGAGTTTGGTGCTCAGGTCGCTCTGTACGGCGAGGCGGGTGTGTCGGGCGTCGGGGCCGGTGCCCCAGGTGAGGGTGATGGTGGTGAACAGGTGTCCGGCGCCCGAGTCGTGGTAGGCGAGCTGCCAGTGGGTGGGGACGTCCTGGGCGCGCAGCACGCCGTCGGCGTGGTTGGCTTCCTCCCAGGCGGCCAGGCGTTGGCGCAGATCCTCGGTAAGGTAGTGGGCGCGCAATTCGCTGCCGAGGTCGTCGGTGCCGTCGTCGACGGCGTCGATGTAGGCGCCGTAGAAGTCGGCGACCCGGTCCACGGCCGAGTCCGGGCTTCCCTCGCGCACGGCCGTGCCCGTCCGGGTGTCGGTCATGTCGTCTTTCCCCTTCGTTCGTCGAAAGCGGCCGGCGCGGATCGTCGCCACCCGGCCACACCGACCAACGAGGACCCCGCCCCGCGGGCAACGCCCTCCTGCTCCCGCCCTGCCTCTCCGGCCGTCGAGGTGGCGGTCGGCCGGGCCGGGCGGCCTCTGCGAGGAGGCGGCGTGCCGGGCCCGGGTCGGGCATCTCGAAGTGCCGCGGGGGCACGCGGAGCCGGTGGTGGCGTCGGACGGGTGGCCGGAGGACGTACAGCTGGGGGTGTGGATGACCACGACCAGGAGCAGGAAGGCGAAACTCCCGCCGCAGCGGATCGCGGCGTTGGACGCGTTGGCGATGCGCTGGACGTGAGCCGGGCCGGGCCGGCCGGGGTGAATTGGGGTTACTCACGATGAACCCCATATACAGCCTGCGTATTTGTGGGGGTGCACATCGGCGCCCGACCGGCACTTCCGCTGCTACCGGACACGACTCCGGCACGCCCGGAAGCGCGGGCTCCCGACACTCGGCCTCGCCGAGACCGTCGAGATCCTCGAACGCGCAGAGGGCGAAGCCTTGCGCATCGGTCTGATCCGCACGGCCGTTAGGACCCGTGCCTGTCTCAGGTGGGTGAATGTCGGGGGCGCGGTCGGGGCGTAGACGGTGCCAGGAGGGGTGACGTAGGCGTCCGGTGCGGGTGCGGGTGCGGGCGGCGTAAGCGACCTCTCCGACCAGGCGCGGGAGTACCCCGTTTGCGCCCGGGAGGGCCATGTCGGGCGGCCCACCGGAATGCCGGGATCCGTTTCGGGTGGTTCGCCGCTATCAGGCCGTTGTAGGGGGATTTCCGGTCGTGTCGGGTGGATCGGGCGGTGGGATGAGTGGTGTTCCGGGAGGTTTGCTGCGATGCCCGGCGGGCTCTCGGTGTTCGTGTCCCGGGCGGCGTGTGGGGGGTCGTGCGCGACCGCGCCGGGTGGTCCTCGGGGGTGTCCGCTCCCGCCGCCGGGTCGCGGTACCGATGGGGGGAACCGTCGATGTCCTCGAACGCCCTGCTGTGCCCGCCGCGTTCGCGGTGGCGGCGCCGGGTCGCGGCAGCCGCCGCCTCGATCCTCACCGCCACCGGCATGGTCGCCCTGACCGCCGCGCCGGCGGCCGCGGTGACGCCGACGGTGATCGCCACAGTGCCGGTCGGCGCCGGCCCGAACTTCGTGGCCGTGTCCCCGGACGGCTCGCACGCCTACGTCACCAACGCCGGCGGGGGCGGCGGCCCGGGCGGGCCGGCCGGCACCACCGTCACCGTGGTGGACACCGCGACGAACACCGCCACGGGAGCCATCACCGTCGGCAGCGGCCCACAGGGCATCGCCGTCACCCCCGACGGATCGCGCCTGTACGTCGCCAACGGCGGCTCCGGATCCGTCAGCGTGATCGACACCGCCACCAACACGGTCACCTCCACCGTCACCGGCTTCAACGCGCCCTACGACGTGGCCGTGACCCCCGACGGCACCGAGGTCTACGTCTCCGACACCACGTTCCCCAACGGCACCGTGAAGGCGATCTCCACCGCCACCAACACCGTGACCGCGAGCATCACCCTCGGCTCCCCCTTCCAGCGCGGCCTCGCCATCGGCCCCGACGGCGCCCACGTCTACGTCGTCAGCCCCGGCGACAACAAACTGAGCGTCGTCGACACCGCCACCCACACCGCCGGCCCCACCCCGACCCTGAGCGACCAGGCGTTCGCCATCGCCGTCAGCCCGAACGGCCACACCGCCTACGTCGCCCACTCCAACGACAACTTCCTCACCGTCGTCGACCTGACCACCCTGACCATCACCGGGACCATCACCACCGCCGGCAACCCGGTCGGCCTGGCCTTCGCCCCCGACGGCGCCCACGCCTACGTCACCCTGGCAAGCGCCAACACCCTCGTCGTCGTCGACACCGCCACGAACACCGTCACCGACACCACCACCGTCGGCGACGTCCCCGTCGCGGTGGCACTCAGCCCCGACGGCACCCTGGGCTACGTCGTCAACAACACCTCCCAGACCCTCAGCGTCCTGCGCCTGGCCGCACCCGCGCCGACCGTCACCGCCGTCACCCCGAACTCCGGGACCACCGCGGGCGGCACCCCGGTGACGATCACCGGCACCGACCTGACCGGCGCCACCGCCGTCACCTTCGGCGGCACCCCCGCCACCGGCGTCTCGTGCACGGCGACCTCCTGCACCGCCACCAGCCCCGCCCACGCCGCGGGCACCGTCGATGTACGGGTCACCACCCCCGGCGGGGTCAGCGCGATCACCACCGCCGACCGGTACACCTACATCGCGCCCAACGCCGACATCGCCGTGGCCGTCACCGCCCAGCCGCACCTGGGCATCCTGGTCCCGTACCTGACCTACACCCTCACCGTCCACGACAACGGCCCCGGCGCGGTCACCTCGGCCACGATCACCGCGAGCCTTCCGCCCGGCGCCACCGCCACCAACGTGTCCGCGGGCTGCACCACCACGACCGGCAGCGTGACGTGCACCTACGGCGCCATCGCCAACGGCGCCGACAGCGCGAAATCCTTCCGCGTCCCGCTGCACCTGCTCTCCCTCGGCCACGTGTCCGTCCTCGGCGTACGCACCGCCTCGACACCCACCGACCCCAACCCGGCCAACGACACGAGCACCGCCACCTGCACCGTCGTCTCCATCCTCCTGGCCACCTGCCCCTGACCGGACCGGCCTGCCGGCCCGGACGACCCCGAGACCTCGACCGCGCCCGAGGCCGGCGTGCCCGAGTCACGACCCGGACGGGCATGGCCCGACTCCACCGGGGCGCCTGGCGAATTCACCTTGTCCGCATCCGGGCACGTCCGCGCCACGACGGCCGGGACGGCAACGACATGCGCACCAAGGGGACGACCGGATCCTTCCGGTCGTTCGCCGCTCCGCCCCGCACCGTCCGTGCCCGCACCTCCCATCACGAGGAGCCCAGTCGATGTCCGTCACCCACCGCTTCCCCGACCGGCTCCGGCTGCCGACCGTCGTCCCGCAGGCCGTGATCCTGCTGGTTCTGCTCGCGGCCGTGCTCGCCTTCGCGCCGGCCGCGCACGCCTCCTCCTCCACCACCTGCACCGGCACCAGCAGCGCCACCTACAACCCCGGCCTGACCCTCACCCCGCAGAGCGTCGCCCTGACCGAGACCGACACCCTGTCCTCCTGCACCTCCACCGACCCGACCCTCACCAGCGGCTCGTTCGGCCTCGGCGGCACCATCCCCGGCGCCGCGTGCAACGACGTCCAGGCCGGCCCCGGCACCCCGATCACCGTGACCTGGAACAACACCCACACCTCCACCGCCGCCCTGACCTACGTCCTGACCGTCACCGGCGGAATCCTGCAGACCGTCGGCACCGGCACCGTCACCTCCGGCGAATTCACCGGCGCCACCGCCGTGTTCGTCTGGGCCTACGCCCTGGTCAACCCCCTGCAGTGCCTGGCCCCCGGCGGCCTGACCTCCCACGGCGGCACCATCACCGTCCAGATCCTCGCCCCATAACCCCCGTGATCCCCGCGGCCCACGGCCGGATCGAACAGGAAAGGCAATCCCGATGACCCCGAACACCCTGCTGCACCCGCCTCGTTCGCGGTGGCGACACCGACTCGCGGCCGCCGCCGCGTCCATGCTCGCCGCGACCGGCCTGGTCGCCGCGACCGCGCCCGCCGCCAACGCGGTCCAGCCCGGCCACACCACCGCCTACGTGACCAACTTCGCCGGGCAGGCGATCTCGGTCGTCGACACCACCACCGGCGCCACCACCGCGTCCGTTTCGGTCGGCGGGTACGCCCAGGACGTGGTGGTCGACCCGGCCGGCACCACCGCCTACGCGGCGACCGCGTTCGCGAACACCGTCGCGGTCATCGACACCACCACCAACACCGTCACCGCGACGGTCCCGCTCGCCGGGATCCCCACCGCACTCGCCCTGAACAACGCGGGCACCAAGGTGTACGTCGCCGACACCTCCGCGCACGCCGTCGAGGTCGTCGACACCACCACCCACACGATCACCGCGACCGTCCCGGTCCCGGGCAACCTGCAGAACATCGCGCTGAATCCGGCGGGCACCACCGCCTACGTCACCACGTTCGCACCGAACGCCCTGGTCGCGATCGACACCGGCACCAACACGGTGACCGCGACCGTGCCGATGCCGAACACCCCGTACGGCGTCCTGGTCAACCCGGCCGGCACCGCCGTGTACGTCGCCGTCGGCGGGGGCTCGGTCATCGCCCGGGTCGACACCGCCACCAACACCGTCGCGGCCACCATCCCCGCCTCGACACCCATCAGCCTGGCGATCACCCCGAACGGGGCCACCCTGTACGCCACCAACGCCGGCGCCGGCGGCGTCCACGTCGTCGACACCGCGACCGACACCGTCACCGCGTTCGTCGGCGGCCTCGGCAGCCCCTCCGACGTCCAGGTCGACGCGAGCGGCACCACCGCCTACGTCACCGACCAGGTCAACCCCAGCGGCACCGCACCCGGCAACATCCGCGCCATCGACACCGCCACGAACGCCGTGACCACCGCGGCCACCGGCGTCACCGGCGCCCGGCAACTCTCCCTGCACACCACCCCCGCCCCCGAGATCACCGCCGTCACCCCGAACTCCGGGACCACCGCAGGCGGCACCGCCGTCACCATCACCGGCACCGACCTGACCGGCGCCACCACGATCACCTTCGGCGGCACCCCCGCCACCGGAGTCTCGTGCACGGCGACCTCGTGCACCGCCACCAGCCCGGCGCACGCCGCGGGCACCGTCGACGTGCGGGTCACCACCCCCGGCGGAACCAGCACGATCACCGCCGCCGACCAGTACACCTACGTCGATCCGTCGGCCGATGTGGCGGTCACCGTCGCCGACTCCGCCGACCCGGTCGCGCTCGGCGACACGTACACCTACACCGCCACCGTGACCAACAACGGCCCCGCGACCGCCACCGGCACAACCGCCGCGGTCACCCTGACCGGGGTCGCGCGCACCATCGCGTCCGCGTCGACGCCGCAGGGCAGTTGCTCCATCACCGCACCGACGGTCACCTGCACCGTCGGAACGCTCACCGCCTCCGCGTCGGCAACCGTGACGATCACCGTGGAACCCGCCGCGACCGGCACCCTCACCGCGACCGCGACCGTCACGGCCACCAGCCCGGACACCAACACCGCCAACGACACCGACGCCGAGAACACCACCGTCACCAACGGCCACGGCTGCACGATCACCGGCACCAGCGGCAACGACACCCTGACCGGCACCTCCGGAGCCGACGTCATCTGCGGCCTGGGCGGCAACGACACCATCAACGGCGGCAACGGCAACGACACGATCCACGCCGGCACCGGGAACGACACCGTCGACGGCGGCAACGGCGACGACACCCTCCACGGGGGCGACGGCGACGACATCATGGGCGGCGGCAACGGCGCCGACCACCTCTACGGCGAGGCCGGCAACGACCGCAACTACGGTGAAACCCTGCTGGGTTCGCTGCTGCACCTGTTCGACAACGGCGACGACCACATCTACGGCGGCCCCGGAAACGACGACCTCGACGGCCAGAACGGCAACGACACCCTCGTCGACACCTCCGGCACCGACACCATGAGCGGCAACCTCGGCAACGACACCATCAACGTCCAGGACGGCACCGGCGGCGACACCGCCAACGGCGGCCTCGGCACCGACACCTGCACCACCGACACCGGCGACACCACCATCAGCTGCTGACCCCTCGACCCCAACACGTGTGCGGGGCGGCCGGCCGAGCCGGACGCCCCGCACACCCGGTGCGCCTACGTTCCGATGCCGCGTCGGTGGATGTGCCTCGCGAGCTGATCCGCGTTCTCGCGGCTCAGGTCGCGGTAGCGGTTGGGGAAGACCGGTTTCGGCGTACCAGGTCCGAGCGGTGGAGTAACGTGCCGCAACGCCTCGAGGTCTGCGGCGAGTTGGGTGCGGATCAGGTGCGCGGCGAGGGCGGGGTGGTCGAAGTGAGCCTCACGGCCGGTCCGGTGCACGACGACCTTGAGGTCTCCCACCGAACGAACCACCGATGCGCGACCGGCGGATTCGAATCCGGTTGCGGTACTCCGGCGCAGGTACTTGGCTGTGGCGCCATGACCTCCAACCACGATCTCCTGTTCATCGACGGCTCGATTCACCTCCTGGTCCAGTGGGCGTGCGTGGACGCGGGCGAATCCCTCGAGGACGAACTGGAGCGGTTCTGCCGCGTCGTGCGCGACTCTCCGGTGGCCTGGTCCACCATGCCCCTGGGCGTCGTCTCCGCGCTCCTGGACGTCCTCGCCGACGAGATCGACTCGGCCGGATCCCCGCCGCGCCCCGCCGAGTTCGACGTCCGGCTGGCCCGGGCCGCGGGCGATTGGCCGCCCGCGGAGTTCCTGCGCTACCTGGCCGAGTACCTGCGGGACAAGGACTACGAGTCCTCTCCCCGGTTCGAGGAACTGCCGATGAGTCGTCCGGAGGCCCGGATCCGTTTCTCCCAGGCATTCCAGATCCTTCACAGGTTCGTCCGGATCTCCTCCTCGGATCCGTACCCCGACGTCGAGGACGCGGCGGGAGCCGCGGCCTCGACGGAACACCCGATCGCCTGCGGCACGGTGATGGCCTCCGCGGCAGCCGAACTGCAGCAGATTCTGCTCATGTTCCGCTCGCGAAAGGAACTGGACACCCTCCTGGGCGACTTCGGGTGGCCTCCCCTCTCCCGGCAGGACCTGCAGAGCCTGTTGGCGGCCATACACACCCACTTCGACGAGCAGCACTGACACAAGACACGCGGACGGCGGTCGTCCGGGAAGCCCCGCAAGCCACCGGGCGGCCTCGGATGAGACATCTGCAAACGTCCGGAGAACCGTCCCACTTGGGCTCGAAGACGCCCGCTTCGGGGAGTTCTTCGATCGCTGTCGAACGCAACGGCCGGACATTCCCCAAAGGCGAGGACACGCTTCAAGCGTTCCTCGCCGCCCTGTACGCCAACCACCCCGACGACCCCGAGGCCTTCGACAGCCTCCCCGATCACGTCACGCAATGCGCGATCGAGGCGAGCGGGATATCGATACCGCCCCAGTCGCCGCGTCGGCACCGCGTCGACGTCGAACCACTGAGCGACGTGACGGGCCACGTTGTCGGGGCGGACGCGGACGTCGTCCACGGCGCGGTTGAGTGGCCGGGGGCAGGTCACGGTCAGGATCCACCGCGTGGCGGCCGACGACGGAAGCAGGCTTTCGGCATGCGCAAGGCAGGCCTCGTCCGGCGGTGATCTCCTGCAGCGAAGGGCGAGCGATTCTCGGCAAAGGCCGGCGGCCGACGGTCTGCACCGCTTTCCAGTCGAATCAAACCGGCGGTCACCAGCGCGAGAACCGAAGCCCATGCCGGCCGACGCCGTCATGTCTCCCGGGCGCGCACACGCTGCTCGGCATCCCGCTGCCGACGTGCGTGATCGACTTGCGAGCGAATCAAGGTTGTCAACAACGCAGCGGGATCACCGCCCGGACCCGCCAGGCGGCGGGTGAGCGTGACCACCTGAGACGCAAGGACCGTGATCACAGACGCGACGACGTCCGCACCCGGCTCACCGGGAACCCGGGCGCCACCGCGTCCGACGTCGCCACGCACTTCGACATCGGCCAGAGCAGCGCAGCGAAAATCCTCGCCGCACTCCGCAAAGAGCCCATCGGGGCATGACGCTCGTCCCGTTGCCCGGCCGATCACGAACACGCCCGGCACGTTGGGTCAGGGCCGGGGCGCTGGGGTGTCGTGGCCGGTCGCGAGGTCGAAGTCGCCCCATTGGTTGTCGGTTCGGTGGAACCCCCGGGGTGGAACAGATCGTTCAGGGTCAGCACCCGAGGGCTCGATCCGGTATTCAGTCCCACCCGCGGCGCACGTGTCGGCCGGGTCCCGATGTCCGTCCAACTCGCTGGTGTTCTCGGTGCCAATGAACGCGCGCCCGCCGTGTGACAGTGACGGATCGTCATGCTTTGCCACGACAGGCCGATATATCTGATAGTCCTGGGAAGTGACGGCCGATTACGGTGCGTTGGGCTTGCTGATGGTGACGGACCGGGGGTGGGGCATGTCCCAGGGATGGAAGATCACGGTCGCGGTGATCGCGGGGTTGGTGATCGTTTCGACGCCGTTGTTGTGGTTGTTGGACGGTCCGGGCACGGGCCAGATCGTGGGCGCGTCCGTTCAGGCGGCCACCGGGGTGGGCGCGCTGCTGTGGGCCCTGCTCGGGCAGCAGCCCACACCTCCGGCTCCGCTTCCCGTGAACGAGGAGGTCATCGTGACCGGCAGCGCCCAAGGGACCGATGGCGGTGACGCCCACACCGGCATCAAGGGTCCCGCGGGGCCCGGTGGGGGGTCCTCGAGAGCGGAGCGCACCGGCGACGCGGTTGCCGACGGTCCCGGCAGCAGCGCCGGTACCGGCATCGACCGCCGCCCCTGACCGCGCCCGCCACCGCCGCGCACCGGGACACACCGGAGAAAGCGAGGAAGCCACCCGTGCGATGGCGCCGACGCGACCGCGCACCCGCTCCTTCCGCCACGCCCGACGACCCGCTTGTCGTCGGGCAGGAGACGGTGGTTACCGACAGTGGCGACGCCCACGCCGGCCACGGCGGGACCGCGGTGACCGGCCACCGCGGACCACCACCCCCTGAGGCCGCCGGCGCGGGAACGGTGCGCGTCGAGAAGACCGGGACCGCCACCGCATCGGCGCCGCACGCCGTGGCCATCAGCGGCAACGTCCACGTCGCCCACGTGGACGTCCACGCCGCAACCGCCCCGGAGCCGGTGCAGTGGCCGCTCCAGCCCAATCCCGTGCCCGCGCTGGCCTCCGCGTTCCAGAACCGCGCCGAGTTGCGCGAGCGGATCGACCATGCCCGGGCCGACCACGCGAGCGTGGTGCTCTCCGGCGGCGGCGGCACGGGCAAGTCCCAACTCGCCGCGGCCTACGCCCACCAAGCCCGCGCGGACGGCGTCGACCTGGTCCTGTGGGTCAACGCCGCCGACACCGAACAGGTGATCACCAGCTACGCGACCGCAGCCCGCCTGGTCGCCGCCCCGGGGGCTGCGGGCGCGGATGCAGAGGACGACGCCCGGGCGTTCGTGAACTGGCTGGCGACGACATCGCGTTCGTGGCTGGTGGTCCTCGACGACATCACCCACCCCCGAGCACTCGAACCCTGGTGGCCACCGGCCCCGTCACGGTCCGGCAGTGGGCGGGTGTCGGCGTCGACCCGCCGCCGCGAGGCCCTGCTCTCCGGCGGCGGTCGCGTCGTGATCGACGTCGACACCTACACTCAGGCCGAGGCCGAGGCGTATCTGCGCGAGCGTCTCACCCGCGCCGGAAAGGCCCACCTTCTCGACGAGGTCGCCCCGCGACTGGCCCGGGAGTTGGGCCTGTTGCCGCTGGCCCTGGCGCACGCCGCCGCGTACATGATCAACGAGGACGTGACCTGCGGGCGGTACCTGCGCCTGTTCACCGCCGGCACCGCACGCCTGGACAAGCTCCTGCCGCAGGACGCGGACACCGAACAGTACGGCCGCCCCGTGGCCGCCGCCCTCCTGCTGTCCCTGGACGCCGCGCAACTCGCCGAACCCGCCGGACTCGCCGCCCCCGCCCTCACCCTCGCCGCCTTCCTCGACCCCGCCGGGCACCCCCGCAGCCTCTGGACCCATCCCGGCGTCCTCGACCACCTCGACACCCACCGCACCCCGACCCCCGGCACCGACCACACCCGAGTCGACGCCGAAGGCGCCCACGCCGTGCTCCGACTGCTGCACCGCTACGGCCTGATCACCGACGACTCCCGCAACGACCCCCGCGCCGTACGCATCCACGCCCTCACCGCCCGCGCCATCCGCGAAGGAGCCTCGGACGCCGAACTCCCCGCCCTAGCCCGCACCGCCGCCGACGCCCTGCTCGGGATGTGGCCCGAACAGGATCACACCGACACGGACCTGGCAGCCGTCTTGCGAACCAACACCCACACCCTCGCCACACACGCCGGCGACCTCCTGTGGCACCCGATCCTGTACCGAACCGGAAAAAGCCTCCTCGATACGGGCCTGCACAGCGCTTCGACCGCGCACTGGGAACGCACCACCGCCGACGCCGAACGGTTGTTGGGCGAGGAACACCCCGACACGCTGGCGGCCCGGGCGGACCTGGCGGTCTCGTACTTGCGGGCGGGGCGGACCGGCGAGGCCATCGCCTTGCAAGAGCGGGTGCTGGCCGACAGCGAGCGGTTGTTGGGCGAGGAACACCCCGACACGCTGACGGCGAGGGCGAACCTGGCGGTCTCGTACTCGCAGGCGGGGCGGACCGGCGAGGCGATCGCCCTGTTGGAGCGGGGGTTGGCCGACAGCGAGCGGTTGTTGGGCGAGGAACACCCCGACACGCTGACGGCGAGGGCGAACCTGGCGGTTTTGTACTCGGACGCGGGACGGACCGGCGAGGCCACGGCCTTGCAGGAGCGGGTACTGGCCGACCGGGAAAGGCTGTTGGGCGAGGAACACCCCAAGACGCTGACGGCGAGGGCGAACCTGGCGGTCTCGTACTGGCAGGCGGGGCGGACCGGCGAGGCCATCGCCTTGCAAGAGCGGGTGCTGGCCGACCGGGAAAGGCTGTTGGGCGAGGAACACCCCGACACGCTGACGGCCGCGGCGAACCTGGCCGCTTCGTACTGGCAGGCAGGGCGGACCGGCGAGGCCATCGCCCTGCAGGAGCGGGGGTTGGCCGACAGCGAGCAGTTGTTGGGCGAGGAACACCCCGACACGCTGACGGAGAGGGCGAACCTGGCGGTCTCGTACTGGCAGGCGGGGCGGACCGGCGAGGCCATCGCCCTGTTGGAGCGGGTGCTGGCCGACCGGGAACGGTTGTTGGGCGAGGAACACCCCGACACGCTGAAGGCGAGGGCGAACCTGGCGGTTTCGTACTCACAGGCAGGGCGGACCGGCGAGGCCATCGCCCCGTTGGAGCGGGTGCTGGCCGACCGGGAACGGCTGTTGGGCGAGGAACACCCCGACACGCTGAAGGCGAGGGCGAACCTGGCGGTCTCGTACTCACAGGCAGGGCGGACCGGCGAGGCCATCGCCCTGCAGGAGCGGGGGTTGGCCGACAGCGAGCAGTTGTTGGGCGAGGAACACCCTGACACGCTGACGGAGAGGGCGAACCTGGCGGTCTCGTACTGGCGGGCGGGGCGGACCGGTGAGGCCATCGCCTTGCAAGAGCGGGGGTTGGCCGACCGGGAACGGCTGTTGGGCGAGGAACACCCCGACACGCTGACGGCCGCGGCGAACCTGGCCGCTTCGTACTGGCAGGCGGGGCGGACCGGTGAGGCCATCGCCCTGTTGGAGCGGGTGCTGGCCGACCGCGAGCGGTTGTTGGGCGAGGAACACCCCGACACGGTGGCTGTGGCGGATGAGTTGCGCAGGTGGACGTTGGAGTAGGAATACGCAATTACCTGCGAAGCCCTCCCCCGCGGCCCCCCACCCGGCGCTAGATCGTTCGGCACGATGACCCGAAGCGGCCGCTAGCCGTACACCGACCTGCACGTCTTCTCCTGTGGCGAACCGGCCTCCCAGACGTGCTCGCCGAAATCGCAGATGATCTTCGGGTCGATCGGTGGTGGTTGCGGGATCCTTACCCGTTCCTTCGTCTTCCCGGGCTCCCGCGAGCGCGGGGGCTCCGCGCGTTCCGGCGAGGAATCATCGCCGTGCGCCGGTCCGCGGTCCCCGGCGTCGCGACGGGCCGGCGGAGCCACGAAGTCCCGGCCGCCGTCCGAGGTTCGCCCGCCGCCGGGCGCGGTGCGCGTCGAGGCGCCACCGGCCTCCCCGCGGTCGGGATCGGGAGAGTTCGGCTCCGCCCCGGGGGAGGCCGACGCGCCGGCGTCGGGGACGGTGGGCGCCGCGGCGGTGGAATCCGGTGAGCCCGGTCCCGGTGGGAGCGGTGTCCAGGGGGCGCCGGCGGGCGGGAGGGGGACGGCGGCCGCGACGAGAGACGGGTCGAGGGCCTTGGGCCGGTCGTCGGTGCGCGCGACCTGGTGGGTGCATCCGGCCACGGCGCACAGGACCAGGACGCCGGCCAGGCGGGGGACGCGCACAACTGCCTCCTCGGGGGCCGCCGTCCGGGGGGCGTCCTGTGGTGCGTAACGCGCGGGGTGGCGCGTGGGTCACTGCCGCAGGTCGGACGGGTGGCGTGATCGCTGTCCGTTTTATTGTGATCGCGTAGCGATCGAACGATCACACTTGTTCGAGTTCCGGTGTCTTCCCCCGCGCGCGGTCGTTGCGGCTATCGACCGGCTGTGTCGGTGAGGGAGGGCGACCGCGCATGGGAACGACGACGCTGAAGCGTGGGCTGCGGGGCCCTGGTCGGGCTTCCCGCACCGACCGAGCCGGTCGCCGCGGCGGTGGGGGCGGCATCGGAGAACCGGCGGGGTGCAGGCGAGCCACACCCCGCCGGTCGACCCCGCGCCCGAACCTGTGCCGCCCGGTTCGGCGGGGATACCGTGGACGGTGGCCGAGGAGGACGACCGCCCCCGGTGGCTGCGGCGTGCCGGCCGCGGCCTGGTGTAGGGGGGTGGTCGGGCTCGCCGCAGTGACCGGAGTGCGGTCGTGAGTCGCGCCAGACCGGCCGCCCGCCCCGCCTGTCCCGGTGGCCGCACCGCAGGCGCCGACGTTCCCCGTCGACGCGGCGCAGGCCGTGGCCGCGCGGTGGGCGCGGGCCTACCCGACGTGGGACGGCGCCCGACCCCAGGACCGCGATCAGGCGTTGACGGTGGTCATGCCCGCCGGCGCGGACCCGGTCCAGGGCTGGACCCGGGCCGGCCGCCAGACGGTGGTGGACGCGGTTCCCGGTGCGGTCACGCCCACCGGACCCGATCGCGCGCGGGTGCGGGTGGACGTGCTGGTGGAAAACCCCGCCCGCCCCCGGAGCCGCCCCGCTGGGCCCGCGCTGGTTCGCCCTGGAGGTGCCGGTCCACCAGGCGGCGGGCCGGGTCGTTGTCAGCGGCCCCCGGGTCTGCTCGGACTCGCGGGTCCGGCGGCCCGTGTGCCCGCGCCGGCGGCCAGGCCGGTGGACGCGGCGCTGGGCGCGGCGACGACCGAGACCGTGCGGACGTGGGTTGGTCGCCGAGCAGTCCAGCCACAGGTCCAGCCATCGAAGGACTCGCCCGAGCCGAAGGTCACGCCGCTCCAGGTGGTGTGGCGGGGGTTGTCGAGGACGCCTGCGAGGGTGGCGGCATCGGTGTGGGGGTGGTTGTCGCGGTGGGTGTGGAGGGTGACCTCGCCGGTGCCGGTGAGGTCGACGACGGTGCGGGAGTCGTCGCCGATGCCGCCGCGCAGCGGCATGAAGACGGCCATTTCGCTGCCACGGTCGACCCAGGCGCCGTTCTCGCGTTCGAAGGCGATGGTGCGGGCGGCGCCGGCCATGCGCACGGGGACGAGCAGGCGTCCGTCGGGGGCGGTGGTGTCGGTGCCGGGGCCGCGCGTCGGCGGGCGGGTGTGCGGCGTGAAAAGGCAGTGCGGTTCGGAATTCGTGAGAAGGCAACGCGCTTCGGAACTCGTGAGAAGGCAGCGCGCTCAGAAGCCGAAGACCGCCGTGCGAACGTCCGCCATGGCCTGCAGGGTGTGCTTGCTGCCCATCCGGCCCCACCCGGTCCGCCTGCCACCGGCGCCGCCGAACGGCATGTTGGCGTCCCAGTAGCACGTGCTGTCGTTGACGATGACCTGACCGACCGCCATCTCCTCGAAGAACCGGAAGGCTGTGCCCATGTCTTTCGTGAACACGGCGCCCTGCAAGCCGAGTTCGTCGTCGTTGGCGATGCGCAGGAGGTCGTCGTCGTCGACGCCGGTGATGATCGGCACCACTGGGCCGAAGGACTCCTCGCGGGAGACCAGGCTGTCGACCGGGACGTCGTCGATCACGGTGAACTCGTAGTACAGGTCCGTCGGCATGCCCGCCCGCCGACCGCCGCCGGTGAGGACCTTGGCGCCGCGTGCGCGGGCGTCGGCCACGTGGCGGTCCATCTTGGCGGCGACACCCTCGTTGTTGAGCGGCCCGAGGTTGACGGCCGGATCGAACGGGTCGCCGAGGACGACGACCTCGGCGGCGCGCAGCACGGCCGCTACGAAGCCGTCGTGCACGTCGCGGTGGACGAGCACCCGCTCGGTCGCGCAGCAGACCTGGCCGGCGAGGAAGTGCGCGCCGTACACGGCGGCCTTCGCCGCGGCGTCGAGGTCGGCGTCCGCCAGGACGATCAGGGGACCGTTGCCGGAGCACTCCATGATGGAGCGCTTGAGGCCGGCCGCGGCCTGGATGCGCTCGCCGGTGGTCGACGATCCGATGAAGCCGATCGCGTCGATGCTCGGGTGGCGCACCAGCGCCTCGCCTATCGTGCCGTCCCCGGGCAGAACGCTGACCAGGCCGTCGGGCAGCCCGGCCGCGACGAATGCCTCCATCGCCTTGAGCACGCTGAGCGGGGTGTTGGCCGGCGGCTTGACGACCAGCGCGTTGCCCATCGCCAAGCCCGGCGCGACGAACTCCACCACCGAGTGCAGCGGGAAGTTCCACGGCGTGATGATCCCCCACGTGCCGACCGGCCGGTACGTGGTGAACATCCGCTTGTTCGCGTGCAGCGACGGCATGGTCTCGCCGTACACACGCGTCGCGTCGTCCGCCTGGAGGCGGAACAACAGCGCGGTCTCCTCCATGTCGACGAGTGCCTCGCTGAGCGGCTTGCCCTGTTCCATGACTGTCAGGTAGGCCAACTCCTCGACGCGTTTGTGGAGTTCGTCGGCGATCCGATGGCACACCGCGGCGCGTTCCCACACCGTGCTTCGCGCCCACTTCGCCTGCGCCTCGTTGGCGGCGCGCACGGCCTCGTCCAAGTCGGCGGTGGAGGGCACCGGGACGGTCCCGACGAGTTCGCCGGTGGCGGGGCTGTGCACCTCGTAGGTTCCGGGGCCCGTTCCGTCCACGAAGGCGCCGGCGATGAAGAGCTGGTGGTGGGTCATCTTTCCCTCTCGATGTGCGGGGTCGAAACATTCGTTCGCATCGCTCGGCCGGCGCTGCCGATGCTCGGCACGGCCCAGCACCGGGGAAGCGGAACACCTCCGCACACAGCCCTCGGGCGGTCGGGCGGGAGGGGGACCCGGGAAGCGGGAATGCGCGAGTGCATGTCGTTCCCTCATCTCGGGGGCAACGCGTGATCCTGGGCGGACAGTTGGCGTGCAACGAAGCGCGTGCAGCAGCAAAGCGGCCCAGGAGGGCCCGAGTTGGTGAGGTGCTCGGCTCGTGGTGACCGAGTGGACTGGCTCCCGTTATAGATGCGCGAATTCACCAATGTCAATGCCCTCTGGGTGTCGATCAAGCAGGAACCGTCCCGAATAGTTGCGCATTCGTTCGCCATACCGGCTGATTTCTGCTCTCAGATGTTCCCGAGCCTCTTCCGACGGGAGTGGTCGCGGTGTACCGCCGACGGCGCTTTCGCTGCGGATACGAGTGAGCGCGTACTCCCCACTGCCGGCGGCGGGTTGGCCTGGTGGGCCCGCGTGCCTACCATGTGGAGCGAAACATGAGTGCCACTCATATTTAGGGGTTCCGTATGATCACTCACCACCCTGCGGCCCGCCTCTGGCTGCTGAACACGCCCGGCACCTCGTACGCCTTCGTCCTGGACGCCGACGACGTCCCCCGGCACGTGTACTGGGGCCGGCCGCTGACCCTGGAGCAGGCCGTCGTGATCGCGGCCGACCTGCCCACCGAGGATCCCGGCAGCGACGACCCCGGCGGCGAGGAGTACGTGGTCGAGGGTGGCCTGCGGTTCGGGGTGCCGTCGCTGACCGTCCGCTTCGACGACGGCGTCCGCGGCTTCCAGTGGCGGTTCGTCTCGCACACGTCCGAGGACGGCCTGCTCACGCTCTCCTTCACCGACCGCGTCCGTTCCCTCGGCCTCGATCTGCACTACCGGATCCGGGACGGCCATGACCAGATCGAACGCTGGGCCGTCCTCACCGCGGACGAGCCCGTTCACGTCCTGCGCTTCGACTCCGCCGCCTGGACGCTGCCCGCCCGCGACGACTATCGGGTCAGCCATGTGGTGGGAGAGTGGGGCCGGGAGTTCCAGCTCCGGCGCGACCGGGTGCCCGTCGGCGAGATCGTGTTCACCAGCCGCCTCGGCATCACGGGACAGCACGCCGGACCCTGGCTGATGCTCGACGCGCACGACGCGGCGGAGGAGCACGGCGAGGTCTGGAGCGCGGCGCTGGCCTGGAGCGGCAGCCGCCGGATCACCCTGCGCCGCGACCCCTACGGCCGCACCTCCTGGACCGGTGGCTTCGGCCACGAGGGTTTGCTCTGGAAACTGCTCCCCGGCGAGAGCCTGGAGACCCCCGTCTTCACCGGTCTCTACGCCCCTGACGGCTTCGGCGGCACCAGCCGCCGCTGGCACGCCTACACGGAAAGGCAGGTGCTGCCCGCCCGTCCGGCCGAACGCCCGCTGATCTACAACTCGTGGGAGGCCACCGAGTTCGACATCACCGAGAAGCAGCAGAGCGAACTGGCCGAGCTCGCCGCCGGTATCGGCGTCGAGATCTTCGTGGTGGACGACGCCTGGTTCGGCGCCCGCACCAGCGACATGGCCGGGCTCGGCGACTGGTGGCCCAACCCGGACCGCTTCCCCGACGGTCTGGGTCCGCTCGCCGACCACGTCCGCGCGCTGGGCATGGGCTTCGGCCTGTGGGTCGAGCCCGAGGCGGTCAACCCCGACAGCGACCTGTTCCGTGCGCACCCCGACTGGATCCTGTGCCAGGACGGCCGACCCCGCACTCGGCGCCGTAATCAGCACGTGCTGAACTTCGCCCGCCACGACGTCCGTGAATGGGCGGTGGAATGGCTGGTGCGGACCGTTACCGAGCTGGACGTCGTCTTCCTCAAATGGGACATGAACCGGCCGTTCAGCGAGGCCGGGCAACCCGGGGCCGCCGATCCCGACCGAGTCTGGGTCGAACACACGCGCGGCGTCTACGAGGTGATGGACCGGCTGCGCGCCGCCCGTCCCGGTCTGTACCTGGAGTCGTGCGCGGGCGGCGGCGGCCGGGCCGACCTGGGTGTGCTGGCCCGCGCCGACCAGGTCTGGACGTCCGACAACACCGACGCCGCCGACCGGATCGAGATCCAGCACGGACACTGCCAGATGCTGCCCGCCCGGACCATGGGCGCCTGGGTCACCGACAACCCGAACAGCTTCACCGCCCGCTCGACCTCGATCCGGTACCGCTTCCACGTCTCGATGGCCGGGGCGATGGGCATCGGCGGCGACCTGCGCAAGTGGAGCGAGGAGGATCTGGCCTGGTCCCGAATGCTGGTCGAACAGTACAAGCGGATCCGTCCCGTCGTGCACGGCGGCGTCCAGTACCGCCTGGGGCACCATGCCGTGCAGTTCCTCACCGAGGACGAGGTCGTCGTATTCCAATTCCAGCCGTCCGCGCTGAACCGCTCGGTCGCCCGTACCAGGCTCCAGGGCCTCGATCCGGACGCCCGCTACCGGGACGAGAGCACCGGCGCCGTGCACGAAGGCGCCGTCCTGCTCGGCCACGGCCTCCCGCCGCTGCTGTCCTTCGACTGTACGAGCGAACTCGTCCACCTGCGGAGAGTGTCCCGATGACCCTCGCCCCCGGACGGCCCGAGGCCCTCGCCGAACCGACCCGCAAGGTCGGCCCCGGCTGGGTCGTCCTGTTCGTCCTGGCCAACGCCGGGATGTACGTCCCGATGCTGGTGCCGACCACGTTCCTGATGCCCGACCAGATCGCCCGGATCGACCCGGCGGGAAAGGTCGACAGCTACGCCTGGGTCAGCATGATGGGCGCGATCTCGGGAATCGCCGTCGCACCACTGGCCGGAGCCCTGTGCGACCGCACCACGGGCCGGTTCGGCCGCCGCCGACCGTGGATGGTCGTGGGCTCGCTGGCCTGCATGGCGGCGCTGGTCTTCACCGGCCTGCAAACGACGGTCGCCGGGGTCGCGTTCGGCGCTTTCATGCTGTCCTTCGGCTTCATGATCATCGGTGCCGGGCTCGCCCCCGTGGTCCCCGACCGGGTCCCGGTCGCGCAACGCGGCGTGGTGCTGGGTTGGGCCACGGTCCCGCAGGCGGGCGGCTTGATCGCGGGCGGGCTGATGCTCGGTCTCGTCGCCGGGTTTCCCGCGCAATACGCGCTGATGGCCGCGTTCCCGCTGCTGATCATGCTGTTCGCGGTCGTCATGAAGGACCCGCCGCTGCCCGGTGACCACCGTGAGCCGTTCTCGCTGCGCACCTTCCTGGACGGCTACCGGATCAGCCCGCGCGAGCATCCCGACTTCGTCTGGGCGATGAGCTCCCGGTTCGTCATGGGCCTGGGCTACGGCCTGGGCACGCTCTACATGCCGTATTTCCTGGACGACGTCCTGCACTACGAGCGACTCTTCCCCGGCCGGTCCACCGACGACGGTCTGCTCATCGTGATCGGCGTCAATTGCCTGGCCACCATTTCGACGGTCGTCATCAGCGGCTGGCTCTCCGACAAGCTGGGCAGGCGCCGGATATTGGTCTTCCTCGGCGGCCTCACGATGGCCGTCGCCGCCATCCCGCTCGCCCTGTCCCCCACCTGGGCCATGACGCTGGTCGCGGCCGTGATCCTGGGCCTGGGCTACGGCGTGTACCTGGCCGTCGACACCGCCCTGGTCACCGAAGTGCTCCCGGCCTCGGCGGATCGGGGCAAGGACATGGCCCTGGCCAACCTGATGACCTCCCTGCCGTACGTGCTGGTTCCCCCGATCGCTTCGGTCGTTCTCGGCGAACTGGGGGGCTATCGTTCGTTGTTCCTGTGCTCCGCGGCGATGTCCGCGCTGGGCGGGGCACTGGTCTGGAAGGTCCGGAGTGTGCGCTAGCCACACGCCGCGAGGGAAGGCCGGTTTGGTGCGGTCGAGGCAACCGCGTTCGTGTCCTGTGGCAGCGGAGCACGTTGGTCACCCACCCGTTGTCAGCGACCGGATGTGGTCGTTCAGATAGCTGTCGAGGACTCGTTTGCACTCGGCGATCAGCCGGGGGTCGCCCTGCGGATCGGTGCGGAAGGCCAGTTTCAGCACGCTGTCCGCACACTCCAGGGCCACTCGGACGACGATCTCCAGTTCGGTGTCGTCCCGGGCTCCGGTCAGGGCCGCGGTCAGCCCCCGTAGCCGCCCGGCGACCGCGGTGTTGTTGTCCAGGGCCGGATCGAGGGTGTGGTCCCGACCCTCCGCGCCGAAGTCGACCACCCCGAAACCGGTGATCGTCCGGCGCATGGTGACGAATTCGTCGACGGTCACCTCCACGATGCCCGAGACGTCTTCGGGCCTCTCGTGCTCCAGTCGCGCCGAGACCCGTTCGAGGAAGGTGTCCAGGTTGCGGGCGGCGAGCGCGCCGATCAACCCCTCCTTGTCGGAGAAGAACTGGTACAGGGTGCCGATGGGCACCTCGGCTCTGCGCGCCACCTCCTTGGTGGTCAGCGCGATGTAGCCGACCTCGTCCAGGAGTTCGGCGCAGGCGTCCAACAGCCGTTTGAATCGTTCGGCGCTGCGCCTTTGGACGGGGCGGCGGCGCATCGTGCCCGCGGTGCGATCTTGGTTCACGCTTCCATCATCCCATCGACGAGGATTAACATGAGTACGACTCATGTTTTAGGAGGTCGGACATGGCACTGAACCATCTGCCCGCGGACTTCGTCTGGGGCGCCTCGACGGCGTCGTACCAGATCGAGGGTGCCACCAAGGAGGACGGCCGCGGCCCCTCGGTGTGGGACACCTTCACCGCCCGACCCGGCACGATCCGCGATGGGCACACCGGTGACGTGGCCTGCGACCACTACCACCGATACGAGGAGGACCTCGCGCTGATGGCCGAGGCGGGCCTCACCGGATATCGCTTCTCGATCGCCTGGCCCCGGATCCAGCCGACCGGCAGGGGTGAAGTCAACCTCCAGGGCTTGGACTTCTACGACCGCTTGGTCGACGGCCTGCTCGCGCGCGGCGTGGAGCCCGTCCCGACCCTGTTCCACTGGGACCTCCCGCAGGCCCTGGAGGACGACGGCGGCTGGCTCAATCGCGACACCGCGTACCGCTTCGCCGAGTATTCCGCCATCGTGGCCGACAGACTGGGCGACCGCGTGCGGAAGTGGATCACACTCAACGAGCCGTTCATCCACATGGTCTGGGGCTACGGCCTCGGCACCCACGCGCCGGGCCGCACCCTGTTCCTCGATTGTCTGCCGGTCGCCCACCACCAGTTGCTCGGCCACGGCTTGGCGCTGAGGGAACTGCGCGCACGCGGCCTCCAGGTGATGATCGCGAACAACTGCACCCCGGTCTGGCCCGCCTCGGACGCCCCCGCCGATCGCGCCGCCGCCCAGGCCTACGACAACCTGCACAACCGCCTGTTCAACGACCCGATCCTCACGGGCGCGTATCCCGACCTGTCGGCCTACGGCGCGGACGCCACCCTCGGCGGCTCCGTCCGGGACGGTGATCTCGAACTCGTCTCGGCACCTTTGGACGCGCTCGGCATCAACTACTACAACCCGACCCGGATCCAGGCCCCGACGTCCGAGGGCCTGCCGTTCGAAGAGGCCCCCATCGAGGGCTACCGCCGCACCGCCTTCGACTGGCCCGTGGTCCCCGACGGCCTGCGCGAACTGCTCGTCGGTCTCAAGGAGCGCTACCCCACGCTCCCGCCGGTCTACATCACGGAGAACGGCTGTTCGGTCGAGGACGTGGTCACCGCGGACGGCAGCGTGCCCGACCTCGACCGCATCGACTACCTGGACAGCCATCTCCGGGCAGTCGACGCCGCTGTGGCCCAAGGCGTCGACGTCCGCGGCTACTTCACCTGGACCCTGATGGACAACTTCGAATGGGCCGAAGGTTTCCACCAGCGTTTCGGCCTCGTCCACGTCGACCACGACACCCAGGTCCGCACCCCGAAGGCGTCCTTCGCCTGGTATCGCGACCTCATCCGCGCCCACCGCGGCTGAGCCGCCTGCCCGGCTCACACGGACACCGTGCGAGTTCCGGCGGCTCCCGGACGTCGGGACGCCCGCACGTGTGCGTGCGGGCGTGTTTGGTGGGCCGTTGGCGATTGCACCCACAGGCCCTCGGGCGGGCGGTCGACGACCGCCGGCAACCGCCGCGCGGCGTTGGCGCGCGCTTGCGGCGGGTCACCGACAGCGGGGCACCCCGCCATGGACGGGAAGCGGTCCCCGGCGGAGCGAACTTCCGCATTTCCCGACGATGGTCCCCGTCAAGGGTTGGCGTCGCGGGTGCGCATGCCTAACGTAAGAGGCGAAACATGAGCCCAACTCGCATATAAGAACTGGGTGATGATCATGGTTCAACCTCTGCGCCGCAGACTCGGCTTCCTCACGATGGTGTCACTGCTCTTCGCCGTGATGGCCCTGGTCCTCGGTCCGATGCCCAACTCCGCGGCGGAGCCCGGCTGGTGGACCCCGACCGCGCGGCCCATGCCCGACTCGCAGATCAACGTCACCGGCGAGCCCTTCAAGGGCACCGACGCCCAGGGGCGGGTAAGGGGCTTCGTCGACGCCCACGACCACATCATGGCCAACGAGGGCTTCGGCGGCCGGCTCATCTGCGGGAAGCCGTTCTCGGAGCAGGGCGTCGCCGACGCGCTGAAGGACTGCCCCGAGCACTACCCCGACGGCACGCTCGCCATCTTCGACTTCATCACCAAGGGCGGCGACGGCAGGCACGACCCCAATGGATGGCCGACCTTCAAGGACTGGCCCGCCCACGACTCACTGACCCACCAGCAGAACTACTACGCCTGGATCGAGCGGGCCTGGCGTGGCGGCCAGCGGGTGCTCGTCAACGACCTGGTCACCAACGGCGTGATCTGCTCGGTCTACTTCTTCAAGGACCGCGGCTGCGACGAGATGACCGCCATCCGTCTCGAGGCACAGAAGTCGTACGATATGCAGGCCTTCATCGACAAGATGTACGGCGGCCCGGGCAAGGGCTGGTTCCGCATCGTCACCGACAGCGCGCAGGCCCGCCAAGTGATCGAGCAGGGCAAGCTCGCCGTCGTCCTGGGCGTCGAGACCTCCGAACCCTTCGGCTGCAAACAGATCCTGAACGTCGCGCAGTGCAGCCAGGCGGACATCGACCGCGGCCTGGACGAGCTGTACAACCTGGGCGTGCGCAGCATGTTCCTGTGTCACAAGTTCGACAACGCGCTCTGCGGGGTCCGCTTCGACCAGGGCGTCCTCGGCACGGCGATCAACGTCGGCCAGTTCCTGTCGACCGGCACGTTCTGGCAGACGGAGACCTGCCGCGGTCCGCAGCAGGACAACCCGATCGGCAACGCGGCGTCGACGGCGGAGAAGCTGCTGCCGGCGGGGGTGACCGTCCCCTCGTACGCCTCGGGCGCGCAGTGCAACACCCGTGGGCTGACCGACCTGGGTGAGTACGCGGTGCGCGGCATGATCAAGCGCAAGATGATGCTGGAGATCGACCACATGAGCGTCAAGGCCGCGGGTCGGGCCCTCGACCTCCTCGAATCCCAGTCGTACTCGGGCATCATCTCCTCGCACAGCTGGATGGACGCGGGCTGGACCGAGCGGCTCTACAAACTCGGCGGGTTCGTCAGCCAGTACATGAACGGATCGGAGGCGTTCAGCGCGGAAGCCGGGAGCACGGCGGCGCTGCGCGAGAAGTACGGGGTCGGCTACGGCTACGGCACCGACATGAACGGTGTCGGCGGCTGGCCCGGTCCACGGGGTGCGGACACTCCGAACCCGGTGAAGTACCCGTTCCGCAGCACGGACGGCGGATCGGTGATCGACAAGCAGACCGCCGGCGAGCGTACTTGGGACTTCAACACCGATGGCGCGCCGCACTACGGCATGGTCCCGGACTGGATCGAGGACATCCGCATCGTCGGCGGTCAGAAGGTCGTGGACGACCTCTTCGCGGGCGCCGAGTCCTACCTGCGCACCTGGGGGAACACCGAACGGCACAGGGCCGGGACGAACCTGGCCTCGGGCGCGGCTGCTTCGGCGTCCACGTCGCAATGGTGGAACCCGTTCGTCAGCTTCGCGCCCGGCCGGGCCGTGGACGGCGACAACGGCACCCGCTGGGCCAGCGAGTGGAGCAACGACCAGTGGCTGCGGATCGACCTCGGATCCACGAACCTGATCAAACGCGTCACTCTCGACTGGGAGGAGGCGTACGGGAAGTCGTACCGCGTCGAGCTGTCGGCCGACGGCACGAACTGGCAGACGGCCTGGTCCACGAACAGCGGTGACGGCGGCTTGGACACGGCGCGGTTCGCCGGAACCCCGGCGCGCTACGTCCGGATGCAGGGGCTGGAGCGCGGCACGCAATGGGGCTACTCGCTCCGCGAGGTCGGCGTCTACAGCGACTGACGGGACCGGTTGGGCGGTGACCGGGACCCGAGCCGGTCGGATCGGCTCCCCTGATCCGACCGGCTCCGGCCGGCTCCGGCCGACTGCCGACCGATGCGGCGAACCGGTCGATGACCCGCGTCGACACGGAGTGCGCCGGGGCGGCAGTGCACGGCGGGGGCGCATCCGAAGCGACAACGCAATAAGGGGCCGGCCGCCACGATTCGTGGCGGCCGGCCGTTGTGCCGGTGTCGGGTGTCAGGTCCGGATGGTGTCCGCGCCGCGCAGGGCGCGTATCCAGTTGAGATCAACGGGTGCTCCGGCTCAGGGCTTTGCTCCAGATCATCGCGGCGCGGAGGTGGATGCCGGCGAGGTAGCTCTGCAGCGGGTGATGCGCTTGCGCCGGAACCGGGCCGCGTTGGCATTCACCGGGATGCGGCGTACGTACGCGTCGGGGTTCTCGCTGCCCTGCACGCGGTTCCGGGCGACGTACGCCTTGGTCGATGCGGTCTGCACCACGTCCTCGGCCTCGCCGTGGTCGCCAATCGACAAGTACGCCGTCCGTACGGGTCTCGCCCAGCGCGTCCGCACGAACTCGCGGCACTCCTGCGCGTCTTCGGCTCTCAATGAGCACCTCCCCGCATCCCTTGAGTGCCGTCGAGCGTCACCGGGTTGCTCGCCCAAGCGAACTATTTCTTCGGGCGTGCCGATCGTCGCCCGGGCGCTCGCACTCGATCGCGCCGGTCGGGGGCGGTCCACGTCCCGAACGACGTAGAGACGGGCCGGCGAGAAGCCGCCGCCGGATCCCTCGGGGCGCGATCCCCCACCGGACACACGCGACGGGGCGCGTACCCCTTCCCCGCCATCGCATGGCGGGCGCAAGAAGGACGCATACCACAGGGGTTCCCGTATGGCTCGGGCATTCGGTGGCATTGTGCGACCGGCGGCAACCGCCCTGCTTCATCCGCCCTGCTTCATCGCGCACCGGTGATGGGAGGCGCGCCGATCCGGTGACAACCATCTTGCCTCGTCACCGCGAAGCGGCAGTCCGGCAACGGTCGTTGGCGACACCTGGCGTGCCTCGGCACACAGGCAAGTCGCCGCTCGTCGTAGCGCACCTCACCGCCACCGACAGGCCGGCTCGCGTCCATGAAAGAGGGCAATTCCCGGTCGGTCCGCGCCTTCATCGAGTCGGTCGGGGGTCGGTCGTCGGTCGGGCACCTGTCCGCCGATCCTGGCTCCGCGGACGGCGCCGAGTCCACCTCGCGGATCGAGGTGATCGTGGCGCGGACGGCCGGGATGCGCCCCCGCCCCCGGAATCACATCTCGGCAGGACTGCCCGGCAGGACCTGATGCGCGGGCGTGTCGCGCATATTGGCTGCCCTTTTGACCATGGCCACAGTGACTGGCAGGGTGTGGGAAATCGAGCGCGGTACAGGAGAACCATGGAGCCCTTGCACCACGACGACCCGCGCCGACTGGGGCCCTTCAACCTGGTCGGTCGGCTGGGCACCGGCGGCATGGGCCGGGTGTATCTGGGGCGTGGTCCCGGCGGCCGGACAGTCGCGGTCAAGACGGTGCGTTCCGATCTACTGGAGGACGGCGACGATTTCCGCCGTCGATTCACCCGCGAGATCGCCGCCGCGCGAGCCGTCACCGGCGTCTTCACCGCGCCGTTGGTGGACGCCGATCCGGACGCGGCCACACCGTGGCTGGCAACCGCCTACATGCCGGGCGTCACGCTCGCCGACGCCGTCGCCGCACACGGTCCGCTGCCGATGCGAACCGTGCTCCATTTGGCCCGTGGGCTCGCGGTTGCGCTCGAGCACATCCACGCCGTCGGCCTCGTCCACCGCGATGTGAAAGCGTCCAACGTCTTGTTGACGGCGGACGGGCCGCGGGTGATCGACTTCGGCATCGCCCACTTGGCCGGCGCGACCTCCCTCACCCGCGCGTCGCAGACACTCGGCTCCATCGCCTTCATGTCGCCGGAGCAGTTCGAGACGGCCGAAGTGGGTCCGGCCAGCGATGTGTTCTCGTGCGGGGTCGTCCTGGCCTACGCATCGACTGCGCAACTGCCGTTCGGCGAGGGGCCGTTGCCGCTCCTGTTTGCGAACATCACGCTCCATGAGCCCGATCTCGACAGCGTACCGGAGGAGTTCCGAAGCTTCATCCGGGCATGTCTGAGCAAGCGCCCGCAGGACCGGCCACTGCCGAGGGAACTCGTGGCGGAGCTGGACAACATGGTCGACACCACTGATCCGAGCCGAGAGGCGGCCTGGTTGCCCGCCGATGTTCTCCACCAGGTGGCGCGCGTGGCCACGGACGTCCTCGGCTCGGACTGGGCCGCGCATGCCGCTGGGGAAGGTAGTGGAGATCCCGACCTCGGAGATTCGGCCCTCGGAGATTCGGCGCGGGTCGCGAATCCCTGGCTCGGACTGACTCCCGCCCGCCCCCCGATATCCGCGGCGCCCGCGCCGCCTTCCGCCGTCGCATCCGATTCCGTCCCCCCGACGCAGCCCAGGCACCCGCGCATCCCCAGCCCTCCGAAACCCGGGATTTACCACCCCCACGCCGAGGCGCCGACCTCGACTCGGCGGCCGCACGAAGCTCCGCCCCCGTGGCATCCGGAGGGCGCTGCGAACCCTCCGGCTCCTACGGATTCGGACGGCCACGAAACCGGCCCGAGTCGCCGACGGTTGCTCTACCTCGGTGTCGGTGCTCTGGCGGTCGGGTTGCCGACCGCGGCGTTCCTCCGACGGCGCCACGACGCGAAGTCGAGCACGCCGGCGGGTCCTCCCGTGCTCTGGTCCCGCGATGTCGGCTCTCCCGCCCGGCCGCTCGGCACTCCCGTCGTGTCCGGCGGCCGGGTCTTCGTCAGTGTCGCGGGGAAGGAACTCGCCGCGCTCGACGCCCGCACCGGACGAGAACTCTGGCGCGTGCCCACCTTCGATCCCGCGTTGGAGGAGGTCGCCGTCCCTCACATGGTGCCCGTCGTCGCCAACGGCCTCGTGCACGTCGTCGACGCCAACCCCCGCACGACCGCCGTGGAACAGGACACGGGACGCATCCGCTGGCACGTCGAGACGACCGCGAACCAGTCCCCCGGCTACGGCTTCGATGGGGGGTTGCTGTGCTGGTGGAACATGACCGTTCCCGCGAACGGCGCCTTCTTCTGGGCGGTCGAGCCGACCACCGGCAACGTCCAGTGGGGCCTCGAATTGGCAACGAGACTGTCCGCCCCGCCCACCGCGACAGGGGATGTCGCGTACCTGGTCACCAATGCCGGCGGGTTGATCGCCATCGACCTGGCGAAGCACCGGGAGATGTGGCGAACGGAGCCGCAGAGTTCCGGCGGCGCCTCGCGTCCGTTCCACGGGACCGTGACGTCTGCGGGCGGCTCCGTCTACTGGATGCCCGCCGCAGGTCGCATCGATGCCGCGGACCCCCGGACCGGCGCCTTGCAGTGGAGCGCGACGGTCACCGGGCGCTTCGACAGCCTCGACACCGTGGTGGCCGCCGACGGTACGTTGTTCACGTCGAGCGCCGACGGCTTCGTCACCGCGCTGGCCGGTGTATCGGGGAAACGACGCTGGGTGCGTGAACTGACCGGGCCGCTCACGACGCCCGTGGTCGACGGCGGGGTCGTGTACGTCGCCTCGACGAACGGCCTGACCGCCCTGGACGCCGCCGCGGGCCACGTGAAGTGGGCCGTCCCGGAGGCCAAGGGAGGACCGGCGCGAATCTGCGTCAAGGACCGTGTCGTGTACGTTTCGGACGACGTCGGAGCGCTGCGGGCGATCGCCGTCTGACACGCGGCAACGAGTCGATGCGGGTCCGGCATCCGGTGTCCTCACGGCGGTGATTCTCCCGCGGCCCTCCTGCGGCTCAGGGTCGCCTCCATGGCCGCGGTGACGTACTCGAGCAGTTCCGCCAGTTCCGCGCGCCGGCGACCGGACAGGCCACTGAGGACCTCCTGCATGAGCGCATAGCGGTCGCGCTGGATCCGGCGGCTGATGCGGCGACCCGCAGTGGTGGCTTGCACGATGACGTACCGCCGGTCGCCCTCGTCCGGCCGCCGCTCTGCCAACCCGAGTTTGAGGAGGCGGTCGGTCGTGCGGCTGGCCGCGCCCCGGTCGATGTCGAGTGCCTCCGCGAACTCGTGCATGCGCCACTGGGGCCGTGACGTCAGGGTTTCCAGCGCGTCGACCTGGGTGGGAGTGAGTTCCTTGTCGCCGGCACCGTACAGCGAACGCGCCAACTCGGCGTGTGCCGGGCTGCGGGAGAACTGCTGGATGGCCCGGATCACGCGGTCGCCGGAATCCTCGCCGCGAGCGTCCGCGGCGGCGGGTTCGGCCGCGAGGCGGGAAGTGTCCGGTGTGCTGCGGGCACGACGATCAACCATGGCAGAACGGTACCGGTCGGCTGGTGATTCCCCTGGCCCGTGGTGTCTCTTCATGGCAAAGGAATGCCTAGGGCAACTATTGCCCTAGGCAGCCACTGTGGGTAGGTTGCGGTCCGGAAGGGGGCGATGTCGTCGGAGCACGCCCCGTGTTCCGCGGGCTCGCCGAGACGCCGCGGCACGCCGGCCCGGCCGCCGTGTCATGGCGAGTCACAGAGCACCGTCCGTGCGCGCGACCCGCACCGACCTCCGGCATGCCCGCACCGAACCCGACGACCAGGAGAACAGGCATGAACACCAACGACATCGCCGTGCGCGGCGGGACGGTCGTCGACGGCACCGGCGGCCCTCCTCGCCGTGCCGACATCGGCATCCGCGGCGGGCGCGTCACCGAGATCGCGGACACCGTGACGGCGCGGCACGAGATCGACGCCACCGGGCGCCTCGTCATGCCGGGCTTCCTCGACATCCACACCCACTACGACCCGCAGGTCCTGTGGGACGGGCTTCTCACCCCGTCGTCCTGGCACGGGGTCACCGCGGTCGTGGCCGGCAACTGCGGCTACAGCCTCGCCCCCGCCCGTCCACAGGACCGCCGTTCGCTGCTCGGCACGCTGGAGATGGTCGAGGACATGCGCGGCGCGACCCTCGCGGCCGGCGTGAAATGGGACTTCGAGACCTACCCCGAGTACCTGGAGGCCGTGCGGCGGCGCGGTACGGCAATCCACTTCGGGGGATTCGTGGGGCACACCGCCGTCCGCACGTACGTGATGGGCGAGGAGGCCTACGAACGCCCCGCCACCGACGACGAACTCGCCCGAATGCGCGGCGCCGTCGCCGACGCGCTCCGCGGCGGCGCCCTCGGATTCTCCAGCGACCGCGCCGGCTTCCACCTCGGCGACGGCGGCCGCCTGGTCCCGTCCATGGTCGCCACCCAGGAGGAGGTCGAAGCGCTCGCGTCCGTCACCGCCGAGGTCGGCCTCGGCATCGTGCACATCGCGACCGGGGAGAACTACCGCTGGGTGTACGACTTCCAGCGCCGCCTCGGCCGCCCGCTGACCTGGACGTCGATCCTCACCTACCCGGAGGGAACGGCCTCCCGGGCGCCGTACCGGGACAAGCTCGCCGATCATCTGCGCGGCCGCCGCGACGGAGCGGACGTCTGGGCGCAGGTCACCTGCCGACCCATCACCCAGGAGTTCTCCGTCGCCGAGCCGACGTCCTTCTACGCGCTGCCCGCGTTCGCCGACCTGGTCGCCGTGCCCGTCGAGCGCCGCCATACCGTCTTCCGGGACCGGACCTGGAGGGCACGCGCCTGGGACGAGTTCGAGAGCGGCCGGTGGCTCGACCCGCGCTGGCAGACCATCACGGTCGCGCACTCGCCCTCGCGCCCGGACCTGGTCGGCGCGCCGGTCGCGGCGATCGCTCTCGAACGCGACACCACACCCTTCGACGTCATCTGCGACCTCGCCCTCGAGGACGATCTGGCGAGCCGCTTCACCGTCACGTTCGCCAACGACGACAAGGACGGCGTGACCACGCTCATCCGCAGCGAAGGCTGCATCATGGGCCTGTCCGACGCCGGAGCGCACGTGGGCCAGATCTGCGACGCCGTCATGCCCACCGACTTCCTCGCCAACTGGGTGCGCGACCGCGACGTCATGCCGGTCGAACACGGCATCCACAAACTCACCGGGGAGATCGCCGACGTGCTCGGCGTCGACCGCGGACGGCTGCGCCCAGGAGGCCATGCCGACCTCGTCGTCGTCGACTACGACGCTCTTTCCCCCGGCCCGACCCGGCGGGTGCGCGACCTGCCCGCCGACGGAGAACGGCTCGTCGCCGACGCGCCCACGGGAATCGACCACATCCTCGTGGCCGGCGTCCCGATTCGCGAGCACGGCACACCGGTCACCGACCGCCTGAGCCGCCTTCCCGGCACCGTCTTGCGCAGCGGCGCCCGGGACGTGGAATGAGCACGATGCCCTTCGACCGCTGCTCCCTCATCGAGCCGATCGACCACCCCGCCGCTCCGCCCGACATGCCCGTCACCGCTCCCCGATTCCCGGAGGTTACCCATGGCTGACCTGCTCGAACGTATCCTTGCCTACGCCGGTCCGAAGGGCGACCTCGTACTGCGCGGCGAAGTCCCGACCGGCACGAACCGATTCCACATCATCTCGGTCGACGACCATCTCATCGAAACCCCGGACCTGTTCCGCGACCGCGTACCCGCGCGCATGCGGGACGCCGCGCCGCACCTCGAACGCGACGCGGCGGGCAACGACTGGTGGGTGTTCGAGGACGAGCGCGTCCCGCTGCTCGGCTCCGACGCCCTCCGGGGCTGGGAAGCGGGCAAAGGCTACCTCGGCCCGGTCAGCTTCGACGAGTTGCACCCCGCGACATACGACGCGGGCGAACGTGTACGCCACATGGACGCCGCCGGCATCGCCGCGCAGCTCAACTTCCCCTCGGCGCCGTTCGGTTTCGCCGGACGTCGCTTCCTCTCCATGACGGACCACGACCTGGGGCTCGCTTCCCTGCGGGCCTACAACGACTGGCTGCTCGACGCCTGGATCACTCCGTACCCCGAACGATTCATCGCCTGTCAGCTTCCTTGGCTCGGCGACCCCGAACTCGCCGCCGCCGAGGTCCGGCGCAACGCCGAACGCGGCTTCGTAGCCGTCACGTTCAGCGAGAACCCGGAGCGCCTCGGGCTGCCGTCCCTGTACAGCGACGCGTGGGACCCATTCTTTCGTGCGTGCGAGGAAACCGGCACGGTCGTGAACCTCCACGTCGGTTCGTCGTCCGAGACGATCGTTCCGTCCCGCGACTCGACGGCCGCGGTCCTGGGCGTGCTGTTCCCGATCAACTCGATGGCGGCCGCCGCCGATTGGCTCTTCGCCCGCATCCCGGTGCGCTTCCCCGACATCAAGATCGCGTTGTCCGAGGGAGGCATCGGATGGGTGCCGATGTTCATCGACCGCATCGAGTTCATGGGCCGCGACCTCGATTACCGCGCCGATTTCGGGACCCACTCGCCCATCGACTACCTGCGCCGCAACTTCTGGTTCACCGTGCTCTCCGACCCCGCGACCATGCGCTTGCGGCACCTCATCGGCGTCGATCACATCATGGTCGAAACCGACTACCCACACCCCGATTCCACGTGGCCGGACAGCCAGGAAGTCCTCGCCCGGCAGTTCGCCGACGTCCCGGAAGAGGAGATCCGGCGCATGACCCACGGCAACGCCGCGGCGCTCTACCGGCACGCCGTCGTCACACAGTGACTCGGCGGCGCGGCGGGCCCTGGGAGCAGCGGCGATCGAGGTGGGGGCGGACTGTATGGGGTATGGGGTATGCGGCGATGTGTACGGCGGCAGGTCGGCCGAGGTGGTGGGCCAAGACCAGGGATTCCGAAGTGAAACAGGCACGCCCGTCGAGCGGCTGCGAGAGCGCCCGACAGGGGACGTGCGTGGTGCGGTTCTCGTCCACGGCCGGGCGGTGCCCGGCGGCGGGGTAGGCGCGTTGGGGGCAGTCGCGGCGCTCGCACACGCGGCAGCCCAGGCCGGTCGGTGTGGCCGCGCGCGGGTCGGTCAGGGTGGCGCACGCGGCGCGGCGCGGTCCGGGAGCCGACGTCCGGTGTGACCTCTCCCGCGTCGATGCCCTGAGCCTGCTGTCAGCTCGTGGCGTGAGGATCGGTTTGCCCGGGTGGATGGAAGCAGGCGTATATCGCCTTGCCACCGGCGTGCCTGAGCATCTCCCACTCGTCCGCCACCGCGTCGACAATCGCGAGTCCGCGGCCGGAAACCTTCGTCGTGTCCGAATCACCTGGGGTGGGCATGCCCGGACCGGTGTCGCTGACGTAGACGTGCAGACATCGCCTGTCCCATGACAGGACGAGATGCGCAGTGCTGTGCGCGTGTACGTGCGCGTTGGTCAGCAACTCGGAAACCGTGAGGACGACGTCATCCACGGCCTCGGGAGCATCCTGCATCCACTTCAAGGACGCAAGGTGCTCTCGCGTCCAACGCCGTCCCGCCTCCACCCCGCCACTCACGGGGAAGGCCTTCGCCCACCCTACCGCGCGCATGCCCTCGGCCATCGTTGTCCTCTCACCGTGTCTCCGTGCCGAAACGCCTACCCGTGGCGGCGACCCTCACGCTGGGTACCGCGAGCCCGGCCATGGCCTGCGCAACCGAGGAGGGTTGCTGCTGCCGGTGGTAACGCGATGCGCAGTGCCATTCGATGGACGAAGGGCGCCCCTGCCCGCAACCGCGCGGCATCGGTGTTCCTTTCCCCGACTCCCGTGCTCGGGAGGAGCTTTGGGCCTCGCTCGCTGCGGAGGTGAGTGTCGCGTGGCGCTGGATACGCCTCTCGCACGCGGCCGAAGGATTCGTGGGGGCGCCGGCGACCGCAACCGCGGGCCGGAGATGGGCGGATTCGGTGCGTGGTCCCAAGGCGGACGACAAACGTCGCCAACGACACGGCCTCCGGTCACGGATGAGTCGGGCCGTGTGCGCGCTGCGCCCATGACGGCATGTCGCGGTGTCCCACCCGCACCCCCGGCGGCAGACGCCGACGGGTGTGACCCGTCACGGCCTGTCGACACGAGGTGGGCGCCCGGTGTGATGGAAGTCCGCCGGCTGGGCAGGCTCTTCGCGATGAAGACGGACGACGATGTGCAGGATGTACGGGCGGTGGCTCTCGCGCCGCGTCTGGACGCCTTCCAACGCCGCCGAAGGTGGGCCGCGTTCCCCCTCGCCGTGATCTACAAGTTCGTCGACGACCAGGGAACGTATCTGGCCGCGCTGATCACCTACTACGCGTTCGTGTCGTTGTTTCCGCTGTTGCTCCTGTTGGTCACCGCCCTGGGTTTCGCGCTGCGCGACAATCCGGAGCTCCAAGAGCGGGTGCTCCACTCGGCGTTGCGCCAGTTTCCGGTGATCGGGGATCAGATCGGTACGAACATCCACTCGCTCCGCGGCAACGGCTGGGGGATCGCCGTCGGTCTTGTGGGGAGCCTCTACGGCGCGCTCGGGGTCGCGCAGGCCGCGCGCAACGCGCTCGACAAGATCTGGGCGGTCCCGCGCCACCGCCGACCCAATCCGATCCGCGCCCGCCTGTACAGTCTCCTGCTCATCTCCGCACTGGCGGTGGGCGTCGCCCTGAGCACCGTGCTGACGGGTACCGCCACCGGTAACGGCCCCGACGTGGGCGTGGTGTCGGGGATCGTGCCGAGTGTGGCGGCGGCCGTGGCGTCGACCGCCTTGAACGCGGTGATGATCCTGACGGCCTACCGGCTGCTCACCGACCGCTCCGTTGCTCTGCGACCGTTGGCGCATGCGGCGATCGTTGCCGCGTGTGTGTGGCAGGGGCTGCTCTGGGCCGCCGCGTACTACGTCGATCACCTCCTGCGCGGCAGCACCGCGACCTACGGACTGTTCGCGATCGTGTTGGGGCTGATCACCTGGATCTACCTCGGGGCACTGGTATTCGTCTGGGCGGCCGAAGCCGTCTCCGTGCGGGTGAACCGGCTGTGGCCCCGCAGCCTTCTCGCTCCGTTCACCGATCACGCGCGGCTGAGCGCCGCGGACCGACGCGCCTACGAGTCCTACGCCGTCACCGAGACCTACAAGTCGTTCGAACGCGTCGATGTGGCCTTCGAGGACCCCGCCGAGTGACAGGCCGGTCGCCCCCCGGCCGCCGAGTACCGGGCCACGGGCGGCCATCCCATGGACACACGTGTGATCGTCCGGACCTCCGAGGGAACTTGTTCCCCACGACGATGTCCACGGTCGGCCGGACAGTTCATCGTTTCCCTCGGGGCACACCGCGGCGGCGACCGCCTTCGTCGCCGCGACCTACGCCGTCTCACCGCGCGCATCCGGTCCGACGACGCGCTGGTGCCTATCGCCTACCGCCGGCACGTTCGCATCGGGAGACCATCACCACGGCGGCGGAATCCGGTGAGGCGAGAGGCCGGCCGTACATGGGTGCTCGGACGGTGCGACCCGGGGTGCTCGCTGGGATCATCGCCTTTTCGCATCCACGTCGACTCGCTCGCGCGGGCGGATCGTCGACAGCGTGAGCTGCCCCATCCTGGCTCGCCGGTCTCCGACGCGGTCGAGCCCGGGGGCGGGGCGGTGACCGGACGTCGACCTCTCCCACCGTGTCCGCAGCATCTCGTCAGGCCGTCGGACAAGCAGGAAGAAGCCCGCTGTTCGAGTGTGTCGATGCCGCACGCGGGCAGGGCGCACTCGTGCATATCGACGAAACGCCGTCCGAAACCACACCTGTGTTCGTTCGTTCATGTGACGGCGCATGCGCCCACGCCTTGGCCAGGGGTGTGACAGACGTATCCCCCCAGGAGGACGCGACGTGACGTTGGCCCATGGCCCGGCAGGAGTTGTGATCGTGTTGACGATCCCGCCGGTCCTTCTTGCCCTGATCCTGGCCCTGGGACGATTCGAGGAGCGTGTTCTGACGGCCTCGGCGTCGCGGCCGCGACGCCAAGGCCGTCACCGACGCGTAGGCGCGACCCGAGGAACGCGGCGTGCCGCAGCTTCCTCGCGACCCGGGTCCCGACTCTCGTCCCCCACGAAACCGCAGCCGGTCCGGAACCCCGAGTTCATGCGCTCGGGGCACGCACGCATCGCCACGACGCCGTCCCCGCCGCTCGCGTCCTCCTCACGGGCGCTCGCAACGGCGTGACGGGACCGACAATCACAGGCCCAGCGGTCCGCGTCCGACCTGACTATCACGGTGGGCGAGTACGGCGACCACTCCGCGATCGCGACTGGCGCCGAGGCGACCTCGACCACCGTCCCCTGCGGCCGGCCACCCCCGAGGAGACGCACCCGCTGGACGCCCGCCTGCACGCGATCACAACCCGCGACCCGCAGACCTCGCTCGCCCGCGGCCTGCCGTACATCTTCGGCACGGCGCAATACCCGCCCTGCGTAAACCCGTTCGCAATCACCCGCGCATTCGAGAGACGCGCCAAATCCGACGGCGAGAAGGCTCCTGGGAACCCGGAACCCAAGCCCGCCGATCCCGGGGCTCTCCGCTCCGAACGCGTCGTCGACCAGGTGCACCCTGCGGCAGGAGCACTCCGTGCCCCAAGCCCCACGACGGGCGCGAAGTTGATACGGACGGCACCCCGCTCGGGCATCGCACTCGCCGAGCACGACGAATACGAGCGACACCGGCTGGGCGTCACGGCGCGGGTGCCGGTCGGGAAGTTCACCGGTGATGCGAGCGGCGGCGGCTCGGCCGGGTCTTCGACGTCGACTCCGGCAGGTGCGATCGCCGGAGTCCGGGACGCCTGCCAGTGAACGCGTACGGCCTTTTCGCCGCCGCGCGAGCGGCGCCGAGTCGAAGGTCGCGAGTGTGCTCCGGGCGTGCCGGGTCGGATCGGCCGGATCAGGGAGTGAACAGCGCTCGGGGATCCGGTAGTCGTACGGGTTGGTTCGGCGTGTCGGGGTCGGCGCACAGGGGTGTGCTCACGGCGGAGAGGGTCTCGCTCCAGCGGGGCCGGTACTGGTCCTTGTAGGCGTGCTGGCCGGGTACGGTGCGGCCCAGGTCCAGGTAGGCGTATCCGTCGGTGGCCAGGTCCTGTGCGAGGTGGCGCAGGAGGGCGTGGCCGGGAGCGAGGTCCTTGTGGAGGGGGTTTATCGCGGGCACGACGGAGTATGCGCGGTCGTGTCGGGTCAGGCAGAGTTGGGCGGCGACGATGTCGCCGTCCAGGGCGAGGGTGGCGATGAACGCCATGTCCGCGCCGCAGTGCCGCAGTACGGCCGGCCAGTGGGGGGCGTCGGGGGTGTGGGGTGAGCCGGTGGGGGTGGTGTGGCCGGTCCATCGCAGCGCGTGCAGGCGGGCGAGGACGGCGTAGGCGGTGAGGAGTTCGTCGCTGTCGCGGGTACGCCGGTACGTCACCTTGTGGAAACGGGCGAGTTCGTCCCAGGTGCGTTGGCGGCGTGTGTGCTCGCGTCTGGTCGAGCGGGACATCTGCGCGTAGGAGAGGGGCAGGCTGATTTCGGCGTGATCGAGGACGCGGGTGCGCCAGGGTCGCTCGCGGGCGGGGCCGGCGGGCGCGAGTTCCCGGGCGAGTGCGCAGTCGGCAGGCACGCCCGCCAAGTCGACCCGGTGGCCGTCGAAGGCGAGTCGTTCGAGGTGGCGGGCGAGGGACGCCGACACCCACGGGTCCTCGGCCGCCGGGCCCACCGCGCGGACGTACTCCCCCATCGGCGCCGACAGTGCGTACGTCCGCGGTGAGGTTCCCGCCCGGTCGTCGACCAACGGCAGGGCGGCGAGAATCTGCCGGGCGGGACCCTCGCACAGGGCGACCACGGGGCGAGCGGCGGGCGGGAGTTCCCGCGCCCAGCCGGTGAGCCACGCCGATGACTGATACGGCGTCGCCCGCGGGTCCTGCCGATACAGGTCCGCCCACGACGAGGCCATGAAGGCCCCGGCCGCGGCCCCCTCGAGAACACGAACGGTGAGATACAAGATCGCCTGCCTTCCTCGGGGCGTCCACATGGCCCCACCGGCCCCATGATCGCGTCACCGGAGCCGTGAATCGCCGCGTACCACCTGAATTCACACCAACGGGACCGACGGGGCGGCGATCAGGGCGGGCACACCCGGCGAATGGCGCACAGCGGCGTGTCCGCCGCGTAGATCGGGTGGCGGTGCTTTGCGAGATGCGCGGCGAGGTCGCTCCACCAGGGGGCCTGCTCGCCGGCAACATGGCCCGCACCCCGGCGACCACCTGATCGTCCCCGCGCTGTGCCTCGTGCAGGCCGAGGCCGACGCGCAGGGCGTCGCCCACCGGGTCCTGACACTGTCGAGCGTGCACGTCGACCCCCTGGAAACGGTCGCCTCCGTCGCGGTCGGCACGATGATCCGCGACGGCCTCGGCGGCCCGGACACCTACCACGCGCTGTACTGCGCCCTCCCCCGGGCCGAGTTCACCGGCATGTCGATCCTGCTGACCACCCGCGAGGACGCCTACCCACCCGGCATCGCCACCGTCGACATCGACTCCCCCGGCATGCTCGGATTCTGACGGCGGGAGTTGGCCACACATCCCACGACGGGCCCGGCCCTGGCGTGGGATGCGCAAACCGGCGAAGATGCCGCAGAGCGCGGAGGTGCTGGTGCGCACCGAGGCGCTCGCCGAACCCCCCGCGCCCGCATGGGCGGAGCAGGCCGCGGCCGAACTCCCGGGGTTGAACGTGGTGGTGGCCGCCCTGGACGAGGGCAGGCATCTCGTGCGGCTGCGGGACGGGAGCCTGTGGGAGGCGTGCGCGGTGCGTACGTGGGGGACGAACCGGCCGTGGTTGGATCCCGTCGTTCTGGGATCCGCGGTCCATCTGTGGCTGGCCGGCGGAGGCGACACCTCGGCATTGCACCGGGGGATCCGGGTGCGAACGAGCGACCGCGAGGTCCACGTCGCCTTCACCGAGGGATCACCGGAGTGGAGCGCCCCCTGGCGCCGCGCCCGGCACTAGCTGCGGTCGGGGGCCGTGTCGGGCCGCCCTACTCCCAGTTCCCGGTACAGCACGCGTAGCCGTTCGCGTCCGGCACTTTCGACGTCGGCGGCGTGCGTCTGCGCGGCGATGTCGACCAGCGCCTCGAGCGCCTGGGCCTCCTTCGCGTACAGCCCCAGCTCCGAGGCCGTGCGGACGGCGTCGGACAGGCAGGTGATCGCCTCGTCCACTGCTCCCAGGCCCCGGTAGGCCTGTCCCCGCACGAGATCGATGCGGGGACGCATGGCGTGGTCGCCGGTCGCCTCGGCCTTCGCGGCGGCCTCGTCGAGCAGGGTCAGCGCCTCGTCGTATCGCGTGGCGGCGATCAGGGCCTGCCCGAGGTTGTAGCTCTGGACCAGGACCCCGTGGGTGTCTCCGACGTTGGCCTCCCGGGCCCGGGTGAACAGGGCCACCGCCTTCTCGGGCCTGTCGCCTGCGAGTTCCAGCAGGCCCCGGGTCTCCCATACGACGCCGCTCAGGCGTGCGTCGTCCACCACGCCCAGGAGGTCTTCGGCGCCGCGCAGTTCCGTCTCGGCCCGGTCGTAGTCCCGCAACTCGTGGAACGCGCGGGCGAGTTGGTTCCGCATCCGCACCTCGGCGTCGGGTCGCCCCTCCCATTGCGCCGCCGCGATGCCCAGTTGGTGGGACTCGATCCAATCGGCGTAGTGCTTTCGGCTGTGATACAGCGCCCAGAGCGACTCGCACAGGCGCCACACGGCGTCGTGCCATCCCCGCTCGGCCGCCGCGCGCAGGACCGCGAGCAGGTTGGAGCGCTCGTCGTCCAACCACGTCAGGGCCTCGGCACGGCCGGGAAAGGACGGACGAGGCACCGGCGCCGTGGTGGACGGCGGCTCGGGTGCGGTACCGAGTCGGAGGCGCGGCCCCAGCACGAGGCGGTCCGCCGCATCGGCCGTGACCCGGTAGAACTCCACGATGCGGCGCAGCACCGTCTCCCGGGCCGGCTCCGGATCGCTCCGGCCGCATCGGCGGGCATGGACGCGCGCGACGTCGTGGAAGCGATATCGGGAGCCGTCCTCCTCGATCTCCTCGACCAGGTGGGCGTCCCACAGGTCGTCGAGCGCCGCGGCGTCGTCTTCACCGGCCGCGGCGATGGCCAGCGCGGAGGTGAAGGTGGGGCCCGGGTGGATGCCCAGGACCCGGTAGAGGCGCTGCGCCGTGGGGGAGAAACTGGAGTAGACGGCGTCGAATGCCCGGTCCACGCCCGCCCCTTCCGGACCGGTCAGGGCGTCCAGCCCCGTGTGTTCGTCGGCGAGTTCGGCCAGGACGCGGTGCACGCTCAGCCGGCGGCGCGCGATCAGTCGTGCTCCCACGGCCCGCAGGGCGAGCGGCAGGCCACCGCACAGTCGTACCATTTCGGCGAGTTCGGCGTCCGCCGCCCGGCTCTCGCCCAGCCATCGGCGAACCAGGTCCGATCCGGCGGTCACGCCCAGGGGGTCCAGGGGGACGGGGCGGGCCCCGTCCAGGATCAACGCGCCGATACGGTTGCGGCTGGTGGCGATCACCATGCCCGAAGCCGGTAGGAGTGCACGGACCTCGGCGGCGTGGTCGACGTTGTCGACGAACACCAGCAGGCGACGTCCCGCGGTCACGGACCGGAACAGGGCGGCCCGCCCACCCGGGGTCGGCGGAATCCGCGACTCGTGGACACCGAGGGAACGCAGGAACGTACCCAGGACACCCCCGACGTCGATCGCCCCCTCGTAGCGGCTCTGTCCGAGGTCGGCGTACAGCTGCCCGTCGGGAAAACGCGCCGCGGCCAGCCAAGCCCAATGCGCGCCCAACGCGGTCTTGCCGACCCCGCCGAGGCCGGTGAGTACGGCCACCACGGGCCCGGGCCCGTCCATGGCATGTGCCACGAACTCCTCCAGGAGCGCGAGTTCGGCGACCCGGTTGACGAAATCCCGATGCGAGGGGGGAACTTGGCGCGGTGTCGGCCACGACGCGAGTGCGGCGGTCGCGTTGTCGACGCCGACATCGTGGGCCCGGGGAACGTTGCCCGCGCTCGTGGAGGCGAACCCATCGCCCGTCGCGATTCCTTCGCCGGCCATCTCGTACATCTCCTCCCCGCCCCGAACACCCACCCGACGTCTCCCCCCACCCATGGACCGATCCGGCGGACCCGGAACCACCGCTTCACCACACATGCGACACCGGACACGTCACCTTCCCGCCCAGCCTGGTCACTGTGCGGGAGACCGCGCCGGCTCCGGAGCCGCGATCAGCCGGCGCAACCGCCGCGCCCAAGATACGGGAACTCCTCGCGCTCCCGTGGATCTCGGGCGCGACCGGGTGATCCCGAAGGCGGTGTCGGCCCCGCCGGTCGGGAATCCGGAGCCTGGTCGGGTCCGGGCTCGAAAGGGGGCCGCATCCGGCCGCCCCCGGCCGCCCGGTGCCGGCAGGAGTACCGATCCCGGCCGGCCCAACGCTCGGAGTCGACGCGTCCGAATCGAGCGCCGGTGCAGGCAGGCAAGTGCGCACGCGTTCGAGCAGTCCCGGATCCTCGGCCCGCATCGTTCCGCATCCCGCGATATCCCTCACACACGGCCCAGGGCAACTCGTGCGGCCTCGACGAAGCTCATCCTCGCACGCTCCAGATCGTCGAACGGTCGCCCCGCCCGCAGACCCTCGACCAGTTCCCGTGCCGTCCGCACCACGTCCGCGGGACCCTCCAACTGCACCGCGCCGAAAGCCCGTTGCAGAGTGGGAAAATCGGTCGCGCTCCCCGCGCCGGTCCGGTGCGACAGCAGGACGATCTCCGCGGCTTCGAGGAACTGCACATACGTCTGCCGGCGAATCTCCATGACCCGCACCGTTCGCTGCTCATCGAGCGTCGTGCGGACCGTGTCCAGCAGCGCGTCCGCCTGCCTCTCCCCCGCGTGCCGGGCCGCTTCGGCCTGCCTCTCGCCCGCGTGCCGCGCCGCGGCCGCCTGCCTGGCGCCCGCGCTACGCGCGAACCACCCGGTGATCACCCCGCCGGCAAGCGCCGAGCCCGCCCCGACCAACGCCAATCCCCACTCGCTCATGAAGCGCAATCCTCCCAGCCGGCGCCCGTTCCCACGGCAAGACGCGAGATCCCACTGAATGGGCCACCGCGTGCCGAACGCGACCGGCCTCCTGCTCATCTCGGTCACCGCGGCCGCGTACCTGTCGGCTACCTCCGGCGCAAGATCGCCCGCGAGGGTCGCGACCCGGCCGCGGGCTCGACCGGACCGTCCGGCGAGGGCGGCGGTCGGCCCGTGATCGAGACCGTGCGCGGGGTCGGATACCGGCTGGTCGTGTGCGACTGAGTCGCGGTGGTGGGACCGGGCCGGCGGCGGCCCGGGCGCGGGCGCGTGTCGTGCTCGGGTGCGACACGCGACACGCGACACGCGCCGCCTGCCCGACCGTGCGGCGGACCGCTCGGCGGGTCAGGACTCGCGGACAACCCCCGTGGTGTGGGCCAGGAGGGTCGCGGTGTCGCCGCGGGCCGTCAGTCGGCCGTCGGTGAGGACGTGCACCGTCCGGCTGTAGTCGGCGGCCAAGTGGTGGTCGTGGGTGACCAGGGCGAGTGCCGTTCCGCGTTCGGCGCACACGGTGCGCAGGAGGTCCATGACCGCGGTGGCGGTGTCGGGGTCGAGGGCGCTGGTGATCTCGTCGCACAGCAGGTAGTCGGGGTCCACGGCCAGGGCCCGCGCGATGGCGACGCGCTGGCGTTGGCCCCCGGACAGTTCGGCGGGGTAACGATCGGTGAAGGCGGCGGGCAGACCGACCACTTCGAGCAGTTCCACGACGCGTGCGGTGCGCACGCCGCGGGTGAGTCGGGTGTGCAGGGCCAGTGGGCGGGCGAGGGCGGCCCCGACGGTGCGGCTCGGGTTGAGGGTGGCGAGCGGGTTCTGCGGGATGAGTTGGATGCGGCGCTGCCGGTCGCGTCCGCGGCGGCGCACCGCCGGGCGCAGTGGCGCGCCGTCCAGGGTGAGTGTGCCGGAGTCGGGCACCGCGAGTCCGGCGAGCACGCGCAGCAGCGTGGTCTTCCCGGAGCCGGACGGGCCGACGATCGACACCGCGGCGCCGGCCGGGAGCGTGAGGTCCACGCCGTCCAGGGCCGGGCGGCGACCGCGGCCGGTGCCGAAGGCGACGGTGACCCGGTGGGCGGCGAGTGCGTGGTGCTCGGGCTCCCCGGTGGTGACGGGCTCGACAAGCGGACGCACGTCGGTGGGGGTTCGGGGGGCGGTGCGCTCGCCGAGTGGCTTCGCGTACGTCGGTGTCCGCACCGGCTTCGGGGCGGGCGGCTGCGCGGTCGTGCCGGGTGTACCCAGGACAATGGTGTCGTCGGCGCATGCCCCGACCAGTTCCGGGTCGTGGCAGGCCATCAGCACGGCGAGTCCGCGGGTGTCGGCGAGGTGGCGCAGGAGGTGGGCGATCTCGTCGCGCAGCGCGGGGTCGAGTCCCGCGGTGGGTTCGTCGAGCAACAGGAGCCGGGGGTTGCGGGCCAGCGCGCGGGCGAGCGCGACGCGGCGCTGCTGACCGCCGGACAGGGCACCGGGGCGACGGTCGGGCAACCCGCCGTCGAGGGGCAGTCGGCATTCGGCGAGGAGGGCTTCGACGGCCGGCCGGGTCCGGTCCCGGGCGGTCTCGGCGACGAGGCGGCGCACGCTCATGCGTGGGTTGAGCGCGGAGCCGGGATCCTGGCCGACGTAGGCGAGTTCGGTGCGGCGCAGCCGGTTCAGTGCGGCGCGGTCCAGCCGCAGCACGTCGTGGCCGAGGACGCGTGCGGTGCCGTCGGTGGTGGCGCCGGGCGGCAGGTGGCCGAGCAGGGCTTTGAGCAGTGTGGTCTTTCCGGAGCCGGACGCGCCGGTGAGCGCGGTGACGCGCCCCGCGTGCACGGTGGCGTCGGCCGGGTGCAGCAGGTGGGGGCCGCCGGGGAGGCGGATGCCGAGTGCGGTGATGGCGGCGACCACCGGGTCTGCGGCGTCGCCGTTCGTGGTGCTCCCGGCACCGTCGGCGGTGGCCGCGCGCGTGTCGTGGCGGGTGCCGTCGTCCGGCCCGGGTTCGGTACGGGTGGGGGTGGGCGGTCTCATGCCGAAGTCACCGCCTGGGTGCGGGGGGCCAGTACCGACGTGGCGAGATTGACGGTGATCGCGAGGAGGGCGATGGCGGCGCTGGGGGCCAGCACGGCCCACGGGTTGAGCAGGATGCCGGGGGCGTTCTCGCGGATCATCAGCGCCCAGTCGGCTTCCGGTGGTTGCGGGCCGATCTGGAGGAACGCGGCCGTGGAGATGATGTAGACGGCTTCCACGAAGCGCAGTCCGAACAGGGCCGTCACCGTGCCGCGGAGGTTGGGCAGCAGCTCGCGCACGGTGATGGAGAGGCTGGACTCGCCGCGCATCAGGGCGGCTTCGACATACCCCGCGGCGGCGAGCGGCGCCGCCGCCGCGGCTACCACGCGTACGGCGAACGGGGTGCCCAGGACGACGGCGGCGGTGATGACGGCCCAGCGTCCGCCGTCCGGCCAGGCCAGGGCGACGAGCATGATGCCCAGCACGGACGGCAGGAGGATGGCGACGTCGGCGGCGCGTTCGAGGATGCGGCCCGCGCGTGGGCGCAGCACCGCGAGGCAGCCGAGCAGGGCCGCGGCCGCGGTGACGGCGGCGCCGATGAGGAAGGCGCAGCCGATCAACTCGGTTCCGCCGTCCAGGAGTCGGGACCACACGTCGCGGCCGAGTTGGTCGCCACCGAGGAGGGCGCCGTCGCCGGCCGCGGCGTAGGTGGCGGTCACCGGGGCGTCGATGGTGTGCGGCGCGAGCCGTGGTCCGGCGAGGGCTGCGCCGAGGAAGAGGGCGGCCGGGAGGAGCGGGGGCAGCACACGGCGCGCGGCGCGGCGCCGGCCGGAGCGGGCGGGCACGGCTGCGGTGGTGTCGGTCGAGGTGTCGGCGGTGGTCATCGGCCGGCTCCCGCGGTCCTGGCCCGGACGAGGTCGGCGGCGAGGAGGACGAGGGTGATCGCGACACCCGCGAGGGCGACGGAGCCGGCGATCAACGAGGTGTCGCGGCCGGCGACCGCGCCGGCCAGGACGGTGCCGATGCCGGGGTAGTTGAAGAGGGTTTCGACGACGACGGCGCCGCCGAGGAGCATGCCGGTCGAGGTGGCGATGCCGGTGGCGATGACGGGGAGCGCGCCGGGCAGCGCGTGGCGCAGCAGGACGCGGCTGGTGGACAGGCCGTCCAGGCGGGCGGCTTCGACGTGGGGCGCGCCGTCCTGGTCGGCGAGGGCGCCGCGGACGATGCGGGTGTTCCAGCCGGTCTGTGGGACGGCGAGGGCGAGCACCGGCATGATCATCATGGTCCATTCGGCGGGTTTGCCGGACGCGTCGGCGACTGTAACCGCGGGCAGCCAGCCGGTCCACAGGGACAGGACCAGGACCAGGCCGGTCGCCAGGACGAAGTCGGGGATCGCGAACGCGGTCGTGGCGGTGTGGCCGATCACGCGGTCGGGGCGCGTGCCGGGGCGGGCGGCTGCCAGGCAGCCCAGTGCCAGGGACGCGGCGACCGTGAGGGCGAACGCCGCGCCCGCCAGGGCCAGGGTGTTGGGGAACGGGTCGCGCAACAGGTCGGCGACCTTCTCTCCGCGCGCGGAAGTGCCCAGGTCGCCGGTGGGCAGTCCGGTCATCCAGTCCGTGAAGCGCTCCCACAACGGCCGGTCCAGGCCGAGGTGTTCGCGCCGGGCGGCGATGTCGGCGGCGCTGTCGCCGCGCTCGGCCGACGCGGTGGCCGCGTCCCCCGGGAGGATCTCGACGGCGGCGAACACGACGGCCGACAGCGCGGCCAGCACCAGGATGCGGCGCAGCAGGACGGCGCCGGCGCGCAGCGCGGCCCGCCCGGCCCGCCCGGCCCGGCGCGCCCGGTCGGCGCCGAGGCGTGGTGCTACAGGCGGGCCCGCGGCGGCCGGGTCGGTGGACCCGGCCGCCGGCGCGCCAGGGGTCAGCGCAGCCACGTGCTCTGCAACTGCACGCGGCCGTATCCGGCCAGGGTGGGCAGGCCTTGGACCTTGCCGGCGGCGACGTCGATGCCGTCGGCCATACCCCACAGCAGGTAGCCGGAGCGCTCGTGCTGGATCTTCTGCACCTCGACGAGGGCTGCGGCGCGACCGGCCTCGTCGGGGGCGCCGACCGCGCGACGGTAGGCGTCGTCGAAGGCCGGGTCGGCGAACTGGGCCTCGTTCTGGCCGGCGTCGCCGACCATGAGCTTGGAGCCGAGGAAGAGCACCGAGTCGTTGGTGCCCCAGTACGTCGTGTACAAGGTGCCCTTCTGCCAGGTTTCGTCCCAGAACTTGCCGGACTCCTGCTTGACCACGTTGATCTTGATGCCGGCTTCGCGGGCGTGGTTGGCGAACAGCGTGGCGGACTCGGCGAGTCCGGAGATGTCCTCGGTGGTGATCAGGTCGTACGTCTTGCCCAGGTCGAAGTTCGCCTCGGTGAGGAGCTGCTTGGCGCGGGCCAGGTTGCGGGCGCGCTGGGGGATGTCGCGGGCGTAGCGCGGGTCGCCGGTGCCCATGATGTCGTTGGCGATGGTGCCGTAGCCGGACAGGACCTGCTTGACCATGGCGTCGCGGTCGACGACCAGGCGCAGGGCCTCGCGTACGCGCGGATCGGCGAACGGGCCGTCCTTGGCGCGCATGACGATCGGCATGGCCATGTCGTTCGGGCGGCGCACGACCCGCAGGTCCTTGCGGGTCTCGGCAGTGCGCGCGGCCACCGGGCCGACGTTGGAGGCCAGGTCGATCTGGCCGGCGAGGATCGCGTTGGACATCGCCTGCGCGGTCTCGAACATGGTGATCTCGACCGCGTCGAGGAGGACTTCGCCGCCGTACCACTTCTCGTTGCGGACCAGGCGGGCGTTGCCGTTGCGGTACCAGTCGAGTTTGAACGGACCGGTGCCGGGCGCCTTGTCGAGCGCGCCGTCCGGGGTGTCCTTCTTCAGGATGAAGCTGCTCAGCCGGGTCAGCAGCGGCAGTTCGGCGTTGGGGTAGTCGGACACCAGGACCACGGTGGTGTCACCGTCGGCGGTGATGTTGTCCGCCTGGATGCCGGGCAGGCGCGAGGCACCCGACTTGGTGTTGCGCAGGCGACGCAGCGACCAGACGACGTCGGCGGCGGTGACCGGGCTGCCGTCGTGGAAGAGGGCACCGGGGGCGACCTTGAAGCGCCAGGTCTTCAGGTCGGGGCCTGCCTCCCACGACGCGGCCAGGCGGGGCGCGGTGTTGGGTTGGGCGGCGGGCACCGTCAGCGTGTCGAACACCAGCGACAGGACCAGATAGTCGCTCTCGTTGCTCTGCGTGCCGTGCGGGTCGCGGGTGATCGCCCCGGCCCGGCCCAGCGCACCCACGCGGAGCGTGCCGCCCTTCTTCGGGGTGCCGCCCGTGGTCTGCGGTGCCGGGGCGTCGCCGCCCTGGGACGAGCAACCGACGAGGCTTGCGGCCCCCAGTCCCCCGCCGGCTATCAGCAGTTGACGTCTGTTCACGTACACGGTGCGTCCTCGTTCTCGAACCACAGCCACAGTTGATTAGGTGTGCCTATCCTAATTTTGCCCTGATGTGCAAGAGCGCAGACGCTAGGGCACCGTGTTCTCGGCCGCGCGGCCGACCGCGCCCGGGTGGCCGGGAGCCCGGCTGCTACGGTGCCCTGCCCGACCGCAAGGAGCCGCAGCACGCGATGTCCACGTCCTTCATACGCGACGGCCGCGCCTTGGCCGTGCTCGCGGTCCCACTGATCCTCACCCAGCTCGCCCAGGTCGCGCTGACCACCACCGACACCGTGATGATGGGCCTGCTCGGCACCGAGGAACTCGCCGCGGGCGGACTGGCGATCGTCGTGTTCAACCAGGTGCGCACCATGGGCGTGGGTCTGGTGACCTCCGTCGGCAACCAGGTCGCCGCGGCCGCGGCCCGGGCCGAGCGCGCCACCGACCCGGCGCCGACGACCGCACCGGAAACCGCGGACACCGCGGCCGCCGAAACCGGGGCTGCGGACGCCGCCCGCGAGGAGGTGCGCGGCGTCGTCCGCGCCGCCATGGCCCTCGCCACCGGCGCCGGCGTCGTGGGCGTGGTACTCATGCTCGCGGTCGGTCAGGCGCTTCCGTTGCTCGGCCAGGACGACGATGTCGCCCGCCGCGCGCAGCACATGCTCGCCGCCCTCGCCCCCGGCTTGCTGCCGTGTCTGTGGTTCCAAGTGGTGCGCCAGTTCACGGTCGGCCTGCGCCGCCCCCAGGCGCTGCTGCGGATCACGGTCGCTTCCGTCGCCGTCAACGCGGGACTGAACTGGGCCCTCGTGCACGGCACCTGGATCCTGCCCGAGGCAGGGCTGGTCGGAATCGGCGCCGCGACGTCCGGGGTCTACCTGCTGACGTTCCTCGCGCTGTACGCCGCAGTCCGTCGCGACCGCGAACTCGCGTCGCTGCTGGCCCTCAACCCCGCCGGGGCGGACCGTACCACCGTGCGGCGCCTGGTCGGATTGGGCGTGCCGATCGCCGCCACGTACGGCTCCGAGGCCGGGTTCTTCTTCTTCACCGCGCTGATGGCCGGATCGTTCGGACCCGCCGCGCTCGCCGCCCACACCGCGGTCAACCAACTCGTGTACATCGTCTTCCAGGTCGCCGTCGGCCTCTCCCACGCCGCGTCGATCAACGTCAGCCGCGAGATCGCCCTCGGTGACCACGCCCGCGCCCGCCGGCTGATGCGCACCGCGCTCGGGTGCGCGGCCTGCGTGATGGCCGCCGTCGCTGCCGCGTACCTGGCGGTGCCGCACCTGGTCCTCGCCCCGTTCCTGGACTCCACCTCCGAGGACGCCCTGACGATCGCCACGCGTCTGCTGATCGTCGCCGCCGTCCTGCAGTTCTTCGACTGCGCACAGAACATCGGCGTCGGCCTCCTGCGCGGCCTCGACGACACCCGGACCGGATTCCGCATGACACTCGTCGGCTACTGGGCGATCGGCCTGCCGGCGTCGTGCCTGTTCGCGTTCGGGTTCGGCGGGGACACCGTCGGCCTGTGGCTCGGCCTGCTCGCCGGACTCGCCGCCACCGCCGCGCTGCTCCTGCGCGCCTTCACCGCCGCCCTCGACCGCCGGGTCGCCGATCCGGCCGCCGCCGCGGCGTAGCCCGAACCGGTCGGTCTCCGAAGCAGTCGTCGCGTCGTGGCAACCCGGGCGCGCCCGGCCCGCCCATCGTGCCCGACCGGGCATCTGCGGAAGGGAGTCCGGCGCTGCGGACGCACCGTCGCAGCGTGCGGCGGGGTGCGCCGGCGACGGTGCCCGGCCCTGTATCGGACCAGGACGATGACCGCAGCATCGTCCTGGCCCGGTTCGTCGAGGGGCTCGGCCCCGAGGACGAAGCCGAGTTGCGGCGTCTGCTGGAGGGCGGCGGATGATCGTCCTGCTGCTGCTCCCTTGGCCCTGCCCTGGGTTCTGCCGCCCTGGCCCGCCGAACCGTTGACCGGATGCGGCCGCGCATCACGCTGTGGTCGGTCACCGCGGCCTCGACCGCGCCGGCCGCCCTGGTCGTGGCGTGTCTGGGCGTCCTGCTGCCCTTGGCGCTGGCGGCGCCCGCACCGGCCTCCGCCGCAGACCTGACCCAACCGCTGCGGACCGGGCCCCGGTTGCCGGCGCCCGTCGTCGGTGCCCCTGCCGCGCGTCGGCCTCGACGACCGCCCGGAACGGCGAGCGCGACCGAGTACCGCGAGCATCTACCCCGCATCGCCCCCACGCGAACAGGCGGCCGGAAACGGGACCGCCAGGCCGGGCCGGCGTCCCGGTGAGGCGAGACCCGTAGCGTCGGTCTCCGGCTCCATAGCGGCTGAACGTGCCGTGCGCGCTGGTCCTACGGCTGAACTCATCGCGCCGGCCGGAGGCCGGGACACTCCGGCCGCGCGGACGGCGCGTCGGTTCACGGATCCCGGCGTCGCGGGTCTCGTGGCAGGTTTCAGCCCAGGGGACTTCGGGTGGCGGCCGACAGCAGGGTCAGCGCGGCCTGTCGGGCGTGTGTCCCCGCGGCTGCCGCGTCGTGGTGTGCGGCGACGGCGGTCGCTCCTTCGACCAACATGAGCCACTGCCGTCCCAGCGTGTGGGGATCGGCGGTCCCGGCGCGTTCGGCGATGCCGGTCAGCAGTTCCAGGTAGCCGTCCAGGTGGTGCGCGGTGATGGTCAAGACGGCTTCGTTGCGGTGCTGGGCGGCCGCGTTCAACATCGCGCAGCCGCGGAAGTCCGGGGACTCGTACCACTCCTGGAGAGAGTCGAATACTGCGGAGAGCTGGTCGGCGGGGTCCGGGCCTGCTGCTGCGGCGGCCTCGATCAGCCATCGGGTGACCCGTTCGCTCCGGGCCTCCAGCGCGGCGTTGACCAGGCCGTCCTTGGTGCCGAAGTGCCGGTAGAGCGTCTCCTTGGAGATGCCGAGGCGCGTGCACAGTTCGGCGACGCCGATGCCGTCGATGCCGCGCTCGTACAGCACCGGGGTGGCTGCGTCCAGGATGGCGGCGCGGGTGCGCCCCGGGTCGATGGTCGAGCCTTTGGGGACTGGCATGACCAGGATGGTACCGGGCGGTTCGATCGCCTGCTAGGGTCCAGGGATAGTACCGATCGGTTCTATCTCAGGAGTCTCCTCATGCCGGGTCGCCGTGAAACCGCGATCCCGTGCGCCGCGGCGGCCCACCTCGCCGCTGCCGGACACGGACACCGCGCAGCGGCCGGGCCCGAACGGGCCACCGCCACGCCACAGGCTTGACATGACGCTCTCCACACCGACCCGACAGAACAGGAACACCACGATGGCCGACTTCGTCCTCATCCCCGGCATGTGCCACGGCGGCTGGTGCTTCGCGGAACTCACCGACGAACTGCGCGCTCACGGACACACCGTGCACCCCCTGACCCTGACCGGCATCAGTGAACGCAGCCACGTACATCCCGGCACGGTCAACCTCGACACCCACATCCAGGACGTCACCGCCGTCCTGGAGGTCGAGAACATCCGCGACGCGGTACTGGTCGGCCACAGCTACGGCGGCATGGTGATCACCGGCGCCGCAGACCGCGCCGCCGAGCGCGTCCGCTCACTGGTGTACGTGGACGCCATGGTCCCCGGGCACGGCGACTCCTGCTGGTCCCTGGTCACCGAGCAGGAACGACGTTGGTACATGGACGTGGTGGACTCCGGCCACGCGGTCCGGCCGCTGCCGTTCTTCGACCCGCGCGCCACCCCCCATCCCCTCGCGTCGCTGTTGCAACCGCTCCGCCTCGCCGGGGACTTCACCCACATCCGGCGCCGCACCTACGTCTACGCGGCCGGATGGGACGGGCCGTCCCCGTTCACCCCCATCTATGAGCGGCTCCGAGACAATCCCGCCTGGAAGACACACGCGCTGGCCGGCGGCCACAACCTCATGCGCGACGCACCTCGGGACCTGGCCCGCATCCTGCTCGAAGCCACCGAACACGCCGACCACGCCGACCACGCGCAGACGCCGGAGCAATAGCACCGCCGAAACCCGCCGACTCGGATGGCCCCAACGGGCATTCGCGTAACCCACCACGGCCGCAACAGCTGATTCCTCATGGCCTGTCGGGGCGCCGGATGAGCCCGAAGCGGCGGCGGGTGTCTCCGCGTACACCGCAACCGTGTTCCCGCCCCACAACATCCGCCGGGCGGGCACCACGGGGTGACCCCAAAGGGAAGCCGAGTGCTCCTGCGTCCAGCGTCGAACTGCCGCCACGCCTCCGGCGACGGCGACGGGGACGGCCGCACCCATGCCGCCCCGGGCGTCACGACCAGTCCGGGTGCATCGGGCGGGGTTCGGGCGCGGACCAACCGCGACGCGGTTGGGGTGCGATCCGGAACGAACGTTCGCTGAGCGTCGGTGCCCTCGATGTTCGGATCGCCCCTGCCCGGCAGCCCCCGAAGGCGCGGGCTCCCCTGTTACGGCCCGACACGCAAGGATCCGCCGGAAGTGTTCGGCGGGTGGCCTCGTCGCCGATCGGAACGGGACCGGTTCGCCGGCCCGTTCTCGCACTCAACCCGACTCCGCAGTGATCCACGCCAGAACGTCCTGGAGTCGGCGGACGGCGTCCTCCGCCTCCGCGTATTCCTCCGCACTCGCGAGGACGGTGCCGAAACTGCCCCCACCGTCGGCGGACAGTGCGCGCCAGCGCAGCACCGGTTCGAGCGCGTTGATCGCACCGGAAAGGAACCACGCCATCCGGCCGTGAGTACGAGCGAGACAGATCGCCAACACGGCGAGCGTTTCCCGTAGATGCTCGAGCCGGTCGATCCGGGGCAGAGCTTCCTGGACGTCCGGCGGGCCGACGACCTCGCGCAAGTCGGACTCGGCCTTCAGGGCGAGAACACGGTCGCTCGATGTCAGTTCCCACGTCCGGTCCCGGATCTGCTGCTCGGCTTCCTCGGCCAGTACCGCGACGATCCTTCGCATGTCCATGCGGCCGACTTTACCGAGGTTCCCGAGTCCGATTGACGGTGTGTCATATATGGACATAAACGTTGTATGGGGAATTCGGGAATGCCTCGGGCAGAGCGAGAGCGCCGCGAGAAGTTGCGGTCGCGGGCGGCCGGCTGGTTCGCGGAGGGCGTGTCGCACGCCAAGGTCGCGCGTCGCTCGGGTGTGTCGCCGCAGGCGCTGTCGACGTGGCGTCGAAGGTGGGCGGACAAAGGGGCGGACGCGTTGCGCTCCGTCGGCCCTCCGGGTGCCCACAGACGGGTGCCGGACGAGCGGTTCGCCGAGGTCGCGACGGCGTGTGCCCGGGGGCCAGGTCGCCACGACTGTGATGCCGCGTTCTCGACGACCATTGCGGGTCGTGACTCGTGGCGCGGCACGGCACAAAACGGCATGGCACGACACGGCACGACACGGCACGGCCCAAAACGGCACGACACGGCACGGCACGGCAGCGAAGACATATCCGGTGGATGACGGCTTCGCGCAGCCGGCTTGCCCCGGGTCACGGTTTTCCCGGCCCGTCGAGGGGCGGGCCGTCGAGCCGGACGCTCAGGGGGCTGTCCGGCTCGACGGCGGTTCAGGCACCGGTCGAGCGGCGGGTGAATCGCAGGGTGACCAGCTCGAAGGGGCGCAATTTCAGGCGGATGGCGCCATCCGCCACGAGTTCGGGTCCCTCACTGTCGGCGACCGGGCGCTCCAACAGGTCGCAGACGGCGACGCCGGCGTGGGGGAATCCCGCCGTCAGACGCGTTTCGGCCCGGCCTCCTCGGGTCTCGTAGACCCGCACGACGACGTCGCCGCTCTTGTCGTCGGCGAGCTTGACGGCGCTGACGATCACGGCGTCGTTGTCCATATCCACCAGCGGTGCGACCTCCGTGTCGCCCGCTTTGCGGCGCTCGGGCAGGTTGATCGCCCAACCCTCGCGGACGGCGTCGCCGATGACGGCGCCGGGTACCAGCGCGTGCCGGAAGCGGTGCGTTCCCTGGTCGGTCTCCGGGTCGGGGAAACGCGGCGCGCGCAGGAGCGAGGCACGCACCGTGGTGGTGGTGCCGTGGTCCTCACGCACGGTCCGGGTGACGTCGTGGCCGTAGGTGGAGTCGTTGACCAGTGCCACGCCCCAACCCGGTTCGTCGAAATGCAGGAAGCGGTGGTTGCACGCCTCGAATTTGGCGTGCTCCCAGCTCGTGTTGGTGTGTGTCGGTCGGTAGAGGTGCCCGAACTGCGTCTCGGAGGCGTAGCGTTCGGCGTGGATGTCGAGGGGGAACGCCAGCTTGAGGAACTTCTCGGTCTCGTGCCAGTCGACCTCGGTCTCGATGTCCAGGCGTTTGGCCCCGGCGGTGAGCGTGAGCGTCTGGACGGCCTTCGAGGATCCGAACGAACGGTCCACACGGACCGTGACGGCCTCTTCCGTGTCCAGGGTGACCGTCACCTCGTCGGCGTCGGTCAGGTCGGTCACGGTGTTCCGGTAGAACTTGTCGACGTCCCACGCGTCCCACATGTTCGGGAAGTCCGGGTGCAGTTGCAGCAGGTTGCCGGGCTGTCCGGGAGCCAGCGACTCGCGCCCGGCGGCGATGTCGTGGACCGACGTGACCAGTCCGCGCTGGTCCACGGTCACTCGGATCAGTCCGTTGTCCAGCACGAATCCGCCGTCGTCCCGGGTCGAGAGGCTGCACCCGGCCGACCTGCCCGCGGGCCGGCCGCCGGCTCCGGGGGCGACACCGCCTCGTGTGTGCGGTGCGGCGTTGAACACGATGACGCCGCCGGCGGCCGGATCGCCGGCCAACGCGCACTGTGCCGCATCGATGATGGTGTCGAGTTCGGCGGCGACCACCGCGTATGTCGCCTCGGCCTCGCGGTGCACCCACGCGATCGACGAGCCCGGCAGAATGTCATGGAACTGATGCAGCAGCACCGTTTTCCAGATTCGGTCCAGAGCCTCGTACGGGTAGGCGTGACCGGTTCGTACCGCGGCGGTCGCGGCCCACAGTTCGGCCTCGTGCAGCAGGTGTTCGCTGCGTCGGTTGCCCTGCTTGGTCTTGGCCTGGCTGGTCAGTGTCGCGCGGTGCAGTTCCAGGTACAGTTCGCCGACCCACACCGGCGGGTTCGCGTACTCGGCCTCCGCTTTGGCGAAGAAGTCCGCGGGTTTTTCCCAGACGACCTTCGCGGACCCCTCCAGGTCACGCATCCGAGCGGCTTTCGCGATCATCTCCCGGGTGGTGCCGCCCCCGCCGTCGCCCCAGCCGGTCGGGGCCATCGAGTGCGTGGCGACGCCCTTGTCCTTGAAGTTGCGTGCGGCGTGGGCTATTTCGCGGCCGTGCATCGAGCAGTTGTAGGTGTCGATCGGCGGGAAGTGCGTGAAGATGCGTGTTCCGTCGATTCCCTCCCACAGGAACGTGTGGTGGGGGAACTTGTTGATCTGGCTCCATGAGATCTTTTGTGTCAGCAGCCATTTGCTGCCTGCGGCCTTGATGATCTGCGGCAGTCCGCCCGCGAACCCGAACGTGTCCGGCAGCCATACCTCGTCGTTCTCGATGCCGAACTCGTCCAGGAAGAATCGTTTGCCGTGCACGAACTGCCGCGCCATGGCCTCGGAGCCGGGCATGTTCGTGTCCGACTCGACCCACATGCCACCGGTCGGCACGAAACGGCCGGCGGCGACCGCCTTCTTCACGCGGTCGTACACCTCCGGCCGGTGCACCTTGACGAACTCGTACTGGGCGGCCTGCGACATCGTGTAGACGAAGTCCGGTTCGTCATCCAGCAGTGCGGTCATGTTCGCTGTCGTCCGGGCGACCTTGCGGACCGTCTCCCGCAGCGGCCACAACCAGGCCGAGTCGATGTGCGCGTGCCCCACCGCGCTCAGTCGGTGCGCCGACGCGGTGGCCGGCACGGACAGGACCCCCGCGAGCTGCGACCGCGCCGCGGCGGCCGTGCCGTTCACCTCCTGCAGATCGATCGCGTCCAACGACCGCTCGATCGCCCGCAGGATTTCGTATCGGCGCCCGGAGTCCTCGGGCAGTTCCGCCATGAGTTCACCGAGCACCTCGAGATCCTGCACCAGATTCCATACGTCCTCGTCGAACACCGCGAGGTCCATCCGCTGCAGCCGATACTGCGGCTCGTCCCCGGAGGTCTCCTTCTCGCCGAGCGGGGTCGGCAGGAAGGGATGGTAATCGAGCACGACCGGGTTGGAGGCGGCCTCGACATGCAGCAACACCTCTTCCCCACCGACCGCCGGGGCAGCGATCCGTACCCACTGATTGCGCGGATTGAGGCCCTTGACCGGGGTACCGTCCGGCCGGTAGACGAGGCCCTCGCACTGGAATCCGGGCATGTTCTTGTCGAAGCCCAGATCGATCAGCGCCTCGACGGTCTTCCCGGCCCATGCGGCGGGCACGGTCCCGGAGACCGTCAGCCAGCTCGTCCCCCACGGCGCGCCCCACTGCGCCCCGGTCTCGATGGGTGTTCGCGGTGCGGCCAGCCCCTCGGCCACCGGCACCGGCTCTCCGGGCGCGACCCAGATGCCGACCCGGAGAGGCACCGACTCCGGGTAGATCGCGGGTATGACGCGCTCCTCCAGGACGCGCTTGAGGCGGCTTTCGATCAAAGACCGGTCGTCATGCATCGCTGCGTCTCCAAATTCGGTGGCGGCTGTGTGGTGGGTACTGGGCGGGCAGGAACGTTCGGCGGCGGGTCGGCAAGGGTCACCGTGCCGTGACGTCGCCCACCCTCACAATCTCGGTGATCCCTCGGGTGTCCAGGTAGTTCCGATCCCCGACACGCTCGGCCAGCACGGTGGCGGGCCGCACGCCGTCTCCGGCCAGGCGCATGAACGCCTCGAAGTACGCGCCGCCGGGGCCGCAGGTCGAGCGCGCGGTCACGGTGTCGGGGAGGTCGAGGACGAGGGCGGTGGTACGCGGCTGCGGCTGGTGGCCGCGCCGGCGCACCTCGTCGACGATCTTGGCGATCTCCAGACCGGCCGGCTTCGGCTCCCGGTGGTGCGTCAGCAGTCCGAGGCTGTATTCCACCTCGGGAAAGTCCGCCAGCGCGCGATCGATGTCGTGCGAGCACCACCACGTGACACCCCACAGGTCTTCGCAGTCCAGGGCGTTCTCGATGGTCTTGCGGGTGAAGTCGGCGGCATCCGCGGCCGCTATGTGAGGCGCCGGGGCGCCGACCTCCTGCAGCCACACCGGCCGGTGCGCACCGGCCGACCATGCCTTCGACAATTCGATCAGGTACGCGGCGTGCTGGTCGGACGCCGTCGACTTCGCGCCGTAGCGCTGCGCGGTTCCGTTGAAGACCCAGGAATGGACCGCCGTGGCGGCCCCGATGCGGGCCGAGTGGGCCGGGGTGAAGGGATGGTCGTCCAGGTACCAGGCCGCGTCGTAGGAGCAGTGCAGGTGGAACCGGCCCGGCGCTCCGGTTTCGCATGCCTCGAGCATGCGCTCCAACCATGCCGCGGCCTGCTCGGAGCTGATCCGGTCCGGGTCCGGGTGCGGGTCGCCGGAGAACTGGTTGGTCTCGTTGCCCAGCGTCATGCCGAGGAAGTTGGGACGGTCCGCCAGGGCCGCTGCCAGGGTCCGCAGATACTCCTCCTCGCCGGACAGCGCCTGCGGGTCGGTGAACATGTTGCGCCGGTGCCATGTCCGGAGCCACGAGGGTTCGAAGTCGAAGCTGGACAGATGTCCCTGGAGTCCGTCCACGCTCACGTCGAGTCCACGCTCGCCGGCCGCGTCCGCCAGCGCCACCAACTGCTCGACGGCACGCGGCCGGATCAGCGTCCGGTTCGGCTGGAACAGCGGCCACAGGGGGAAGACCCGGATGTGGTCCATCCCCAGCGCGGTGATCGAGTCCAGATCCGCGCGCACCACGTCCGGATCGAAGTCCAACCAGTGGTGGAACCAGCCGACGCTGGGGGTGTAGTTGACACCGAAGCGCGGTGTCGTCGAAGTGGCCGCGGGAGTCGGCGCGGTGGGGGCTGCGGGCCTTGCGGACCCTGGAAAGACGTGCCGGGACTCGGGCATGGGCGCGAAGCTTCCTCCGTGCAAGGGGCGGTATGGCCGCCGGGGTGATGGGCGAAAACCCGCGCGGTACCTGGCTCAGCCCTTCACGGCGCCCTCCCCGACGCCCTTGAAGAAGAGCCGTTGCAGGCAGACGAACAGGACGAGGATGGGCACCAGCGCGATCATCGCGCCGGCCGCGATGGTCCGCGGATCGGCGGAGAAGGTGCTTTTCAGATAGGACAGACCGACGGTGAGCGTCAGGTTGGACGGTGTCTGCAGGACCAGCAGCGGCCACAGGAAGTCGTCCCATGCGCCGATGAACGTCAGGATCGCGATCACGGCCAGCGTGCCCTTGACATTCGGCAGACCGACGAAACGGATCCGCTGCAGGACGGTCGCGCCGTCGATGACCGCGGCCTCGTCGATGTCCTGCGGGATCGACAGGAAGGCGTTCCGCATCAGCAGGACGTTCAGCGCGCCGATCATGCCGGGCAGGGCCACCCCCAGCAGCGAGTCCCCCAGGCCCAGGCGGGTGATGGTCTGGAACTGGGAGATGATCGTGACCTCGGCCGGAAGCAGCAGGGCGGACAGGAACAACCCGAACACCAGGCCCCGGCCCCGGAACCGCAGCCGAGCCAGGGCGAACCCCGCGAACGTGGCTCCGACCAGATTCCCGACCACGCAAAGGACGGCGACCACCAGGGAGTTGGCGGCGAAATGCCAGACCGGGATGGTACGGGCGACCTCGCCGTAGTTGTCGAACGTCGGGTGCTGCGGCAGGAACTGCGGCGTGGCCGCGTAGACGTCCTCGCTCTTGCTCTTGAGCGAGGTCGACAGCTCCCACAACAGCGGTCCGATGGTGATGGCCGTGGCGAACAGCAGTGTCGTGTAGCGGACCACCAGGCCGGCCGGGGTACTGCGGCCGAAGGCCCGTGAGCGCCGGCCCCGGTGGCGGCGGCCCGCGGGACCGGCGAACCGCGGGCGGCCCCCGGACCCGGTGGCACGGGCAACGACTGCGCCGCCGACGTGATCGGCGTGGTCCGCCCGATCCGCGTGTTCGTGGATGGTGCTCAGCGCTCTGCCCTCCGGTTGAGCAGGACCAGAACTGCCATCGGCCCGATGGTGATCACGAACAACAGGACGCTGAGCGCGGAGGCGTATCCCACCCGGCCGTCGCTGCCGGACACGGACTGCTGGATCAACATGACGACGGAGACGTCCCGGCCACCGACGCCCCCGGTCCTGCCGCCGAGGATGTACAGCTCGGTGAAGACCCGCATGGCCGACACCGTCACGAGCATCGATGCCAGCAGCATGGTGCCTCGGACCCCGGGGACGGTGACGGACCAGAACCGCCGCACCGGTCCCGCGCCGTCGACCGCCGCCGCCTCGTGCAGCTCGCGGCGCACGTGTCCCAGCGCCGACAGGTAGAGGATCATGTAGTAGCCGAGGCCCTTCCAGACCGTCAGGGCGATGGCGCTGAACAGCAGCAGCCACCTGCCGGTCAGGAACGGAATCGCGGAGTGGATCAGATCCGCCTGCTGCGCCAGTCCGTTGGCGATTCCGCGGTCGTCCAGGAGCCACTGCCAGATGAGCGCGACGACCACGGCCGAGGCGATGACGGGGAAGTACAGGACGGTTCTGAAGAACGCCATGAACGGCAGGTTCCGCTCCACCAGCAACGCGAGCAGCAGCGGCAGCAGGGTGAGCAGCGGAACGCAGACCGCTACGTAGACGAGGCAGTTGACGAGGGCGTCCCGCAACTGCGGGTCGTCCAGTATTCGGTGGTAGTTGCGCAATCCGACGAAGTGCCCGCCGGTCAGGGTGTGGACGTTGGTGAAGGACAGCACCCCGGTGTTGACCGCCGGCCACAGACTGAACAGGGCCAGGAACGCGAACGCGGGGAGAACCAGCAGCCATGGCGTGTACCAGCGGTGGGGCCTCATGATCTCCTCATGGGTCCGGGACCGCCGACGGGCAAGGGGAAGGCACCCGCCGACGGCGCACGGGGGCGGGTGTCAGTCGCTGAGCAGTTGGTTCGCCTTGGTGACGGCGTTGTCGAGCGCCTGCTTGGACGACTGCTTCCCGGTCATCGCGAGTGCGATCTGTTGGTTGAGGTAGGTGTTCATCGCGTCCGTCCACCCGGGGGGCGTGAAGTTCACGGCGCGCTGCATGCCCTGGTACGCGAGGGCCGTGGCGTCGCCTTGGGGTGTGCCGTCGCTCCTGCTGTACACCGGGTCGGCGGCCGCGGCGGCGGTGCCGGGAAGGTATCCCTGGGCCAGCTTGACGAAGGCCGTCTGGTTGGCGTTGTCCGTCACGAACCTGGCGAATGCCAGCGCCAGCGGCAGGTTCTTGCTCTTCGCGGCGACGGAGATGCCCTGCACGTACAGCGGTGGGGTGTCCAGGGACGGCGAGGGGACGACCTGCGCGGCGAGTGTGGGATTGCTCTGCGCGAGGCTGTTGATGTAGTTGCCGGCGCCCGTCGTCCACGCCACCTGCTGCTTGGAGAACAGCGTCGAGTTGCCCTCGTAGGTGTCGGTGAGCACGTTGGACGGCAGGTAGCCCGCTTCGAACGCCTTGGTGTACTGGTCCAGCATCGCGTGGGCGGCGGGGGTGCTGAAGTCGAACCGCTTCCCGTCCGCGGTCATCAGTTTCGTACCGGAGTTGACGATGTCGGAGAGGCCGGGCGAGCGGCTCATCAGGAAGTCCTTGCCGCCCGACTTGTCGTGCATGATCTTGGCCTGGGCGACCAGCTCCTCGAAGGTCTTCGGCGGCTTCGTCGGGTCGAGCCCGTTGCGGGTGAGCATGGTCTTGTTCCAGTAGCTGACATCCGTGCCGAGGTACCAGGGCAGTCCGTAGGTGGCGTTCGCGAAGTCGGGGAACGTGTAGGCGTCCAGGCCGCTCTTGACGTAGTCGGCGGAGAGCGTGGGCACGTTCTTGGTCAGGTCGAGCAGTGCGCCCACCTTGGCCATCGAATGCGCGATGTCGGGCGGCAGGTTGACGACGTCCGGGAGGCTGCCGCTGGTCACCTGGCTGCTGACCTTGGTCGAGTATCCGTCCCCCGGCTGGTCGATCCAGTTGATGGTGGTGCCGGGATGCTTGGTCTGGAAGTCCGCGATGAGCGCGGTGAAGTAGGGCGTGAACTTGTCGTTCTTCAGCGACCAGGTCTGGAACGTCACCGAGCCCTTGAGCGGGGCGTCCGTGGCGACGGTCTTGTGGTCGGCCTGCTTGTCGCCGCCGCCGACACCGCAACCGGCCAGGGGCAGCAGAACCGCGACTGCGGCGAGCGTCCCCGCGAACTTACGTCTGAAGTGCATGAGCGCCAACTTTCTCGTCGGACCGAAAGGGCGGTGCATGGGGATGCCGGGCGGTGCCCGAAAAACGCCGTGGAAAGCGCCGACCGCAACGGGGGCGCAGGATTTACAAGGCGAACCCGGAGGGAAACTAAAGCGCTATAGCCGGTGAACGAAACTATGGAACGACCCCGGAATGCGTGTCAAGACGCGGCGACGGAAGATCCCGTCTCGCCGACACGTTAAGACCACGCCGTGACGCGCGCGGGCAGCCCCGCTGATCGACGGGACGACGACCGGGCCCGTGGACCACGCCGTGACGCGCGCGGGCAGCCCCGCCGCGGGTTCCCGTCCCGGAACATGCGAAGCCCGTACGGCGAGGGGCCCGGGGATCGCGCCGATTCGGGGCGAGCCGATCCCCCGGCGGTCGCCGGATGCCCGGGGGCGGGCGCCGCGGGAGCGCCGATCGGGCCCCGGCGGGCGCAGGACCCGCGGCGGGCTCGGCCCAGCATCAACCGCGCGGTCGAACCCGCATGGTTCGGGGGGGCGTTGCCGTGCTGCCGCGGGCCACCAGGCTGGGCAGGGGGTCCGGGACCACGCTCGCCGGGCCGCCGTCCAGCAGGCGCAGGAGCTGTTCCGCCGCATGGCGGCCGTAGGCCGCGGTGTCGCGGACCAGGGAGGTCAGCGGCGGATGCGCGGTCCGGCACAGGACGGAGTCGTCCCAGGCGACGATGGACAGATCTCGTGGCACCACGAGCCCGCTCTCGACCGCGACCGCGAGGCCCGCCATGGCCAGTATGTCGTTGTCGTAGACGATCGCCGTCGGGGGCAGCGGTGCCTCCAGGGCCCTGCGGGTGGCCTCGGCGCCCTCGGCCTCGGAGTAGTCCGTGGGCACCGAGGTGACCTCGACCAGGCCGAGCCGGGCCGCCTCCGCCCGCAGCGACTCCACCCGGCGCCGGGTGTGCACCAGTGCGGGCAGGCCCGCGATGTGCAGGATCCGGTGATGACCGAGCCCGTGCAGGTGTCCGACGATCGATGCCATCGCGGCCGCGTCGTCCGCCCATACCGTGGAGATGCCCGAATAGGCGGGCGTGTGCGTGGCGAGCGTTCCGATGACGACGGCGGGCAGGCCGAGTTCGTCGAGCAGCCGCGGGCGCGGGTCGTCCAGTCTCGGGTCGACGACGAGCAGACCGTCCACCCGGCGCTCCGCCCACCACCGGCGGTAGACCGCGCACTCCTCGGCCACGTCCTCCACCACCTGGAAGAGCAGTCCCAGGTGGCGCACGGCGAGCGACTCCTGGATACCGGAGACGAGTTGCAGAAAGAAGGACTCCACTTCGAGCGTCCGCGCGGGCCGGGCCAGGACCAGGCCCACGGTGGCCGCGCCCTCGCCGGACAGGGCCCTGGCCGCGGTGCTGGCCCGCCAGCCGAGCTCCTCGGCCACTCGTCGAACCCGCTCACGGGTCGTCGGTGAGACCCCGGGACGGTCGTTGAGCGCGAAGGAGACCGCGCTCTCCGACACACCCGCCCGCCGGGCGATGTCCTTCATCGTGGGACGGCGGGCCGGCCTCCGCCGACCGGGCTCCGGCGGGTCCGTGGCATCCATGGCGCGAAGCCTACCCCAGCCGCTTCGCCCGGGTAATGCGCTTGATCCGGTGCGTACTAAAGCGAATTAGTTGAACGACCTCCCCACCCCCACCTCGCCTGTTGTCGGCATCGGCGAATTGGTGCGGAAGAAACCGTTGACAGCCCCGATGGCAGCCGCCAATCTGACGTTCGGCTCATCAGCACCAGCCCGGCGGCCCCCGCCGGGTTCCCCGAGATCGGTGGCATCCTCGCTCCGCCGGCCGCAAGAGGTGCCGTGCGCGACCCCGGGGCCGCCGGATCTCCCCCACCCGACGCCGTCAGCGCGTCGACAAGAATGAGGGCAGGGCCGACATGGAGCCTGGACCGCCGGAGCCACCCGGCCAATCGCGGTGGCTGGACGCGGAGTTCGATCGATTGCTGACGTTCGCGCGGGGTGCGCGCCTGGCCGGCGGCGGGTTCGGCCGGCTCGACGACGTGGGTGTCCCCACGTCCGACGGCACCGTGCACACCTGGATCACCGCGCGGATGACCCACGTGTTCGCCCTCGCCCACCTGCGCGCGGTTCCCGACACCGCGCCGCTCGTGGACCACGGCATCGCCGCGCTGTCGAGCCTGCTGCGCGACGGCCGGCACGGTGGCTGGTACGCGTCGATCGATGCCGCCGGCCGGCCGCTCACGAGCGACAAACGCGCGTACGACCACGCCTTCGTCGTCCTCGCCGCCGCGAGCGCCGCGGCTGCTGCCCGTCCCGGCGCCGACGAACTCCTCGCCGAGGCACTGACCGTCGTCGAGCGCTGCTTCTGGAGCGAGGCGGAGGGCGCGTGCGTCGAGTCGTGGGACCGCGCGTGGACGACGTGCGAGGCCTATCGAGGTGCGAACAGCAACATGCACGCCGTGGAGGGCTTCCTCGCCGCGGCCGACGTGACGGGCGAGCAGGTGTGGCGGACGCGCGCGCTGCGCATCGCCGAGCGCGTAGTCCACGAATACGCCCGGGGCAACGCCTGGCGGCTGATCGAGCACTTCGACACCTCGTGGCGGCCGATGTACGAGTACAACCGCGAGCGTCCCGACGACCCGTTCCGCCCGTACGCCGCCACGGTCGGGCACTGGTTCGAGTGGTCCCGTCTGCTGGTCTCGCTGGCCGCGTGCGTGCCCGACCCGCCCGGATGGCTGCTCGACGACGCCGCCGCGCTGTTCGCGGCCGGGGTTCGCGAGGGCTGGCACGTCGACGGCCGCGCGGGGTTCGTGTACACCGTGGACTGGGACGGGAAGCCGGTCGTCCGCACGCGGATGCACTGGGTCCTCGCCGAGGCCGTCATGGCGGCCTCGGCCCTGTACGGGGCGACAGGCGACCCCGACTACGAACACTGGTACCGAACGTGGTGGACCTACGCCGACGCCTTCCTCCTGGACCGGGCTCGCGGCAGCTGGCACCACGAACTGGACCCGGACAACCGACCCTCGGCCACCGTGTGGTCCGGCAAACCCGACGCGTACCACGCCGTACAGGCAACCCTGCTGCCCCGACTGCCGGCCGCGCCGTCCCCCGCCGAGGCGTTGCGCCGCAGCCGCTCGGGCCAAGCGTCATGAGGCCCCCGCGGAGCCCTGGCGTCCGGGAACCGGAAGCGGACGAACGCCGGATGCGCCGGCCGCCGGAGAGGACCGGCAGGACCGATCCGATCCCCTCGGCGCATGCCCGCGGCCGCACGACCGTGCCCGATGTGGCCGCGATCGCCGGTGGGCGCGCCACGCCATCCCCCATGCGCGGCGGGTTCGTTGCGCGTGCTTTCGGGAAGGTCGGCCCGTGATCACCGTGGTGGGCGAAGCCCTCGTCGATCTCGTCCGACCCGACGGCGGTCCCCCGGTGGCGCGTCCCGGGGGAAGTCCGGCCAACGTCGCGGTGGGACTCGGGCGGCTCGGCGCGCCGGTGCAACTGCTCACCGCGTTCGGGCGCGACGCCCACGGCGCCCTGCTCGCCGAGTATCTGGCGGCGAGTTCGGTGACCGTCGTCCCCGGGTCGGTGCACGACGGCCCGACCGGCGTCGCACGGGCCCGGGTCGACGATTGCGGAGTGGCGTCCTACGACTTCGACATCACCTGGGATCCGGACGGGGCCCTCCCGACGACCGACTGCACGTGTTTGCATACGGGTTCGATTGCGGCGACGCTCGCACCGGGCGCGTCCGTCGTGCGCTCGCTCGTCGAACGGGCCCGAGAACGGAAGTGGGGACGGGGGCGCACGACCGTGTCGTACGACCCGAACTGCCGTCCGTCGCTGATGGGCGATCCCGAATCGGCCCGGACCCGGATCGAGTCGCTGGTCGCCCTGGCCGACATCGTCAAGGTGAGCGACGAAGACCTCGCATGGCTCCACCCCTCCCGCCACTTCGCCGACGTGGCCGCCGAGTGGCTGGACCTCGGACCCGCCATGGTGGCCGTCACGCTCGGCCCGAAGGGCTCCTACGGCCTGTGCCGAACTGGCGCCGTCTCCGTTCCCGCGACCCCGATCACGCTCGTGGACACGGTCGGCGCCGGCGACGCCTACACCTCGGGCATGCTCGACGCACTCCACCGCCGCGGCATCCTGGGCACCCACGATCCCGCCACCCTCCTGCACCCCAACCTGCTGACACAGGTACTGACCGAGGCATCCCTGACCTCGGCCCTGACCTGCGCCCGCCCGGGCGCGGACCCGCCGACCGCGACCGACGTGGCGGCCCACCGCCCCTGAGCACCCTTCGACCAGGGGGTCGGACAACGCCTTCCCCCTTCGGTGCGGCGTGCCCGGAACCCGACCGGGCGACGCGACACCACCGCTCACTCGGCGCTTCCGAACAGGTCGGGCGCCGACTCCTACGACGGGAGATCGATCGACCATGTCAAACCTGCTACGGCGCAGAATGCGGGCAGCCGCACTCGCGCTCTCGACCATCGCGGCCCTCGCCTTCGGCGCGACCGCCCCGACCGGGGCGGCAGCGGCCCCCACCCCCGCCCCCATGAAGCAGGGACCGACCTCGGTGGCGTACGTCGAGGTGAACGACCAGAGCATGCTGAACGTAGGCAAGTACACCCTCGCCAACGGCGGCGGCAACGTCTTCGACGTAGCCGTGATCTTCGCGGCGAACATCAACTACGACACGGACACGAAGTCGGCCTATCTGCACCTCAACGAGAACGTGCAGCGCGTTCTCGACAACGTTGCCACCGAGGTCCGGCCGTTGCAGCGCAAGGGCATCAAGGTCGTCCTCTCGGTGCTCGGCAACCACCAGGGCGCGGGCTTCGCCAACTTCCCCTCGCAGCAGGCGGCTTCGGCGTTCGCGACACAGCTGTCGGACACCGTCGCCCGGTACGGCCTGGACGGCGTCGACTTCGACGACGAGTACGCCGAGTACGGCAACAACGGCACCGGCCGGCCCAACAGCAGCTCGTTCGTGCACTTGGTGACGGCACTGCGGGCGAACATGCCGAACAAGATCATCAGCCTCTACAACATCGGCCCGTCCGCGTCGCGCCTGTCCTACGGCGGCGTCGACATCTCCTCCAAGTTCGACTATGCCTGGAACCCGTACTACGGCACCTGGCGGGTTCCCGGCATCGCCCTGCCCAAGTCGAAGCTGTCACCGGCGGCCGTCGAGATCGGCGGAACCTCGCAGAGCACTGCCGCCGGTCTCGCGCGCCGCACCGTCCGCGAGGGGTACGGCGTGTATCTCACGTACAACCTCGACGGCACCGATCGCAGCGCCGATGTCTCCGCGTTCACCAGGGAGTTGTACGGCAGTGACGCCGTCTACACGCCGTAGGGCGGCCGCGCGCTCCGGCGCATGGTGCACTCTCGGGGCTCGTCGCCTCCGGTAGGCGGACCACTCGCGCAAGCCGCGCCCTGGACGGCGATTTCGGGGCGCGGCCCGGGGTGGTTCCCCACCTCTGTCGGTCACGCACTTCCCAGCCTCTCCTGTGCACGGCACGGCACTGCCGTCCTGCCGGGCGGGGACCTCTTTGACGGCGTTCGCCGCGAGCCGTGTGGCGCCCGCCGCAGCCAAAGACGGTCCTCGGAGAACCAGCCCTCCCAGGGCACTCGTCCAGTCCCCACCGGGCGGCAGGCCGCTGTGGCCTGCCGCTCCGGCCGACCGGGGCCACCCGAGGATCTCGCCGACGTCACCCTCGCGGCGATCCTCGACCGGCGGCGAGCCATGTCCGGCCGGCCATGGCGGGGGTGTGCGGACGGCGTTCCTCGCCGTCGCGACTGCCGGTGAAGGGGCGGGTACGGCCACGACGGCTGGCCTTCGGGTGCAATCGATGAACGACAGCTCGGCACACGGCGTGCCTGGCCGTGCACTGCCGCGTCGCATGCCAGGCTGATCCGGCATACCGGATATACCCGGCATACCGTCGTGCTCGAATCGACAGTTGTGCCGGACTGTCGGCATCTGCCATGGATCGGATAGGCGGGAACAACCGTGAGCGTCAAACCTGTGCCCGAGGACTACCCGCGCGTCACGCCCTACCTCTGCGTCGACGGAGCGGCCGCCGCGATCGACTTCTACGTCTTGGTCCTCGGCGCGACCGAGCGCATGAGAATGCCCGCGCCCGGTGGCAAGATCGGCCACGCCGAACTCCAACTCGGCAATTCGGTCGTCATGCTCGCGGACGAGTACCCGGATATGGGCTTCCGCGGCCCGAAGACGGTGGGTGGCACGCCGGTGACCCTGCACGTGTACGTCGAGGACGTCGACGCGGTCTTCGCGAGTGCCCTCGCCAACGGCTCCAAGGAACTCCGAGCCGTGAAAAACGAGTTCTACGGCGACCGAACCGGCGAGTTCGAGGACCCGTTCGGCCACCGCTGGAGCGTCGCCTCGCACGTCGAGGACGTCCCCGAGGACGAAATGGCGAAGCGGGCCGAGGAAGCCATGCAGAGCGGCGACTGATCCGGGCCATGCAGGTTGGCGACCGGCGCGCGATCCTCGGCCCCGACGGCGTTCGGCGCCGTCCGGGGAACCCGATCATGTGCGGCAGGCGCCGTCGTCCGTCGAGGGGCGCCCGCACCGGGACGGCGGTGTGAGCAGACAGGCCGGCCGCGAGACCGAACGGACCCGCCGACCTGCCCGAACCGACCGACGACGGCATCCCGTCACCGTGCGGACGTGCGGACGTGTCGGACGCAAGCGTGCGCGCTCATCTCAGGGGTCTCCTACGGGCGCAGCCTGATCTTCGCGTTCCACACCGACGCCGGCAAGAGGGCTTCGAGCCTGGTCACCGGGCCGGCCGGCTGTGGTTCCCGTACGGCCCGACCGGGATTCACCGGAATGGGCGACCCATGAACCCCTCGCCCCCGGGCAGGAATCCTTCGGGCGCGGCACCGGGTCCTCGGGGAAAGAAAGACCCGGTCCGCGCCCCTACGAACCGCCACCACGCGTTCGCCGGAACAACGAAGTGTCGGTCGGTGAGATCGCCAAGCGCCAGGCCGTGACGAACGTCGAATTCACCGCACGGTCGGTGAAGCGGCACATGGGTGATGCGCGATGGCGCCCTCCCGAGTCCGGCGGTGTGGACGGCAGGCGCTACACGGCTCAGGAGATCTCGGCACGGTGCTGCCGAAACCCAGACGGGACACCGAGGCGTTCCTGGATGGGGACCGCGCCGGGCCGCGTCCGTGCGATCAACCGCCAACCATCGCGACCGCGCGTCGCGCGGTTCCGGCGGGTCCTACCTCACGTGGTGGTGCGGGGCGCGGTGGGTCGGGGAGGGTGAAGGCGATGCGGGCGCCGGGGGTGTGTTGGGGGTCGACGGTGATGGTGCCGCCGTGGAATTCGACGATCTTCTTGCACATCGCGAGTCCGATGCCGTTGCCGGTGTAGGCCTCGCGGGTGTGCAGGCGTTGGAAGATGACGAAGACGCGTTCGGCGTACTCGGGTTCGATGCCGATGCCGTTGTCGGTGAGGGCGAACCGCCACACCACGCCGTCGTCCTGGTCGCCGGTGGAGTCGTCGCGTTCGACGGACAGATGGACGCGCGCGGTGCGGTCGGGGTGGCGGAACTTGATCGCGTTGCCGAGCAGGTTGTGCAACAGCATGTCGAGTTGGCTGCGGTTGCCGGTCAGGGTGGGCAGCGGGTCGTGGGTGATCTCGGCGTCGGCTTCCTCGATCGCGAGGCTGAGGGTGTCCGTCGCGCCCGACCACAGGGCTTCGAGGTCGACCGGCTCGGTCTCCTGGTGGAGACGGCCCACCCGGGAGAACGCGAGGAGGTCGTTGATGAGGGTCTGCATGCGGGTGGCGCCGTCGACGGCGTAGGCGATGTACTGGTCGGCGCGGTCGTCGAGTTGCCCGCCGTAGCGGCGTTGCAGCAACTGGCAGAAGCTGGTGATCTTGCGGAGCGGTTCCTGCAGGTCGTGCGAGGCCACGTAGGCGAACTGCTCCAATTCCGCGTTCGAGCGCCGCAGATCCTCGGCCTGCTCCGCCAATTGGGCGCGGGTGCGGTCGGCGCGGGCGAGTTCGTCGACCAGCCGGCGGCGCATGGCCTCCATCCGGTCGGCGAGGGCGCGCAGGTCGGCGGGCCCGGTGCCGGTGAGGGGATGCTCGAAGCCGCCCTCGGTCACGATGTGGGCCTGGTGGGTCAGGTGCTCCAAAGGCGCGGTGACCCCCCGGCGTAGGGCGGCGAACACCAGACCGGCCAAAAGCAGGATGAGGGCGCCGATGGCGGTGAAGACCCAATTGCGCATGGTGCGGGCCTCGATCAGGTCGCCACGTGCGCCGTCGCGGTCGGCCTGCAGGTGGGCGCGTTGGTCGCCCAGGGCGCGGCGCAGAGCGTCGAAGGCGGCCTTGCCCTGGTCGACACGGACGAGATCTGCAGGGGCGGGGGCGCCGGCGGGTCTGTTCACGACGGGGTCGGCGGTGACGGCGCGCCATTGGCCGGCGTGTTCGAGGACCCGGGCCAGGTCGGCTGCGGCGCGGTCGTCGTCGCGGGTGTGCCGGGCGAGGTCGCGGGCGGCGTCGGCCTGTTCGGCGAGTCCGGCGGTGTAGGGCGCCAGGAATTCGGGGCGGCCGGTGAGTTCGTAGCCGCGAACCCCGGTCTCCTGGTTGACCAGCGCCGCCTCCAGGCGCACCGCGTCGATCAGCGCCGGCGAACTGCCGTCGACCAGGCGCTTGCTGATCGCGGTCGAGTGGGCAAACACCCAGACACCGGTGCCCGCCAGGACCGCCAGCACGGCAAGCGAGATGGATACCCCGGCCATGAGCCAATGCCGTGTCGTCCAATGGGCGCGGGGCGCGGATCGGGGCGCCTCGCGCAGCGAGGGTTCGGTGGTGTTCATAGCCACTCCGAGGACAGGCGGCGTCGAAGTACCCACCGGGTGCCGAGCCACGCTCGCGGGTGCGGGTGGGCGGGGGACAGCGTACAGGCGTCGACAACAGTTGTTGTCGGGGCTCGGGGCCGCGTACGGTGTGTCGCATGTCGGGGAATCACTTCGCCTCACCGATCGCCGAGGACGAGATCCGGACGCTCGCCGGAGCGGGCATCGACGCCCTGACCCGGGAACTCGCCGCCCGAGTCTTCTCGACGACGGCGGATGAACACGTCGACGAACAAGGGCGGTTGGCGCGCGGGAGCCCCAATCCCGCGGGTGGCTTCGAGCCGGATGCATCCGGCGACGATCACGCTTTGTTGCGGCTGCGGGTGCTGGCGTACCTGGCACGTGCGGTCGAGGAGTGCGCGAGCGAGGAGGCCGCGCGAGCGGCGAACGCCGGGGCCGGCTACCCGGAACTCGGGGCCGCCTGGAACATGACCCGCCAGGGCGCGCGCAGACGCTGGCCCGGCCTGGTCTTCACCGCGACACCCACCACCCGTCCCATCCCACCGCACGACCGGAGCGACCCGATGAACGCGACCCGCGCCTACGACGTCCTGCTCGTCGAGGACGACCCCGCGGACGCCATGCTGATCGAGGAGGCCCTGCGCGAACACGGCATGGCCCGCCGGATCACCCGGGTCGAGGACGGCGTCGCCGCCCTGCAACACCTACGCGACCGGGACCTGCCCCGCCCGGACCTGATCGTGCTCGACCTGAACATGCCGCGCATGAACGGACGCGAACTCCTCGCCGTCCTCAAGGACGACCCCGAACTGCTGTCCATCCCGGTCGTGGTCCTCACCACCTCCGCCTCCCCCGAGGACGTGGCCTCCGCCTACGAGCGCCACGCCAACGCCTACGTCACCAAACCCGTCAACCTCGACGACTTCCTCCGCACCGTCCGCAGCATCGACGCGTTCTTCCTCGACACCGCCGTCATCCCCTCCAAGGACTGAATCGCCCGGGCCACCGGCCGGGCCGCCCACGCGTTGCCGGCCGGACGGCAACCGGAAGCAACTCCCGCACCCGACGGGTCTACCCGGCCACTCCGGCCGCCCACGCCGCCCTGCACGAGAACCGGGCCAGGTCCGGGGAAGCCGCCCGCGGAGCCACCACCGTCCACCCCGCTCCCCCGGCCGAATAGTCGCCCCTGGCGGCACGCCCCGATGGCAGGGGCGACGTGTCCTTGGGCCGCAGGTCGGAGGAGTTGTGGCGGACGAGCCGGAGTTCGATCTCGGGGTGGTCGTGGTGCCGGCGACGCCGGAACTCGTTGGGGTGGCGGCCGAGACGGACCAGGCGTGGCCGGTGTGCGGGCAACTGTGGCCGGTGCCGGCTTCGGTGAGGAGGTGACGAGGCGCGGGCGCACCCGGGCGGGGTCGTCACCCGCGGGAGGTCACCGGGCGCGCAGTGCCTTCTTGTCGACCTTGCCGAGTGCGGTGAGGGGCAACGTCTCGCGCACGCTGATGTGTTTGGGGGTCCAGATGCCGCCCTTGGTGCGTCGTACGTGGTCGGCGAGTTCGTCGGCCGACGCGTCGTGGCCGTCGTGCAGTACGACGACGGCGACGACCGCCTCGCCCCAGTGCGGGTCGGGTTCTCCGTAGACGGCGCAGTGCGCGACGGCGGGGTGGTCGGACAGGACGTCCTCGACCTCGCGCGGGTAGACGTTGAATCCGCCGGTGATGATGACGTCCTTGATCCGGTCGACGATGGTCAGCCGGCCCGAGGGGTCGGCTCGGGCGATGTCGCCGGTGTGCAGCCAGCCGTCGCGCAGTGCCGCGCGCGTCTGGTCGGGTTTGTTCCAGTAGCCGTCCATGACGAGCGGGCCGCGTACGCAGACCTCGCCCGGTTCGCCGACGGCGACGGGGTTGCCGTCGTGGTCGAGCAGTTGGATCTCGCACCCCGGGACGGGGCGTCCGCAGGAGACGAGGACCGCGGGGTCGTCGTGGTGCTCGTCCGGGTCCAGGACGGTCAGCGCGTTGGGTGCCTCGGCCTGGCCGTAGTGCTGGCTGAGGATGGGGCCGAACCGGTCCCGCGCCTGGATCAGCCGGGCGGGGCTGGTGGGTGCGGCGCCGTAGAGGATCCAGGCCAGCGCGGACAGGTCGGCGGTGCGGGTGCGGGGGTGGTCGAGGAGGGTGTAGAGCATGGTGGGCACCACGAACGTGGCGTTGACGCCGTCGTGTTCGACCGCGTCCAGGACCCGGTCCGGGTCGAACCCGGGATGGATCACGAAGGTCGCGCCGCGCAGCAGCCCCGGGGCGATCAGCAGTCCTGCGGCGTGCGACATGGGGGTGGTGACGAGGAAGGTGGTCCGCTCGGGCCAGGCCCAGGTGGTGCCGGCCCAGGCGTTGGCGGTGAGGGAGCGGTCGCCGAGGACGACACCCTTGGGTTCGCCGGTGGTTCCGCCGGTGTAGAAGAGGTAGCCGGCCGGGCCGCACCGGTCCCGGGCGGTGGGGGCGGTGTCGGTGTCCTCGGCCAGGTCGGCGAGTTCGGACAAGGTCATGACCCTCGGGGTGCCGGCGCGGGCCGCGGCGGCACGGTCGGCGAACCGGGTGTCGTCGACGACGAGCAGGTCGGCGCCGCTGTCGCGAAGCACGTAGGCGTCGTTCTCCCGGCTTCCGAGCGGGTGCAGCGCGGTGAACCGCACGCCCGCCAGGCACGCGGCGGCCATGATCGTGAACGCCTCGGGGCGGGGCCCGGTGAGCAGGGCCACCGCGCGCCCGGGAGAGGGTCCGTGCCGTTCCAGTACGGCGGCGATGCGCTCGATGCGCTCGGCGGTGGCGCGGTAGGTGAGCGTGTGCGGCCGGCCGTCCTCGGTCCAGCGGAACGCCTCGCGGTCGGGGTGGCGGCGCAGGGCGGACAGGATCAGTCGGGCGTAGCCGCCGTCGTGGTGCACGGGGTCGGGGATGTCGGATGCGGTGGTGGTCATCGGGTGCCTCCCAGGATGGTGACGGCCGCGACGGCTTCCTCGATGCCGTAGAGTCCGCCGCCGTTCTCCGCGACGGCGATTCGCGCGCCGGGGACCTGCCGGGCGCCGGCTTCACCGCGCAGTTGGGTGACCAGTTCGAAGATCTGCGCGAGGCCGGTGGCCGACACCGGGTGTCCGCGTGATTCCAGGCCGCCGGACGGGTTGACGGGCAGGTGTCCGCCCAGGGCGCCGGCGCCGGTCAGCGACCAGGGGCCGCCCTCGCCGATGGCGCAGAAGCCGAGGTTCTCGATCTGTTGGATCTCGCCGAACGCGGTGGCGTCGTGGACTTCGGCGACGTCGACGTCCGCGGGTGCCAGGCCGGCCTGTTCGTACGCGGCGAGCGCCGCGCGGCGGCCGATGTGCAGTTCCGGGCGGTCGGCGGCGCGATCGCTTCCGGAGAGCAGGGTGTTGGCGAGGACGCGGACGGCTCGTGGGTGTCCGGGGCGGGCGCGGGCGGTGTCGGCGCGCGTGACCACCACGGCGGCGGCTCCGTCGCTGACGGGTGAGCACATCGGCACGGTGAGCGGGTGGGCCACTTCGCGGGCGGCGAGGATCTGTTCGGGGGTGAAGGGCCTGCGGAAGTGGGCGCGCGGGTTGTGCACGGAGTGGGCGTGGTTCTTGGCGGCGACGGCGGCCAGTTGGTGGCGGGTGGTGCCGAAGCGGTGCATGTGCCCGCGGGCCAGCGAGGCGTAGATGTCCATGAACACCGACCGTTGGCCGTCGCCGGGGTCCGCGTGTGTGCCCTTCGGTGCGTGCTCTTCGGAGAGGGCGCGTAGGCCGGCGAGCGTCTCTTCGCGGCGGTGCACGTCCAGGGCTCCGTCGAAGACGGCCAGTCCGCGGGCGGTGTCCGCGCACACGAGCTTGTCGACGCCGACGGCCAGGGCGACTTCGGACATGCCGGCACGTACGTGCGCGACGGCCAACCACAGGGCGGTGGCCCCGCCGGCGCAGGCGTTCTCGACGTTGACCACCGGGGCGTCCCCGAGTCCGCGCGGGCGCAGCGCCGTCTGGCCGGGGATCATGTGCTGTCCCTCGAGGGCCTTTTGGCTGACGTTGGCGTAGAACACGGCGCCGATCTCGTGGGGCTGGACGTGTGCGTCGCTCAGCGCGTCGGCGGCGGCGGATCCGGCGAGGTCGGCGGCGGTGCGGTCGGTGTGCCGGCCGAAGGGGGTGCAGCCGACTCCCGTGATCATCACGTCGGTGCCGGTGGACGGGTTCACGCGGTCACCACCGTGTTGCGCAGGACGCCGATGCCGGAGACCTCCAGCTCGACGGTGTCACCCGGTTCCAGGAATCGGCCGTGCTCGACTCCGCAGCCGGTGGGCACCGTGCCGGAGCACAGGATCTCGCCCGGGTACAGCCGGGTGGCCGTGGAGGCGAAGGCGATCATGTCGGCGAAGGTGTGATCCATGTCGGCGCTGGTGCCCCGGCTGACCTCGGTGCCGTTGATCCGGGCCACCATGGACAGCCGGTACGGGTCGGTCAGTTCGTCCGCGGTGACGATCCAGGGGCCGAGCACGTTCGCGTCGGTGAAGTCCTTGCACTTGCTCAGGCCCAGCCCTGTGGCCATCTCCTCGACCTGGGTGTCGCGGGCGGTGAAGTCGTTGAAGACGGTGTAGCCGAAGATGTGCTCGGCGGCCCGCTCGCGGGGGATGTCGGTGCCGCCGCGACCGAGGACGCAGGCGAATTCCAGTTCGTAGTCGCGCACCGTGGAGTAGGCGGGCCAGCGTACGTCGCTCTCGTGGCCGGCGATCGCGAGCCGGTTGGCGATGTAGTAGAGCGGGCGCTCGAGTTGCACCTGGGGCAGTTCGACGTTGTGCGCGGGTATGCCCTGCATGCGTGCGCGGGCGTTGCGGAAGTGGTCCATGAAGCCGCCGAAGTCGCGGATCTGCGGCGGGTTCGGCAGCGGCGCCCGCCACCGTACGTCGGTCACGTCGACGACGGCCGCCTCGGGCGGGTCGGCGAGGATCCGGTCGATGGCCTCCCGGGCCCGGTCGCCGCCCTCGATGATGTGCAGCATCGAGGCCAGGAGCGGGCCGCTCTCGGCGGGCAGGGCGTAGGCGGCGGCGCGATCGAGCAGGACGAGCCGTTGCTCGTGCTCCACCACGACTGCGGCGTGGTCGCCCGTGTCGTACCCGACGGTGGCAAGTTTCACGGTGTCCTCCTGGTGAATGGGGCCGGGTCACACGAACGCGACGACGCGGGCGGGGGCGGCGCTTGCCCGGGCCAGTTTCAGCGGGAAGAACGCCACCTTGAAGCCGGCGGGCGGAAGGGTCGCCAGGTTGGCGAGTTGCTGGACGATGAAGACCTCGCGCTCGCGGCCGGCACGGTGCCCGTCCCACAGGACGGCGTTGTCGCGGCCCTCGCGGAAGGCGCGCGCCATCACGCCGAACGGCAGGTCCCAGCCGGCGGCGTCGGAACCGAGCACCTTGGCACCCTGGTCGGCCAGGAACAGAGTGCCCTCGCGGCTCATCCCCGGGTATCGGAAGAACTCCGGGTCCCCGGGCCCGAACCCCTCCTGCCCCGTGCGCAGGAGCACGGCGCCGCCCGGGGGAACCTCGGCTCCGGTGTCCTCGATGGCGTCGCGGAGAGCCGCGACCTCGATCGCGGTGTCCGGCCGGCAGCGGCCGCGCAGGTCGAGCACGATCGCCTCGCACCACAGTTCGTCCACGGCGATGTCGGTGATGGTGCGCGCCGGGCGGCCCTCGCACGTGGATCCGTAGTGCAGCGGCGCGTCGACGTGCGTGCCCAGGTGCGAACTGAAGCCGTCGAGCGTCTCGGAGCCCCAGCCCTCGCCGTCCGGCAGGTCCTCGACGGTGCATCCCATGGCCCGGGCGAACTCCTGCCGGCCGTCGCCGGCCGGGTGCGCGTACGTCACCCGCGGGGCTACCACCGCGGCCAGCGCGCGCAGTTCCTCGGGCAGCCGTTCGCGGTCGGCGGGATCCAGGGTTCGGGTGAGGTCGATCAACTGCATGACACGATCACCTGCCTCTCGTTGGAGCTCCAACATAATCTTGGACGCTCAACACAGCAAGTGTCGGACAGCAGGTGTTCGTTCGATCACTTTTCGTGATTACCTCCGGTCGGTGGGCTCCTTCCGATCGGCGGGGGGCAGCGCGCGGGAGTAGATCGTCTCCATCGCGCCGACGGCCGCGACCCGATCGACCGCCTCCGGGTCCAGCCGATGCTGGAGGTTGATGCCCAGACTGCTGCCGAGCATGGCCACCGCCACCGCGTCCGGATCCAGGACGTCGCCCGACGAGGGGGCGACCTCGCGCAGGTAGTCCGCGTACATCCGGCGCAGCGCGACGTATTGCGCGGCATACGCCCGCCCCACCACCGACTCCCGGCTCACCGCCTCCAGCAGCAGCGTGGCGTAGATCCGTGCCTCGGGCCGCGACATCAACGCGAAGTTCGCCGCCGCGAGCGCCCCCGCTCCGGGCGGCACCTCGGCGAGCCGGGCCCGGAGGAACTCGGTGCCGCGCCGGAACGCCTCCTCGACTACGGCCACCAGCAGGCCGTCCTTCGACCCGAAGTGCCAGGCCACCGAACCGCGACTGATCCCCGACCGGGTCGCCACCGCCTGGATCGACGCGGCCGCGGCACCGCCGTCCGCCGCGAGCTCGAACGCGGCTTCCACCAAACGCCTGCGCGTCTCCTCCGAGATCTCCTGCTGACGCCCCGCCATCCCCGACTCCTCACGTGCGGATCCGCCCGCGCACGCGGACGATCCTGCCTGCCGCCCGCCGACACGGACGTGCATCCGGGAATCGGACGCGGGGCCAACCCTACGAAGGGGACGACCGCCGCGGCGCACTCCCCCGTCCGCGCACCGGCGCGATTCGCAACGACCGCGTCGATCGGCCCAGCCGCGCGAAGCATCTTCCGGCAGTCTGCCGCGCTCACGAGCCCGTACGCCATGGGCGGCGGTGTCGGGGGCGGGTACTCGACTCGGTGGTGCCGGGCAGGGTCGACGAGTACACCGCCTTCACCGGCGGCGTCGGCATCGCCCGGGAGTGGTGCGGTGACGCCCGCAACCCCGACGAGTGGCGCGACACCCGCGTCAAGGTCCGCGGCCCGGCCGTGGACGGTATCGCCGCCGCGTTCGCACAGAACTGGGGACGACGGACGCGGCCACCAGGCCGGCTCCGCCGGCCGCCGACCGCGGGCCCTCCCCTCGGCCGGCCCCGGGCCCTCCGCCTTCGCGGAGGGCCCGGGGCGTCCGTCAGATGCCCACGCCGTAGTACTGGGCGAGGTATTCGATGATCTCGCCCGCGTGCGGCACGAGTTCCGGCAGGTCCGCGGCGAGTGCGCCGCGGGTGGCGGCGGCGAGGTCGGAGGCGCTGGTGGTGGCGGTGCGGACGTAGGGTTCGAGGCGCCTGATCAGTTCGTAGTTGCTGTCGATGTTCTCGGCGCGCATCGCCTTCTCCAGCGGCGGCGCGCCGGGCGGCGGGACGGCCGGGAGCACCCGGCTGAGGAAGGTGACCCGGTGCAGGATCCGCCAGCACGGCGGCTTGGCGGTGCTCTGCCGGGCCTGGCGCAGGGCGGTGGCGTCGGGGGCGTCGCTGTTGGCGAGCCACAACGGGTCGACGACCTTGTGGTAGAAGTCGTCGAAGTTGGCGCTGTTTTCACCCAGGTAGAAGGTGAGGAAGCGGTAGGCGTCGACCTTCCCCGGTATCAGGACCGGTTTGCCCGCCGCGTCGTAGACCGGTTTGCCGTTGTCGCGGCGTTGCAGGTCGCCGGAGGGCGCGCAGTTGACGGAGAGGCCGAAGGTGCGGGTGGTGTCCTTGTTGCGGGCGCGGGTGACGCTGTAGCCGCCACCGATGGAGGCGTCGACCTTGCCGGTGAGGCCGTAGCCGACGACCTTGAATTCGAACTCGCCGCCGAAGCCGACCTTTCCGTTGAACGTGTAGGAGCCGGACGTGGTCTCGGTGACGGCGTCGGTGGCTTCGGTCGTCTCGGCGAAGAAGCCGCCCCGGGCGGTCCAGACGTAGGTGTTGACCAGGTCCCGGTGCGAGAAGCCGGCGGCGGAGGCGCTGTCGGCCGTGTCGCGGGCGGGCCGGGAGTCCCCGGCGACGCCCATTCCGCGCAGGACCGACTTCGCCTGGTCGTGGGTCGGGTCGTGGTGGTGGGTCTGGGTCGAGACCGACTGGTAGTACGCGTGCATGCGTTGCTGGTCGCGGGTGATGCGGCGTTTGAGCGCGTAGGCGTCGCGGGGCTTGAAGTAGCTGTAGTCGCCGTAGCCGGTGGCGATCGGGTAGTCCGGGTCGGTGACCTTGCCGCGGTCGTCGAAGCCGACGGCGCCGTCGAGAGTGCCCTGTTTGACGTAGCGGGGGTTGATCGGGAAGTGGATGATGTTCCAGTCCCGGGGGATGTCGGGGTTGGGCATCATGCGGTACGCGACCAGGGCTCCGGTGTGGGCCAGGCGCAGCGCGAAGACGTCGGCGGTCTGCGACTGCACCAGCGCCATGCCGATGTTGGCGGGCACGTACCGTCGGCCGATGGCGGGGTTGAGCACCCGGGTGGGGTCCTCCGTGTGGCCGGTCAGCGCCATTTGGGCCTTGCGGCTGGTGTTTTGGCCCTGGGAGACCTTGGTGTCGTTGCTCCAGGTGTTTTCGAACTCCAGGGCGATGCTGTGGGTGAGCGACGCCTTGATGTCGAACGCAGGAAATGCCACGCCGAAGCCGAGCGCCGCGGCGACCGTCATGTTCTTCGCCTCGAACTCGTTCTTCATGGAGGCTTCGAAGGCGGCTTTGACGCTGGCCGCCCTGTTGGACGACAGGCTCTGGACGATCTGGTCGGCTTCGGTGAACTCCACCGACGAGGCGCCGGCGTAGCCGTCGTCCTTGCCGGTGAGGTTTTCGGAGGGTACCGGCGGGGCGCCTTCGATGAAGCCGACGAGTTGCGGGTCGAACTGAACCTGGCCGACCCACTCGGAGGTCAGGTCGCCGACTTTGTAGCCGGTGACCAGGTGCCAGCGGCCGTTGCGGACGTAGCCGTAGCAGCGCTTGAGCACGCCGAGCGCCTCGCCCTTGGCGCCGTACTGCAGGTCGGAGTATTCCCCGACGGCGGGGGCGCCGGCGATGGTGTCGTGGAAGGGGGTGCGGACGGCGGCCAGCGCCGAGCGCACTTCGGCGGTGTCGGTGGACACGGGCGCCGGCGTCGAAGCGGGCGCGGGTGAGCAGCCGACGGCCGCCGAGACCGACGTGCGCCTGTCCACGACGGCGCGGCTGACGGCGTCCGCCCCGTTCCATGTGATCTCCGACGGCACGTACGTGGTCGTACTGCGACAGTCGATCGGCGACGGGCACCCCGACGCCGTGTACAAGCTGACCGGCACCGGCTGTTCCGGCAACGCGTCCAGGACCGACTACGTGCTCGACGGCGCGAAGAAGGTGCCGTTGGTGCGTGACACTTTGCTGTGCGACCGGTTCGTGTTGGTGGAGGGCAAGCTCAAGCCCGTGCTCGAAGTGCGCTACCGGCGCAGCAGGCACGCCACCCGTGCCGAATCGAGCAAGGACAGTCTGGGCACCGAGGACATGGAGGGTCGCCCGTTCCACGAGCCTACCCAGGAGCTGTCGTTCGTCCGCAACCTGAGCCAGGGCCGGTTCGCCGCGGTACTCGTGCCCACCGCGGTCAACGGGGTACAGCGCTGGCAGTTGTTCGCCCACAACGACGCGACCGGCCGCGTCGACTGCTTCAATGTCGAACAGGGCGCTCAGGGCTTGTTCAACACGCGGGGCACCAGGTATTACACGAGTCCGGATCCGGCCTACCGGGATGCGGTGTTCGAGCGCGACCCGGGCACCTGTCCGTTCACCAAGCGCGAGCTGGTGTTGGTGGTGGGTGCCGACGGGCACGCGGAGACGGCGCTGCGGCTGGCCGGCGGCGACGCCCATGTCGACCTGGGCGACCCGGAGGCGTTGCGGTTCGGCGGGAAGCCGTACTCGATCGAGGCGTGGGTCAAGCCCGCCGAGCTCAACGGCCCCATCCTGGCCAGGGGCGCTGCATATCAGCTCGCCCTGAGCCCCGACGGCACGGTGTACCTGGCCCACAGCGCCGATCCGTGGTTGATCGGCTCCAGTGAGAAGATCACGAAAGACGTGTACACCCACATCGCCGGTACCTTCGACGGCAAGACCGCGAGGGTGTTCGTCAACGGCAAGCTGTCCGGCAGCGGGGAGATGGCGTTCGTCGACGACGTCGGCGCGGTCGCGCTGATCGGCAAGAAGGTCCACCAGGGTCGGACGATCGGCTACTTCAAGGGCGACATCGACGAGGTCCGGGTGTGGAACCGGGCGCGCTCCGCCGCCGAGATCACGGCGGACATGAACCATCGGCTGATCGGCAACGAGCCGGGCCTGGTGGCGTATCACCGGTTCGACGAGGGCACGGGCACCATTGCCTACGACCAGACGGATCGGGCGCTGAACGGCGTGGTGAAGGGCGCCGCCCAGTGGGTCGCCTCGGAGGCGCCTGTGGGCGATCACCCGGGCGTGCGGCGCGACAGTTTCACGCTGAAGGGACGCACGGTCGTCTCGGGCATGTCGGCCATCCTGTATCACCAGCAGGAGAAGGTGTCCGCCGGGTACGGCGCGGCGGCCAAGCCGGCCAAGCGGCAGGCCAGGGTGATGCTGACGTTCGCCGCCAAGGACGGCCGGGACGCGTGCGTGGCGAGCCTGGACTTCGGCGTCGGCCGCGACGGCCGCTTGAGCCAGGTGCCGGACGTACTGGATCCCGTCCTGTTGAAGCGGCCCGTGAAGGCCCAGAACTCCGAGCGGATCAGCGAGTTGCAACAGCTGATCAAGCAACTGGAGCCGGACATCGCCAAATTGCCGCCGGAGATCGCCCGGCTGACTCCGCTCTCCGCGAAGCTGCCCGACTACCAGACCGTGTACGACGAGCTGACCCGCGAGGTGAACGAGCACCAGAAGCGGTACGACGCCGAGAAGGATCTGGTGACCTCCTGGTACTACGAGCTCCTCCTCAAGCAGACACGCCCGGATGCGAGCGGGCAACTCGTCCTGAAGCTCGTGGTCACGACCACCAGCACCTCGGATGCGCGCGTCGTGAGCTTCACGTCAGGTACCGACACTCCGCTGTGGACCTTCGACGCCGTCGGCGAGTCCCAGGACGGGAAGCCGTGCTACTACCTGGCATACAAGCGTTTCGACCAGGACATGTGCGCCAAATACAGCGCGACCGAGGAGAACTCCGCCCTGTGGACGATTCCTCGTCGGCAGGTCCCCTACCACAGCGCGCAGTTCTACCTGCTGACCGAAGGCGATCACGTCCGGATCGTCAATCGCAAGAGCAGGCTGGCGGTCACGTTGCCCGCGTCGGAGAAACAGGTGGTCCAGTCGAGCGCGGGCCTCAAGGACGACTCCGGTCTCATCCGTCTGGCGCGGCGTGGCATGCGCTCGGACGTGGACAGGCTTCTCCAGGTCGCGAAGGACAAGAGGGCGAAGGCCGACACCGAGCTGCAGGAAGCGCGTTCGGCCGCGCAGCGGGTCGGTGAACTGCAGACTTCGCTCGCCTCCCTGCAGGGGAGGCTGAAGGTCGCGCAGCAGGAACTGGCGCGCCTGACCGTCGGGTTCGAGGGCGACGCCGACCTGACCGTGGCGATGCCGCCGCTGGGCACCGACCGCAGCGGATTGAGCTTTGCCGGCGGCCTGCTCGACTTCGCCCGCGGCACCGATCGGCCCGCTCTGCTCGACAGCGGCACGGGCAACATCGTGTTGTACTTCCGCGGCGCGAACGGTCAGTTCTTCGCCGCCTACTACGACACGGCGGTCACCCGCGGGGTCCAGGAACTCGCGGCGTCCGGCGGCAACATCGGCTTCGTCGCCGGTGACGCGGCCATCGCGCTGGAGGGCTACACCATCAAGGTGAGCGACGGCGACGCGCCCGGCCGCTGCGATGTGACCATTTCGACCAAGGACGACAGCGAGACGTGGCGGTCGCTGCCGCGCACGGCGATCCTGATGGCCGCGGCCTTGGCCGGCGACCCCGGCCGGCCGGTGACGGTCGGTGCGGTGTCCCAGGTGAGCGGCAACACGGTGCAGCTCGCCGAGGGCGCGACCGTCAAGGTCCCGGCGTTCGCCCACCTCGACATCGGCGGTTCCGGATACGCCGCGGCCGTCGAGACCCCGGTGGGCGGGAAGACGATCACGCTCACGACGTCGGGTTCCGCGCTCGCGTCGGGCGCGAGGATCAGCCTGGTCGGCTACGATCACGGACGCGCCACGTCCAGCCGGACCGGCGTCCTGCTGTCCTCCGGATCCCGACTGGTCGCGTTGACCGCCAACGGGGTCGAATCCGTCCCCAACGGCACGGCGAAATCGACGATCACCGGGAGCGGCTGCGTCTGGCGGGCCGAAATGCCGGGTCGCGCCTACCTGTTCGACGGCAAGGACCATTACCTGTCGCTACCCGTCGACAAGCTGGACGCGGTCGCCACGACCGGCGATCTGAGCCTGGAGACCTGGGTCAATCCCGAGAGCGGGCAGGCCAGGCTCGTGCACGCCAATACGGCGGAGTCGGCCTACTCGCTGTCGCTGGTCCCGGCCGACCTGCCGGTGCAGTATTTCGACGGTGACGACAGGCTCGAGTTGACCGGTGCGCTCGACCTGTCCAACCGTGACTTCACCATCGAACTGTGGGCCAGGCGCAGCCACGCGCGCGGCCGGCTGGAGCCGCTCCTGACGCACGGGAACCTGGCCGGTGCGGTGGACCAGACCCTGCATCTGCACATCGCCGCCGACGAGACCCTCACCTTCGCTCTGTTCGGCGACGACCTCAAGACCGCACAGACCTACCCGGACCTGGAATGGCATCACTGGGCCGCGGTGTACGTGAACGCCACCCGGGAGCAGATCCTCTACCGGGACGGCGTCGAGATCGCTCGCCGCACCGCCAAGGGCCCCTACACCGGCAACGGCCCGCTGGTTCTGGGCACGCAGCCCTTCACGGGTGACCATCTCCACGGTCAGATCGACGAGGTCCGCGTCTTCGGGCGGGTGCGCACCCCCGAGGAGATCTCCGGCGAACGCCACAGGCGCATGTCCGGCCGCGAGCCCGGACTGCTGGGCCACTGGACCTTCAACGGAACCGGTCCGACGCCCTCGCCGATCAAGGGTTACCACGTGGTGGCGCGCGTCGGCGACCGGGTGCTGCGCTCGGCGGAGCGCTTCCCGTGCAACGAATGGGCCCACCTGGCCGCGACCTTCACCCAGGCGTGGGCCGTGCGCCTGGACGGCACCGCGGGCCTGGAGGTGGCCCCGCAGGACGCGCTGGACGTGTCGGGCGACCTCACGATCGAGGTGTTCGTACAGATCGACCGGCCCGGCACGCCCATGGGCCTGATCGCCAAGGGCGAAGTCGTCGACGGCCGACCGGGCGGCGTTCCATATCAGGTGGGTGTCACGGCCGACGGCAGGGTGGAGTTCGCCTTCGCCGAACCGGAAGGCAAGGCCGTCCGCTTCACCTCCAACACGCCCCTGCGAGGCGGCGCCTTCCACCGCGTGACCGTGGTGAGGCAGGCGCTGCGACCCGAATCCTCCACCGCCGGCCAGGCCGCCACCGCCCCCCTGTCCGGGCAGGACATCCGCTTCTACCTCGACGGCAGGCCGGACGGGACGCATCGCTACACCGGCCCCGGGGCGCAGTCCAACCGCGGCAGCGTGGAACTGGGCCGAGGACTGCGCGGCGTCCTGGGCGAGGTGCGGCTGTGGAACACCGCCCGCAAGACCGAACAACTCGGCCTTGCGGTCACCGAACGTGAGAAGGGGCTGGTGGCCCGCTGGTCGTTCGACGAGAACGCCGGGAACATCGCCTCCGACGCCACCGGCAGCCACCCGGCCAAGTTGCGCGGCGCTCGCTGGACCCGCGACCCCGACCCGAAGGCCAGCGCGCTGCTGCTGTACCGCAACGGACAGCAACTGTCCGCCAATCCGGGGCAGTTCCCGCTGGACCTCGGCCCTTACGGGGACCGGCAATTCACCCTGGGCGCACGACTGATCGCCGGCCGGGTGATCGAGCCGCTGGCCGGAACGCTGGAGGAGGTTCGGGTCTGGCGCACGATGCGCACCCCCGAGCAGATCCTCGACAACATGTTCACGCGTATACGCGGCGGCAAGCAGGACCTCCTCGGCTACTGGGCCTTCGACCGGGAGACCACGGCCGCCGGTTCCACCGTCGTCCGCGATGAGGGCCTACGCGGCAACAACCTGGCCTTCCCCGCACAACGGCCGCGGATCCTGCTGTCCACCCGCCGCGCTTGACCGTCGGCATGGCCGTGGGGCCGACGATGGCGTAGCCCACCTCGGCGATCTCCCGAGGGAAGGCGAGCTCGATCGGATTTCCGCTCCAGTACGCGGCGTCCGCGGCGCCCTTGGCCTGCTCCCCGGCCAGATCCAGCACGGAATAGACGATCCGCCGAGACGCGTCCATGGCGAACGCCACGGTCGTGCCCTGATGGCGCGCCATCGTCACATGGGTGTACGACCGGTCACCGTAGACCTTGAACAGAGAATCCTGAAGTGCCACGCTTCCCCCTCCACGCGCGGACGCCGGCTCCCGATCGGTCCCCCCGAACCGAAGCGGCGCACAACGAAACCTTCGTGCCCCGACGGGGCGCCCGTCAGTCTGGCATCGGGAAGCTACCGGCAGAAGACGATCATCCAACTCGGCCGATATACGAACTACCGTTCACAACAAGCCAATTGAACGTGTGCAGAGGAATCCTCGGCGCATCGCGGACAGCCCGCGCGTCACCGACGGCACAGCGTTTCGGCGACCCTCGCGGCCGTTGCGCGACGCCTGGGATCCGTCTTCGGTGCGTCACCATGGACAGGTGCACACCCACCAGGTGCGCGCCGGTGTCCGCGAGGGCAGGCAAGAACGCGCCGACGTCGTAGGCTCGGTCGAGCAGGGCCGGCATGCCGCCGCCGAGGTGCGGCAACAGGGCCCGGGCACGCGTGAGTTCCCCGCTCCGGGAGGAACCCATGGCTGCGGCGAGCAATCCGCAGGTGCCGGTTTCCACCAGCGCGACCAGCCGCAGCGTGAGATAGCCCGCCCAGCCGTTGGGATTCCTGCGCAGCCCGACCCACGTGCGATCGGCCTCGGTCTCGGGGACCTTCAGCGAGTTGCAACCGTCACTCACCGGTGCGACGAGCTGCGGTGCCCGGCGTCGTGGCGCGCGTCGAGGGAGGAACCCTCACCGGATCACCTCGGCAGCATCCCCCGCAGGTGCAGCGCCAGTCGGATGTGCAGCTCTCGATCGGGCTCCCGCCAATCCGCGCCGAGCAAGGACGCGATGCGGTCCAGCCGTTGAGTCACGGTGTTGATGTGTACATGCAGCACCTTGCGCGTCCGCGCCGGACTGCGCCCCGAGTCGAAATACGCCGCGGCAGTTCGGGTCAACTCTGCGCCGCGTGTGGCGTCGTAGTCCAGCAGCGGGCCCAGGGTCGCGTGGACAAAGCCGGCGATGTCCTTGGTATCCGCCAAGAGCACGCCCAGGAAGCCGAGTTCGTCGGCCGAGGCGCCCTCCCCGGACCGGCCGAGCGCGCGCAGAGCCGCGACACACCGGCCGGCCTCGGCGTACCGATCGGGAATCGCGTCCAGGTCCGGTGCCGGGCCGGCGGCCCCCGCCGTCGCGGGGCGCCCGAGCGCATGGCCGATCTCCGTCGCCGCGCGCCGCGCGCTCGCCGAAGGGTCCGTCTCGGGAAGCAGCAGGACCACACCTCCGTCGATCTCGCCCGCCATGCCTCCGGATGTCGCGGCCAAGTGCCAAGCCGCCGAAGCCACTCGCGAACGGTCGGCGCCGGGTACCTGAACCACCACGACGACGTGCGGCCGGTTCAGGTCCGCACCAAATCGTGCCGCCCGGTCGCCGATCGCCCTCCGATCCGGCGACGGGGCTGCGAGGATGTCGCGTACCAGCTCTCCGGCGAGCCGGTGCTCGGCCTCGTCCGCCGAGCGTCGGAAGAACAGGAGCAGCGCGACGATCATCGCCGCGCGCTCCAGAGTGCGCATGTCCGAAGCCGTCGAGTCGGGCGGGTCGCTCTCGCCGCGACGCACCAGTACGCCGAACCACTCGGTGCCGGCGGCAACCGGTACTACGTCGACGTTGCCGACCCGGGCCCCGCGCCCGGTGGCCAGCGCTTGCCCGCGGGCTGCCGCGAAATCGGGGTCGGCGGCGTCCATGGCGCTTCCGGCGTCGGGGCCGAGCAGCACGGACGCGTCACCGCCGACGAGTTCCCCCACCGCTCGGACGACGTCGTCCACCCCGGCGCCCGCAAGGACGAGCCCGGTGAACCGGTCATGGGCGGCGGCGGCGCGTTCGATCGAAGCGCTGTGTGCCCGGGCTCCGGCGTGCGCGTCGGCCAGCTCGGCGATCGCGGACCGGGTTGCGGCGAGCAGATTCGCGTTGTCGATGGCGACGGACGCGTGGGCCGCGAGCGCGGTCAACAGTGACACTTCCCCCGGACGGAACACTCGCGGACGGCGGTCGGAGGCCCACAGCACCCCGATCACCGTGTCGTCGACGACGAGTGGCACCGCGAGCATGGCGACGAGCCCCTCGTCGCCGACTCCCTCGTCAAGACGAGAGGTATGCCGAAAACTGGTGTCGGCGAAGTAGTCGGCAGTAACGAACGGGGTGCCGCGTTCGGCGACCAGGCCTCCGATCCCGTCCCCGATCGCCATACGCAGCTGCCGGAACCGTGGTGACACGGCGCCCGCGGTCACCCGGACGTACGTGTCGCCTGTGTCCGTGTCCTGCAGCGACAAGTACGCGGTGTCCGAGCCGAGAAGCGAGCGTGCCCGGTGCACGATCGCGGACAGCACCGCGTCGACGTCCCGCAGCGCGGCCAGGTCGCCGATGGTCTCGTTGAGGGCGGCGAGTTCGGCTTCGCGGCGGCGGTGCTCCCGAAGGACGTCGCGAAGCCGCATCGCGGTCGCATATGCGGCGTCGACCTCGGTGAGCAGAGCAGGGCCGATGCCCGCGGCGCGGACGCTGTCGACGACAGCCTCGAACTCTGCCGCCGGCGCCTCGTCGTGCAGGAGGGTGAACAGACTGCGCACGGCGGCCGTCGCCGTTAGAGCGTCCATCGGGTGATTATGCACATGAATGCCTCGGGAGTCTTCAGCCGCTGCGATCGGCATGCGCAAGCGCTCGGCTCCCGCCCGCCCTGCACGGCACCTCGGGATCATGCCGGGTGGTCCGTCGCTCCGGCATGGCGGTTCCACCCATCACATCGCCGCAGGGTGTGGTTCCCTCACACATATCCGCGCCGGCGTCGTGGCCCTACCGTCTTCGAACTATGGACAAGACATGGGCATCCGCCGCCGAGGCGGTCGCCGACATCCCCGACGGCGCGACCGTCGCGGTCGGGGGGTTCGGACTGTGCGGCATCCCGCACGACCTGATCCACGCACTACTGGCTTGCGGAACGGGGGGCCTGCGTGTGGTCTCGAACAACTGCGGCGTCGATGACGGTGGTCTGGGCATCCTGCTGGCCGCACGGCGGATCGCTCGGATGACGTCGAGCTACGTCGGGGAGAACAAGGAGTTCGCGCGCCAGTATCTGGAGGGCGAGCTGGAAGTGGAACTCGTCCCGCAGGGGACGCTGGCCGAACGACTCCGGGCGGGCGGCGCGGGCATCCCGGCGTTCTACACGCCTGCGGGGGTGGGCACAGTTGTCGCGGAGGGCGGACTGCCGTGGCGGTATTCCGCGGACGGAACAGTGGAGGTCGCCTCCCCGGTCCGGGAGACCCGCCACTTCGACGGCGCGGAATATGTGCTCGAGGAATCCGTCACGACGGACTTCGCGCTGGTGCGCGCGGCGGTCGGCGACACCCATGGCAACCTCGTATTCCACTCCTCCGCCCGGAACTTCAATCCGCTGGTGGCCGTCGCCGGGCGTATCACCGTGGCCGAGGTCGAGGAACTGGTCCCCGCGGGTGCGTTGGACCCCGACCACGTGCACCTTCCCGGTGTCTTCGTCCAGCGTGTGGTTGCGGTCGCCGACCCGGGACTGAAGCGCATCGAGAAGCGCACCACCGCGCTTGCGACCAACCGGGCAGGGGACTGACATGGCGCGCACCCGCGAACAGATGGCCGCCCGAGCGGCCCGCGAGTTGACCCCGGGCAGTTACGTCAACCTGGGCATCGGGCTGCCGACGCTCATCCCCGACCACCTGCCGCCCGGCGTCGACGTCGTACTGCAGAGCGAGAACGGGATCCTGGGCGTCGGCCCGTACCCGGAGGAGGACCGTGTCGACCCCGACCTGATCAACGCGGGCAAGGAGACGGTGACGACCCGGCCCGGCGCGTCCTTCTTCGACTCGGCGCTGTCGTTCGCGATGATCCGCGGCGGCCACATCGATACCGCGGTCCTCGGCGGCATGCAGGTCTCGGCGACGGGGGATTTGGCGAACTGGACGGTCCCCGGACACATGGTCAAGGGGATGGGTGGCGCGATGGACCTCGTGCACGGCGCTCGCCGCGTCATCGTCGTCATGGAGCACACCACGCGCGACGGCCGCCCCAAACTTGTGCGGCGCTGCACCCTGCCGCTCACCGGACGCGGTGTGGTGCATCGGGTGATCACCGACCTCGCCGTCGTCGACGTGACCCGCTTCGGCCTGCTTTTGGTGGAGACGGCGCCGGGAGTCACCGTTGCCGAGGTCGCCGCAGCCACCGACGCACCCCTGACGGTCGCCCGCGGCATGATCCGGCCGCACGCACTCCCTGACGTATGGCTTCTCGAGCCTTGACGACGATGCCGGCACCACGGCAGGGTTCCTGGCCGGACACGCCGTCGATCCGGCACCTGCCGGGGTACGAGGACGTCGCGGTGGTGCCTGCCGGCGAGACCCTCTGAGATCCGAGAGACACCAACTGGGATCATCATCGCTAGGATGGCCAGGTGAAGTATCTGCCGGCCATCCTCAGCACCGATCACGCCGGCTCGAATGCCACGGAGCGCGCCTACCTGGCGATCAAGCGGCAGATCATCGAGCTCGAGCTGCGACCCGGCGCACACGTCACCAAGACCGACCTTTCGCGCCTGGCGAGTGCGGGCACCATGCCCGTCCGGGAAGCTCTGACCCGTCTCCAGCGCGACGGCCTGGTCCAAGCGCTGCCCCGATCGGGGTACCGCATCCTGCCGGTGACCGTGAAGGGCACCCGGGACCTGTGTGCGTTCCGGCAACTCCTGGAGACCGAGGCCGCGGGCCTGGCCGCGGAGCACGGCTGTCCGGAGCCGAGCTTGGCCCGCATGGAGAAACTGCTGGGCGCATCCTACGAGTTGGGCGACAGGGCCGGGGTCGACGACTTCTTGCGGGCCAACCTCGAGTTCGACGCCATCATCGCCAACTGCTGCGGCAACGACATGCTGGCCCAGTCGATCGTCCGGGCCTTCGACGAGTTGGAACGCGTCCTGCGGATCACCTTGAAGTCGTTGCCGTTCTCGGCAACGGCCGCACACCAGCGGCGCACCATTCTGGACGCCATCCGCGAGCGCGACCCCGCCGCCGCCCGCGCGGCCATGCGCGCCCGTACGCGGACCTCGCAGGAGCACATCATCGGCGCGCTCCTGTCCAGCGATTCGATTACCGGGGCCAGTATCCAGGTGTCCTGACGCGTGACGACGAGTTCCTGCCCCCAGACGTTCCGGAACCGTTGACAGAAGGTTCTCCCAGTGGTGGACTGAGATCTCAGTTAGTCACATAGAGATCTCAGCGTAGGGAATCACAATGCCCCTGCAACGCCTGCCGGCCCTCGAACTCGCCGAACGCGTGCCCGACGCGTCGGGGCCGTGTGCCGACCTGATCCCCATGGGCGGCGTCCCGGTGCTGCCGATGCCCGCACACGTCGTCGAGGCCGCCCGGACCGCGGCGGGCCGGGTCTTCCCCCGCCGGAGCCGGGGCTCGGCCGAACTGCGCCGAACGATCTCCGATCACCTGCGGATCACCCTCGGGGTCGACGCGGATCCGGAGGCCGAACTGCTCATCACCCACGGAGCGCAACATGGCATGAGCGTGGTCCTCCGTGCCCTTCTGGATCCGGGCGACGAGGTCCTCGTGCCGGCCCCCACCTACTTCTTCGACGGCATGATCCGGCTGGCGGGAGTCCGCCCGGTCTATGTGCCGTCGCAGGAGAAGCGCGGATGGGACCACGACCCTGCGGCCGTCGAAGCCGCCGTCACCCCCGCCACCAGGGCGCTGCTGATCTGCAATCCCAACAACCCCACCGGCTACCTGCCCAGTCGGGAGCGGCTCGGGCAGCTTCTGGACGTGGCGGCGCGCCACGGCCTGATCGTCCTGGCCGACGAATCCTACGAGCGTTACGTATGGGAAGGCCCGGGCTACCAGCCCCAGATGCTGCTGCGCGACCGCCATCCCGACCTGGTCACGGTGACCAGCCTCAGCAAGAACTACGCCTTCACGAGCTGGCGGGTGGGCTACGTGCACGCTCCCGCCCACCTGCTGGAACCGATCCACCGTGCACTCGAATGGGACGTGATCAACGTGGGCGACGTCGCCCAGGCCGCCGCAGTCGCCGTCCTCACCGGGCCGCAGGACTGGATCGAACCCTCCTTCGCGACGCTGCGCCCGCGACGCGACCTCCTGGTGGCCGGCCTGGCCCGGGCGGGCCTGAAAACCCCGCCGCCCGACGCGGGAGTCTTCGCCTTCGTCGACTTCGGCCCGCTCGGCGTGGCCGGCCGCGCACTGGAGGACCTGCTGCTGTCCCATGGTGTCACCGCTCTGGCAGGCGATGCCTTTCAGGGCCCGGCCACCCATGCCCGCGTGCTGTACGGCGGGAGCACGGCCGCCCTCACCGAAGTCACAGACCGGCTGGCTTCCCTGACCGCCGGTGTCCGCAGCACCTGAGCCCCCGCCGAACCCGCAATCCCGGCTGCTTCGTGCCCCTCCCCCCACTGTGGGCACGCGCTCTGCATCTCACTTGTCCAAAAGATCTCAGTGAGGTCCTCTGAGATCTCAATTCTCTGACCCACGCATGCGCCTGCGAGACGTCCGCGTCGACCAGGCCCACCCCCGAAGGAGCCGAACGTGTCAGGAGCACCCACGACCGGTCGCGACGAAGGCTGGCGCGTCAGTGCCGACATCGGCGGCACTTTCACCGACGTCATCGCCCTCGGACCCGACGGCCGCGTCCTGCCCGTCAAGGTCCTCTCCACTCCGCCCGACTTCGGCACCGCGGTCCTGGAGGGGACGGCCGCCGCGCTCGGTGACGCGGGCGTCGAGACGCATGAGGTCCACGCGATGCTGCACGCCACCACCGTGGCCACCAACGCGATCCTTGAAATGCGCGGCGCGCGCACCGCGCTGGTCACCACCAAAGGCTTCCGGGACGTCCTGGAACTCGGCCGCCTGCGCCGCCCCCTGCTCTACGACCTGTCCTGGCAAAAGCCCGTGCCGCTCGCGCCGCGCCGCCACCGCTACGAACTGGATCAGCGCATCACCGCGAACGGTGAGCTCAGGCCCGCCGCGGACAGCGCCGAAGTGGCCGACCTGGCCGATCGGATTCGCGCGGCGGGCATCGAGGCCGTCGCCGTCTGTCTGATCAACTCCCATGTCCGCCCCGATGAGGAACAACGTGTCGCAGCCGAACTGCGCGAACTGCTGCCCGGCGTGTTCGTCACCGCCTCCGTGGACATCTCACCGCAGATCAGGGAGTTCGAACGCACCAGCACCGCGGTCGTGAACAGCTACGTCGGACCGCAGGTGCACAACTACGTCAGCGCGCTCGGCGACGGGCTGCGCGCGGCGGGCATCACCGAGCCCCTCATGATCATGCAGTCCAGCGGCGGCCTCCTCGACGCGGCGTCCGTGGTGCGGCGGCCTGTCCAGATCATCGAGTCGGGCCCCGCCGCAGGCGTCATCGCCGTGCAAAAGCTCGCCCAACTGATGGGCCTCGACTCCGTCGTAGCGTTCGACATGGGCGGCACCACCGCCAAGGCCTCGCTCATCGAAAACGGGGAGCCCTTCGTCGCCGCCGACTACGAGGTCGGCGGAGGAATGAACCTCACGAGAAGCATGGGCCGGGGCGCCGGCTACACCGTGCGGGTGCCTTCCATCGACATCGCCGAGGTGGGCGCCGGCGGCGGCAGCATCGTCTCCGTGGACGCGGCGGGTTCCCTGAGGGTCGGTCCCGAAAGCGCGGGATCCCGGCCCGGCCCCGCGTGCTACGGCAACGGCGGCGACCATCCCACGCTCACCGACGCCAATGTCGTCCTGGGCTACCTCAGTCCCCGGTCCCTCGCCGGTGGTCGGGTGGCGATCCGTCCGGACCTCGCCGAGAAGTCCCTCGACATCATCGCCCAACAGTTGGACGTCGACATCCCCGCTGCCGCGCGCGGCGCCTACGAGGTCGCCGTCTCCAACATGACGAAGGCCGTCAAGGCCGTCACGAGTGAACGCGGCCGCGACCCGCGGGACGCGGTCATGGTGGCCTTCGGAGGAGCGGGCCCCCTCTACGGTGCCGCTCTGGCGAAGGAACTGGGCATCGACACCGTCATCGTTCCCGTGCACACCGGCCTGTTCAGCAGCCTCGGCCTGCTCGTGGCCGACACCTCCCGCGAGTCGGTCGCACCCCACCGCCCCCAACTCGACGAACCCGGCGCGCTCACCGCCGAGTTCGACCGTATGGCCGAGGACATCACCCGGGCGCTGCGGGAAGCCGCGCCGAGCGCAGAAGCCGATGTGCAGCGGGTCCTCGACATGCGCTACCACGGCCAGCGGTTCGAACTCCCGATCGTGATCCCCAACGGCACCGTCACACCCGCCCTCATGGCCGGGGCCCGCACGCGGTTCCACGCCGAGCACCGCCGGACCTACGGTCGCGCGGGCGGTGACGAACTGATCGAAATCGTCAACATCCGCGTGCGGGGCACGGTACGCAACCCCATCACCATCGACCGCGCGCTGCGTCTGCTCCCGCAACACTCCCGCCCCGCCCATTCCCGGGCCTGCCGGTTCGACCGCACGCAAGACACCCCGGTCATCGCCCGCGCCGAACTGCCCGCCCACCGCGTGCCCGGACCGCTGGTCATCGAGGACATGGACTCGACGACCCTGGTGCCGCCGGGGGCCACCGCGCACCGCGACAGCCTCGACAACATCGTCATCCGCTGGACCACTGCCACCAAGGAATCGTCATGAGCCCGCACCCCATCCGCGACGCCGCCACGTTCGAGGTGTTCCGCAACGCGGTAACAGGACTGTCCGACGAGATGGCGATCACCATCCTGCGTACGGCCCACTCGCAGATCGTCGCCTCCAGCATGGACTTCTCGGCCGCGCTGTGCGACGCCGCCGGGCGGGTCATCGCCCAGGCCAACACCTGCCCGGTGCACCTCGGTTCCATCCCCGAGGCCATGAGCGCCATCCTGGACGCGTTCGGGGACACCGTCCGTCCCGGCGACGTCTACCTCCTCAACGATCCGGACCTGGGCGGCATGCATCTGCCCGACATCTTCGCCGTGGGGCCGGTCTTCACCGACGAGCAGGAACTGATCGGCTACTCGGTCACCGTCGTCAACCACGCCGACGTGGGCGGCTGGGCCGCCGGATCGATGGCCGTGCAGTCCACCAGCATCTTCGCCGAAGGCGTCCAGATCCCCCCGTCCCGCCTGGTCGACGCGGGCGTACTGAACGAAACGTTCCTGGCCCTGATCCTGCGCAACGTACGCGAGCCCGGCCTGCTGCGCGGTGACCTAGAGGCGCAACTCGCCGCCTGCCACGCCGGCGGCGAAGGACTGAAGGAACTTGCCAGGCGCCACGGAACCGACGAATTGGCTGTGCTGATCGACGAACTCCTCGACTACTCCGAGACCCTCCTGCGTGCCGCGGTCACCGAAGCCGCCGACGGCAGCTACACATTCGAGGATTACATCGACGACGACGGGCTCGGCTCGCCCCCCATCCCCTTCCGCGTCACCGTCAACATCGTCGGCGACGCCCTGCACCTGGACTTCACCGGATCGTCCCCGCAGGTCGCCTCGGCGCTCAACGCCACCGCCTCGTTCACCAAGTCCGCCTCCTACGCCGCCATCCAGGGAGCCCTCGGATCCGACATCCCGGCCAACAGCGGCTTCTACCGCCCCTTCACATTCGTCATCCCCGAAGGCAGCATCCTCAACGGCAGACGCCCGTCCGCCCGCGGGGCACGCGGCCTGGTCGCCTACCGCATCATCGATACCGTCCTGGGCGCTCTGGCACCGGTCTTCCCCCACCGAGTCCCTGCCGCCGGCGACGGCGGCCCCGACTCCATCGCGATCGGCGTCACCGAGCAGGACGGATCCAGCACCGTCCTGTGGGACGTCCTGTGCGGCGCCTGGGGGGCCAGGCCCGATCGCGACGGGGTGGACGGCATCAGCCCGCTCGGTGCGAACCTCGCCAACACGCCGATCGAGGAGCTCGAGCAGTCCGGGCACCTTCGCATCGACGGTTACGGCTATCTCCCCGACACCGGCGGACCGGGCAGGTGGCGCGGTGGCCTGTCGACCTTCCGCGACATGACGATCCTCCACCCCGAGGCCTCGGTACAGATCCGTTCGGACCGGCGCCGGCACCTCCCCTACGGCCTTGCGGGAGGAGGACCGGGGACTCCCTCGTCCAACATCCTCGACACCGGAACGCCGCAGGAGCAGATCCTGCCGACCAAGGTCGTCCGGACCCTGGCCGCCGGCGACCGCCACCGCCACGTCACCGCCGGCGGAGGAGGTCACGGCAGCGCCCTGACCCGGGAAGCCGACCGGGTCCTGCAGGACGTGCTCGACCAGAAGGTGACCGTCGCCGGCGCGGCCCGCGACTACGGCGTGGTCATCACGCCCACCGGCACCGTCGATATCGCCGCCACGCAAGAACTCCGCTCCGCTCACCACCGCTGAACGACCGCTCTCCCCTGCCCGGCCGCGCCCCGGAGCATCCCCTGTACCACGCCCGAGAAGAGGTCACCGTCATGGCCGAGGTCACCGTCCCCGCCTCCACCGACCGATCCATGCGCCGGCTGTGGCGCAAGGTGGGCATACGCATCATCCCGCTCATCGGAATCGCCTACGTCATGAGCTACATCGACCGCGCCAATCTCGGCTACATGGCCGTGCCCCTCAGCAAGGACCTGGGCATCTCCGGCTCGCAGATGGGACTTGCCTCCGGACTGTTCTTCATCGGCTACGTCCTCGTCGAGGTACCGAGCAACATGATGCTGCGCCGGTTCGGGGCACGACGGTGGATCACTCGCATCCTCGTCACCTGGGGCGCGGTCACCATGGCGACGGCGGCGGTGCAAAACGTCGGCCAGCTCTACGCCATGCGGATCCTTCTCGGCTTCGCCGAGGCAGGACTGGCCGCGGGCATCCTCCTGTACCTGACCGGCTGGTTTCCGCGCAGGTACCGGGCCTGGGCCCTGTCGGCGTTCTTCATGATGATTCCGCTGTCGGGCATCATCGGCTCGCCCCTGGCCGCCGCCCTCCTGTCCTGGGGGCAGAGTCTCACCGGACTGGCCGGATGGAGATCGCTGTTCCTGGTCGAGGGGGCCATCACCCTCCTCGCCGGAATCCTCGTCTTCACGATGCTGCCCGACCGGCCCCGCGACGCCAAGTGGCTGACGACGGTCGAGAAGGAAGCCATCGAACGCCGGCTCGCGCAGGAAACTTCCGAGCAGGAAGCGCGTGGCGCGCTGTCCAGCATGCGCCAGGCTCTCACCAGCGCGCGGGTCTGGACGCTGGCGCTGGCCTTCTTCGCCATCGTCTTCGGCCTGTACCCGATCGCCTTCTTCCTCCCCACGATGATCTCCACGTTGACCGGCAGCGTCTCCGGCATGTCGAACGTCGGCAGTGTGCTGCTGGCCGGCATCCCGTCGGCGTTCGCGATCATCGCCATGGCGGTCTGGCCCAAGGTCGCCTCAGGCATGTCGGTGGTGTCCTCCACCGTGATTCCCATGGGCGTCGGAATCGTCGGCCTGGTGACAGCCACGTTCACGCACGACAACGTCATCTTCATCGCGTCGTTCTGCCTCAGCGTCTCCGGTATCTACACGGCCATGCCCCAGTTCTGGCGGCTGCCACCGCTGTCTCTGACCGGCGCGGCCGCCGCTTCGGGCATCGCTGTGATCAACTCGGTGAGCAACATCAGCGGCTTCGTCGGCCCCTACTTCACCGGCTTCATCGCCGACACGACCGGCAGCTACACCTACGCTCTGCTGACCATCGCGCTCATCATGGTCGCGGGCGCGGCCATCCTCCTCACCGCCGGGCGCAAGGCGGAGCACGATGGCACGAGTCGTCAGGTGCTCCTGCCGTCCGAGAAGGAGAAGATCGCATGACCGCGCCGGCGAATCCGGCACTGATCGTCGGTGACATGCAAAAGGGCATCCTCGCGAGCTATCCCTTCGCCCGGCAACCCGTTCCCGCTCTGTCGTCGCTGCTGCCCGCAGCGCGGGCCGACGGCTTGCTCGTGATCTTCGTGCGCACCCATCTGCGGCCCACGGGCGCCGACGTCTCGGCGAACAACGAGCTGTTCCAGCGGTTCCACCAGGCCGGGAACCTTTTCCACGAAGGTGCGGAGGCCACCGAAATCGCCGCGGAGTTGGAGCCACGGGCGGACGAAGCCGTCGTGGGCAAGCGGCGGACCAGCGCCTTCGCCGGTACCGACCTCGACCTGTTGCTGCGGGCCCGGCGCGTCGACTCCCTCGTCCTGACCGGTGTCGCGACCGGCGCGATGGTGGCGGCAACCCTCGTCGACGCACTCGACCTCGACTATCGCGTCACCGTCGTGAGCGACGCCTGCGCCGACGCCGAGCCGGACGTCCACGACTTCTTCATGGAGCGTGTCTTCCCTGCTCGGGGCGCCCGGGTGACGACCTCCCAGGGCTGGATCGAGGACCACCGCCTGGAAGCCTGAGCATCTCGACGGCCCGGCGTGCGTGTGCGGTGACGCGGGAGCATGGCCTCGATGAGGTGGGGCCGGGTTCGGACACCGCACGCTCGAACTGCCGGGCCGGTTCTTCCTGCCGGGCCGGTTCTTCGGCGATCCCGGCACAGGTGGCGGGCACGCGCATGCCGTGCTCGATCGGGATCGAGGACGCCACTCCGACGGCCCGCGGAGGTGAAGCAGCCCGGGGCCGACCGTGATCGACGTGTGCCCGTCATCGCCCGACGCCGCCGCCGCCGAGCCGGCGGGCCCATCCGTCCACGAACGTTCCGAAGGCCGTGCCGGACGAGTCAGGCTGCGGCGCCACGCGTGTCGCCGAGGCGGCGCAGCGCGTCGTCGAGTTCGGCCTGGGCGCGGCCGAGGAACATCGCACCCCCGGTGAACCGGCCTGCGGCCACCATGTCGTGGGCGACCCGCAACGCCAGTGCCGACTTGCCCACCCCGGCCATTCCCGCCACCACCGACACCGTGCAACCACCGCCGCCATTGCCGCCGGACACGAGCGGCGCCAAGCCGGCCGCGACGCGGGCACGTTCGCGTTCGCGCCCGGTGAACACGTCCGGTGCGGGCGGCAGTTCGCAACACGTACGGAACGTCTCTGGGGAGGTGCACCGTAACGTGCCGCCCCTGCACCAGCATCGAGACCGTGCCGCCGGAGAACACGTTCGTCGTTTCCCCCGCCGTCCGGGCCACGGCCTTCCCGGACCGGGACCACCACCGCCACCACGCCACGCTCCCGCCTCCCTTCGCGCCGCGGTACGCGTGGGCCGCGACGAACCGGCCGAACTCGTCGCCGGGGCGCGGCGGTTGACCGCACCGAGGCGGCTCGTGAAGGCGTACGACGCGGAAAATGCGTTGCCGGACGCCTGAGGCTCGCCTAGGTTCGCACTGGCCCGAGTCGCTCGGGCCGCACATGTTCCGGCGGGACCCGAAGGAGAAGGCCGTTGCTCGTCTGAGGCAGGAGACCCGCACCGTACCCGGGCAACCGTGGTGCGCAGGCGCGCGATCTCGACCTCGGCACGGAGCCGCCTTCCCGGTCCTCGGGACCGCCTGATCCCAGGCGTTGCCGCCCTCCCCCTCCACCGGTCGATGCACCGCGCGCCCGCGGATCTCCAGACGTCGCCCTGTCCGCGAGCGCCCCTGGAGGCATCAACCATGTCAACCTTCACCGTGTCCATCGTCTGCACCGATCTCGGTTTCGCGTGGCCGGACGGCGACACCCTCTTCGACGACTTTCAGATGGCCGTGGGCCCGGGCCGTACCGGCCTCGTGGGCTTGAACGGCGCCGGGAAGTCCACGCTGCTGCGCCTGATGGCGGGCGACCTCGCGCCCACCCGCGGCTCGGTGCGAGTCACCGGTGAACTCGGCTACCTGCCACAGAACCTCACGCTCGACACGACCGCCCGGGTGGACACGGTGCTCGGCATCGCGGCGCAACGGGCGGCCCTGCACGCGGTCGAGGCGGGCGAGGTCGACGAGGCGCACTTCGCGGCGATCGGCGACGACTGGGACGTCGAGGAGCGCGCGATCGCGACGCTCGAGCGCCTGGGCCTCGCGCACCTCGGCCTGGACCGCACCACGGGCGAACTCTCCGGCGGGGAGTCGGTCATGCTGGCTCTCGCGAGCCAGTTGCTGCGCCGCCCGGACGTACTGCTGCTCGACGAGCCGACCAACAACCTCGACCTCGTGGCGCGCGAACGCCTGTACGACGCGATCGAGGCGTGGCCCGGCGTCCTGGTCGTGGCCGGCCACGACCGCGGGCTGCTGGAGCTGGTGGATCGGGTGGCCGATCTCCGGGACGGCGAAGTGCGCTGGTACGGCGGCACGTTCAGCGCGTACCAGAACTCGCTGGAGGTGGAGCAGGAGGCCGCCGAGCGCATGGTGCGGGTGGCGGAGTCCGACGTACGCCGCCAACAGCGCGAGCTGATCGAGGCGCACGACAAGCTGGCCCGCCGTAAGCGCTACGGCCGGAAGATGTGGGACAACAAGCGCGAGCCGAAGGTCGTCATGGCCCAGCGCAAGCGTTCGGCGCAGGTCGCGGCGGGCAAGCACCGCACGATGCACGGCGAGCGCCTGGCCGACGCGCGCGAGCGTCTGACCGAGGCGGAGCGGGCGGTACGCGACGACGACGTGATCCGCGTCGACCTGCCGCTGACCGAGGTGCCGGAGGGCCGGCAGGTCGTGGCGCTGCCGGGCGTCGGGCTTCGGTTCGGGCCGCGTGTGAAGCTCGACGTATGCGGGCCCGAGCGCATCGCGCTGCTCGGCCGCAACGGTTCGGGCAAGACGACGCTGCTGCGGACCATCGCGGGGTTGACCGAGCCGCGCACCGGCGAGGTGCGGCGGGAGGTGCCGATGCGCTGCCTGCCGCAGCGCCTGGACCTGTTGTTCGACGACCTGACCGTGGTGGAGAACGTCGGCCGTTTCGCGCCGGGTGCGAGCGACAACGAGATCCGCGCGCGGCTGGCCCGGTTCCTCTTCCGGGGACGCCGGGCCGACCAGCGGGCGGACTCGTTGTCGGGCGGCGAGCGGTTCCGGGCCACGCTGGCGGCACTGCTGCTGGCCGAGCCCGCGCCGCAGTTGCTCATGCTCGACGAGCCGACGAACAACCTCGACATGGCGAGCGTGCGGCAGTTGACGACCGCGCTGGAGTCGTACCGGGGTGCGCTGATCGTGGCGAGCCACGACGTGTCGTTCCTGCGCGGGCTCGGCATCACGCGATGGCTGAACCTCGACGAGCGGGGCCTGACGGCGGTGGATCCCCGATAGTGCGGGCGTGACGCGCGCCGTCATGTGACGCGGCGCCCCGCCGTCCCGGCCGGGACGGCGGGGCGCCGTTCGGCGCCGCGGCGCGGATCCGCCACCCGGGATCGGCAGCACCAGGGCGCAGGTGCGCTGTGCGTTCGCCGCATCGAGCGCGCTGTACACCTCGCGCAGCGCGACGCGGTCGAAGAAACCCGGACCCTCGTCTCGCCGACGACCGTCGGCTACCGCGGATGGTAGAAGTTCGCGATCTCCCCCCACCCAGACCACCATCCCGGCCCCGGAGCGTTCGTGTTCTTGACAGATCCGGATTCCGGCACGTATAAAACCAACAGGTTATAGAACCGGAAGGTTATCTACATGGTTGCAAGCGACACGCTGGACGCGACGTTCGCGGCACTCGCCGACCCCACCCGGCGGGCCATCCTGGCCCGGCTCGCGACCGGTGATGCCACGGTCACCGAGCTGGCCGCGCCATTCGCGATGAGCCAGCCGGCCGTCTCCAAACACCTGCGGGTGCTCGAACGAGCCGGCCTGGTCAGTCGCGGCCGCGACGCGCAACGCCGGCCGTGCCGGCTGGTGGCCGAACCGCTCAGGACGGCCACGGACTGGCTGGCCGACTACCGCGACTACTGGGAAACCAGCTACCAGCGACTGGATGCCCTGCTGGACGACCTGCAGGACGGCGAAACGTGACATCCCCACACCCCGGCCTCGGGCTGCGGGTCGTCGCCTCCGGGACCACCGACCTCGTCCTCACCCGTACATTCGCCGCTCCCGCGCCGCTGGTCTTCGCCGCGCTCACCCGACCGGAACTGCTCCGCCGCTGGCACGGCGCCCGCGGCTGGCGGCTCACCGTCTGTGAGGTCGACCCGCGCCCCGGCGGTGCCTGGCGGTTCGTCTCCACCGGCCCGGCCGGCGCCGAGATGGAACTCCATGGGCTGTTCCGCGAGGTCGTGCCGCCGGTGCGCCTCGTACAGACCGAGATCCACCGTGACTGGGCCGACGGTGCGGCACTGGTCGTCACCGTTCTGGACGAGACGGACGGACACACCGCCATGACCGTCACCGCGCGATATTCCTCGTCCGAGATCCGCGACGCGGTCGTGCGCAGCCCGATGGAACGCGGCGCCGGCGAAGGATACGACCGTCTTGCCGCCCTGCTCGCCACCCTCATCCACGAAAGGCGTCACCCATGACCGACACGCCCACCCCCGCCAAGGAGATCCCCGAGGATTCCGGCAACCCACCCGTGCCGCCCGGCACGCTGTTGCTGGAGCTGGTGCCGGTGCCGGTCACCGATATCGAACGGGCCAAAGCCTTCTACCAGGACCGGCTCGGGTTCCGCCTCGACGTCGACGTCAACCCGAAGCCCGGCGTCCGCATCGTGCAACTCACCCCACCCGGTTCGGCATGCTCGATCACCCTCGCCGAAGGTCTCCCCACCCTCGACATGCCTCCGGGAACACTGCGCGGTCTGCACCTGGTGGTCGCCGACATCGAGGCGTCCCGCGCCGAACTCGTCGAACGCGGCGTCGAGATCAGCGAGGTCGAGGACCTCGGCGGAGTGTTCTACGCGTACTTCGCCGACCCCGACGGCAATACCTGGTGCCTACAGCACATGCCCTGGCGTTGACCCCCGGGGACGCCGCAGTCGCCGTCAGATTTCGCACGTACTCATCGGCACGAGCTGATGTTTCGGGGCGCCGCAGCCGGTGAGCAGACAGAGGTAAGCCGGGAACCGGCAGAGTTCGACGGCCGCGGCACGCAGCGGCAGTCTCGAGTCTGCTTCGGCGTGTCGGCTTGCTTGGTGCAGAGAAGGTTCCCGCAGTCGGTGGGCACTTCTCGGGACCGGGCGACCCGGGCAGAGGCCAGGGACTCCAGTCGCTGGATTCGGCGGACGGTCAAGCCGAGGCGAGCGGCTCGGCGGTCGGTACAGGCGGCCAACGCCCCGAACCCCGTGCCGGGAAAGCCGCCGGCCGGGTCCGGCTACGCCCCGGCCACCGTCGCGCACGCGAGATGGTGTTGCGACGCTTCTACGACATCCACCGCGACGCGGGTCCGGCCCACTGCATGTCGGTGTGGGGCCGGGGTCGTTCCGGTATGCCGCCGGTCCGGTCGTCGGCCCGCGCACGTGGAACCCCGCCGTGGCACAGGCGTCGTGCGGGAGACTGACACGGCCCTTTGCTCGTGGGCGCCGCCGGCGGTTCCCGAGCGTCGGTGGTCGAGCGCATGGAGGATTGCGTCGTGGACACACCCGCTTCCCGTACGTGGCCGGTCTCGGTCAAGGGCGTCGTGGTCGACCGCCGCGATCGTGTGCTTTTGCTGCGCAACGAGCGGCGGGAGTGGGAACTGCCGGGCGGGCGACTGGAGTCGGGTGAGGAGCCGGCCGAGTGCGTGGTGCGCGAGATCGAGGAGGAGACCGCCTGGCGGGCTCGGACCGGGCCCTTGTTGGACACGTGGGTCTATGAACCCCTGCCCGGACGCCACGTCCTGATCGTCACCTACGGCATCCATCTCCCGGACGCCGACGCCGCCCCGGTCCTCAGCCACGAGCACTGCGAGATCGGCCTGTTCACCCGCGCCGAGGTCTCCGACCTGTTCATGCCCGACGGCTACAAGCGGTCCGTGACGGCATGGTTCGACCACCCCGCCCGCACGCCCTGAGCCGGACGGCCTCGGGTCCTCGTGATCCACCCCGAGTCGTTCGCGCCCGGGCGCGGTTGAAGCCGGATCCACGAGGCGGGTCCGGCTTCCGATGGTGCGCAATGTGGCCGGTGGCGGTGAGCCGGCGGCCGGGAAATCGTCGCGGAGCAAGGCGGCTTCGGGGGCGAGGTAGCCCGGGGACAAGGAACAGTGCGGTGAACGTCCCGAGTCCTGCACCCCCACTGCCGGAGCGGCCCCTCACTGCTCGCCACCGTCGTGCTCTGGCACCGGCTGAGCGCAGCCGCGAAGCCAGGCCTTGCCACGCTGTTGCCGGCGCAGCGCACACGACGCGGCTGTCAACGTTTGCCTCAGGTTGTCGGGTCCCAGAGCCCGTCGGCTTCGCCGCGGGCGAGGTGCTCGGCGTAGACGCCGACCTTCCAGGCGATGACGGATCGGCACTCCTCCAGCGCCTGGATCTGTGCGTCGACGCGCTGTCGATGGGCGTCGAGTAGTTGCAGGCGTTCCGCTTCGTTGCCCGGTCCGCGGCGTACCAGTTCGGCGAAGTGCTTGAGATCGGCTAGCGGCATGCCGGATTCGCGGAGCTTGACGCAGATCAGCAGCCATTCGACATCGAGGGAGGTGTAGCGCCGTCGGCCGCCCGACGTGCGTTGGACCGGTCCGACGAGCAGACCCTCGCGCTCGTAGAAGCGCAGGGCGTGCACGCTCAGTCCGGTCCGCTCGGCTACCTCGCCGATGCTCAGGAACGGCACGGCAGCTTCGGTGGTCGTCATGCCGCTCACTCCCGGATTTGATCTAGACCTCGCTCTAGATCGTAGCGTCGGCGGCATGACCATTTTTGATCAGCAGCCGCTCGGCTCGCCCTTCTCCGCCTCCACCACCACCGAGGACATCGTGGCCGGCCTCGATCTCTCCGGAAAGACGGCCGTGGTGACCGGGGGCTACTCCGGACTCGGCCTGGAGACCACCTGGGCTCTGGCGGCCGCCGGAACCCGGGTCATCGTTCCCGCCCGCCGTCCCGACGTTGCCCGTGCCGCTCTAAAAGAGGTGAAGAACTGCGAGGTCGTCTGCATGGACCTGGCCGACATCGACAGCGTCCGCTCAGCCTCCGCGCACATCGGCGACCGTCTCGACCGTCTCGACCTTTTGATGGCCGTCGGCGGAGTCATGGCCACCCCGGAGCGGCGCGTGGGGCCCGGCTGGGAAGGCCAGCTCACCGCCAACCACTTCGGGCATTTCACCCTCGCCTCCGAGCTCTACCCGCTCCTGGCCGCCGCGGACGGCGCGCGCGTCGTCATCAACAGCTCGGCCGGACACACCCTGACCGGCATCCGCTGGCACGATCCGCACTTCCGTACCGGCTACGACAAGTGGCTGGCCTACGGCCAGGCCAAGACCGCCAACGCCCTGTTCGCCGTGCACCTCGACGAACTCGGGCAGGGCGACGGTGTCCGGGCGTTCGCCCTCCACCCCGGCAAGATCATCACCGGGCTGCAGCGGGAGATGACGCTCCGGGAGCAGATCGACCGCGGCTGGGTGGACGAGCACGGCAACGTCATCGACACCGACTTCAAGACCCCCGCACAGGGGGCCGCCACCGGCCTGTGGGCCGCAACGTCCCCGCTCCTCGACGGCCGGGGCGGCCTCTACCTGGAGGACTGCGACATCGCCCGCGTCTGCGCCCCCGACACCCCCATGGACGACGGCGGCGTCCGCGCATACGCCATCGACCCCGACGAGGCGGCCCGGCTCTGGGACCTGTCTCTTGCCGTGACCGGCGCCACGCCGATCACCGGATGAACCTGCGCTCCGCGTATGAACGCGCTGCCTGCCGCTGCGGCGGGCAGCGCGGTACCGGCCGACCTCGGGCCAATAACGGCCCTGGCACACCTCCCGGCCCGCCCCGAAAACCTCGAGACCAAGCTCGGGCGGTAGGCGCCCCCGCAGCGGTCGGGGTGACCGCGTCCGCGTCTCGCACGGGCACTCGGCCGGCCGAGCGAGGCGACGATCGCCGGTCGGGGGCCGCCGCGCCCAAGGCCCGGCGCCGGCTGCCTCGGTCGGCCGCGCCCGCTCCCCGCGTGAGCACGGCCGACCGGGAACAAAGGTGCAGCTCTACTCCGGGGTGACGTTCTCGGCCTGCGGGCCTTTCTGGCCCTGGGTGACGTCGTAGGAGACCCGCTGGTTCTCCTGCAACTCGCGGTAACCGGAGGCGTTGATGGCGGAGAAGTGCACGAACACGTCCGACCCTCCGTCGTCCTGCGAGATGAAACCGAAGCCCTTCTCCGCGTTGAACCACTTCACCGTGCCCGTCGCCATCTACCGCTCTCCTTCTGCGCGCGGCGCGCCACCGCGCCGCCTTTTCGGTGCCCGGCCCGGATACGGCCCGGCGATCGGGGGTCTCCCCCCAGCGGCCGCGCGGCAATCCTCCGGACGGCCGCGGCGCGCCCTTGGAACGCAACTCGGCCGATCTTGACCTGATTTGCCCGCGCGATGCCGAGCCCCGGTGGAGAGGGCGGCGACGACCGAAGTGCTTGCCGGTTCACCCGGCTCGGCCGCGAAGTGGCCGGGTGCGCGGGAGCAGGCGGGACTCCGCGGCACCCTTCAGCGCCGCGTCACGACGACCGACGATTCATCGCGGCCAGGTCCGCCTGAAAGGAGACGATGTTCCGTCAGGGCGCAGAGCCGCCGAGTACTCCGGGAGAGCTCGAGCCGGAGAAGCGGCCTGGCGGAACTACCGCGGGTAGGGCCGTGGGCCGCGTCAGGGCCGGCTCGGGCGCGGACGGACGGGTCCGGGGCCGGGCTGTGTTCCCTCGCGCCGCTCGACGAGGAGGGTGTTGAGCGCGGCGCGCAGAATCGCCGTGTCGACGTCGAGCAGAATCGGCAGCTTCACGGGCGGCAGCGGGCCGGCGGCGCCAGCGCGTTCGACCAGCACGTAGCTTTGCGGTGCCCGCCCCGCGGCGATCCCGGTCCGGAACTCGGCCACGTCCTCCCACGCCACGACGCGCCGCCCGCGGACCGCGATGCCGTCCGCGTCGACCCGCAGCCGCACGCGCGGCACGACCAGCCATACGATCCACACGACGACGGGCACCAGCAGCACCGCCATGACCGGGACGAGCACCTTCGGCATGTCCGGATTCGGACTCGCGAACGACCCCGCCATCGCCACGAGCAACGGCACCGCGCAACCGGCAATGACCGCGAGGGCCTTCGCGGAGGTCCGCGCCTCGAACGCGCCGTCGCGCCGAACGCCGTCGACGACACGACGCACTGCTTGCCATTCGTCCAGCGGGCTGCGCTCCATGCGGCCACGCTAGCGGCACCCCCGAACCTCCCCTCGTCCCAACCCCCGCTCACCCGCCCCCTCGGTCGCCGACGCCACCCGCTCCTCGAAGCGTTCGATCATCCGGTCCGCAACGCCGAGCCCGACGCACTCGAATCCCTCGCCGTCGACCTCGACAGGGTGCGGCCCCACGGCCGACAGCGGTTCGTCCCACCCGACACCGTCTTCCGCCGTCGACCGCCTCCGCTCACGGCGCGCCCGTCCGCTCATCGACGGAGACCGCATCCACGGACACCGCATCGTCGACCCCCAGGCGCGCACCCCGACCACAACGCCGCACGGCACGACCAGCCCCGTGTCGGAGGCGTTCCCGGTCGGTGAGGCCAAGGCCTTCACCGCCACCGTCCCCTCGTGGCAATCCGACCTGTTCGGCCGGGCCTCAACACGCCGAGCGGCCACTGCTCGTGGACCGGGTCGCCGAGGAAGCGCTCCGGACATGATCCGCACCGGCCGGGTCTCGGTGAGGGCTCGGATGGTCGGGGTGGCGATGGTGTCGTCGCCTTCGGCCGTGTCGTGCTCAATGCAGCGCACCCTGATCGTGTCGATCCCGGTTCGACCGACTGCTCCGAAGGCGCACCCCTCAGCCGAGTCGCGTCGGCCCCCCACCACGTCTCGCAGTACCTGTCGCGAAGCGCCCGGGTCACGCCGTCCAGTCGCCGGGTCGGTCCGTGCCAGGACAGGGCGCGGGCGGGCTGCACGGCCTTGTCGACACACTCTTGGATCGCGGCAACCGCACCTTCGACGTCACCCGGGGCGTGCGGTGAGTGGCAGCGTGTGTCGGCTGCCCGGACCGGCTCCCGTGCCTTCGGGCAGGCCCGATGTCGCCGTTCGCCGCCGACGGCCGACCCACTGTCGCAATGGCGGGCATTCACACATGTGCGGGACGGTCAGTCCGTGGTCCATGCGCGGAGTCGGCGCGCGATGCGTCGGACGCCGACGACGCCTCGGGCGGCTTCGCGGACGAGGACGACGGCTTCCTTGGGCGGATAGTCGAGACGATGTCCGTACAGGGCCAGGAATGCCTCGGTGGCGTGCCAGGCGAATGCCTCGTTGGAATGCTCGAGACACGGCAACCGGACCAGCGTGTGAAGGAGCGCCGCAGCCTTGAGGTGGTCCGAACCGTACACGTCCCGGTCCATCGCGCGGGCCTGTACACGGGACAGCGCGGCGTAGAGCGGGCCGAGGTCGTCGACCTGTGGATCGCCGGGCAACAGTTCGGCGGCGTGGAGCAGGAACGCCACGTCCACGTGCGGGGGGTGCGGATCGTTCACGCGGCGTGGCCCCGCTCGGGGGCGGCGAGTTCGCGTGCGGCCTCGTGTTCGGCGGCGCGCTGCTCGGGTGTGGGGTCGACCTCACCGGCCTCGGCCGCGAACGCGTCGCCGCTACGGGCCATGGACGCGCGGAAGGCGTCGAGGAACCGGTCCTCGAGGGCGGTCGCGCGCGCGTACGCCGCACCCAGGATGTACTCCTGCATGCTCACACCCTCGGCCTTGGCCGCGGCCGCGATCGCGGCCCGCTGCCCCGGGTCGGGGAAACGGAGATTGATGGCCTTCGGATCACTCATGGCCCCCACGGTACCAGCAGGGCCATCGACACTCCATGGAGAGGACGGGGTGTGAGTGGTCCGGGTGGCCGGCAGCAGACCCGTCTCCGGGTTCGTGTCACCCCGCGGTAGTCGACCCGCCGGCGTGTGCCGGCGGGCCGGGCCGGATCAGGCGCCTTCGAGCATGCGCGAGGTCACCATCCGCCGACGACGACCAACCACTGCCGCAACGCCGGACGTTCACCCGGAAGGCGTGGACGGTTCCGGTGCCCTGGTTCATGGCGTGGGTGACGGTCATGCCCGACTGCTCTCTCGGACTCTCTCAGGCCGCGGCCGTGGGTTCGCCGGTTCGGCGTTGCGGCGGTGTTCGGCGTTGCGGCGGTGTTCGGTGTCGGCGCGGTGGGCTTGCTCGAGCCGGCCTTCGAGGACGGTGATGCGGCAGGCGGCCTCGATGGAGGTTCCGTGGTCGACGAGTTCCCGGGCGCGGGCGGCGATGCGCAGTTGGTGGCGCGAGTAGCGGCGGTGTCCGCCGGCGGAGCGCTGCGGGGTGATCAGGCGGGCTTGTTCGACGGCGCGCAGGAAACTCGGCGTAGTGCCGAGGAGTTCGGCGGCCCGGCCCGTGGTGTAGGCGGGATAGTGGTCGTCGTCGAGACGGCCGGGGTTGTCTGCTGTCATCGCACCTCTTTGTTGTCGGTGGAACGCATGGAGGGGCCCTGGTGCCGTTGGCACCAGGGCCCCGAAGGAACTGCTACACCATCCGCCGGCTCTCGTTTCGAGCCGGCCTGTCGTTTCCGCAGGCCCGACCGAACCGCGGTCGGGGGTGCGGGGATCGCGGATTCGTGACCGGAGACCACCTCACTATCGAAGTCCTCTGCGGTACCCGGGCCCATACTTTCGCCCGGGCGATCCCGATGGCGTTTCCACTCCTTCGTTGTTTCCTCGGTAACCATCTTGCGTACTGCGGTCCATCGGTACTGCGTACTGCCTGGTACTGCTTTCCTGCGTGCCGCGGGTGATGCGTACTGCCCGGTGGCCCGTGAAGGCGCCACCCCTTCTTTCTTCTTTCGGCAGCCAGCCCCGATCGCCCGTCCTACGTATTGCCTTGGCGTGGAACCCCACTGCCGAACCTCCCGGTGCGCGCGTCCGCAGCAGACGCCTTCACCGAGGTACCGCTCACCTACCGAACTGCGGGTACTGCGAATTACACCTACCAGTACTGCGACTGCGTGAACTGCGGTACTGCTCGCGGCCCCTGATCATCCCGGGGCCGGCCGGTGCGGCCGTCAGTCCCGTCGCCGTCCTGCGACAAACCTGACTTCGGGACTCCACAAGCGCACCGTCCTGCACCTGCGATCTCATGTACTGCGTACTGCGACTACGGGTACTGCGGCCGGCAGTTCGTCTCTGCCAGGCCCTTCGGTCTCTCTGGGCTACGAGAGAAACCATAACCACACCAGCGCCCAATGTCTACTCCAGTCACGATAGATTTTTGCGAGTCCGGCAGAGAGGTAATCGATCACGGGTGGCGATGGAAAACCGGCGGTGGGATCGTCAACGCCGGGGTGGGCGAACCACGGACCGCGCAGGCAACGGACAGCCGGTACCCGAACGTCGACGGTCCGGGAGCCCGGGATGCCCTGCGGAATGGCGTGCGCTCCAATGACGGCCCCCGCCACGATCGCGGCGACGTATCTCCGCACGCCGGCGTCGTGCTCAACTCGCAGTCCGCAGCGGCGCCGCGACCGCCGGCGCCGAGTCCCGCCCACGGCCGTGCGGCCCTGAATCGGCCCAACCTCGCGGTAACAGCCGCGCTCCCGCCCGGAATCGGCGCGCTCGCGGCGATGCCGATGGACTACGACTCGCGACAGTGCTTCAGCCTGCCGTCGTTCCACGAGATGTTCTTCTCGTACACCCAGCCGGTCTCCTCGGTCCCGGCGATGCGCCCGAAGATCCAGTTGTTTCCGTGGCGGTTCGTGGTGTAGCACCAGAAGTAGAACTTGGTGTTGTCGCGGTACGTTCCGTGGGAGCCGCACCTGGCCTCGGGAAGCTTGCGCAGCGGTGTGGGTCCCTTGAAGTATCCGTAGCCGTTCGAGTTGTTCTTGACCACCATGATGTAGTCGCAGGCGCCGGCGGTCTCGGCCGCGCCTGCGCCGGATGCGCCGAGACCGACCAGGGATCCCCCCAGGACCGCGGAGGCCGCGGCTATCGACACAATGCGCCTCCTGTTCACGTGTCCCCGTTCCGTGAGGACGTCCACGACGTGGCGTCCCAGCCGCCCGGTCGCTCCTGCCACTGCGAACCTACGGGTGCTCATGTTCCCTGCCCTTCCGGCGCGGTGTCCCGACGTACACGAGACGTCGGCGCCCCGATGCCTGTGACACGCGGCCGCGTGACATGGGTCACCGATCGGGCGGTATCACGGAACGCGGTGTCACGGAACGGTGGGGCCCGACGTCGTGACCCTCGGACCCGCCCTCGGCAAGGGCACACCGGAAATCGGCTGGGACAGCGCGCTCTTCCACTACGCACCCGACGTCACCGCAGTCTCGGACAGGATCGGCTCACGCTCGGCGCTTCGGCAGTGCGGTGGTGGACCGCCACCGTTTACCGAGAACCCTTGCTTCACCGCGAGCGTCGCCATCATGGGAATCGGCGGACTGGCCAATTTCGCCACCCTGTTCGCGTTGCCGCTGCACTGCCGGCAGGCCCACGGACACGGCGTCCTCGCATCCGGACTGCTGACGGCGCCCGTCGGTCTCGGCGGCGCGTTCGCCATGCCGCTCGCCCGACGCCTCTCCGATCGCATCGGCACCCGGGGCCTGGCCGCAGCCGGAGCCCTCACCACCGCGCTGAGTACCGCAGCGTTCACCCCCGTCGGCGCCCACACCGACGAACTGTGGCCGGTCCTCCTCGCGTTCACCGCCGGCCTGGGCATGGGCGCGTTCAGCGCTCCCACCATGGGCTCCCTCTACCGCACCCTCCCCGCCCCGATGATCGCGCAGGGCAGGTCCGTCCTGTACATGGACTGCAAGGAAAACCGGGAGCGGCCAGGAACCGAACCGATGCGACACACGTCTCCCGCACCATGGTTTCCGACGAGCACCGAGAGCACGCGAGTTCCCCCGAGCTCACCTCGCCGTCCGCGGTGACTGTGGACACGCCGAAGGTCAACGACTACGACAGCTTCGCCGAGGCGTACACGGCCGAAAATGAATCCAACCTCATCAATGCCTATTACGAGCGACCCGCGATGCTTGCACTCGCCAAAGACGTGGCCGGCCGGCGGATCCTCGACGCCGGCTGCGGCTCCGGACCTTTGTTCGCGGCGCTGCGTGAGCGTGGCGCCATCGTGAGCGGCTTCGACGCGAGTGCCGGGATGCTGGAGTTGGCCCGGCGGCGGCTCGGCGACAGTGCGGACCTGCAGGTGGCCGACCTCGGCGGCCCGCTTCCCTACTCTGATGACACGTTCGACGATGTAGTCGCGTCCCTGGTGCTGCACTACCTGAAGGACTGGGGGCCGGCGCTGGCCGAGCTGCGACGCGTACTCAAGCCCGGCGGTCGGCTGATTGCGTCCGTCGACCACCCTTTTGCCATCAACCTCATGCACCGCCAGGCCGGCCGCGAGGCCGAGTACAAGTACTTCGACACCACCAACTGGACCGAAGAGTGGACCATGGGCGGACAGTCCACGCTGATGAGTATCTGGCACAGGCCGCTGCACGCGATGATCGAGGCATTCACCGGAGCCGGTTTCCGGATAGCGGTCGTCAGCGAGCCAGAGCCCGATCCAGCCGCCCGCGAGCTGTTTCCCGAAGCCATCGCGGCCAAGCCGCGCTTCCTGTGCTTCCTGTTCTTCGTCCTGCACGCCGACCAGCCCTAGCCGCGGGAAACCCTCGCACCGGGTGTCGGCGGGCTCTGGCGCCGGCGGGCGCTTCCCTGGGGGGTGAGTGGTGATTCGGGAGGGCGCGGGAGCCTGCGCGGTGGTGGGCTCCCGCACCGGTGGGTGCGGGTGAGGGCTCTCGGCCATGTCTCCTGCTCGTTCCACTTCGCTTCTCGACGTGCGTTTTCGGACCGGGGAAGAACAGTGACTCGTGGTCGTCCTCGGTCGAGCGCACCGTGTAGGACCGAGTGCCGTCCGCGCCGATCCGTGCGGTGCACACCCGCGGCGAGACGGTGCTCAATCGTGCACGGCCGCCGGCCCGCCGGTGACCGCCTCGATGTCGCGGGCGGCCGAATCGAGCAGGTGGTGTGCCAGGTCGGACAGTGCCCGGGCTGCGGCCAATTCGTCGCCGATCTCCGGGACGTCCCGGTCCTTGGGGTTCTTGCGGGCATGTCCCCAGCCGCGCACCGATGTGTCCTCCCCCGTGCGCAACCGTGCTTCGGCGAACGTACGCACCGATTCGCCGCCCTCGAAGTCGTCCTGGCCACTCTTTTCGCTCAGGTGGATGTCGACGGTCCAATGCTTTGCGGCAACCATCGGGCTCACCTCCGGTTCGACGGCCTTCCTCTTCTCAGTCTGCGCGGATGATTCTCAGTCTGCGCGGATGACGCACGCTGGATAGGGCCGAAGGGCCCCTGGGATCGGGTCTGCCCGGTGACCGTCGACGTCTGCCGCCTTGGCGCCGCCCGACCACACTCCCGACCACGTTCCCTGCGACGGGCCCTTCGTCGAACCGACCGGGCCGAACGGCCCTGCCCGGCGCCGAACGCCGGGAGGAGAGTCGGCAAGAGGGCCGGCACATCGGGCCGGCTCGCGCGGAGAGGGGTGCGCGGTGATCGCCTTCGAGGAATCGGTGCCCGTGGCCGTGGGCATCGACAACACCGAAGCCGTCCGAAGCGCAGTTCTGCGGGCGGCCGACGAGGCCCGTCGTCGCCGTCGCGGACTTCGGCTGCGTCCGGTGCCCGCCTTGGACCGGCCTGCCGACGCCAGGGGCCGTAGGGAGAGATCGACATGACCAACGCATCGCTGAATCCGGCCGACCTGCGGTATCTGGCCGCCGCGGGGGGCGCGGCCCCCTCGCTCCACAACAGCCAACCATGGTCGTTCCGGCCCACGAGCGACGGCCGGGGAATCGCGGTGTACGCCGACACGACCCGCGCGGTGCCGCTCACCGACCCCGACGGCAGGGCCCTGTACATCTCCGTGGGCGCGGCCGTGTTCAACCTGCGCGTCGCCGCCGCACAACTGGGCCGGGACCCGCTGGTGACGCTGCTTCCCCACGGCCCGGATCCGGCACCGGCGGCCGTACTCGACCTGAGTCGACGCGCCCACACCCACGACGCGGACCTGTACCCGGCGATCGCCCTGCGCCGTTCCAGTCGCCTGCCGTTCGCCAACCGCGACGTACCGGAGCGCATCGTCGGTGAGCTGATGGCCGCCGCCGACGCGGAGGACGTGGTCCTGGCAGTGCTGGAGGAGGCCGACGCGCGCCGCGTCCTGAACCTGACGGCCGAGGCCGAACGGCGAACCGCCGCCGACCTCGCGCGACAGGCCGAGACCCGCGAGTGGCTGCGCCCGGAGGAGCCCGCGACCGACGGCATTCCCTACCAGGCCCTGGGTCCCCAGGACCACGACGCCCGGGTACCGGTGCGCGGCTTCACCGGACACCCGCCCACACCCCCCACCCCGACGCAGCGCTTCGAGGCGCTGCCCCAGGTGGCGACCCTCACCACCCGCTTCGATCGCCCGGAGGACTGGCTGCGCGCCGGCCAGGCCATGGAGCGGGTATGGCTGACGGCCACCCTGCACGGCCTGCGCATGTCCGTCCTGCACCAGGCCGTGGAATGGCCCGACACCCGCGCGAGCCTGCGCGATCCGCACACCGGCCCCGGCTACGTGCAAATGGTGCTTCGCATGGGCTACGGGCCTCCGGGAGCCGCCACCCCTCGCCGCGCCGTGGAGGAGACTCTCCAACCGACCGAGACCGGCGGCGACACGCCGGCCGCCGACGGATCCGGCGCGAGAACGGATGCGCCCGTCGTGTCGGGCCCGCGCTGAGGCTGCATCCGCTGCCGGTCGGGGGCCACCACCCCGACCGGCACCGGCAGCCACACCCGGCGCGGCTCACCACCGGCGCCATCGCGGTACCCGTCACGGCGCACGCCTCCTGCCCGGTCGTGGTCGTACGCGCACCCGAACATGCCACCGCCGATCCGCGCACGATCGTGGTCGGCGTGGACGGCTCACGGCGCTCCGAACCCGCCGTTGCCCACGCCTTCGACGAGGCCGCGCGCCGCGGAGCCACCATCGTCGCCGTACGGGTCCGACAGCCGGCCTCCGGCTTGGTGACCTCCCTGGCCATGCCGGAGGAGATCGAGGAGGGCCGGATCCGGCCGGCCGAGACGCTCGCCGGCTGGACCGAGAAGTAACCCCGACGTGCCCGTGCGCCGCGAAGTCGCCGTCGGCCACCCCGTACGGACGTTGGTGAGAGCCGCCGAGCACGCGCTGTGTCCGGTCGTCGGCAGCCGCGGGGTCGGCGGCTTCCGCGGCATGCTCCTGGGCTCGATCAGTCAGGGCCTGATCCACCACGCCCGCTGCCCGCCGGTCGTCGTACCCGCCGTCCCGGAGACGGATACCTCGGCGCCGAACTGACGGCCGATCCGAATCGCGCATGCGGCCGGAGGGGCAGCCGTCGGCTCCCGGACATCGGGCCTCGAACGACCCGGTGCCCCAAGGCCGTTCGGCCCTTCACCGGGCGCGTCGGAGGGCGCCGGCACCGGGCCACGTCCGCGCCCGGAGGCACCCTCGAAGACGCACCGGACCCGCCCGACGGTCATCCCGCCATGGGATCGTGATGAATCCGGGTCAGGAGACGCGCCAAGTCGTGGTTGGTGACGATTCCGAGCGGTTTCCTGGCCCGGTCGACAACGATCAGCGCGTCGGCCTCGGCGTCGAGCACGCATGCCACGGCGGTGAGTGCGTCCACCTCCGGGCGGACGACCGGCGCGCAGCTCCGGACGAGTTCGGCAACCGTGTGTGGGCGGCATCCCATCTGACCCGGTGCCTGCGGATCGGCGAGGTCACGGTCGCTCAGCACACCCACCGCCGCGCCGGTGTCCGGGTCGACGACCGCGAGATGGCGAAGCCCGCGTGCAAGCATCAGCTCTCGCGCCACGCGGGGCGTGTCCGTCAGGGCCACCCGCACGACCGGCGCGCTCATGACGTCGCAGATCCTGGGGACCATCGCCGGCAGCGCCGAACCCGGACCCCTGGCTGCCATGTGCGTCCTCGCGGAGTTCACATCGCCCTCCATCGATCCGTCCGCCTGCGATGACCGCTCGGCGGCCCGTGCCTCTGCGCCGCCCCGGCGGGGTGGGTGGATGCCCGGTCACCCTCCACTGTCCGGGCCGGCGGCGGCCCCCGGCAGGGTCCTTCGGCCCGGGTCGGTGGGCCGAACGGCTTCGGCGCTCTTCCGGCGTCCGGCGCACCATGGGGGTGAAGCTCGGTACGGCGTCCGGAGCAGGCGCGCGCCCTCTACCGGATCGCGTGCCCGAGTGCCCCGGGGGAATCCGATGATCGGGACGGCTCGGCCTTCATGCCGGGCTCACCGGTTCTCCGGGGGCACCGAGTGGGTGGTCGTCGCCGCCGGCTCAGTGCTCGATACGGCCGCTCCAGCTCGGCTCCACGGCTGCCCAGTCCCGTTCCCAGGCGAGCGCACGGCGGCGGGAAATCAGCAGTTGCTCCACGCCGAAGGCTCCGGTCGTCACCACGACCGCGCCGGCGAATGCCATCATCCCCGCGGTGAGTTCGTCGGCGAGGATCGCGCCGTGGGTCAGTGGCGGCATCGCGGGTCGACCGGCGGCATCGAGCCAGATGTGGGTGGTGCCCCCGGCCGACCCGCCGAGGGGGACCTGAGCCGTGCCGGTGCGCGCAACCCCGTCGTCCGCGAACCAGCGCACGCTCGCCGTCACCGTCTCGGCGCCGGGTCTGGCCTGCTGGGGCGGCGTGGTCAGCAGTACGGCGGAAACCCGATGTTCTCGTGCCAGTTGGCGATTGCGCGTCGCCTCGCCGGAGGCCGCGCGCGCGTCGACGACCGCCACGATCGCCAACGGCACCAGGAGGAGGGTCAGGATCGTGAGTGCGAGCGTCGCCCGGAGGCGCACGACGTCGCAGCGCCGATACATCGGCTCGCGACCGAGCAGTGCCCGCCACCATCGTCGTACCGGTTCGCGCCCTCCCCGCGATCGCGGCTTCGCGCCGTTCATGGCGTGGTGGTGATCGGTATCGGCACGACGGCCACCGGGCAGGACGCGTGGTGGAGCACGGCGTGGGTGGTGGGGCCCAGGCGCATCGGGAAGGGTCCGTGTGCCCGGTGGGCAGCGACCACCAGCAGGTCCGCATGTGCGGAGACGCCGATCAGCGCGGATGCGGGCGTGCCGGTCGTGACGATCGCCTCGATGGTGACGTCCGGTGCCCGGGCCCGGATCGGGTCCAGCATCTCGGTCAGGAGATGGTCGTGGGTTGCCACCATGTCCAACGGGTCGCCGAGCAACGGTGCGACCACGCCCGGAAAGTAGCCGGCCATCGTGAGTGTCCATACGTGGACGGGGACCACTCTGCCGCCGATGCGACGGGCCCGTTCCACGGCGAATTCGACCGCCGGCGTGTCGCTGCGATCCGCGACGCCCACGACGACGCTCGGGGTGTCCACGTCGTCGACGGCCTCGGGAACGACCACCACGGGGCAGGTCGTGTGTGCGCACACGCGTAGTGACACCGATCCGAGCAGCAGCCCGGTGAAGCCGCCGTGGCCTCGGGAACCGACCACGATCAGCTCGGCGCGGCGACTCGCCTCCAGGAGCACATCCGCCGCCGGACCCTCGACCGACGACGTCTCGACGCTCAGGTGCGGGTGGGCGGCGTGGCTGCGCTCCGCCGCCTGCTCCAGCAGGGCACGGGCGCCCTTGCGGACCTCGTCCGCGTGAGCGCGCCGGCCGAGGGCGCCGGTCGGTACGGCCATCACCAGGTGGAGCGGCGTCTTCGCCTCGGCGGCGGCGCGGGCACCCCAGGCGAGTGCGCGTTCACCGCCGGGCGAGCCGTCGTAACCGACCAGGACACCGAGGCCGGGAAGGTGGGTTCCGGTGCTCATGAGCTTGTCCAATCGTCGAGTGAAGACGGCTCGGGCGGCGGGGTCGGTACCGCGATGTCGGGTCGATCCCTCACCCTCAGCGTGCGCGCGCCCCGCCGGCGGGCACAGGGCCGGCCGGTACCGGTGACCCGGGACCTTCGGCCCGGCCCACCACCCCCACCGGCCCTGTGTTCGCGGCCGCGGACGTTCCATCGTGGAAACCGGGTGAACCGCGCGATTGCGGATCCCGCACACACAGGAGGCGAGCGCGATGAGGACGAGCAGCGGACCCGCCCCGGGCAGCGGCTCCACCATGCACGCGGACGCGTCGGTGGGTGAGCGGAGCGTGGCCGACGTGATGAGCACGGCGTTGCTCACCGTCGCGGGCGACGAATCCCTGTTGATGGCCTGGGAGCTGATCCAGCGCACCGGGTTCCATCACCTTCCGGTCGTGGACGAGGACGGCCGCTGTGTGGGGTTGCTGGAGCGCAGCGAACTCGCGGTGGCATGCGCGCTTCCGGCGATCTCGCTCGCCGAGCGCTACGTGGGAGACCTGCTGCCCGGTGGCTCGCAGCCGTACGTACCGGTCTCCGCCCGACTCGCCGAGGTGGCCGACGTGATGACCGATCACGCGGTCGACGCCCTTGCGGTCACGGACGACGACGACACCATGGTCGGCCTGGTGACCGCCCGGGATCTGGTCTCGGCACTCGCCGGCCGCAAGCCCGCCCACGGCCCCACGGACCACGGACCGGTGCTCTTCCGGCTGGAGCCGGTGCTTCCGCCGACACGTCACAACCCCTGAGCCACCCACCCGAACCTTCGCCGCTCGGCGCTCGATCGCTACCAGGACCACACGAAGGAGCTCGACATGGAATCGCTCGGTACCCGATCCGACCGGGAAACGATGCGCGTGTCACCTCGGCAAGGCATCGCCCCCGCCGACGAAATCACCGAGGACCGGCGGGAGGGCCGGATCGTGGTCGGCCTGGACGGCTCCTACGGGTCCGCGCTCGCCCTGCGTTGGGCCGCTCGCGAGGCCGCCGAACTCGGCGTGATCCTGGACGTGGTCGCGGCGTGGACGGAAGCCGACCCCGAGCGCCCGACCCTGGACCGACCCGACGCCCCGCTGTCGGTGGCACGCGAACGCCTGGAGCGCGCCCTGGCGAGCCTCGTACGGGCCCCGATCCCGCCCGACCGGATCGTGGCCACCCCCCTGCACGGCACGGCCGGCGAGGTCCTGGTCGCCCGCGCCCACAACGCCCGCCTGCTCGTACTGGGCGCCAGCGGCATCGAATGCCCCACCATCCCCGGCCCCACCGGCGTGTACTGCCTGCGCCACAGCACCACCCCGGTGCTCTTCGTCCCCGCGCCCCCGGACGCCTGATCCGACACGGCACCGACACCGACGCCGACGCCGCCCGAGCCCGATCACCAGGCTCGGGCGGCGTCGCGTTCGGCGGGTCTACGCTCCGAGGCGGCCTTGCGCCGGCGACCGTCGACCCGATGGCCCCGCCGCTCGTGGCAGCAACTCACCTCCGGCCCGAGCCCGGACGCAGCCGGCGGCCGGTCACCCGGCCGGGGCGGATGCGGAACCACAGTTCGCCACGGTCGGCGGGCCAAGCGCCGACCCCTGCCGCGGTGAGCCCGGCGATCTCGGCGGGGTCGGTGACGGGCTCGGCCACGCCGATCACCAACACGCTCCAGCCCAGCCGGGCGTAGCGGTCCACGTCGTCCACCTCGAAGGCCACCGGTCCCCGGAGGTCGGCGAGCGAGGAGCCCGATCGGGTGCTGAAGAGGATGTCCCGGCCGTGCGACGTGTAGTTGACGGGAAGTACCCACGGCACATGGTCCGTCCCGCCGGCGAGGCGGCCGACCTCATGGGTGGCGAGGCGGGCGTGGCACTCCTGCTCGCTCATCGGGATCAGGCTGCGGGCGTCGGAGGGACCGGGTTCCTCCCGACCGGGTGCCGGCGTGCCGGACATGAGCGCGGCGACACCGGTCTCCAGCGCCACCGCCAGGGCGCCCAGAGCGGCCCGGGACAACGGGGCGTCACCGGCCTCGAGTTCCACCAACCACTTCAGGGGCAGTCCCGCCCGAGCGCAGACTTCCGCGCGGGTCAGGCCCAGTTGCTCGCGTCGACGGCGGATGGTGCGCGGTATGTCGACCATGTCGGGAAGGCGGGTGCCGGCCGTCTCGTTGTCCATCGGATCCTCCGTCGTCGACGGCGCCGTTACGTCGCTTCGCACGGTCGTCGGTGGTGCTCGGTCCGGGGTTCGGTTGTGGATGCGCGGGCTCGCCGGGGTTGCCGTCGCGGGCCGCGCGAGCAGGACACGTAGTCGACGCCGCACTCGTGGGAGCCTTCGGTGGAGTCGTACACGTACGGGGGTGGTCATGGCCGGCCTTCCTGCGAGGTCATCGGTACGACGCAGTTGGTGGTGCAGGAGGCGGCGGAGACGACGTGGTCGGTGCTCGGGTCGTGCATCGGATGCGGCCGAAGCCGTTGATGCCCACTCGTACGGTCATCGCGGGATCCTCCTCGGATCTTGTGGAACGTGGCTGGGACAGGGCGATTCAGCGGCGGAAGAGGGCGACCTTGAGCGCACCGGTCTCCGCCGCACGGGAGAAGGTGTCGTAGGCGGCGAGCATCTCGTCGAGGCCGAACCGGTGGGTGGTCATTCCCTCCGTGCCGAGTCGGCCCTCGGCGAGCAGGTCCAGGAGCAGCGGTGTGCTGGTGGTGTCGACCAGGCCGGTGGTGATGGTGAGGTTGCGGATCCACAGGTCTTCGAGGTGCAGGGTGGCCGGTTTGCCGTGTACGCCGACGTTCGCGACGTGTCCGCCGGGGCGGACCAGGCGGGTGCACAGTTCGAAGGACTCGGGCACGCCGACGGCCTCGATGGCCACGTGTGCGGCCCGGCCGTCCATGGTGAGCGCACCCAGAGCCTCGGCAGTGGCCTCGGGGAGGTCGAAAACGACGTCGGCGCCGAAACCCTTGGCGGCGTCGCGGCGCGCGGGCGATGGGTCCACGGCGACGACGCGCGAGGGGCCGAAGAGGCGGGCGGTCGTGATGGCGGCCAGTCCGATGGGCCCGGCTCCCACGACGACCACCGTGTCGCCGGGACGCACGTGTCCGTTGCGGACGCCGACCTCGTAGGAGGTGGGCAGGATGTCGGCGAGCATCAGGGCCTCCTCGTCGCCGACGATCTCCGGGAGCTTGTACAGGGAGGTGTCCGCGAAGGGCACCCGGACGTATTCGGCCTGGGTGCCGTCGATGAGGTGGCCCAGCACCCAGCCCCCGCCGCCGGAGCACTGTCCGTATGCACCGGTGCGGCAGTTGCGGCAGCGCCCGCACGAGGAGATGCACGAGATGAGCACGCGGTCGCCGGGGGTGAAGTCGCGTACACCCGCGCCGACTTCGGTGACCGTGCCGACGGCCTCGTGGCCGAGGACCCGGCCCGGTTCCACGTCGGGCACGTCGCCCTCGAGGATGTGCAGGTCGGTGCCGCAGATGGTGACGGCGTCCACGCGGATCACCGCGTCCTGGGAGTCCCGGACGGTGGGGGTGGGCACGTCCTCCCAGCGATGGTGTCCGGCGCCGTGGTAGGTCAGGGCCTTCATGGCGTCCGCCTTTCCGAAGGTGAGCGGTAACGCTTTCCGTCTCCAGCGTCACGCTGCCCGCACGGTCGCCATAGGGCCGAGTGGCCCCGTCGAAGGGGCCGACCGCCACCGAGCGTTCCGGGGGCGACCGTCAAGGCGGGCCTGGGACCCTTCTCCCGGACCGCACGGCACACGTCGACCCCGCTGCCGTCCGGCAACCGCCCGTCCAAAACCGCGACTTCGGGGGCGCGGGTGGGCACCGGGCCGTTCGGCCCGGTGGGGCGGGCAACGCGGCCCTGTCCCGACTCCCGGATCGGCGACAGGCTCGTGGTGTCCGGACGAGCACGTCGTCGTCGACACCTTCGGCGCGACGCGCCGCATATCGACCAGGGGGTTCGCATGTTGCAACGCAGGATCGAGGACGTCATGACCCGTGACGTCGCCACCGTCGGCCCCGACTCCGAGTTCCGGGACATCGTCTCCGCGCTGGACGCCCGACGCATCAGCGCCCTGCCGGTCGTCGACGACGAACGGCGCATCCTGGGCATCGTCTCGGAGGCGGACCTGCTCCGCGCCCAGGTGGAGCAGGCCGAGGACGCCCACCGCGTGCCGGGCCTGCGCCGACTGGCGAACCGACACACCAAGGGCGACGGCCATACCGCGCGCGAACTGATGACCACCCCCGTGGTGAGCGTGGAGCCCACCTCCAGCACACTCCGCGGCGCTCGTCTGATGGACCGCCACCACGTCAAGCGCCTCCCGGTGGTCGACACCGACGGTCGCCTGGTCGGCATCGTCAGCCGCTGCGACCTGCTGCGCACCTTCCTGCGCCCCGACGAGGACATCCGCACCGAGATCGAGCACGGCGTCCTGCGCGACGCGCTGTGGCTTGAGCCCGGCACGATCGAAGTGGACGTGCGCGACGCCATGGTGCGGTTGTCCGGGGCGGTCGACAACCGCAGTCTCATCGACATCGTGGTACGGCTGTGCCGCGCCGTCGACGGCGTCGAGAACGTGACCCACGCCCTGACCTTCGACTTCGACGACAGCCACATCGGGCCCGGCCCGGCGCACTTCGGTCGCCGCTCGCCCGGCCGCTGAGGAGGACACCGTGTTCCACGTCTCCGGCCGCATCGGCCGCATCCCCTAGGAACACCTGGATCGGCTGCCGGCCTTCGGCCGGCCGGTCACGTTCTAGTAGGACTTCGTTAGGTCTTGCCAGATATGTCTGTCGAGAGCATGTTGTGGGTGTGGACATGCGGCAGGTTCGGGGCCTGCGGGCGGGGTTG
>NZ_JBITHP010000021.1:0-58475 GCF_044458105.1 Embleya sp. NPDC050493
GCTGCGCCGCCGGGGCGAGGTGGTGCTGGTCGCGGGGCCCCCCCCCCCCCGGGGGGGGGGGGGGCCCCCCCGCCCCCCCCCCCCGCGCCCCCCCCCGCCCCCCCCCCCCCGGCCCGCGACCGGGGTCGCCGGGCCGGGTCGAGGTCGGCGACCCCGGTCGCGACCGGCCGGTGGAGCGAGCCTGCCGGGTCCGCCGAGCGCTGGTCAGACCGCGCGCAGCGCGCCCGGGTGCCGGCCGGTGAGGTGGTCCAGCGCGGCCGAGGTGGGCTCGTCGACGGGGAGGTAGACGAGCAGCGTCTGGTCGACGTCGGCCAGGTCGAGGATCTCGCGCTCCAGGCGTAGTTCGCCCGCCTCCGGGTGGGCCAGGCGCTCGACACCGACCCGGCGCGGTGGCGTGGCGGTGGCGGCCAGCCGGGCGGTGAACGCGGTGCCGGCGGCGACGGCCAGCCCGTCCAGGAAGTCCTGCACGTACGGATCGTCGAAGACGGCCGCCAACCGCAGGATCGCGGCGTGTTCGTCGGCTATCCGCTCCCAGTCGGGATAGGCCGCGCGGGCCCGGGGGTCGGTGAACACGTAGCGCGCGAGGTTGGGTTGCTCCTCGTCCAGGATGCCCAGCGGGCGGGCGAGGCGCTCGTAGCCGTTGGTGAAGGCGAGCACGTCGCCGAGCCGGTCGACCAGCAGCGCCGGGGCCGGCTCCAGGCGGTCCAGGAGCGCGCGCACGGTGGGTCGCACGGCCCGGGCCGGCGGCTGCCCGCCCGGGCCCGGGAACGTCTCGCCCGAGGCGGCCTCGGCCAGCCGGCGCACGTGCATGCGCTCGTCCGCGGTCAGCCGGAGCGCGTCCGCCAGCGCGGCCAGGACCCGCCCGGACGGGCGGCGGTCGAGGCCCTGCTCCAGCCGTGCGAGGTACTCGACGCCGACCCCCGCCAGGGTCGCCAACTCGGACCGGCGCAGGCCCGGGGTGCGCCGCCGGGGGCCGTCGGGAAGTCCGACGTCGGCGGGCCGGACCGCCGCGCGGCGGTCGCGGAGGTACGTACCAAGTTCGTTCTCGCTCACGGCCCGCAGTCTATGGCGAGTGGGCGCTGCGATCGTGGCCCCGGCGCTGCCCGTCTCGGCACGGCCCTCCTCGGCACCGGCCGACCGGGCACGGCGGGCAGCGCGCCGGCCGGATCCCGGCCGAACGCTTGCGCACCTTGATCCCGTCGAGGAAACCCATGCGCATCGTGCGCCCCGGCGCATCGAGGAATCCCATGTGCATCGGCTGCATCGTGCGCTCCGGCGACGGTGTTCACTCTCGTCGCGGTCGTCGTCCTCCTGCTTCGGGTGGCGTCGGCTCAGTGGTCGGTGCGGTGTGCGGCGATCGTGCTCAGGCGCTGGATGTCGGTGACCGTCTCGGCCAGAACGGCGAGTTGGCGGCGGAAGGCGACGAAGTCGCGGGTCTGCCAGGCGAGTGCGGCCTGCTCCAGCGCGTGCTCCACCGCCTGCTCGTAGTGCGCGCGGGTGGCGTCGTCCACCCGTGCCAGCACCGCTGCGTCGATGTGCGGGCGCAGCGGGCTGTCGTCGATGACGATGCGCACGTTCGGGCGTTCCATGACGTCAACGGTCGCATCGGTGACCGGGATCGGGCAGCCGGCGCACGGGGCGCGCATCGATGCGGACGGTGAGCGGTCGGGGGCGGAACGCCCGGTCGCGGTCCGGCGGGTGCGCCCGGGCGGGCGGACGGCGTGGGGGTCGGTCAGGAGGCCGAGCCGATCAGGGCCGCGGTGGTGGCCGAGGCGAGTCGGTCCAGGTGGTCGTCGGTGAGCGGGGTGCGGGTGATCGCCAGGCGCCAGTAGAGCGGGCCGACGATGAGGTCGAGGGCCAGGTCGATGTCGATGCCGGGCGGGAGTTCGTCGCGGACCTCCGCGGCCCGCAGCACGGCGGTGCCGATCCGGCGCTGGGTGCCGTGCAGCACGGTGTCCAGTTTGCCGGCGATCTCCGGATTGCGGGCCGCCTCGGCGAGCAGGTCGGGGATGATCTGCGAGGCGAGCGGGTGGCGCAGCGCGCGGGCGGCCTCGGCGAGCAGGACCCGCAGGTCGCCGCGCAGCGATCCGGTGTCCGGCGCGGGCAGGTCCTGTACGGCGATGGCCAGGACCAGGTCGACGACCATGTCCAGCTTGGCCGGCCAGCGCCGGTAGACGGCGGTCTTGCCGACGCCGGCCCGGCGGGCGACCGCTTCGATGGACATGCGGCCGTAGCCGACCGAGGCGAGTTCCTCGAAGACCGCGCCGCGGATCGCCGAGGTGACGTCCTCGCGCAGGACGGCGGCCCCGGCGGGGGGACGACGGGACGAGGGTTTCGGGTCGGCGGGCATGCGCCGATCGTACTGCGATACGACGATACGGTTGCGTTCTATTGTGGACCCGACTACCGTCCCGGTACGGGACCAACGATGTCGTCGGCGCGGCCACGCTCCGGACGTATTTCGGGACACGGGCGGGTGGGACGGGATGGCCGAGTGGCAGCGAGGCGGCGGCGACCCGAGCGCCGAGACACTGCCGCTCCACGTGATCGCCGACGGACCGGCGAGCCGCCCGCCCACGATCGGCGGCCCCGCCGACCCGCCCGCCCGGCCCGGCGGGCGGCACCGCAGACCACCCGCCGCCGACGCGGATACGGCGAGCACGGGGCCGGACACCGCCGGCGGCGTGGCCCGGGCCGGGCTGGTGATGGCCGCGGGCACCGTCCTGTCCCGCGCCACCGGCATGCTGCGCACCATCCTGATCGTCGCCGCGCTGGGTACCGCGGGCGCCGCCGATGCCTACAACGTGGCCAACACGATCCCGAACATGTTGTTCACGCTGCTCGCCGGCGGCGCGCTGAACGCGGTGTTCGTGCCGCGGATGATCCGGGCGATGCGCGACGAGCGCGAGGGCGAGGCGTACGCGAATCGGCTGCTCACGCTGACCGTGCTCGTGCTGGGCGTGCTCACCGTCCTGGCGTGGCTCGCCGCGCCGCAGCTGATCCGGCTGACCGGCGGACAACTGGGCGCCGGCGACGCCGGGGGCGGCCATGCGTCGGCGGTGACCTTCGCGCGCTACTGCCTGCCGCAGATCTTCTTCTACGGCGTGTTCACCGTCGTCGGCCAGATCCTGAACGCGCGGGGCCGGTTCGGCTCGATGATGTGGACGCCGGTCCTGAACAACGTGGTGGTGATCGCCACGTTCGCGCTGTTCATCGTGTTCACCCACGACGCCGGCCCGCAGGGGTTGTCCGCCGCGCAGACCCGGCTGCTGGGGCTCGGCACCACGCTGGGCATCGTGGTCCAGGCCGCCTGCCTGTTCCCGTACCTGCGGGCCAGTGGCCTGCGGATCCGGCCCAGGTTCGACTGGCGCGGCAGCGGACTGCGCCAGGACGCCCGACTGGCCCGCTGGACGCTGCTGTTCGCGCTGGTCAACCAGATCGGCTACACGGTCGTGGTCAACCTGACCGTGGCCGCCGGTGCCGCCGCCGAGCGGGCCGGGGCGGCGGGCGGCGCCGGGTACACGCCGTACGGCAATGCGCAGACGTTGTGGATCCTTCCGCAGTCGGTGGTCACCGTGTCGCTGACCACCGCGCTGTTCCCCCGGATGTGCCGGGCCGTGGCCGAGCACCGCCCGCAGGAGTTGCGCGAGCACCTCTCGCGCAGCCTGCGCCTGTCCGGCGTGGCGATCGTGCCGGCCGCGTTCGCGCTGCTGTGCTTCGGCCCGCAGCTGACCGAACTGATGTTCCGGCACGGCGAGACCGGCAGCGCCGACGTGACCGTGATGGCGCGGGTGCTGGCCGGTTTCTCGCTCGGACTGATCCCGTTCTCCGCGCAATACGTGCTGCTGCGCGGCTTCTACGCGATGGAGGACACCCGTACGCCGTTCCTGGCCGCGGTGTGGATCGCCGTGGTCAACGCGGGCCTGTCCGGTGCGGCGTATCTGCTGCTGCCGGCCCGGTGGGCGGTGGTGGGTATGGCGCTCGCCTACACCCTGGCCTACACCGTCGGCCTGGCGGTGACCGCGCTTCGGCTGCGCCGCCGGCTGAGCGGGGCCACCGGCCGGATCACGGCGGGTACGTACGGCCGGCTGATCGCGGCCGGCGCGGCGGCCGGCGGCGCGGGACTCGCGGCGACCCGGCCGCTCACCGGGCTGGGCGAGGGCGCGGGACTCGCCGCCCTCCAACTCGGCCTGGGCGGCGTGGTGATGGTCGTCGCGTTCGTGGCGCTGGGCCGGCTGCTGCGGATCCACGAGGTGACGGCGGCCATGGGCACGCTGCGCACCCGGTTCGCGGGATGAGCCGCGGCGCACGGGCGGGCGGGCCGGACGTCGGTGCCGCCCGCGACCGGGGCGGGTGCGATCCGTGCGCGCTGCGATGAGGGCGCATCCTTGAGGGTGTGAAATCCGATCGGCTGCTCTCCATCCTGTTGCTCCTGCAGACTCGCGGCCGGGTGCCGGCGGCCGAGTTGGCCGAGCGCCTGGAGGTGTCCACGCGGACCGTCTACCGCGACGTCGAGGCGCTGTCGACGGCCGGTGTGCCGGTCTACGCCGAGCGCGGTCGGCACGGCGGGATCTCGCTGCTGCCCGGGTTCCGGACCGACGTCACCGGGCTCACCTCGGACGAGGCGCGCGCGCTGTTCGTACTCGCCGAGCAGGGCGCGCACGCGGCGCTCGGCCTGGACGGCGCGCTCGGCTCGGCGCTGCGCAAGGTGATGGTCGCGCTGCCCGCGCCGCATCGGCCCGCCGCCGAGGAGATGACCCGCCGGGTGCTGATCGACCCGCAGCGCTGGATGGTCGGACCGCGAACGGCGGTGGACGTGGCGGCGTTGCAGGAAGCGGTGTTCGCGGACCGACGACTGCGGATCCGCTATCGGCGCAGCGGGTCGACGGCGCCGCGCACGTACACGGTCGACCCGTACGGGCTGGTGGCCAAGGCGGGCACGTGGTACCTGGTCGCGGATCGCGACGGCACGCCGCGGTTGTTCCACACCGACCGGCTCACCGCGCTCACCGTGACCGAGGAGCCGGTGCGGCGCCGGGCCGGGGTCGAACTGGCCGAGGTATGGCATGTGTTGCGCCGGGGCATCGAGGAGCAGCCGGTGGTGGTGCGGATCCGGGCCCGGGTGCGGCGGACCCGGCTGGACATGTTCGTGCGGATCATCGGGTCCTGGCTGACCGGGCCGCCGCAGGAGCAGGATGCCGAGTGGGTGACGGTCGAGCTGGGCTATCCGGCACTCGGCGCGGTCCGCCAACTGCTCCAGTTCGGCACGGACGTCGAGGTGCTGGATCCGCCGGAGGCACGCCGGGCGGCGGCCGACACGGCGGCGGCCATCGCCCGGGCGTACGACTGAGCCGGCCCGCCGGCTGCCCCGGCCCTCGGCCGGCCGGGTCGGTTGCGGACGCCGCGAGCGGGGCGGAATTCGTCGCCGTCCGGGTGGTGCCCGCCGGGCCCGGGGGAGCGTTCGCGGCCGTGGGACCACCCGGTTCGGTGCTTTTCGGGCGGCGGCGGTGCGGGGGAACCGGCGGAAGCACCGTGTCCGCATCGCTCCGTGTTCATACGATCATCGGAACATGATGAGCGAGGGCTTGGGGGCACGGCGGTGCGGGTCGAGGATCTGTTGGGCATGCCCGAGCTGCGACTGGCCCTGTTGGCGGGTACGGAGGGGCTCGCGCGCGAGGTGCTTCGGGTGTGCGCCGCCGATCCGGTCGACCCCGGCGGGGGCCTGAGCGGCGGCGAACTCGTGGTGCTGCCCGCGGACGGGTACTGCGCCGACCACGGGCATCTCGCACGGGCGCTCACCGCGGCCGGCGCCGCGGCGGTCGTGGTCGTGCCCGAGGCCCGCGACGCGGTCGACGGCCTCGAACCGGCTCCCGACGAGGTGCCCTACCCGCTGGTCGGGGCCTGCGCGCAAGCCGGCCTCCCGCTGCTCCTGGCGCCGCCCGCGACCTCGGCGGTGCGGATCGCCGAGGTGGTCGCACACCGGGTCGCGATCGAACACGGGCCGGCCGCGGGGCGGTTGCCCGGTCGGCAGCGACGGCTGATCACGGCGCTGGCCGAGGGGGCGGACACCCACGACCTGCTCGATCTGCTCGCCCGCGAACTCGGCGCGGCGTGCCGGGTGCTGACGCCTGCGGGGCGGGTGCTCGCCGGTGCGCCCGCGGGTGGGCCGGAGCCGACGCGGGTCGCGGCCGATCCGGTCGCGATCGCCCGCGGTGCGCTCGCGGCGGAGCGGCTGCCCGCGGTGATCGACGGCGAGACGGTGTTCGCGCTCGGCCGGGGGCCGGCGTTCGCGGGGTACCTCGTGTGTGCCGGTGACCGCACCGACGACGACGCGCTCGCGCAGGCCGCCGACCTGCTGTTGCTCGGGGGCGCACGGCGGGCGGAGCGGCTCGCCGTGGAGCGCGCGCATGCCTGGGAACTCGTCGACCTGGTCGAGTCGGATGCGGCCCCGGACGCGGTCCGGGCCCGGCTGGGCGCGGCCGGCATCGGGCCGGACGCGGCGCCGATCGTGTGCTGTGCGGCGGGCGACGGCGCGGACCCGGCGACCGGGCGGCTCGTGGTGGACCTGATCGAACGGGTGCTCGCGGCGGATCCCGCGGCGCGCTGGGTGGTGGCCTGCGGCAAGGCCGAGTCGGTCGTGTTCTGCTCGGCCGGGACCGGGGCCGGCGCGGCGGCCCGGATCGCCGCGGCGATCGAGCACGCGGCGCACTGGTGGGAGCCGCTGCTGGGAGCCGAGCGGGTGGCGATCGGGATCGCCGGGATGTCACCCACGTGGGCGACGGCCCTGGCCGAGGCCAGGGGTGCGCGGGACCGCGCGTGGGCGCGCCCCGGCCGGCTCACGGTGGCCGCGGGGCCGGAGATCGACGCCTATCCGGCGTTGCTGGCGGCCGTACCCGCTCCGGTCCGCAGTGCGTTCGCCGATCGGGTCCTGGGCGGGCTGCGTGCGTACGACGCCGAACACGGCACCGACCTGATCGGCACCCTCGCCGCCTTCCTGGCCGCGAACGGGGCCTGGCAGCGCTGCGCCGCGATGCTGGGCGTACACGTGAGCGCGTTGCATCAACGGATGGGCCGGGTCCGCGATCTGACCGGCCGGGACCTGTTCTCCGCCCGGGATCGGGTGGATCTGTTGTTGGCGCTGGAGACCGACCACGCCGGTTGAGAGCCGGACGGGTCGGGAAGGGCCGGGCGGGACCCGGGTGGCGCCGGCCGGGCCGGGGGAGTATCGGGGCGACGGTGTGGCCGTGCGGCGGTGGTCGGGCCGGCCGAGCACCGGGGCGGCGGTGTGCCGGAGAGCGCCGAACGGGCCCGCGCCGCGGCCCCGTTCGGCCGGGTGCGGGCCCGCGTGGGGCACCGTGGGGGCTACTTGGCGCCGCTGTCCTGGAGGTCGGCGAGCGACGCGGCCCAGCGGAAGTACTTGTTGCGGCCCAGGTCGCCGATCGTGGTGATCTTCAGCGACGCGAGGTGCTCGGCATGCGCGTCGGTGATCCCGGCCAGCCCGGCGACGGGCGCGGCGAGGACTTCGCTCAAGGTCTTGTTCTCGTAGGCCTTGTCGAGCAGCTTGTCGAGGTCGGCGGTCACGGGCATGGGTGCTCCCTGGGGGATCGAGGCGGCTGGTGTCCGCGTTCGGCTCCCATGTTCCGCCGGAATTGTCATTGATTCCGACATTTGTCGTGTTGCGCGTGTCGTTCGGGTCGCGGCGCGTCGGTGGGCGACCGCGCGATGCCGGTACCGTCGCTCCAGTGGCGCGAGCACGGCCAGGATCAGGAGCGCGCACAACAGCGGCACCGGTACCGGATGCGGCAACGGCCAGATACCGCCGGACATTTCGCGTGCGGCCCACATGGCTGCTCCTCTCCGGTGCGCGGGGTGCGGGCCCGGCCGACGGTGGACCGGAGCGACGACCTCACATCCGCTTCGGCCGCAACCTCGAACGCCGGGGCCGTCGTGACGACCAAGCCCGGTTCGAGCCCGCGCGGCCGCACATCCACCGAGCCCGGCGCGAGTTCGCGGCCGGGCTCGTCGACGTGCGGCGCAGGATCCACGGCACCATCATGGCGCCCAAATGACGTCATGACAAGGCTCCAGAGTGGCGTTGCATGACATCAAATGGCGCCATCGAGTGACGACATGCGACATCCGGTCGGCCGACCGGCCTCGCCCCCGCCGTGTAGGCAACCAGCGTGGGGGCGATCGACGGGATCCAGGGCCCGGTCCCGTCGACCAATGGCTTGCTCCATGATCGCGGGGCCGGGGCCGGGAGTTCAGCGGGGGACCGACGGGCCGTCAGTGGTCGGGGCGGTCACGTTGTGATTGCCGCTGAACAGGTTGGTCGGGTCGTGGGTCGCCTTGAGTTCGGCCAGGCGTGCCCGGGTGTCGGGGTCGTACATCGCGGCGACCTGATCCGGGGTGGGTGCGACGCCGTCGCCGTAGACGAAGTTGAGGTTGCGGCCGAGGGACAGCGGCTTCAACACGGCCTGCACCTCGGCCTGGAGGGCACGGGCGACATCGAGATCCGCGCCGTCGATCATCGTCACGACCCGGACGATGTAGCGCGCGTCGCGATGACCGATCGCGTTGGGCACCGCAGGCTGCCGGGACAGCGCGCCGCCGAGGTGGCGTACCTCGTGCACGACCATCATCGGCGCATCGGGGCCGGCGATGCGGTACACCGCCCGCAGTGCCTCCGGATCCAGGTCGCGGACCAGGACGTTGTCGCCGAGGTAGGCATGCGGATGGGCCGGGTCGTTGTGGATGGTGTGCGAGTCGGCGTAGGCGAGGTCGGTCAGGTCGTCGACCAGGCGCGGTCCGACCGCGCGCAGCGGAGCCACCAGGCGTTCCCCGTCGGCGACTTCGCCGGTGTAGACGATCTTGACGGTCGCGGTGTGCCGGCCGCGCAGCGGCGGCGGGACCTGCTCGATGTCGGGCAGGCCGATGAACGAGATCGACGAGGTGACCTGCTCCGGCACCGTCTCGGTCCAGGCGAGCCAGGCCGCGGTGGCCGCCTCGACGTGGTCGGTGTCGAAGATCAGCGAACCGCCGTACACCCGGGCCACCGGGAACAGGTCGAACTCGATCGAGGTGACGATGCCGAAGTTGTCCCGGCCGCCGCGCAGCGCCCAGAACAGGTCGGCGTCGCTCTCGTCGGTGACGTGCCGAAGGGTCGCGTCGGCGGTGACCACCTCGATCGCCCGGACGTGGTCGGCGGCATAGCCGAACTCGCGGGCCATCAGGCCGAGCCCGCCGCCCAGGGTGTACGCGACGACACCGACGTGCGGGGCCGAGCCGTTCAGCGGGGCCAAGCCGTGCGGGGCACTCTCGGCCACCACCCGCTCCCAACGGGCACCCGCCTCGGCCCATGCGGTCCGGGCCCCGGGGTCGACCCGGACCCCGGTCATCCGGCGGGTGGAGATCAGTACGCCGCCCGGGGCCGCGCTCGCCGGCGCGTGCCCGGTGGCCTGGACCGCCACCGGCAGCCCCTGGGCACGGGCGAACTCGACCGCGAGCCGCACGTCCTCGGCGTCGGCCGCCCCCACGATCACGTCCGGCCGCTGTCGGAACGCGGTCTGGAATCCGGACCGCTCCTCGTCGTACCCGGCGTCCCCCGGCACGAGCACGACACCCCGTACCCGCGCGGTCAGCGCAACGATCGCGGCGGAGGATCCCGGGCCGCCGTCCTCGTGCCCGGCAGCGTTGTTCGCGGTCATCGGTGACTCCCTTCCTCGGCGGGCGCCATGTGCGCGCCCGGTGTTCCGTGGGACCCACTCTCGCGCGATAACTTGACAACCGCCGTCAAGTTTTCCGAGGCGATCGGCGATGTGCTTCGGCCGACGCCCGGAACCCGATCCGCATCCCTCGCGCGCCCGCCCGCCGGAGATGCCCTCAGGTGACTTGCCGCACCACATGCGCGTCGACGCGGTCCGCCCCGGTCGTCGGCAGGTCGCGGTGGCGGGCCACCGGCGAGAAGAGCAGGATCAGGGCGGCCGAGGGGATGGCCGCCGCCATCACCCAGATCGTGGGGCGCACGCCGATCGTGGAGCCCAGGCCGCCGGCCAGCACCGCGCCCAGCGGGATGGTGCCGTAGTTGACGAACTGCATGCTCGCGGTCATCCGGCCCAGCAACCCCGGCGGGCAGTAGCGCTGTTGGAAGCCCGCCTTGATCACATTGCCCGCCACGACCCCGGCCGCCATGGCGAAGTTGCCCACCACGAACAGCACGAGTCCGATGCCCCCGCCGGTCAGCGGCACGAGCAGGACGAGCATCGGCAGACCCAGCTCGAATACGATCGTGGCCCGCGCGGTGCCGATCCGCGCCGCGACCCGGCGCCCGACGAACGCCCCCGCGACACCCCCGAACGAACCGATCGCGATCAGGCCGCCGACCGCGCCCGGACCGACCCCCACCGTCCGGACCAGGAACACCACCTGGATCGATTGCAGCCCGATCAGGCCGAGGTTGGACGCGCCGCCGAACAGCGCGAACGTACGCAGCCAGCGGTCGTGGGCGACCAGCCGCAACCCCTCGCCGATCTCGCGGACCAGCGAGCGCTCCGCTCCCGCGTCGCCCGCCACCGCGGGCGGCGCTTCGCGGTGTCGGATGCCCAGCAGACACGTGAACGAGGTCAGGAACGTGCCCGCGTTGACGAACATCCCGTTGACCGCGCCCGCGAGCTGCGCGATCAGGCCGCCCGCGCCGACCCCCGCGATCTGCGCGGCGGACGCGCTGCCGTGCAACTTGCTGTTGCCCTCGGCCTGGTCGGCGGGCTCGACCAGGCTCGGCAGGTAGGCGGTGTAGGCGGTCTGGAAGAAGACCGCGGACACCCCGGTCGCGAGCGTGACCGCCAACAACAGGCCGACGGTGAGGAAGCCCGCGAAGTGCGCGAGCGGTACCGACAGGAAGAGCGCGCAGGACGTCGCGGCGGCGCCGAGCATGATCGGGCGGCGTGCTATTCGGTCCACCCACACGCCCACCGGCAGCCCGATCAGCAGCCACGGCAGCCAGGCCGCCGCGCCGAGCAGGCCGACCTGGAAGGTGTTCGCGTCCAGCGTGGAGACCGCGATCAGCGGCATCGAGACGCTGGTGACCGAGGCGCCGAACTTGCCCGTGGTCTCGCCGAACCACAGCAGGCGGAAATCCCGGTGACGGCGCAGCAGTCCGCTCACGTCGGCTCCTGGGATCGACGCGGAAGGGCCTGGTACTGGAGCACGACGGTGATCGCACCGGGCTGCTCGGGTGCTTGCGTGTACTCGCTCACGAGCGCGATCACCCGCTCGTTGAGCTCGGCCATCTGATCGGCCGTCAGCCGCGCGCCGCTCCAGTCCGAGACGGCTCGGGCCCGCACCCATTCCGGGCCCATTTCCTGGGCGTCGGCGTAGGTGGCCACCATGCGCTCGGCCTGCTGCCGCAGGGCCTCGTCCTCGTACACCGCCAGCGCGCCGCTCGTGGACGGGTCGTCGCGAAAGTCGCTGGTGTTCAGTTGGCGCGGGTTGTAGACGGCCCGCCACCAGCGCTCGCGCTTGGTTCCGCGGTCCGGGTCGTCCTCGATGAAGCCGTGTTCGGCCAGGGTGCGCAGGTGCCAACTGACCGTGCCGGTGCTCTCGCCGAGTCGCGCGGCGAGCCGGGTGGCGGTCGCCGGGCCGTCCAGCTTGAGGAGTTCGACGATGCGCATGCGCAGCGGGTGGGCCAGGCCGCGCAGGCTGCGCGCGTCCATCCGCGGGAGTGGATTGGGCATGCCTCGACTCTAGTATGCAGAGACTCCTCTGCAAAGAACTCTCGGCAGAGAAATCTCTGCATGCAGTCTTCGCAGGGACGGCGGAGGGTCTACGCGGGGTCTCCGCCCGGAGGTCGCCGCACGATCCCGGGGCGGGCCACGCGGTCTCAGCGCGGGTCGTCCAGGGCCATCGGCGCGGGCGAGATGCAGCACGATTCCCCGGGTGCCGCGCTCGTGCCCGGCACGGCGGGTGCGCTGGGACTGATCGGCACCGGAACCGGGGTCGGGTGCGGCCCGTCCGAGTCGTGGGTGAGGTGCAGGACCAGGGTGGTCAGGAGACCGATCACGATCACGGCCACTCCGACGAGCGCCTGGATGGTCTCGCGGTGCGGGGGGCGTCGTTTCTCGGACATAGCGCCACGTTAGGCATGTTCGGGGTGGGCCGGCAGTCAAAGTGCACGACTTTCGACGGAGGTGTCGGCGCAGGACGGGTCGATAGCGTCGAAATCATGCGCACCACCCCCTCCGGCTGGGCTGCCGACCTGGCCCTGTGGACCCTGCTCGGCATCGGCATGCTGACCGTCAACCCGCCTCGGTCGATGTCCTTCGTGCACGGCGCGACACTTGCGACCTGCCTGGTCGGGGCGGCCGTGCTGGGTCGGGTGTACCCGCTCGCGGCGCTCGCGCCGACCGTGTTCATCGCGCAGACCGACGCGCGCTGCTACGCCGCCGTCGCGTTGGCGGCCTTCCTGAGCGGGCGGCGCTCGGCGGACGGGCCGGGGCTGCCGGTGCGCGTGGCCGCGGTGCTCGGGCCGGCCGTGCTCGGGGCCTGGTCCGCGCATTCGACCGTGGCCGAACTCGCGGTACTGCCCGCCGAGTTGCTGGGCCTTGCGGCGATCCCATGGCTGATCGGGCGATACCGCCACCAATGGGTCGCGCTGCACCGTCGTGGCTGGGAGCAGGCCGCCCGGTTGCAGCGCGAGCGGGATCTGGTCGAGGAGCGGACTCGGCTGCGCGAACGGGCCCGGATCGCCCAGGACATGCACGACTCGCTGGGCCACGACCTGAGCCTGATCGCGCTGCGGGCCGCCGCGTTCGAGCTCGACGCGACGCTCACCGAGGCGCAGCGCGATCGGGCCGGCGAACTGCGGATGGGCGCGGGCGCGGCCACCGAGCGGCTGCACGAGATCATCGGCGTGCTGCGCGAGAGCGACGAACCGGCTCCCGTGGAGCCGGTCCACGAGGACCTCGACACGCTGGTGGCGCGCTGCCGCGCCTCCGGGATGGTGATCCGCCACACGGTCGAATCGACGGTCGGGCCGAAGACCGATCCGAAGGCCGAGCCGGTCGCGCTGCCGCCGATGGTCGACCTCGCGCTGCACCGGATCGTGCGCGAGTCGCTGACCAACGCGGCCAAGCACGCTCCGGGGGCGGTGGTGCGGATCACGGTCGCCCACACCGCGCACCGAACCACCGTCGAGATCGCCAACGGCCCCGCCCCGCGCCCCGCCGACGCCGCGCCGGCCGGAAGCGGTCACGGCCTGGTCGGGATGCGCGAGCGGGCCCGACTCCTGGGCGGCACGCTCACCGCGGCCCCGGAGGCGGACGGCTTCCGGGTGCTGGCCCACCTCCCGCACCACGCCGCACCCGCCCGGCCGGACACCGACGTCAACCACCTGGAACAGGGCCGCCGGATCCGCCGCCGGTTCGTGCGGGCGCTGCTCTGGACCGGAGCCGGAGTACTGCTCGCCGGCTCCGCGTACGCGCTGACCACCCGTGGCGAGGCGGTGGCCCCCGACGACTTCCACCGCATGCGGATCGGCCAGACCCGTGCCGAACTGGACGCCGTGTTGCCGGACGACCAGGCCGAGCGCCGCCCCGAGCACGAACCGCCGATCCCCGCGGGCGCCGCCTGCGAGTACTACACGAACGGCGACATCCTGCCCGACCGCCTGTTCCGACTGTGCTTCGCCGGCGGCGTGCTGGTGGCCAAGGACGACATACCCGTGGAAAGCCGACCCGAGCGGGACGCCGGCCGCTGAGCGACCCGGTCCGGCTTCACCCGTCGAACCCGTACACATCACCACCCGAGGAGCCACGGCCGTGAACACCGCCGACACCCCTGCGCACACTCACCTCGTTGCCGGCACCGACCCCGCCGGCGGCGCCGCCATTCGTGTGCTGATCGCCGAGGACGAGCAACTGATCCGCACCGGCGTGCGGCTCGTGCTGACCACCGACCCCGGGATCGAGGTGGTGGCCGAGGCCGCCGACGGACGCGAGGCGGTCGAGCAGGCCCGGCGATTCCGTCCGGACGTGGTGCTGATGGACATCCGGATGCCCAACCTGGACGGCCTGGCCGCGACCGCGGAACTGCGCCGGGTGGTGCCCGACTCGGCGGTGGTGATCCTGACCACGTTCGGTGAGGACGAGTACATCGCGACGGCGTTGGACAGCGGCGCCACCGGCTTCCTGCTCAAGTCCGGCGACCCGCGCGAGTTGATCGCCGGCGTCCGGGCGGCGGCCGAGGGCGGCGCGTACCTGTCCCCGAAGGTGGCCAAGCGGGTGATCAGCGGGATCGCGCCGGGCCGGCCCGCGCGCGAGGCGGACGCCGGTGCGCGGGTGGCGGTGCTGACCGCGCGTGAGCGGGACGTGCTGGCCCTGGTCGGTGCCGGCCTCGCCAACGCGGAGATCGCCCGCCGACTGCACCTGGTCGAGGGCACGGTCAAGACGCACGTGAGCGCGATCCTGGCCCGGCTGGGCGTCCGCAACCGGGTCCAGGCCGCCATCGTGGCCTACGAGGCGGGCATGGTCGAGTGAGCCGCGATCGCCGATCGGCGCCGCAGCCGCGCCACCGGGCCCGGATGCGCCGGCCGACCCGGCCTCGGCTCCGCCTCGGTTACGGGTAACGCCACCGGCACTCCCCACCTGCGGGTTTCGGCGAGAGGATAACGTGGCGGACGCGCTGTCCGGCGCATGGCCGAGGCCGGTTCCGGGCAGTGGTCCCCTTTTGTGCTCCGCCCCTGCCCGTGAGGAAATTCGTGGACAAGCCCGTACTACTCACCGTCGACGACGATCCGGCCGTGTCCCGTGCGGTGGCCCGCGACCTGCGGCGACAGTACGGCGACCGGCACCGCATCGTGCGCGCCGAATCCGGCGCACAGGCCCTGGAAGCGCTGGGCGAATTGCACGAGCGGGGCGAGCAGGTCGCGGTGCTGATCGCCGACCAGCGCATGCCGCAGATGGACGGGGTCGCCTTCCTGGAACAGGCCGCGCACCTGTACCCGCGCGCGAAACGGGTGCTGCTGACCGCCTACGCGGACACCGGCGCGGCGATCCGGGCGATCAACGACGTGGACATCGACCACTACCTGCTCAAGCCGTGGGACCCACCGGAGGAACGGCTGTACCCGGTTCTGGACTCGCTGATCACCGCGTGGGAGACCGCGCCGGTGCCGGACGAGAGCTGGGCCACGGTGATCGGCGCGCGGTTCTCCGCGCCGTCCTTCGAGTTGCGCGACTTCCTCGCCAACAACGGTGTGCCGTATCGCTGGTACGACGTCACCCAGGCCGAGGCCCGCCGGCTGATGCGCGAGAGCGGCACCACCGAGGCCGACGTGCCGGTGGTGATCGCACCGGACTCGACCGTGCTGCGGGCCCCGACCAAGGGCGAACTGGCCGAGTACGTCGGCCTGTCCGTGACCGCCTCCGGTGACCTGTACGACGTGGTGATCGTCGGCGGCGGCCCGGCCGGTCTGGGCGCCGCGGTGTACGCGGCCAGCGAGGGACTGCGCACGCTGCTGGTGGAGCGCCAGGCCACCGGCGGCCAGGCCGGGCAGAGTTCGCGGATCGAGAACTACCTCGGCTTCCCGGACGGCATCTCCGGCTCGCAGTTCATCGGTCGGGCCCGTCGCCAGGCGCTCAAGTTCGGGGCCGAGATAGTCAGTACGCGCGATGTGACCGGACTGCACGTGGACGGCGAGCTGCGCACCATCTCCTGCGACGGCGACATCGTCGCCCGGGGCCACGCGGTCGTGCTGGCCACCGGCGTGTCCTACCGCACCCTGGAGGCCCCGGGCCTGGCCGAGCTCACCGACCGCGGCGTGTACTACGGCGCGGCGCTGACCACCGGCCCGGACACCCGCGACCAGGACGTCTACATCGTCGGCGCGGCCAACTCGGCCGGTCAGGCCGCGGTGTTCTTCGCCCGCTACGCCCGTCGGGTGATCATCCTGGTGCGCGGCGCGGGCCTGGAGGCATCCATGTCGCACTATCTGATCGAGCAGTTGGCCCAGATTCCCAACGTCGAGGTGCGCGTGCGCACCGAGATCACGCACGCCCACGGCACCGGCCGGCTGCGCGAACTCACCCTGCGCGACCGCGACTCCGGCAAGGAGGAGACGGTCCCCGCGTCCTGGCTGTTCGTCTTCATCGGCGCCAGCCCGCGCACCGCGTGGCTGGACGGCAGCGGCGTGCGCCGCGACCGGGACGGCTACATTCTCACCGGCAGCGAACTCCTCGACGAGTGCGACGGCGAACTCGACGGCTGGAGCCGGCCGCCGTTCGTCCAGGAGACCGCCGTGCCGGGCGTGTTCGCCGCCGGCGACTCGCGCGCGGCCTCGGTCAAGCGGGTCGCCTCGGCGGTCGGTGAAGGCGCGATGACGGTGATGCTGGTGCACCGTTACCTGGACACCCTGGACACCAGGATCCCGGCGACGGAGGGCTCGCGATGAGTGTGTGCGACGTGTTGCCGCCCGAGGAACTGCGCACGCTCTTCCTGTTCGAGAAACTCGCCGACGAACACCTGAACTGGCTGTGCGCACACGGCAAGGTCAAGGCGTTCCCAGCGAACACCACGCTCTACCACGAGGGCGACCCCGGCGAGTGCTTCTTCGTGCTGCTCTCCGGCGAGGTCACGATGAACCGCATGGTGCGCGGCGGCGAGTTGGAGGTGCACCGCTCGTCGATGCGCGGTGCCTACGTCGGTGCCGCGCTCGCCCTGGACGGCAACGGCGAAGACGCGACACCGGCCGTGCACGCGTACGGCAACACCGCGCGCACGCACGTCGATTCGACCTTCTTCGTGCTGCCCGCGGCCGAGTTGGCACAGGCCTTCACCGAGTGGTTCCCGATGGCCGCGCACCTGGTCGCGGGCATGTTCCTGGGCGCGCGCCGCAACGGCTCCGCGGTCGGCCAACGGGAGCGCATGGTGGCCCTGGGCACCCTCACCGCCGGGCTCACCCACGAACTGGGCAACCCCGCGGCGGCAGCCGAGCGGGCCGCCGCGAACCTGCGCACCCGACTGGGCGAACTGCGCTCGGCCCGTGCCGAGTTGGCCCGTGCCGGGGCGACCGCCGAGGCGCTGGCGGCGCTGGACCGGCTCCAGGCCGAGGTACTGGCCCACCGCGGCGCCGAGGCACCCCGGCTGCGGCCGTTGGAGTTCGCCGACCGCACCGACGAAGTCGCCGAGATCTTCGAGGACTTGGGCGTCGCGGATGCGTACGAGACGGCTCCGTCGTTCGTGAACGTGGGTCTGTACGAGGACTGGGCCCGGGACGCGGGCGCCGCGCTCGGCTCGGCCGCGCGCCCCGGACTGACCTGGCTCGCCGCCAACCTGGAGGGCGAGGCGCTGCTCGACGAGGTCGCCGACGCGCTCGGCCGGATCACCGAACTGCTCTCCGCCGCCGGGCAGTACACCCAGATGGATCGGGCCCCCTACCAGGAGACCGACCTGCGCAAGGGCCTGGACAGCACGGTGGCCATGCTGGCCGGCCCGCTGCGCGACATCCGGATCGAGCGCGAGTACGCCGAGGACCTGCCGAAGATCCAGGCCTATCCGGCCGAGCTCAACCAGGTGTGGACCAACCTGATCGACAACGCCGCCGACGCGATGGGCGGCAAGGGCACGTTGACCCTGCGGGCGCGCGCGGACGCCGCGTCGGTGGTGATCGAGGTCGAGGACGACGGCCCCGGCATCCCGCCCGACATCCAGGACCGGATCTTCGAGCCGTTCTTCACCACGAAGGCGCTCGGCGAGGGCACCGGACTGGGTCTGGACATCTCGTACCGGATCATCGTCGAACGGCACGACGGCACGGTCACCGTCGACTCCGAACCCGGCCGCACCACGTTTCGGATCACTCTGCCGAGATAGCGCGGGGCGCGCGTTCGCGGCGCGCCGTCCCGGGTCGGACCGCCGCCGTCGGCCGCGCGAGGGTCCGACCGGCCCGGGACGGCGTGCGGCCGCTTCTCGACCCGCCGGCACGTGCTCGGCCGGGCCCTCGCGGACCGCTCACAGACCCAGGACGGCGCGCAGCGCGACGTCGACGCGTTCCATCTCCTCGGGGGCGACGTCGCCCAGGTAGGTGCCCTGTTCGAAGCGGCGATGGCGGGACGTGTACAGGTCGGGGGCCAGCACGACGCCGGTGACCGGCGTGGTGATCCGGACCGTGACCAGCGACTCCTGCCGGTCGCCGACGGTGTCCACCAGCGCGCACAGTGCCGCGCCCGGATGCAGCGCGGCGACGTGGTCGTTCTGGACGATCATGAAGGTGCGTTCGCGGCCGACGGTGGGGATCGTCCACACCTGGCCCCGCCTCAGTGGCCGCACGGCTCCGCCCCTGTCCGGCCCGAGACGGCGATGGCCGGCCGACCACGACGCGCTGTCCGGGTCGAACGGTCGGGGTCGGGGACGAAGCGGTTGCCGGTAGCCATGGGATCAGTCGTACCAGACGTGAAGGCACCCGAAATGCCATCGGGGGGTGCGTTCGCCGGCGGCGGACCGATTCGCCCGATTCATCGGCTCCGCCGCGCACTTGCCTCGGGGCCGGCCGGCCCGGGCTCGGTCCGGTTCGGGTTCCGGTTCGTGTTCCCGTTCCGAGGCCCCGCGCAGATCCCTCGCACGAGCGAGGCGGCGGTGCGGATCAGCCGCGACACTGTCGGTACACACCACCCGGGAGCAAGCCGCATGTCCGACCACCTCGCCGAGCGCGGCGCCGACCGGCACGTCCGTGACCGGGCCAAACACACGCTGGGCATCCTGCGCCGGACCGACCCGCAGCTTCTGGACCTCCTGATCGCGCTGATGGTGCAGTTCATGGTGTCGCTGCCGTTTCTGATCTACTGGCGTTCGCCCTATCGGCTCGGCTTCCTGCTGCTGAGCGGCACCGCGATCCCGTTGATCTGGCGGCGTCGGCAGCCGTTCCTGGTCGCCTGTGCGGTGGCCGCGTTCACGGTGCCGGTGTCGCTGCACCATCGACCCGGGCAACCGTTCCAATTCGGCATGACGATCGCGATCTACACGGTCTTCGCGCTCGGTCGGCGCTGGGAGCGGATCACCGTCGCGGCATTGGCCTTGCCGATCACGCTGGTCGTGGAGAACTTCAAGGATCAGCCGGTGCAGCAGGCCACCTTCGACGTCCTGGCGCTGACCGCGGCCGCCGCCTTCGGACTGGCCACCAGACACCGCGTTGCCTACATCGCCGGCATCGAGGAGCGCACCCGGCGCCTGGAACACGAACGCGACCTGGAGATCCGCCGCGCGGATGCCGAGGTGGCCCGGGCCGCCGCGCGCGAACGGGCCAGGATCGCCCGGGACATGCACGACATCCTGGCGCACGCGGTGAGCCTGATGACCGTGCAGGCCGAGGCCGGACCGGTGGTGGTGCGCAGCGATCCGGCCCGCGCGGAGGCCGCGTTCGACGCGATCGCGGACGCCGGCCGCGATGCGATGGTGCAACTCCGGCGGATCCTGGGCACGCTCAAGGAGGACGACGAGGCCGGCGCCCGAGCGCCGCAGCCCACCGTCGCCAACATCGCGGACCTGGTCGCCGAGGTGGGCCGGACCGACCTGCGGGTGATCTACGAGAGCGTCGGCGAGCGCCGACCGCTGCGCTCGGACGCGGAGATCGCCGCGTACCGTGTCGTCCAGGAGGCGCTGACCAACACGGTCAGGCACGCGCACGCCACCACGGTGGCGGTGCGGCTCGAATGGGGCGACGACACGATGAGGATCACCATCACCGACGACGGCCGGGGCGGAGGACCGCGTCCGGGCGGCGGACACGGGCTGATCGGCATCCGCGAGCGGGCGAGCGCGTGCGGCGGCAGCGTGACGGCCGGGCCGCGGCCGGCCGGGCCGGGCTTCGAGGTCGCGCTGCGGATCCCGCTCGACCCGACGCGGGCCTCGTGATGCCGATCAGCGTGGTGGTGGCCGACGATCAGGGGCTGGTGCGCAGCGGGTTCGCGATGATTTTGGACGCGCAGCCGGACATCTGTGTGGTCGCCGAGGCGGGCGACGGCCTGGAGGCGGTCGAGGCGGTCCGGGCGCACCGGCCCGACGTGTTGCTCCTGGACATCCGGATGCCTCGGATGGACGGCATCGAGGCGGCCCGCCTGGTGTCGGCCGAGGCGCCGGGTTGTCGGATCGTCATGCTGACCACGTTCGACGTGGACGAGTACGTCTACGACGCGCTGTACGCGGGCGCGGCCGGGTTCCTGCTCAAGGACGTGCGCCGGGACGATCTGGTGCACGCGGTGCGGATGGTGGCGAGCGGCGAGGCACTGCTCGCACCCTCGGTGACCCGACGGCTGATCGCCGACTACACGCGACGGCTCCCTCGTACGGAGGCCCCGACCGGACCGTCCGAGCGGCTGGCCGTGTTGACCACGCGCGAGCGGGAGACGATGCGCTGCCTGGCCCTGGGCATGTCCAACGCGGAGATCGCCGAGGCGCTGGTGGTCAGCGAACACACGGTGAAGACGCACGTCAGCAGCATCCTGGGCAAGCTCGGGCTGCGCGATCGGGTGCATGCGGTGATCTGTGCGTACGAAACTGGCCTGGCCGTCCCGGGCATGGGCTGACCCCCACGCGAGCGGTGCGCGGCGCGTGGACTCGCTCGCTCGGGTGAGGTACGGGAGATTTCTCCGTCCTACAGGGGGAGTACGCGGCCCGGCGGAAACGGTTCGTACAGCCGATGCGGCGAATGGCCCCGACAGCGAATCCTGGTGGGGCCCGAGGGACTGTCCCGCCGGGAGCTTCGAACGGGGGAGCGCGCCATGGGCGATGTCCTGCAGCAGACGACCACCGAGCTCTACCTGCGGCTGAGCGACTGCACGATGCGCGTGGGCAAGGGTTCGCGTGGGCGGCCGGCGCTCGAGGTGTACACGGGCTACCGGCTGATCGACGTGGCCGTGGCCGGCGCCGCGCTCGGTCCGACGCTGCTGCGCGGTGCGCTGCGCTCCGGCCGCGGCGAGCCGCCGTGGGCGCTCGCGTGGGGCGTGTTGCCGGACGACGGCGTGCCGCCGCGGGTGGAGTTCCGGCGCGGCCGGTTCGCACTACAGGCGCCGGCGACGATCTTCGCCGAACGCTTTTGGGTGGCCACGGTCCCCGGCACGTACCGCTCCATGACGGTGCGCACCGAAGACGACGCCGTCGGCGAGGGCGGACGACTGACCCGGATGCGCACGCCGCGGTTGTGAGCGGGAGTGCGGGTCAGCGGGGGTCGTGAGGATTCGTGGTGGGTGGGGGCGGAAGCGGGGATTAGAAGGTGAGGTCGGGGTTGGCGTCGGGACCGGGGCCGGGGTCGAACTCGGGCCGGCTCCCGGCCCCGGGTTCGGCCCGGTGCCCGGTCCCGGGCTCGGTTCCGATCCCGGCCTCGGGTTCCGCGAGGTGCCAACGGCCCGTGGTCGGGTCGTAGCGGGCCGACAGATCGGCCCGGGCCGGGAGGCGCGTGCCGAGCCGCCACTTGCCCGCCGCGAGATCGAGTCGGACGGTGCCGTCGGGTTCGGGCTCGCCGATCGGGCCCGACCAGTGTGCGCTCCGCGCCAGGATCGCCCGGACGAGTTCGGAGTGCGGTTCGACCACGGTGACCGCCTCGTCGTCGACGAGCAGCGCCGCACCCGCGGCAAGGGTCAGCAGCCGGGCGAACACCCGGACGGGCAGCGCGGGATCACGGCTCTCGACGTGGAAGTAGCAGTCGTCGTGGCCGGAGAAGTACAGCCCCGCGTCGGGCAACTCCTGAAGCACGGAGGTGTCGGGGCCGCTCGTGCCGACCGCGAGCGCCATCTCGTCGGCGGCGGCGGCCGACACCGGGCCGGGCGCGTCGAGCACGGCGATGTTGTAGGGGTACAGCTCGGCCAGGAACCGGCCCAGGTCGCCCCTGCGTAACACGAGTAGTTCGCTGTGTCCGGCCCAGGTGACGTCATGGGCCTCGGCCTCGACACCCTGATCCCGGGCGATCTCGCCCGGCGTCCACTCGCGATGGTCCTCCGGATCGAACCAGTAGTGCCCGAGGCTCTGCACCGTGACGACCGGCTGCGCGAACGCTTCCAGGACGTCGACCAGATCGGCCGCCCGCACCGCCGCGCCGCCGATCCCGTACACCCCGTCCCGCTCGAACACCTCGGCGGCGAGCGGAAAAGGAACACCCGCGAGGCCGACCGAGTTGGTCCGGAAGGCGCTGTTCGACTCGACCCGGAAGGTGGGCGGGTGGTGCTTGTCGGTCATGAACGTCCCGGCTCGTGCTTGGGCCGGCGGCGGGGCGCGGCCGGGGTCGGGCGGGCCGTGGTCGGGCCGTCGGGGCAACCACCGGGTCGGTAACGCGGTGGTGCGCCAGGCTATCCGGGAGCCGGCCGGAGGGCATGGGCGGGCTCGGGGTGTGCCGTCGCGTGGGTGCCGGGCGGGCTCGGGGTGAGGCCGTCCGGCACCCGAGGGCCGGCGGGTCGCAGGGGGCGGTCGGCCCGTGATGTCGGGCCGGTTCGTCTCGGCTCGACCGGGGCCGGCTCGGTTTCGGGCCTGACGCGGTCCGGGCTCGGTTCGGTCCCGTGTCGGGTTCGGCTCGGCCTCGGCTTCGGCTTGGTCAGTTGCCGTGGGCGACCGGGCAACCGCCGGTGAGTCGGGACAGGAAGGCGTTCGGGTCGTAGTAGTGCTCGACCTCGACGAGCTTGAGGTCCTCGCTCACCTTGGCCACGCTCATGCCGAACATCTCGATGGTCTTGCCGTCCGGCCGGAAGCCCTTGTACTCGCCCGTGTAGCTGCCCCAGTGTCGCCACTTGAACGCGATCACGGGCGGCGGGGAGAGGACTTCGAGGACCTCCCAGTAGAAGCCCTCGGGAAACGCGGTGTGGAAGATCCGGTGCGAGGACTCGAAGCTCTCCCGACCCGGCGAGTAGAAGATGCTGTCGCCGATCAGGATGTTGTAGCTGCCCTGGTCGACGATGTCCTGCGCGCTCGCCCACGGGCCGCCGTTGACGTTCGTGCGGAATCGCTCGGTGACCATCGAGACCCAGGTCTTCGGGTCCTTCTTGTGCGAGACCTCCATCTCGAAGACCTGCACGAGGCTCTCGACGATCGCTTCCAGCGAGTCGGGTGCGTGTTGCGTGCTGCGCTGACCCGGCATCACCGTGTGCGAGAGGTGGTAGTCGGGGGTCTCTTCGCGCCAGTCGTCGGGGGCCGCCGCGGCGACGACGGCGTCCCGTCCCTGAAGCCAGAGCGGAGTCGCGGGGGAAGTCGACACGTGTATTTCCATCCTTCGTTGCCGGCGGCAGCGCTCGGTGGCGCGCGCCGTCCGGAGGGGAACGGGGGCGATCCTGACTGACTGTCAGACCAGGCGCAACCCTCCGTCGCCACGGGCGGCGCGGCACCGTTGGCCGGATTCGATCGGTACTGCCGTACGTATTCCGGCCAATCGGAGGGCACGACCGACTCCGGGGCATCTCCCGGGCATACGGGGACTGTTCACGTGTCGACATGCGCTCCGACGCAGGTGGGCGGGCGGACGGCGCACCCGCGGCCGGTGGTTCGCCCGCCGCGGGGGAAGCACCGGCCGCATGATTCAGGCAGTGGCGAGAAATGCGCAATATTTTGCTTACGGAGCGTCAGTTGCCGTGTGCGGCAAGATCGTTCAGGTCTCCATCGGCAACAGCTCGGCGGCGAATTCGGTCAGGAACGCGGTCCACGAGCGCGGTGTGCCGGCGGGGCGGATCACGAATTTGCTCACCCCGGCATCGGCATACCGCCCGATCAGCTCGCGCGCGGCGGCCCACCCGGTGGGCACCAACTCGGCGGCGCTCACGTCCGGTCGCTGCCGGCGCAGCGCGCCGAACTCGCGGCTCGGCATGCCGTCGAACGCGACGACCAGGCTCATCCCGTAGTGGTCGTCGTCGACGGTACGCCCGGCCTCGGCCGCGGCGGCCTCGATCGTGCGCCGGGCCGCGCCGGCCTCGTCGGGAGTCAACGCGGCGCCGAGCCAGCCGTCGGCGAGCCGACCCACCCGGCGCAGCGACTGCGGGCCGCTGCCGCCGAGCCACAGGTCGAGCGGGCGGGTGGGTCGCGGGCCCACACGTGCGTGTTCGCAGCGGTGGTACTTGCCCTCGAACGACACGTCCTCGTTTTCGAGCAGGAGACGCACGAGGGTGAGCGCCTCGTCCATCACCTCGCCGCGTGGACCCGGAATCGGAAACAGCGGCCGTTCGCGCGCTGTTGCGTGCCGGATGCCGAACACCGGCAGGATCCGGCCCGGCGCGAGCGCCGCCAGCGTGGCGAGTTCCTTGGCCACGGCCACCGGGTTGCGGCCGGGCAGCACGGTGACACCGCTGCCGAGCTTGAGCCGCCGGGTGCGGCCGGCCGCGTACCCGATACCGACGAGCGGATCGGGCAGGTCACCACCGACCAGATCGGGCAGCCACAGCGAGTCGACGCCGACCTGCTCCATGTACTGGACGAGTCCACCGAACGAGGCCGGGTCGGCGGGGTCGAGCGGACCCAGGCCGACACCTATACGGAGTTTCATGCAGCCAGTTTGCGGGGCGGGCCGGTGTGGGGTGTCGGTTGCCGCGTGGGGGCTGGGTGGGGGCTGGGGGCCGGGTCGGCGGGTCAGGCGGTGGTGCGGGTGGAGAGGTGGGCTGCTGCGGTTCGTAGTTCGGTGATGTATTCGTGGCGTTCGGTGGGGGTGACGGCGTTGCGCAGTGGGCCGATCTGGAGTTCGTGGGTCGGGTGGCCCCGGGCGTTGCGGACGGGCGCCGCGAGGTAGCTCAGAGGGAGTGGCCGGTCCGAGGTCAACTCGGCGTCGGTGTACGGGTGTGCGCCGATCGAGGCGAGTTGGTCGCGTACTCGCTCGCGCAGCCCCGTGCGGCCCGGGTGTTCGTCCAGCAGGCCCACCACGTCTCGCAGGACGGCCAGCAGTTCGGTCGAGTCGGCGCGTGGTCGCCAGGCGGCGACGCCGTGGGCGCGGACGGTGTCCAGGGTTGCCGCCGACTCGGGTGCGTGGGCGAGCCACGCGGCACGTTCGGCGGCCGGCCGCCATGGCATCACCGAGGCCCCGGCCGGTGGTCGCAGCGGCAGCCGGGTGCCCACCCGGATCCCGGCCGGCAGCCGACCCGGCCCCGGTTCCACCGCGAGGAAGACCACGTGATCGACGCCGACCAGGGACAGCGCCACGCCACAGCCGACCCGGGCCGCGAGCGCGGCCAACACCTGCGCGGCGCCCGCCGGGAGCCCCACCCGCGCATGCACCGCGTCGGCGACCGCGAGCAGGCCCGGCCCCAGCGTGTAGAGCCGATCGGGCCCGCGCTGCACCCAGCCCGGCGCTTCGAGCGCGGCGAGCACGGCGGTCGCGGTGGACCGGTTCAGATCCAGCCGCGCCGCCACCTCCGACACGCTCAGCCCGCCCGGTGCGGCGGCGAGCAACTCCACGACGGCGACCACCCGATCGGTGGGCGGCGAAGCAACCATGCGGCACCCCTTGTTCGGGCTCGGGATCGTCCTTAGAGTCAATGAATATACGTCACTTCAGCGACGAATATTCGTCGGGCGCCGCGCGCTGGATGCAGTGCGGTGAATGCAGTGCGATGAATGCAACGCGACGCGATGCGAGCGAGGTTGCGGTGTGTGTGCCGCGGCGGCGCCGACGATGCGACGCGGCGCCGAAGGCTTGGACAGGGAGTCCGGATGATCGAATCGCCCGCAGTACGCGAACCCCTCGATCCGTTCGACGCACACGCGCCATTCGATGTCGAGGGGTACGACTTCGCCTTCGACGACATTCCCGACCTGCACGAGGTGCTCGCCGCGGCACGGGTGCGCAAGCCGTACGCGATCGTGCCGTTCCTGGGTACGCGGGCGGTGTTGTTCCTGACCCACGATCTGGTGACTGCCGCGTTCAAGGACGAGGAGTCGTTCCCGGCGTCCGCGATCTACGCCGCGACCACCGAACCGGTGCTCGGGCACACCATCCAGTGCATGCGCGGCGCCGAGCACCGGATCAACCGCAAGCTCGTGGTGCCGGCCTTCCGTCGCAAGGTGGTCACCGATCAGGTCGAGGCGATCCTGGAACCGCTCGCGCACGAACTCGTGGACCGCTTCGAGGCGCGCGGCGAGGCCGACCTGGTCACCGAGTTCACGCACGGCTATCCGGTCCGGGTGATCACCCGCCTGCTCGGACTGCCGATGGACGACGAGGAACGTTTCCGCCGCTGGGCCGTCGACCTGTTCCACTTCCCGATGGCGCCGGAGGCGGCCGAGCACGCGTCGCGCGAGTTCACCGAGTACGTCACGCCGATCGTCGCGCGTCGGCGCACCGACCCGGGCGACGACCTGCTCTCGACGCTGGCCTGCACCGAGGCCGAGGGTCGCCGGCTCACCGACGAGGAGATCCTCTCCTTCCTGCGGCTGTTGTTCCCGGCCGGTGCCGACACCACCTACCTGGGCCTGGGCAACGCCCTGTACGCCCTGCTCACCCACCCCGAGCAACTGGCCCGGGTGTCGGCCGACCCCGACGAGGAACTGGAATGGGCGGTGGAGGAGTCGCTGCGCTGGGAGCCGCCGGTCGGCCTGCTGCCTCGGGTGTGCCCGGCGCCGGTTCGCGACTGGCAGGGGCTGGGACTGGACATACCGGCGGAGACGCCGCTGATCTTCGCGATCACCGCGGCCAACCGGGATCCGGCGCACTACCCGGACCCGGACGTGTTCGACATCGGCCGCCGGGTCCGGCCGACGCTCGCCTTCGGCGACGGGCCGCACGTGTGCCTGGGCACCTGGCTGGCCCTTGCCGAGATTCGGGCCGCGCTCAAGGTGCTGCTGCAACGGCTGCCGACGATGCGCCTGGCGGCGCCGACGCGGGTCCGCGGGTTGCTCGGCACGGCATTGCGCGGGCCGGAGTCGTTGCGCGTGCGGTTCTAGCCGTTCGCGGCCCGAGGTGAGGCCGGGCCCGGCGGACGTCGGTTGTGCGCCGGGCGACCCCGATGGGGCGGGCCCGGCGACCCGGGCGCGGCACTAGAGTGCCTGCGCTGCCGGGATCGCGTCCGTGGCGGCGTCGATGCGTGTCACGTTCTGGAGCAGGCCCCAGACGAAGTCCGCTCGGTAGGTGCTCGTGCCCTCGATGATCAGGCTCGCCCAGCGGCTCGGCGCGGAACCCTCCAGGTGTCGCAATTCCGGGTAGGCGCGCTCGATGTCGCCGATCACGAACTCCCAGGGCCGCAGGTCGGCCACGCTTTCGGCGGGCGGCGTCGTGGCGGGATCGGCTCGCACGAGCCACTCCTGCCAGACCCGCCCGTCGGGACCGGTGAGGATCTCGAAGCGCAACTCCGGCCACAGCGGCAGCACCCACCACTGCGCATCGGCGGTGAGATCCCCGATCCGGCGTTCGGCCCGGCCGGACGGCTCGCCCAACGCGGCCCGGTAGGCGCGGCCCGGGCCGCCGACCGAGCGGCTGCGCACCATGCGCTGCCACTGCGCGTTGACCTCGCGCATCCGAGTGCGGGTGAATTCCAACTCGCGGACGGCGTCGGCGACCAGATCGGGTTGGTAATCGCCCATGCGTCGCAACAACACCAGACAGAACTGATCCGGTCCCACGCTGATCTCCGTACTTGTTCGCAGCCGGCCTCGACGCTATCCACAAAGCGAACGGCCGCGTTGTCATTCCCCGCAGGTCGATTCCGGATCGTTGTCCCCGGCACATTGTTCCGGCGGCCCGGCGGCCCGGCGGCCCGGCGGCCCGGCGGCCCGGCGTTACGGTGTCGCGGTTCCCGGTGCGGCGTCGGCACCGGCGCGGCCCCGCGCGCCGTTCACCGCATTGTGAACGCCGACCCGAGTGCGGCACCCGGCAACGTGTATGCCGAAGCCCCTGGGATCTGACGGTTCGTCAGCGCTATCGTGAACCCGAAGTCATCGGGCGGCCACCGGGAAATCGGCGCCGACCCATTACATGGCAAGGGGTGGCACATGATCGACGACTACATCCGCATGCTCGGCGGGGACCGCATCGAGCATCCGGGCGGAACCCTGCTGGCCCACCTGACCCGAGTCGAGGCACTGCTCGGCACCTGGGGCGCACGCCCCGAACTGCGTACCGCCGGCCTGTGCCACGCCTTCTATGGCACCGACGGATTCGCGACCGCACTGCTCCCGCTGGACCGCCGCGCCGAACTCGCGGGCCGGATCGGCGTGGACGCCGAGCGCATCGTGTACTTCTACGGCAGCTGCGACCGGGCCGCGAGCCACGGCACACTGGTCGACGGCCCGTTCCGGGACCGGTTCACCGGCCGCACCTACCGGCCGACCGAGGCGGAGCGACGCGACTTCGCCGAGCTCACGGCGGCCAACGAACTCGACATCATGCGCGTCGCCCCGGACCTTCGGGCGCAGTGGGGCGCCGGATTGTGGGACCTGCTGGCCGGGTTTCGTCCGCTGCTCAGCGCCGCCGCCTGGGCCGAGTGCGAACGAGTACTCGGAGACACCAGAGCCGGCACCCGGTAACCGGCGCCGGGCCGAGGATCAGCGGCCCTCCGGCGTCGGGCGGTGCTCGACGTACTCGACGATCGTGCCGTCGGCGTGCCGAGCGGTGACCCCGGAACCGGTGGGTACACGGCGCAGCGGTTCGAGGATCTCGGCGCCGGCCGCCGCCAGGCGCTCCAGGTACGGCGCCAACTCGGGGACGAGCAGGGTGCCGGTGGTGGACCGGAACCGCTCAACCGTGGCCGCGGCGCCCTCGATCAGCAGGAAGCCGCCCACGGCCGACAGCGCGATGCCGTATTCGCGGAAGGTGAACCACATGTCGCGCTCGACGCCCTGGAGGTCCTCGTAGAACGCGGTCGCGGCCTCCAGGCCACCGGGCTCGACGAAGACCCGAAGGAACGCGCGCGGCGTGGCGAGCGTGGACGAGTCGTTGCTGCGGCGCCACATGATGTCGGCGGTGGGGTCGGCGGCGGTGGCGGCCTCGATGGCGGACGCGGTGGTGGTGGGGGTGGTGGCGCGGATGGGTTCGGTGGTCATGGGTGTCGGGTTCCTTGTCGGTGCGCCGGCCGGTCGGGCGGCCGGGGTCGATCGGTACGTCCACCACCCTCGCGAGGTCGCCCGGGCCGGGCCAGGCTCCGGTTCATACGGTGAGCAACAGTCATAGGCTGGGCCGATGGGCACCGAGGAGGAGCGGGACCGCCGGCGCGAGCTGGGCGGGTTCCTGCGTGCGCACCGCGAACTGCTCGCCCCGGAGGACGTCGGGCTGCCCCGATCGCCGCGCCGCCGTACGCCGGGCCTGCGTCGTGAGGAGGTCGCCGCGCTCTCCGGGGTCGGCGTGGCCTGGTACACCTGGCTGGAGCAGGGCCGGGTGGATACGTCGCGTCAGGTGCTCGAATCGGTGGCCAGGGCCCTGCGCCTGGACGCCGACGCACGCCGGCATGTCCTCGAACTCGCCGGTTTCCACGTACCGGCCGACTCCGGCCCGGCGCCGGCCGACGGCCTGCGGGCAATGGTCGAGGGCTGGCCGACCAGCCCGGCGCTCGTGCTCGACCGGGCCTTGGACGTACTGGCCTGGAACGACGCCTGGCGGGCGATCCGGCCCGACCCGGCGGCCGTGCCGATGGAGCGCCGCAATCTGCTGCTCATGCTGCTGACCGACCCCGCTCACGAGTCGGGCTTCCCCGAGCGCGAGACGGTCGCCCTCGACCTGGTCCGCCACCTGCGCACCCGTCCCGAGGACGCACGCGGGCGTACCGTCGCGGCGCGACTGCTGGCCGAACGCCCGGACCTGTCCGCGTGGTGGCGATGCCGGGCGGTGGGCGTGTTCGCGGCTCGGACGGTGCAGGTCGACGAGGTCGCAGCGCGGCCCGTGCGGACGCCTGCCGGCACGGACCGGGCGGCCGAGCAGCACGCGACGCCGGTCGTGCCGCTGCGCTTCACGATGTCGCTCCTCCTGCCCGCGGAGGCACCCGAGACGACGGTGCTGGTCTGGACGCCCGCAGATGCGGTGACGGTTGCCCACATGCTGGACCGGGCGAGCGGCGGCCACCCGACGGCGGAGCGGTCGGCGGCGCCGAGCACGCTTGTCGAGGCGACGGGATAGGGGGCGCGGGGCCGTCCGGCGGTGGCGGCCGCGCGGGGGCAGGACAGGGCGGGGAGGACAGGACAGGGCAGGGCAGGGCAGGGCAGGGCCGGGACGGGGTGGGCCGGTCGTGCCGGTGGCGATGTGGTCGGATTCGCTCGGGTGGGTGACCCGCGTGAGGGGCCGGCGTAGGTGACCCGCGTGGGAAACGCGAGTCGGGTGACCGGGTTGGGCGGCTCGGGTGGATCGGTCCGCAGGGCCGGCCCGGGATCAGGCGTCCTCGTCCCCCACGTGGGTGAGTCGGTCGTCGCCGAGTCTGGCCTGCACATCGCGGAACAGGATCGCGAGCAGATCCGCGAGTCGGGTCTGCTGATCCGGGGTCAGGCCTTCGATCAACTCCGCCTCGCGGCCCAATACCCGATCGACCGTCGCCTCGACCAACGCATGTCCCGCCTCGGTCAGTTCGACCTCGACCGAGCGCGTGCGACCGGATCCGGCCCGCCGTACGACCAGGCCCTCGCGCTCGGCCCGGGCGACCCGCTGCGAGATGGCGCCGGCCGTGACGAGCGAACGCCGGCCCAGCTCGCGCGTACCCAGCGTGTACGGCGGTCCACTGCGCCGCAGCACACTCAGCAGGTCCAACGTCGCCGCGTCGACGCCCGCGCCGGCCAGGACTCGGCGACGGTCGTCCCCGAGCAGTTTGGCCAGCCGCCAGATCGGCGTGACGATCCCGATCGAGGACACCGGCGTCCCGGGCCGCTCGCGCTCCCACGCGGCGGCGATCTCCTCGACGGCGTGACCGACGCGCCCGGAACCGCCGCCACCGACCGCCTCCGGATCGGCGAGCGGATCGGCGGCAGCTCCCGTTCGCCACTCGGCTGCGGCCTCGGGATCGGCGGGCGCCCCGGCCGCGGCCCCGGTCCCGGCCTCGGTTCCGGCCTCGCCCCCGGCCCCGGCCCCGGCCCCGGCCCCGGCCCCGGCCCCGGCCCCGGTCCCGGTCCCGGTCCCGGCCTCGACCCCGGCCTCGGTCCCGCCCCCGGTATCCGGCCCGTCCGCACGGGCCGCCGGCGTGCGGGGCGATGTCTCGGCGGGGGGACGGGGCTCGTCGGTTGCCATGAGGCCTCTTCCCGGTGTTATGTTCAGACCTAAATTTAGATCTAAACGACGACGTGGGGGTCATCCTATGGCACGCAACATCCTCGTCACCGGTGGCGGCACCGGCATCGGACTGGCGATCGCTCGGCACTTCGCCGGGCTCGGCGCCGCCGTGACGATCACCGGTCGGCGAGCGGAGCCGCTCACCCTCGCCGCCGAGCAGACCGGGGCTCGGGCACTGGTCTGCGATCACACCGACCCCGAAGCGCTGATCCGACTGGTGGCCGAACTGCCCGAGCGGATCGACGTACTGGTCAACAACGCCGGCGGCAACACCGACTTCGACCACGGTCCCACCGACGACCTGGCCGGGTACGCTCGCGCGTTCCGGGCCAACCTGGACGCCAATCTGGTCGGCGCCGCGCTGACCACCCGGGCCGTCGAGGACCGGCTCGCCGCCGGCGGCGCGGTGATCGGCATCGGCTCGATCGCGGCCGACACGGGAGCCGGCTCCTACGGCGCGGCCAAGGCCGGCCTGGCCGCCTGGAACGTCGCCCTCGCGGACGCCCTCGGCCCGCGCGACATCACGGCCAACGTGGTCTCCCCGGGCTACATCGCGGACACCGAGTTCTTCCGGGACAACCTCACCGAGGACCGCCGCCGGCAGTTGGTCGCCGCGACGTCGGTGCGTCGGGCCGGCTCGCCGGAGGACATCGTCGGCGCCGTCGCCTTCCTCGCCTCGCCCGCCGCCCGACACGTCACGGGACAGGTGCTGAACGTCAACGGCGGTGCGTACAAGAGCCGTTGACGCCGGAGCGGACGTGGGTCGGTCGGCGGACCCGGTCGGTACGTGCGGACCGTGCCGGGCGCCCGCGCCGCCGGAGCGGGAAACCGGGTTCGCCGGACGGGCGCCGCCCGCATCCGTAGCGTTGGCACCGAGCGGTCCCCGCACGGAAGGCAGATCTGATGGATTCCGGCACGCTGGCAGTGCCCGGAGCCGACCTCTACTACGAGGTACGCGGCTCCGGCCCGGTCCTGTTATTGATCAACGGCAGCAACGGAGACACCGGCCTGTTCGCGGCGCTGGGCGATCGGCTGGCCGACCGGCACACCGTGGTCGCCTACGACCGGCGCGGAAACTCCCGTAGCCGGCTCACCGATTCGCCCGGTGAGCAGCGCATCGACGAGCATGTCGACGACGCACATCGGCTGCTCCTGGCCCTCACCTCCGAACCCGCGGCCGTCTTCGGCACCAGCACCGGCGCCTCGATCGGCCTCGACCTGCTCGTCGGACACCCCGAACAGGTCGACCTGCTGATCGCCCACGAGCCGCTCGTGGTGGGGCTGTTGCCCGACCCGAAGCAGTGGCACGCGAAGTTCGACAACGTCGCCGAGCTGTACCGGACCGACGGCCTCAAGGCCGCGATGGGCGAGCTCACCGCGCTCTTCGGGCTGTCCGGTCCGCCGGAGCCGGCAGCGGATCTGCCCACGCCGGTGCGGGAGTTGCTCGAACGGGTGCAGGCCAACGTGCATTTCAATCTGTCCTATGAACTGTCGGCGTTCGCCCGCTTCGAACCGGACCTGACGGCTCTGCGGGGCGCCCCGCTGGTCCTGGCCGTCTCGAACGAGGGCGCGGAGACGCTGCTCTACCGGACCACGGCACTGCTCGCCGAGCGCCTCGACCTCCCGGTCGTGGAGTTCCCGACCGATCACGTGGGCTACGCCCTGCGGCCGGACGAGTTCGCCGTGGCCATGACCGAGGTGCTCGCCCGGGGATAGTCGATCGCCCGTTCGGGCCACCGCGGTTCGCCGCGTCGAGCGGCCGGGCGGGCTCGTTCGGGCTCCGATGGCCTGTGTACCGCCCGGTCGTCCGGGTGGGCCCGGCGCCGCCCGTCGAGCCGCGGTGTCCTCCGCCGGGACGGCCTCCGAAGTCGCCGGGCGCGGGAGCCTCGGCCATCCCTGGCATCCCCGGTGTCCGGGTATGCCGAAGCGGCCCGGCCGCGTCGGAGTGACGGCGGCCGGGCCGGGTGCGGAACCGGTAGCGGGTCAGGCGCTGGCGCCGCCGTCGAGCACGAGGTCGGTGCCGACCGCGAAGCCTGCCTCGTCGGAGGCCAGGTACAGCACGGCGGCGGCGAGTTCGGCCAAGGTGCCGACGCGGCCGGACGGGTTCGCGTCCTTCATGCGATCCGCGCGCTCGGCCTCGGTCTCGCCGGCACGCAGCGACATCGTGGTGTCCAGCGGGCCGGGACTGACCGCATTGATCCGCACGCCCTCACCGATGTGGTCGAGCGCGGCGTTGCGGGTGAGGGCACTCACGGCCGCCTTGGACGCGACGTACGCCCCGAGGTTGGCGAGCCGGGAATGGGCGCCGAGGTTGGACGCGATGTTCACGATGGCTCCGCCACCGTTGGCCCGCATGTAGCCGATCTCGTGCTTCATCGAGAGCCACGTGCCGGTCACGTTGATGTCCAGGGTGGCCCGGAAATCCCCTTCGTCGAGATCGGCGAGCGGGCCCACGCCCTGGATCACGCCCGCGTTGTTGACGGCGACGTCGAGACCGCCGAACAACTCGACCGTGCGGGCCACGAGCGCGGCCAGGCTCTGCGAGTCGGTGACGTCGGCGGTGATCGCCGCGCCTCGTCCGCCCTCGGCCTCGATCAGCCGCACGGTCTCGGCCAGCGGCGCGGCACCGCGGCCCGCGACCACGACGGCGGCACCCTCGCGAGCGAAGGCGAGTGCGATCTCCCGGCCGGCCCCCGAACCGGCGCCGGTGACGAGGACGGTCCTGGCGGTGAAACGTGCGGACATGATTGTTCTCCCGTGTCTTGCGGTGTCGAGATGGTGAATCGGTGGATGTGGTCGGTGCGTGGGCACGATCGCTCGGCCGACGCATCGGCCGGCCGGCGTGCCGTGATGCGTCCGGCGCGGTTGTTGTGGCTTCGGGTGATCCGTGGACGACCCGGTGGGGTCGGCTCGACCGTGGTGTGGTCAGCGGGTTCGGGGCCTTGCGGGTCCGCGGGTCGGGCCGTGCTCGTGGTCGCCGTCCCGGTTCCGGGCAAGGACGGCCGCCACCAGCGCGGCCAGGAGGAAGACGGCCCCGGCGGTGCCGAAGGCCCAGGCGTAGCCGGCGATCACGTCGCCGCGGGTCGCGGCCACCGACATCAGCGCGGCCAGGCCGACGGTGGGCCCGAGTTCCATTGCGGTGTTCAGCACGCCGCCGGCCAGGCCCGCCTGATGGGCGGGAACGCCGCCGGTGGTCAGGACGGCGGTGCCGGCGAAGATCAGGGCGGCGCCGACGGGCAGCAGGACCAGGCCCGGGAGGAGGTCGGGGGCGTATCGGGTGCCCTCGTCCAGACGGGCGAGCAGGAGCAGGCCGACGCCGCCGACCAGCAGGCCCGCCACGGTGATTCGGCTCGGACCGAACCGGTCGATCAGCGGCCCGGCCGCTCGACCGCCCACGACCAGCGCGAGGGTGAACGGTACGAATGCGCCGGCGGTCGCGAGCGGTGACCAGCCCCGGCCCTGTTGGAGGTGGAGGGAGATCAGGAAACTGATCAGGCCGGTACCGGTGGCCGCGAGCAATACCCCGACCAGCCCCAGGATCCGGCGCGGATCGCGGACGAAGCCCGGCGGGAGGAGCGGGTCGGCGACGCGCCGTTCGACGACCGGGAGCGCGGCGAGCAGGATCACGCCGCCGCCGAGCGGGACGACTACGGACGCCGACGTCCAGGCGTGGTCGCCGGTGACGGTCAGGCCGTATCCCGCGAGGGTGATGCCGACGGTGGCCAGGATCGCGCCGAGCGGATCCAGACCGGGACGCCCGCCCGCCTCGGCCGACACGCCGGCGGCGGGCCCGGCGCACGTCGGCTTCCCGCCCGGCAGGCGACGCGGAGTCAGGAACAGGGCCAAGGCGGCCACGGCGACCGGAATGGCGAACATCCAGCGCCAGGACACCCAGGTCGTGAGCACGCCCGAGGCGAGGTTGCCGATCGCGGCGCCCAATACGGACAGGCCGCCCCAGGTCGCCATCGCCCGTCGATACGCACTCGGTGCGGGATACACCCCGCGCAGCACGGCCATCGCCGCCGGCGCGGTCAACGCGGCCCCCACACCCTGCCCGAAGCGAACCGCGACCAACACGGCGAAACCCGGGGCGAATGCGGCGACCGCGGATGCGAGGCCGAACACGACCAGCCCCACCGTGAACATCGGGCGTCCGCCGTACCGATCCGCAAGCCGACCGCCGAACAGCAGCAGTCCGCTGAACGGCAGCCCGTAGGCGGCACTGAGCAACACCAGGTCGGCCGAGCCCAGGCCGAACTCCCGGCCGATGTCGGGCAACGGCACACCGATGACGGTGATGGTGAAGATGAGCGTGGCCTGCACGGTGCCGAGTACGGCGAAGGCGAGGGCGGCGTGCGGGACGCTCGGCGGATCGAGGCGGGTGGTCGTGGCTGTGGCTGTGGGTGTAGCTGTACCTGCACCCGCGCTTGGGGGTGTCCCTGTGTTCGTGCCCGCGTCCGTCATACCGGTACCCCCGTTGCCGATAGCTTTTACAGATCGATCGTTCTCGAATAAGGGCATGCGTATGACGTCGAGTCGCCGGGCTCGGTGTCGGCGTCGGTTTCGATTCCGATCCGGTGGAGAGCGGAGGGCGTGCGTGCGTGCCTCAGGTGAGCAGTACGAGTGCCTGTCGGGTCGCGTCCCGCAGGCGGACGGAGTCCGGGCCGGCCTTGCCGACCACGCGCATCCCCTGGAGCAGGACCAGCAGGAAGCGGGCCAGTGCCTGGGGGTCCCGGTCCGGGCCCAGTTCGCCCTGTGCCCTGGCCCGGGTGAGCGCGACGGTCAGATTGGTCTCCATCTGACTCCAGCCGTACTCGACGATCCGCGCCGCACCCGCGTCGTGCGCGGCGAGTTCGGCGGCGGTGTTGGTCAGGAAGCAGCCGAGGAATCGGCTCGGCTCCTCGGACGCCTCGCGGGCGAACCGCTCGACCAGTGCCCGAACGGCCGGCAGCACCGGGCCGGGCTGGGACAACTCCTCGAACAGCTCCGGGTTGCGGCCCTCGCGGTAGCGGTCGAGCGCCGCGAGATAGAGGTCGTGTTTGTTGCCGAACGTCGCGTAGATGCTCGCCCGGGCGATGCCGAGGCGAGCCACGAGGTCCGCCATCGAGGTCGCCTCGTAGCCGCGCTCCCAGAAGAGTTCGAGGGCGGACTGCAAGGCGGCGTCGGGATCGAATTCCTTGGTCCTGGCCACGGGAACGACTCTAGGTCATTCAAGAACGTACGGTCAAATAAGATCGGCTCGGCGCGCCGATGTCTGCCGAACGGCAGGCAGGCCCCGGCCGTCGGCCGGTGGGTGGGGCCGGCGGACGGGGCTGCGGGTGCCCGCGCGCGGCCTCGGCCGTCGTGGGTCGCCGGGCTGCGGTGTCAGCCCGCCGCTCGGGTCCAGCGTTCGGCCAACCGGGCGATCCGGTGGGTGAGTTCGGGTGGGCTCTCGACGGTGAAGTCGAGGTCGAGGAAGGCGAGATGGACCGCGAGCGCGTCGATCGAGGAGGCCCCGGTGGTCAACCGGCACGTATCCGCGTCGATCGCCTCCAGGACACCGTCGGTCGCGCCGATCCGGGCCGCGGCCAGTTCCGGCGAGGCATGCAGGAGCACGGTCGCGTGGTGCGCGAAGGCCCGGGTGGAGATGCCCGCACGGATGTACCCGGCGACGTCCCGGTCCGGCAGCGCACGCGGCGCGAAGTGCGGGCCGGTCGGCGTGCGCAAGCGCATCCGGTCCACGCGATACGTACGCCAGTCGGCCCGGTCGAGGTCCCAGGCCAGCAGGTACCAGCGGCGTCCCGTGCAGGCGAGGCGGTGCGGCTCGGTCGTGCGGACCGCCTCGCGGCCGTCGTGGGTGCGGTAGTCGAAGCGCAGCGTCTCGGCGGAGCGGCAGGCCGCCGCGATCGCGGTCAGGTCGGCGGCGGTCACCGTCCCGCCGCCCACCGGCAGCGCCACGGTGACCGCGTCGAGTGCGTCGATCCGGTGGCGCAGCCGGGTGGGCAGCGCCTGTTCGAGCTTGGCCAGCGCCCGGGCCGAGGTCGGCTCGATCCCGGCGACCGTGCCGCCGACCGCGGTACGCAGGCCCGTCACGATCGCGACCGCCTCGTCGTCGTCCAGGAGCAGCGGCGGCAGCGGGCCGCCCGCGTCGAGCCGATAGCCGCCGGACATCGTGCGGACCGGGTAGCCCGCCGCGCGCAGCCGCCGCACGTCGCGCCGGACGGTGCGGGGGCTGACGCCGAGGCGTGCGGCGAGCCGGGGGCCGGGCCAGACCGGGGGATCCGGTGGAACGGGACGGTCGGCGCGGTCGCGGCGCTGCGGTTGCGACTGCCGCGCGGGGTCGGATCGCCGTCCGGCGGAGGAAGGCCGCTCGGGCCGGGACTGCCCCTCGGGTGGGGATTGCCGCTCGGGTGGGGATTGGAGGAGGGACAACAGGCGAAGCAGGCGGGTCGTACTCTCCAGCGTGTCCATGTGCTCAGCCTGGCGTCGAATGCGGCAGGTTTCCGTCCGCATTCCCTCCTAGTCTTCGGGCATGGAGACCACCACCCTGAGCGTTCGCCGACTCAACCGTGCACTGCTCGAACGTCAGTTGTTGACCCGGCGGCACGCGATCTCGGCGGAGGCGGCGATCACGCACCTGGTCGGCATGCAGGCACAGGCTCCGCATCCGCCGTACGTCGGCCTGTGGACCCGCCTCGCCGACTTCGTGCCGACCGAGCTGGCCGATCTCCTGACCGACCGCCGGGCCGTTCGGCTGGGCCTGATGCGTGGCACGGTGCACCTGGTGACCGCCGCCGACTGTCTCGCACTGCGGCCGGTCGTGCAGCCGATCTACGACGCGGACCTGTATCGCAACCAGTTGCACGGACTCGGCGACTCGAAGGTCGATGTAGCCGAACTGGTCGCTGTGGGACGGGAGTTGATGGCCGAGCAACCGCTGACCGCCAAGGCGCTCGGGCTTGCGCTCGCCGAACGTTTCCCGGGTGAGGATCCGAAGGTTCTGGCGCACGCACTGCGCAGCCAGGCGCCCCTGGTCCAGGTCCCGCCGCGTGCGCTGTGGGGCCGCAGCGGTCAATCCGCCTGTACCACTGCCGAACACTGGCTCGATCGGCCACTGGCGGCCGAAACCGCCCCGGACGCCATGCTGTTGCGCTACCTCGCGGCCTTCGGCCCGGCCACGGTGGCGGACATGCAGTCCTGGTCCGGTCTCGGTCGACTGCGCGAGGTGGTCGATCGGCTCCGTCCGAACCTGGCCGTCCACCGAGACGAGGCCGGTCGCGAACTCTTCGATCTCCCCGACGCTCCGTTGCCGCCGGAAGACGCCCCGGCTCCGGTTCGGTTCCTCCCGGAATTCGACAACATCCTGCTTTCGCACGCCGACCGCTCCCGGATCATTTCCGAGGAGAATCGCAAACGACTCTTCACCGTCAACGGCATCATCCGGGCAACCTTCCTGGTGGACGGCCTGGTTGCGGGGGTGTGGCGGCTCACCCGAGCCGGCAAGCCGGTCTCGGCGGGCTCTCCGGCCGCCGGCGCAGCCGGACCACCCCTGGTCCTCGACATGCAGCCCTTCCACCCGATCCCCCGGGCGGCCAAGGCGGCCCTGACCGATGAGGCCACGCGTCTACTGGCCTTCATCACCCCGCACGACCACGAGATCCGCTTCGCCTGAGCAGACCCCCAGGCGTTCGTGCCCGGCAGGCCCTTGTCGGCGCCGGCGTCGCTGCCGGTTCCGGTGCGCACCTTCGAGTGCCGGCTTCCCGGACGTTCGGGTCGCGACCGAAGGCGGCGAGCGGTCCGGGTGGGGGCGGTGGGGTTCAGACGCGGTTGCGGCGGTGGAGGCGGAGGGCCTTGAGCATGGCGACGGCGGCGGCGGTGGAGAGGGCGGCGCGGATGCCGTTCCAGATGTTCCAGGTGGTCTCGAAGTCGGCGCGGGTCTTGGCCGGGTCGATGTCGCCGGCGTGGGCGAGTGCCTGGTTGAGCGGGACGTTAATGCCGGAGGTGGTCAGCACGGTGGTGGTGTAAAGGGCGAGGGCGGTCAGGGTCCAGCGCATGACGGCGGCGGTGGTCGGGTGCCTGCGCAGTTTCCAGGCGGCGATCGCCGGTGCGGCCAGGGCGGCGGTGAAGACGGTGAAGAACAGGGGGTTCTCGATGCCGGTGTTGATCTGTTGCATGGAGTGCACGAAGTCGGCGTCGTCCTTGGTGCCGAGCAGTGGCATCACGACGGTGGAGAAGGCGACGTAGGTGCCGGCCATCAGGGTGTTGGCCGCGGCGCCGGCGGTGAGCCAGCGGCCGACGGTGTCCCGGGTGGCGGCGATCGAACGGGCGGGGGCGGCGAGCGTGTGGTCGACGGCGGCCATGACGAACTCCCTTGGGACTGAAGGATTTTGATCGGGATCGGCCTGCGGTTTCCGCGCTGTTCCGCCGTCCCGTTCTTCGATGTCTCAAGACTGTCGTCCGCGCTCGCCTCGAACAACGGCCGATCTCGGAACCGTGGTTAACCTCCGGGTTACCGATGCCGGGACCGGTCGCGGTTCACGGCCCGTCGGGTACGTCGGCGCCGCGCAGGACCGTGGTCAGGTCGTGGGCCAGGTCGCGGCCCACGGGCGTGGCCGGACGGCGTGCCGACAGGCGGACCGTATCCGCCAGGAGCCGGGTGATCCGGCCGGAGGCGACCGTGGTGTGCGCCGGGAGGATGTGCGATTCCAGGAGGTCGCCGGCGTCGCGCCAACTGCGGGTTCGGGCCAGCGCGTGCAGCAGGTAGGCATGGTCGTTGTGCGCGGTGCGAGTGTCCGGGACGCGTCCCGCGGCGGCTTGCTCGAACAGGGGGATGGCCCGGGTCCACTGCCCGTTGTCGGCGTGGATCATCGCGTGATGCCAGGTGATCTCGGCGGTGTCGAGCCACCAGGCCCAGTCCGGATCCCGGGCGCCGACGCCTTCCAGGTGTCGGCCGTACGTCTCGCCGATCAGCCTGCGGGCCCCGGCGTGTTCGCCGTACTGATTGAGGGCCCGGGCCCGGCGCAGCACGAACAGGGTCCGTACGCCGGATGGCAGGGCGTCGTCGAGGACCGTGTCGCAGATGCGCAACGCCTCGTCCGGGCGGCGCAGGTGGATGGCCTGCATCGCGAGTTGGGAGAGGGCGAACCGTTCGGCGGAGCGATCACCGGCCAGACGCGCCGTCCGGACGGCCCGGGTGCTCAGTCGACGGGACAACGCGTGTCGATCGGCGTCGTAGGCCAGCCAGCCGGCGATCTGGTGGGCTTCGGAGACGGCGGACAGCCGGTCCCGGGACGGCAGGCCGGTCAGGGCGCCGCGCAGCGCCGCGCGTGCCGAGCGGACCGCCGGAGTGAGGATGGCGCCGGCGCCGAACCGGGTGTCCAGCGCCACGATGTGCGCGCTGTACTCCCGCAGTTGCCGGATCTCCTCGACGTCACGGGCGTGGTACGACCGATCCCGCGGCCGTACGGGTGCCACGGCCGATTCGGTGCTTCGCACCGAATCGGCGTCCGCCGCGGGGCCGGACCGGCGATGGGGGAGGAGGTTCGGCGTCGACGCCGATATGGAAACGGGCGTCGACGGCACTGCGGGTGTCGGTGACCGCACCGCTGCCGCTGTCGAATTCGAGGGATCACGGTCCACGGACTGACTCTCTCCGCCGATGTCCTGTTCTCCGAGGCTCGCACCATGAGATCACGACGTCGGTGCGCGGCAACGACAGAGGAGTTCGGGAGCGGCTACCCCTTCTGCTTTCCCGAGGTCGACATGCGCCTCCCCTTCTCGCCCGGCACGGCCGCGCTCGTCCAACGCGCTGACGGCGGGACCGGGGGCGGCCGAGCGGCCCGGCGTACGCACGGTGTGCGGCGTCAGGCTCCGGGGAGTGAGGTGCCTTCCCCCGGGACCAGGCGCCGGACCGGGCGGGTGTCGGAGCCGGCGAGTTGGCCCAGGAGGCGTTCGGCGAGGGCGAGCCCGGTGTCGTTGTAGATGCCGTCGTGGATCAGGAACGCCTGTGCCGGGTCGACCTCTCGCACGTAGTCCGCGGCGTCGCCGAGTTTGAGCCAGGGAGCGCCCGCCGGCACCAGCAGCGTGGGCACCGCTTCCTCGGGAACGGTGAACGCGTCGCCGGGGTGGAAGATGCGACCGTCGATCAGGAAGCCGACGTTGTCGATGACGGCGATGTCCGGGTGGATCACGGCGTGCTTCTCGCCGTACACGTGCACCGCCACGCCCTGCGCGCCGCCGATCTCGAACGTGTCGCCGTGCGTCACCGCGTGGATGCGGCCGGCCAGATCGGGGAACTGCGCGGCGACGGCCGGATTCGTCCAGATCTCCAGGTCCGGGTCGGCCGCGGCGGCGGCCCGCAGCGCGTCGGGGACGACGTGGTCGAAGTGCTCGTGGGTGATCAGTACGGCGTCGGCGCCGACCATCGCATCGGGTTCGCTGAAGGCGCCGGGATCGATCACGATGGTGCCCCGGTCCGTGGTCAGACGTACGCACGCGTGGCCGAGTTTGGTGAACTGCATGGCTGCTCTCCCGGATGTTCCTGCTTCGTGATGCCTGGTCGGTGCTGGGGTGCCCATCGGCGCCGCGGTGCCGCGGCTCTGTGGTGCCTGTTGCCGCTGCCCCCGACGATCATGCCAAGGTGATCGGTACAGGGCGGCGGAGCGGGGGCTGCGGCTGCGAGACAATCGATGCATGTACGACGACCAGCAAGAACCGACCGAGTCGATTCCGGTGGGGCGGGCGACGGATCTCGGTGCGGCGTTGCTGATGCCCGACATCGACCGGCCCCGCGCGTGGTTGCTCACGCTCAACGATTCGCCCCAGTCGTACGTGGATCTCGACCAGCCCGAGCACCTGGAATTCGAGTACACGCGCCGCCTCGGCCACGTCGTGGATCTCGTGGCCGAACCGGGTGCGCCGATCGCCGCGCTGCATTTGGGCGGCGGCGGGCTGACACTGCCCCGTTACATCGCGGCCACCCGGCCCGGCTCGGTGCAGACCGTCGCCGAACTCGACGGGGAACTGGTCGCGTTGGTGCTGGAGCACCTGCCGTTGCCGACGGGCCGGACGATGGATGTACGCACGGGCGACGCCCGGGCCGAGCTGACGGCGCGGCCGGACGACTCGGCCGATCTGGTGATAGCCGATGTGTTCGGGGGAGCCCAGGTGCCCGCGCACCTGACGTCGCGGGAGTTCGCCGCCGAGGTGGCCCGCGTGTTGCGGCCTGGCGGGGTGTACGCGGCGAATATCGCCGACGGCGGCGACCTCGACTTCGCGCGGGCGCAAGTGGCCACCCTGCGGGCGGTGTTCCCCGAGGTGGCGTTGATGGCCGAGCCGGGCGTACTGCGCGGCAGGCGCTTCGGCAACCTCGTCGTCGTCGCGTCCGCGATCACGCTGCCGGTGTCCCAGTTGGCCCGGCGAACGGCCGGCGACGACACGCCGGCCCGGGTGCTCTCCGGGATCGAGGCGCGGGTGTTCTCGCGCGATGTCGCGCCGGTGACGGATCGCACGGCCACCCCGTCGCCGGCTCCGCCCGGGGGTACCTTCCGCATCGGATGAGCGAGCCGGACGACTCGCCCGACCGGATGGCGCGTCCGCGTCATCCGGGAGGGGAGTCGCGTTCCGGACAGGGGTGTCGGGGATCGGGACCGCCTCTTCGGCGCTGTGCCGGAGGCAGTCGCCCGCCGACCGAAGGGATCCGCGAGGGAGTGGACCCGAGACGTGAGGAGTGACAGGGTGGAGTCGTCAGCCATTTATCCGTGTTTGGTGTGGAAGGTGGCGAAATGCCATGGCTGAACATGCACACGCCGCATTGATTCGTCAGGGGTACGAGGCGTTCTCCTGCGGCGACCTGGACACCCTGCGCTCGATGATGACGACCGACTGCACGCAACACGTACCCGGCAACCACAGGCTGTCGGGCGACGTCAAGGGTGTGGAAGCGATCCTCGACTACTACGTACAGCTCGCCACCGAGACGGACGGCACCTTCCGGGTCGAGCTGCGACACCTCTTCGTCGACGGTCGCGGCCACGTGATGTCGGTACACCGAGCCACCGGCAAGCGCGCGGGCAAACTGCTCGACCAGATGGGCGGCATCGTCTTCCGCATCGTCGGCGAGAAGATCACCGATCTCGACGAGTGCGTCGAGGACATGACGGCGGCGGAGGACTTCTGGGCCTGAATCGACCGCGATCGGGCGGCAACCGCCGGCCCGGCGGCGCCCAGGCGGGTGTCAGCCGGTGGTGGCGGGGCGGGGTCGGTCGGCCGTGGGCGAGGTGAAGGCGCGGCGGTAATCGGCGGGGGAGATGCCCAGCCGGGCGGCGAAGTGGTGGCGCAGGTTGGCGGCGGTACCCAGGCCACTGCGCTCGCCGATCTGCTCGATGGGGAGGTCGGTGGTCTCCAGAAGCGACTGGGCCCGGGCCAGCCGCTGGGTGAGCAACCATTGCAGCGGCGTGGTTCCGGTGGCGGCCTGGAGGCGGCGGAAGAAGGTTCGCGGGCTCATCCGGGCGCGGCGGGCCAGGTCGTCGACGGTGAGCGGACGGTCGAGGTGGGCGCCGGCCCAGTGCAGCACCGGGGCCAGGCCCTCGTCGTCGGTGGCGGGGACGGACAGATCCACGAACTGGGCCTGGCCGCCGGGTCGATGGGCCGGGACCACCAGCCGGCGGGCGAGTTGGTTGGCGATGTGGGCGCCCAGATCGGTACGCACGATGTGCAGGCACAGGTCCAGCCCGGCTGTCATGCCGGCGCTGGTGAGTACGGCACCGTCGTCGACGTACAGCACGCTGTCGTCGACGGTGACCTTGGGATGACGGCGGGCCAGATCCTCGGTGTGCGCCCAGTGCGCGGTGGCTCGGCGGCCGTCCAGGAGGCCGGCGGCGGCGAGTGCGAAGGCACCCGTGCACAGCGAGACCATCCGCGCCCCGGCGTCGGCCGCGGCGCGCAGGGCGGCGAGGAATCCGGCGGGCAACTCGCGGTCGTGATCCACGCATTCCTGCGGCACGGCCACCACGATCACGGTGTCCGCACCGGCCAACGCGTCCCATCCGTACGGGGTGCGAATCCCGAAACCGAAACCGGATCCGCTCCCGTTCGCGTTCCCGCTTCCGGAGTCGCCGGCCTCGGCCACAGTCGGCCCGGACCGAGTCGGCCGCTCCGCGCAGACGCGGAAGTCGTACCACCGATCCGTGAGTTCGGGCTGAGGAGTGCCGAACACCGCACACGCGAGCGCCAGTTCGTACATGTCCCACGGCGGGATGTCCGTGTCGTCGATCACCGCGACGGCGACGGATCCCGGTCCGGTCGCGCGGGCGTGCGCGGGTCGGTCGTGCATGACGAGAAAGCCTAGAGCATCGGTGGCACGAATTTTGCGCTCACAGGCATTCCTGCCACTGTCCGCGCCTTCCGGACGCTGCGAGGGTTGTCCGCGTCGCCGGAAACGCCGGCCGCCGAGGGCGGCCAAGCGGCGCGACCCATGCACGAACGGGCACGAGTGCCCGGCGCCACGAACGAAGGACGAACATGAAGCACGAAGCCGAAACCGAAGCCGTGACGGTCATCGGACTGGGATCGATGGGCCGGGCGCTGGCCGAGGCGTTCCGCGCCGCCGGCCATCCCACGACGGTGTGGAACCGCTCCGCGGCGAAGGCCGACGAGGTGGTCGCCCGGGGCGCCGTGCGCGCCGACACCGTGTCCGCGGCGATCGCGGCGAGTCCGCTGATCGTGGTCTGCGTCCTGGACTACGACGCGATGCACACGATCCTCGCCGCCGACGAGGCCGCACTCGCCGGGCGGACACTGGTCAATCTCACCTCGGGTTCACCCGAGCAGGCCCGGGAGACCGCCGCGTGGGCGGCCCGGTCGGGAGCCGCCTACCTCGACGGCGCGATCATGTCCACGCCGCCCGGGATCGGCTCGCCCGACTCGATGCTGCTCTACAGCGGCGATCCGGCCGCGTTCGCCCGGCACGCCGCGACACTGCGAGCGCTCGGCGACCCGGTCGACCTGGGGGCCGACGCCGGCGTCGCGAGCCTGTACGACACCGCGCTGCTCGGGCTGATGTGGGCGGCGCTGACCGGCTGGTTGCACGGCTCCGCCGTGGTCGGCGCGGACGGGGTGAGCGCGGCCGACTTCACCCCGATCGCCAACCGCTGGTTGAGCCACGCCGTGGCCGGCTTCATCGGCGAGTACGCCGCGCAGGTCGACGCCGGCACCTACCCCGGCGACGACGCCACGCTGGACGTGCACCTGGCGACGATGGACCACCTGGTACACGCGAGCCGAGCACGCGGCATCGACACCGCGCTTCCGGAGCTCTACCGCCACTACACCCGTCGCGCGATAGCCGCCGGCCACGGCTCGAACGGCTACGCCCGACTGATCGAGGAACTCCACGGGTAACCGCACCACCCCGACGACCCGCACCTGCGCCCCGGCGCGTCAGCGGTGCCTCGCGAGCCGGCGCCGAAAGCGCCCGACAAGCGGCTCAGACCTCCGCCGGCGTCTCGTTGTACACGCCCGCGTAGTCCTGACCCGACAACTTCTGGATCGCTTCCATGATCTCGTCGGTGATCTCGCGCCGGGCCCGGGCCACGTCCTTGCGCTCGTAGTGGTGCGAGAAGTCGAGGGGTTCGCCGAAGCGGATGAGCGCGCGCGGCGACAACTTCGGGATGTTCGAGCCGATCGGCTGGACCTGGTCCGTGCCGATGATCCCGACGGGCACCACCGGGCAGCGCGCGGCGAGCGCGAGCCACGCGACGCCGGTCCGGCCGCGGTAGAGCCGGCCGTCGCGGGAGCGGGTGCCCTCGGGGTAGATCCCGAACGCGTCGCCGCGTTCGAGCAGCGAGAGCGCGGTCTCCAGGGCGGCCTTCGCCGCGCTGTGCGTGCCTCGGGGCACCGGGACGGCGCCGATTCCGGAGAAGAAGGCATTGCTGACCCGGCCCTTGAGCCCGGGGCCGTCGAAATACTCGGCCTTCGCGAGGAACGACACCTTGCGCGGCATGACCACGGGGATCGCGACGCTGTCAACGAACGACAGGTGGTTGCTGGCGATGATGACCGGGCCGGTCATCGGTACGTTCTCGCGGCCCTCGGTCTGCGGGCGATAGATCGCCTTCGCGGTGGGCGCCACGACGCCATGCATGAACTTGTCGATCAGCACGGATCCCCCGTGGGAGTGGGTGAGGTCTGGAAACACGCGCCACCTTATCGAGTCTGCGGCACCCCCCACGACGCGTGTACCCACCTGCACCGTTGACGCAGTGTCAAAAGTTGGTCACGAGCGCGGATCGCGGTGATCGGTGCCGCTCCGCGCGGCCGTGTTCACACCCGTCGGGCGAGCGATTCCAGCAGCAGGTCGAGCACATCTTCGAAGGGGCTGCCCGCCATCTCCTCGGCCAGGTGCCGGCGGACCGTGCCGATCGCCGGATAGTCCGCCCGGGGCAGCGTGTTGTACGTCTCCTCCCAGGATCGGTCGTCGGCCTCGCGCACCTCGGGCGGGAGTGCGCTGTAGGACGCCTCCAGGGCCGCGTGCGCGAGCACGGTGTCGATGAACGCGCGGTAGTAGCGGACCGCGTCGGCGGGGGAGAAGCCCGCCGAGAGCAGCAGCGCGACCCCCATCTCCACGGCCCGGAACTCGTTGTGTCGCCGGGTCACCCGGGCCGCCGCGAGCGCGGCCACGCGCGGGTGGCGCAGATAGCCCTCGCGCACCCGCTGGCCCAGTTCGCGCAGCGACGCCACCCAGTCGGGGCCCGGTCGGTAGCCGATCAGCGTCTCGCCGATCAGGAAGTCGGCGATCGCGAGCAGCAGGTCGTCGGTACTGCGGAAATACCGGTAGATGGCGGTGGGGTCGCATCCGAGCGCGGCGCCGAGCTTGCGCACCGTCAGCGCCTCCGCGCCTTGGTGCCCGATCAGGCGTACCGCACAATCGACAATGACATCCTCGGACAAAACCGTCCCCGACTTGGTCGGCCGGCGTCGGCGACGTTCACTCACCACCCGGTCCGCTCGATCCCCCCGGCCCACCTGTTCCATGCGCTCCACACGTTCCTCCGAAGCCGGCTCGGCGTGCGCCGTGCCCGATCTCTCCCGGCCGCCCGGTCCCCGAGCCGCTGTCTCGGTCCCCGAGCCACGGCCCTCGTTCCCCAAGCCTCCTCGGTCCGCCCACCGGTGTCCTCGGCACCCATGCCGCCGTGCGCTGCGGCATCGTGCTCGCGCAGATCTTATGTCAACACCATTGACGTAATTCTGACGCAGGCTGTTTCATCGGCGTCCACCCCCTGTCAGCTTTAGCCTCCCTTGGAGCGCCGATGTCCACGAACCTGCCCCGGGACGATCAACCGCCCGCGCTGCGCAAGTCGCTCGGTGTCGTCGACGGCATCGCGGTGGCCGCGTCCAGTACGGCGGCCACCACCAGCATCGGCGTCGGCATGGGCAGCCTGGCCGCCACCGTCGGCCTGGCCACGCCGGCGATCATCCTGATCGCCTTCCTGCCCATGCTCGGCATCGCCGGCGCGTACGCCCGACTCAACCGGGTCGAGCCGAACTGCGGCAGCGGCTATGTCTGGGTCGGCAAGTCGATCGGCCCGTATTCCGGATTCCTCACCGGCTGGGTCGCCCTCGCCGGATCGATCATCTTCCTCGCGTACACCAGCGCGATCACCGGTTCGGTGCTGCTCCAGTTCGCCAACAAGGCCGGCTGGCACGAGTTCGCCGGGCTGACCCTGGACCCGAACTCGACCAAGCTCAGCACCGTCCTGGGCCTGGTCGTCCTGGTCGTGGTCACCGTGCTCGCCATCACCGGCGTGCACCAGGCGACCCGGTTGCAAACCTATCTGCTCGTCTTCGAGTACTCGGTGCTGCTGATCTTCTGCGTCTGGGCGATCGCCTCCGGCGAGCAGCCGTTCTCGTTCTCCTGGTTCAACCCGTTCGAGATCGACTCGGCCTCGGACTTCGCGCAGGGCCTGGTGCTCGCGGTGTTCTTCTTCTGGGGTTGGGACGCGGCGTTCAGCGTCACGGAGGAGACCAGGAACCCCGAGGACTCGGCCCGCGGCGGACTGATCGCGCTGTTCGTGATGCTCGGCATGTTCCTGCTCGGTGCGATCGCCTTCCAGCGCGTGATGACCGTCCCGGAACTGGCCGAGAACGGACCGCAGGGCCTGACCTTCCTGGGTGCGCACCTCGCCGCCGACCCGTGGGCGAGCCTGCCGCTGCTCGCGCTGATCTTCTCCGCGATCGCCTCGCTGCAGTCCGGCGTCATCCCCACCGCGCGCGGCATGCTGGCGATGGGCCGCGACCAGACGCTCGGCAAGGTGTGGACCCGGATCCACCCGACCTTCGGATCGCCCGCGATCGGCACGCTGCTGATCATGGCGATCGCCGCCGGCACCGCCGTCCTGGCGATCGGCATCCCCAAGCTCAACGACATGATCCTGGCCGCGGTCAACTCGATCGGCCTGATCGTGGCGTTCTACTACGGCCTCACCGCCATCGCGTGCGCGGTTCGCTTCTGGCCGACCCTGCGCACCGACCGGCGTGAGGGCGTGCGTGCCGTGGTCATCCCCGCGCTGAGCGGACTGGCCCTGTTGGGCGTCGGCGCCTACCTTGCGTACGACTACCTGACCATGAGCGACAGCTTCGAACTCAGCCCCGACAACGGCTGGTTCATGTTCTCCGTGCCGATGGTGGTGATCGTCAGCGGGATCGGCTTCGCGGCCTACGCCAAGTACGTCCGCAAGTCGCCCTACTTCGAGACGGGCCGGGGCACCGACGGCGACGCGATCGAGCTGCCGATGGACCGTTACAACGACGCCGCCGATTTCGACGCATTCAAGTCCGAGGGAATCGTATGAGCACGACCGAGCAGACCGTCCCCGCCGCCTCCGCCGCGGCCCCTGTTCCCGCGGGCACCGTCGGCTCCGCCGCCGCGCGATCCGCCTCCTCCGCGGCGGCCGACCTCGTCTTCACCGGCGGCGCGGTGTACACCGTCGACGCGGCGCGCAGCCGGGCGAGCTCCGTGGCCGTGCGCGACGGGCGGATCGTCGCGGTCGGGCACGACGAGGTGCGCGACCTGATCGGTGATCGCACCGAGGTCGTCGATCTGGCGGGCAGGCTGCTGATCCCGGGCTTCCAGGACGCGCACGTGCACCCGGTGGGCGGCGGCGTGGAAATGGGTCAGTGCGACCTGTCCGAGCACGAGACGCTCGCCGACTACCGGCAGGCGGTGCGGGCGTACGCCGACGCCAACCCGGACGTCGAGTGGATCACCGGCGGCGGATGGTCGATGGAGGCGTTCCCGGGCGGCCTGCCGCACCGGTCGATGCTTGACGACCTGGTTCCGGACCGGCCGGTGTTCCTGCCCAACCGGGACCACCACGGCGCGTGGGCCAACAGCGCGGCGCTGCGGCTGGCGGGCATCACCCGGGACACCCCGGACCCGGCCGACGGCCGCATCGAACGCGACTCCGACGGTGAGCCGACCGGTGTGCTCCAGGAGGGCGCGGCCGATCTGATCGGCCGGCTGCTGCCGCCGCTGACCGCCCAGGACCAGCTGGCCGGCCTGCTTCGGGCGCAGGAATTGCTGCACTCGCTGGGGGTCACCGCGTGGCAGGACGCGCTGCTCGGCGCGCACGCGAACATCAGCGACGCGAGCGCCGCGTACGTGACGGCGGTGGACCGCGGGCTGTTGACCGCCCGGGTGGTCGGCTCGTTGTGGTGGCAGCGCGACCGGGGGATCGAGCAGATCGACGAACTGCGCGCTCGGCGCGAGGCGGGTACGCGCGGACGGTTGTCCTGCACGACCGTCAAGATCATGCAGGACGGGATCGCGGAGAACTTCACCGCCGCGATGCTGAGCCCGTACCTGACGTCGTGCGGGTGCGCCTCCGACAACAGCGGGATCAGCTTCATCGAGCCGGAGGCGCTGCAGCGGTACGTCACCGCCCTGGACGCGCACGACTTCCAGGTGCACTTCCACGCGCTGGGCGACCGCGCGGTCCGGGAGGCGCTGGACGCGGTGGCCGCGATGCGCGCGGCGAACGGGTGGAAGGACACCCGGCCGCACCTGGCCCACCTCCAGGTGGTGCACCCGGCCGACATCGCGCGGTTCCGCGAACTCGGCGCGAGTGCGAACATGCAGCCGTTGTGGGCCGCCCACGAGCCGCAGATGGACACGTTGACCATCCCGTTCCTGGGCGCGGAGCGGGCCGGGTGGCAGTACCCGTTCGGCGCGCTGGCGCGCAGCGGTGCGACGCTGGTCGCGGGCAGCGACTGGCCGGTGTCCAGCCCGGACCCGATCCAGGGCATCCACGTGGCGGTGAACCGGCGGATCCACGGGGCCGATGCGCCGGTCTTCCTCCCGGAACAGCGGCTCGACCTGCACACCGCGCTGGCGGCGTACACGGCGGGCAGTGCGTATGCGAACCACCTGGACGACACCGGCAGCATCGTGGTGGGCAACCACGCGGACCTCGTGGTGCTCGACCGCGACCCGTTCGCGGCCCCGGAGAGCGAGATCGGCGCGACCCGGGTGTCGGAGACGTTCGTGGGCGGGGAGCGGGTGTTCGGGAGGTAGGAGCCGGGGCTTGGCCTTGGCCGGGGGCCTGGTCGGGTCCGGCCTCGAAAGGGGGCCGGACCCGGTGGCTCCAGGCTTGGCCGGTGCGGTGCGGTGCGGTGCGGTGCGGTGCGGTGCGGGGCTCGGCCGGGACCGGGCTTGCTCCGGCCCCGGCCTGGTCCGTTCCGGGTGTGGCCGGCCCGGGATGGGTCAGGACGGATCGTCCGCTTGCCGGGTGGCGGTGCGGACGAGTTCGGCGATCCGCTCCCGCTGTGCCGGCTCGGCGGTGAACGTGACGATCTTCTGGTCCGGCCGGTCGGCCACTTGCAGCACCACGTGGGTGAGATCGAGGCGCCCGAGGACCGGATGCCGAAGGCGCTTCCGGCCGGAGGACAGCGCGCTCACATCGTGTCGGGGCCACCACGCATCCGCCTCCGGCCCGGCGGCGCGCAGCCTGCGGATCAGGTCGGCGAAGGCCGGGTCGCCCGGGTGGTGGTCCGCGGCGGCGCGGAACCGGGCCAGCGCGCCGACGGCCTCGGCCTCCCAGTCGACGAGCCGGGTGCGCGCCTCGGGGGCGACCAGGGTCCACCAGACGATGTTGCGTTCCTCGGGCGGCAGCAGCGACCAGTCGGTCCACAGCGCCCGGGCCGCGTGGTTGGCGGCGAGCACGTCGAAGCGGCGGCCGGTGACGTAGGTCGGGTCCGGGTCGAGGCGGTCGACCAGCGCCGCGACGCCGGGGGCGAGCACCTCGGCGGCCGCGCCGACGGGGGCGGCGGTCGGCTCGCACGTCGCGAGGTGGATCAGATGGGCGTGTTCGGCCGGTTCGAGCCGCAGCGCGGCGCCGAGGGAATCCAGGACCTGGCGGGACGGGCGGACGTCGCGGCCCTGCTCCAGGAACGTGTAGTACGTGGTCGAGATCGACGCGAGGCCGGCCACCTCCTCGCGGCGCAGCCCGCGGGTGCGGCGGCGGGTGCCCGGCGGGAGGCCGACGTCGACGGGTTGGAGCCGAGCCCGGCGAGAGCGCAGGAAGTCGGCCAGTGCGCGGGCGGGTCGATGCGGGGCCGGGGGATCGGCGGCCGGGAGGTCGGGGGCCGGAGGATCAGGGCTCGGGTGATCGAGGCCGGGGCGATCGGGGCCCGGGTGATCGGGGCCCGAATGGTCGGGCGGCGCCGGGTTCGGAGTGGCGGGCATCCTGGCGGGTTCCTTGCGGGTTTCCTTGATCGATTTCGATGGGTTCTGCTCGATATCGGTCGGATCTGCTTGGGATCCGGTTGATCCTGGTACCCCTGTTACCAGTAAAAGCGGTCTCTGGATACCAGTGTGGGGCCTGTCTAGGGTCGTCGACATGACCACCGTCAAGACGCGAACGCTGGGACGACAGGGGCTCACCGTCTCGGCTCTGGGCCTCGGGTGCATGGGCCTGTCGCAGGGTTCCGGAAGCGGCCGACGACCAGGAGTCGATCACGGCGACCCGCGCTTCCACGGCGAGAGCCCGGACCGCAATCGGGCGATCGTCGCGGAGGTACGCGCGATCGCCGTCGAACGCGACGTCGAGCCGGCTCAGTTCGCGCCGGCGTGGTTGTTGGCCCAGGGGGACGACGTGGTGCCGAGTGTGGTGTGAGGACGAAGGCGTGAGTGTGAAGACTGTCGACGAGTGGATCGAGATCGACGTGCCGGGCGCGCCGGCGCCGATGTCGGGGTATCTGGCCCGGCCTGACGGGCCCGGACCGCATCCGAACGTGCTCGTGGGCTTCGAGATGTTCGGCATCACCGGCTATGTACGAGGCGTCGCCGACATGCTTGCCGGGCTCGGATACCGGGCCCTGGTACCGGACTTCTACCATCGGGCGGGCCGCCGCATCGAGTTGCCCGCCGACCCCGACGGGCGGGCGCGCGGGCTCGACCTGGTCGGTGGGCTGACCCGGGACGGTGTGCGCGCCGATGTCACGGCGGCCATCGCGGAGTTGGGCCGGCGGTTCGGCGACGATGCGCCCACCGCGATGGTGGGGTTGAGCGCGGGTGGGCACATCGCCTATTACGCGGCGACGCAGGTGCCGTTGGCGGCCCTGGTCGCGTTCTATCCGGGTTGGCTGACCGGCACGGAGATCGGCTTGGGGCGGCCGGAGCCGACGGTGACGCTGACTCCGTCGATCGCGCGGTACGACACGCCCGTGCTGGTGCTGATCGGTGCGGAGGACCACCTCTACCCGGCCGCCGAGCGGGAGTCGATCGCGCGGCTGTTGGCCGAGGCCGGAGTGCGGAACGAGTTCGTGGTGTACCCGGACACGCCGCACGGCTTCGCGTGCGAGGAGCGCGATACGTACCGTCCGGCCGCGGCGGAGGACGCCTGGGCGCGGGCCACGGCGTTGCTCGCGGAGGCGCTGAAGGGATAGCGGCCGGGCACCGGCGGCGGGCTGCGAGTGCCCGCCACCGGCGGAGTGCGGGCGGGGCGGGGTCGACCCGGTCAGTCGGCGGCGGTGTGCGCCCGGGCCACCGTGAGGCTGTCCTCGTAGACGTGGTAGCGGCTGATCAGGCCCGCCTCGACGGTGACGTGCAGCGCGCACCGCGCCCGGAAGGCCGTACCGGTGGACGCGGCCGTACGCCGGATCTCGGTCAGCAGCACCGCGTCCGGCCCGTCGACCAGGATCCGCAGGTCGGGTGTGGTGCCCGGTTCGTCGGCCTCCTGCGGACGGTCGTCGGTGTGCGCCGCGGCCAGTTCGCGAAAGTGCGCGGCGACGTCGGCGCGGGTCGAACGCGGCCGGATCCACGGTGTCGACGGGTGGCCCTCGGCCGGCCAGTCGAGCAGCCAGTCCACGCCGTCGGCGAACAGTTCGGCGATCCGCTCCGGGTCGCCCGCCCCGACGCGGCGGACGAATTCGGCGACGACGGCATTCGTACCGGGCGTCGGGTCGGTCGGCACGGTGAACTGCTGGTCGTGCCGGATGCGGCCGTCGGGGCCGAGTCGTACGACCACCCGCCCGGTCCAGGCCACGTCGCCGCCGGCCGCCGGAACCATGTGGGTCGTGAAGGTGATGGCGCCGTGGTGACCGACCGCGTCCCCGGCCGCGCGGAAGACGAATCCGCCCTCGTCGACCAGCTGTTCGTAGGCATCTGTGACGCGATCCAGGAGCGCGTCGTGGCCGATGTGCCGTCCGGACGAGATGGTTTCCATCCCGTCCGGCGCCCACAGCGCCTGGACGGCGGCCCGCCGGGCGTCCGGGTCCGGCTCGTTCCACACGGCCACGTAGCGGTCGACGAAGTCGTCGATGTCGATGTCGATGTCGGTCGGGGTGGGGGCTGGGGCGGAAGTGGGGTCGACGGTTTCGTCGGTGGTGTGGATTGAGTTCATGGGCGGAACGTAGACGCGCTCCACTGACACGTTGTGTCAGTGGAGTCGGGCAGACTCGCCGGATGCGGGCGAGTCGGCTGGTCTCCATCCTGTTGCTGCTCCAGACCCGAGGGCGGGTCACCGCTCGGGAGATCGCCGACACCCTGGAGGTCTCGGTCCGGACGATCTACCGGGACATGGAGTCGTTGAGCGCGGCCGGGGTGCCGCTGTACGCGGATCCGGGCCATCGCGGCGGATACGAACTGCTCGACGGATTCCGCACCCGACTGACCGGCCTCACCACCGGCGAGGCCGAATCGTTGTTCCTCACCGGTCTGCCGACGGCCGCCGCCGATTTGGGCCTGGGCACCGCGGTGACCGCCGCACACCTCAAGCTGATGGCCGCGCTCCCGCCCGAACTGCGGGACCGCGCCGGGCGGATCGCCGAATGTTTCCACCTCGACGCGCCCGCCTGGTATGGCGCCGACGACCACACCCCACACCTGACCGAGGTCGCGGATGCGGTGTGGAACCGGCGACGGCTGCGCATCCGCTACCTCCGCTGGGCCGAGCCGCACGAGAACACGCGGGTGGTGGACCCGTACGGCGTGGTGCTCAAGGCGGGTGCCTGGTATCTCGTGGCGGGCCACCGGGAGGCGCCCGTCGACGCGAAGGCGGGGGCCGGGGCGGCCTCGGGGCCGGGCATGGGCGTGGAGGCGGTCGGGGGTGGTCCGGCCAGAGGCTCGCCGGGCGGCGGCGGAGACGGAGCCCGGATCCGTACCTATCGGGTGTCGCGGATCCTGGATGTCGAGGCCCGCGCGGAGACGTTCGAGCGACCGGTCGGGTTCGCGTTGGCGACGTACTGGGAGGACTACCTGGACCGGTTCGACCGCCGCCGACATCGCGCGTCGGCGACCGTGCGGGTGTCCCCGAGCGCGATGAGGCGGTTGGTGGACGTGCTGGAGCCGGTCGTCGTACGCGCGGCTCGCACGAGCGCGACCCGGCCCGACTCCGACGGCTGGGTCGAGGTCGTCCTCCCGATCGAGTCGGTCGACTCGGCGATCACCACCCTCCTCCCGTTCGGCGGCGAGGCGGAGGTGCTCGGGCCACCGGAACTGCGGTCGGCGATGCGCGCGGCGGCAGCGGCCTTGGCACGGGTGTACGGATGTCGCGACGCGGGCGCCGAAACGCCCGAGTGGTGATCGGGCGATGTGCGAAGATCTGCCGAGGCTCCGCAGAAGCCCCGCAGAGTCCCCACAGAGGCCCCGCCCGAGATCCGCCGAGGAGACGGCCGCGAACCAACCGGATGCGGGACTTCCGGATATCGCATTCTTTGCCGTGGCTATACGTATCCCGGCGAGCGGGAGCCGGTTCGAGCGTGCACAATCAAGCCTTTGCCTGTCGATCATGAACGACGCCGAGCTCCGATGGGGCCGACGCTTCGTGCCGCCGGCATGACCATTTCGTGCGCAACCGACGCGTTGGCGAAGCGGGTTGTTGCTCGGAGCACAACCCGGAGTCGCGGCCGGCGAAGCCGGATCGTAGGGTCTCGTGCATCGTGATCCGCAACCGGCCGAGCCGCGTGCGCGGCCGGGCGGCGGGGTTGTGGAGTTGTGAGGCTTTGAAGGAACGGGGAGGCCAGGTCACCGCCGCTTGCCGGATTCCGCCGGATCCGGTCGGATCTCCGAGGAAGACGGGCCTGCGGTCCGGGGTGTTCAGGCCCTCGGGCCCGGTCGGGACCGGACGCCGCCGAGGCGACCGGCTCGGCTGCCGGGCGATCGAGTGGATCGAGAGACCACCGGATCGCATGGTTGGACGCCGGAGTGATCAAATGTCCGAGTGACTCTGCGGGGCGCACGTCCGATCCGCCCGCGTCCCGCAGTCGGCCCGATAATCGGGCCGGGCCAGGGCCCGTCCATCCCGATCCCGCCGCGTCGCGCCCGGCGGGATCGGGGGACGGGCTCCGGTGCTCACGGCGTCATCGGGCGGGCGTCGGATGCGACGCGTCCGGGTCGAGATCGCGCGACCAGGCCACCTCGCGGCCCAGTTGGCCGCTCGCGCGGAACAGGGCCACCTGGTGCGTGTCGGCCAGGACCGCCGCCAGCCGGGTACGGTCGGCCGGCTCGAAGCCCAACCGCTGCCAGAACGGACCCGACCGCCGGCTGAACAACCACGCCCGCCGGGCACCGGCCGCGGCGGCGCGGCCCAGTACGAAGCGAGCCAGTTCGAGCCCCAGACCTCGCCCCCGAGCGTCCTGATCCACCGCGACGCTACGAATCAGCGCGTGGTCGCCGGCGGCCGACAACTCGTACCCCGCGCTGCCGCACACCCTGCCGCCGCCGTCCCGAAGCAGCCACAAGCGCACTCCGGCCGCATCGAGCCCACTGAGCGTGAGATCGGCCCGAACCAGGAAGTCGAGCAAATCGGGAAGGTCGGCGGGAACGAAGGGGACAAGGGCGGACGCGGCGGTCCCGACGACCGGCACACCGCCGCCGGCACCCGCGCTTCCCCGATCGGTGCCGGTGGGTCTCCCGGAACTCCCGGCGTGGATGGTCTCGTCCGCATGCGCGGCAGCCCCGACGTCCATGCCGCCGAGTCTAGGAAGCAACCGCGGCACGACGAGGGTGGGGTCAGGGTCCGGGGGCGGCGGGTGGAGGGAGCAGGGCGGTGGCCAGGGAGCGGACCGAGGTGGTGAGGCGGGCCGGGCCGCCGTTGTCGGTGATGTGGCGGACCAGGTCCGCGCCCGGTTCGGTCAACCCGGCGCCGCGTTCCGGTGTGCCGACGGACGCGATCACCCGCGCGCCCGCCCGGGCCGCGAGTTGTACCGCCATCCGCCCGACGCCCCCGGCCGCACCGGTGATCAGTACCCGCCGACCCGCCACCGGCCCACTCGCCCGCAGCGCGCGCAGCGCGGTGAGCCCGGCCACGGGCAGCGCCGAAGCCACCGCCGAATCCACGGAGTCGGGCAATTCCCGAGGTCGTGGTGGGCCCGGATGGGGTCGACGAGCCGTTGGATCTGGTGCTCGACACCGTCGGCGGCCCGCAACTGGTGGCCGCCTGGGGGAAGTTGGCGCCCGGAGGTGTCGTGCAGAGCATCGGTTGGGCCTCGGGGGAGGCGGCGGTGTTCCCGCCCTATTCGACGTTCGCGGTGGGAGCGGCTCGGACGCTGAGCTCGTTCGGTGACGCGAGCGAGCCGGGGACCGATCTCGCCACGCTGGTCGGGCTGGTGGCCTCCGGTGAACTCGTGGTCCGGATCGGTCTGCGCGAGCCGTGGGAGCGGGTGGGGGAGGCGTTCGCGGCGCTCGCGGGACGACGGGTGGCGGGCAAGGCGGTGCTCGACGTGGCGCCGGCCGATGCCGCGCTTGCGAGGGGTTGAGGGCGGTCGGTACACGCCTGGGCCTGCGCGGACCGGTTCGGCGGTGCGGGCGATCGGTGGGTCGGGCAGGGTGGATTGCCTTACGCGGTCGGCGAAATCATCTCGCGTCGATGATCGGCCGGCGGGTGATCATGCCTATGGTTGACGCGATCGAACCAGCGTCTTGCATGGGGGACCGTTCATGATCGTCGAATACATCCGCTACACGATCGCCGAAGCGGACAGCGCCGAGTTCGAGGCCGCGTACGCACGCGCGGCCGAGTCGCTCGCGGTCGCGCCGGAGTGTGTGGACTACGAGTTGAGCAGATGTCAGGAGGAGGCGTCCGCCTACATCCTGCGGATCCGTTGGACCTCGACGGACGCGCACCTGAACGGCTTCCGCAAGGGCGAGCACTTCGCCGCGTTCTTCGCCGCGATCCGGCCGTACGTCACCGCGATCGAGGAGATGCGGCACTACGCGGTGACCGATGTGGTGGGCAAGGGCGGTTCGACCCCGACGCTGTACGAGTGGGCCGGTGGCGCGCCCGCGTTCGAGCGACTGTTCGGCACGTTCTACGAGCGGGTGGCCAAGGACGAGATCCTCGCCCCGGTGTTCGCGAACATGGACCCGCACCACGCCGAGCACGTGGCGTCCTGGCTGGGCGAGGTCTTCGGTGGCCCGTCCCGGTACAGCACCGAGTTGGGCGGCCACCGGCACATGGCCTCGCGGCACCTGGGTCGGGGGATCACCGAGACACAGCGCCGTCGGTGGGTCGCACTGCTCCTGGAGACGGCCGACGACGTGGACCTGCCGGCCGACCCGGAGTTCCGCGGTGTGCTCGCGTACTACCTGGAGTGGGGCACCCGGATGGCGATCCTGTACTCCGGGCCCAACCCGCCGCCGCTTCCGGAGTCGCCGATGCCGCGCTGGGACTGGGGGCAGACTCCGCCGTACCTGGGCTGACCCGATCCGGTCGAGGCCGGCCCCCCCCCCCCCCCCCCGGGGGGGGGGCCGGGGGGGGGGGGGGGGGGGGGGGCGGGGGGGGCCGGGGCCCCCCGCGCCCCCCCCCGCCCGAAC
>NZ_JBITHP010000021.1:58485-190709 GCF_044458105.1 Embleya sp. NPDC050493
CAGACTCCGCCGTACGTGGGCTCACCCGACCCGGGCCCCCCGATCCCCGCCGGGCCCGGCGGGGATCGGGTCCGGTCCATGTGTGGTCGCCGAGGACGGGGGCTCCTCGGCGACCGGCGCGCAACGCGTCCCATGCGCGGCCGGTCCGCGCTCGACCCATGCGGCCGGTTCACCGTCACCCGTGCGCGGATCACGCTCCCGCGGCGAGGGTGGTTCGGGGCCCGCCGCCGGTGGAATACCCAAAGGGATCCAGGACGGATCGAACACCGGTGGCGATCGGGCGATCCCACACCAAACCTCCGGGTCCGCTACGCGCGTCGGCCACGGAGCGCAGTCGACCGACTCCTTGCGCAATCGTCCACATATGCGGCCAAACGGGCGCGGCGCGTGGTAAACCCAAAATCTGGGTAATGGTAACCACTCCGCTTGGCAAGGATTCCCGCTTCGAGTCGACCGCCCCCTCGTCGCACCGGTCATCGACACGGCAGCATCTGCGGCGTCGATGTCACTCGTGACAGATCCGTCACATGGAGGAACACCCACGTGAAGAGACACACTCTCGTCGCGTTCGCAGCCGCCACTACCTTGGTGGGCGGGCTCCTGACCCTCGCACCGCCGGCTTTGGCGGACGACTCGCCCGCACCCCAGGCCGAGTCCGCATCCACCCCCATCGCCTGGAAGAACTGCGGCAGCTCGAACTACCCGACGCTGGAATGCGGTTCACTCCAGGTCCCGATGGACCACAGCAACCCCGGCGGTCGGCAGATCACCATCGCGGTGTCCCGGATTCCGCACACCGCGGCGAAGTCGCTCGGCCCGCTGCTGGTCAACCCCGGCGGCCCCGGTGCGCCGGGTCGAGGACTGGCCGGCTACGTCGCGAAGAACCTGCGCCCCGAGGTGGCCGCGCAGTTCGACGTGATCGGCTTCGACCCCCGCGGTGCGGGTGCCAGCGAGCCGCACCTGGACTGCGTACCGGGCTTCAACAACCCGGTCCGTCCGGACACCGTCCCGGACAACTTCGGTGACGAACTGACCAACATCAAGCGGGTGTACCAGTACGCCCAGGCGTGCGGCGACAAGTACGGCGACTTCCTCAAGCACATGAACACGCCGGCCTCGGCCGCGGACATGGACTCGATCCGCGCCGCCCTCGGAGCCAAGCAGATCAGCTACTTCGGGTACTCGTACGGTACTTACCTCGGTGCGGTCTACGCCAAGCTGTTCCCGAGCCGGGTCAAGCGACTGGTGCTGGACAGCATCGTCGACCCGAGCAAGGACAGCATCTGGTACGGCGGCCAGCTCACCCAGGACGTCGCCTTCAACAACAACATGAAGGCCTTCTTCGGTTGGGTCGCCAAGTACGACGCGAACTACCACCTGGGTACCGACCCGGCCAAGGTCGAGCAGGCCTGGTACACGATGCGCGACAAGCTGAGCAAGAACCCGGCCGAGGGTGTCGTCGGCGGCGCCGAGGTCGAGGACGCGTTCGCGCAGGGCGGCTACAACGACTCGACCTGGGCCGAACTGGCCGAAGGCTTCTCGGGATACGTGGTCGACAACGTCACCGCTCCGCTGCGTACCGCGTACGAGGATCTGGCGGCGGCGAGCCCGGGCAACGACAACATCAACAGCGGCTACCTGGCCACCCAGTGCCGGGACGCGGCTTGGCCCAAGGACTGGGCGACCTGGCACCGGGACGCGGTGAAGACCTACGCCAAGGCGCCGTTCCTGACCTGGAACAACGTCTGGTTCAACGCGGCCTGCGCGTTCTGGCCGACGTCGAGCCTCAAGCCGGTGAACGTCGCCAACGACAGGTTGCCCAAGACCCTGCTGTTCCAGGCGACCAACGACGCCGCGACCCCGTACGAGGGTGGCGTCACGATGCACCGCCTGCTCCGTGACTCGGCCCTCGTGGTCGAGCAGGGCGGCCGCAACCACGGCATCTCGCTCAGCGGCAACAGCTGCCTGGACGATTACCTGAACGAGTACCTGGTCACCGGCAAGACCCCGAAGGGCAGGGGCCACGGCCCGGCCGACGCGGTCTGCGGGAAGCTCCCCGACCCGGTACCGAACCCGGCGGGAGCGGACCTGAAGACCGCCGCCGCGCCGAAGCTCTCCAAGACCGACCTGTAGGTCTGCGCCACGGCGCCACGGCGCCACGGCGCCACGGCACCGCGAACGCCGAGGCGAGGCGCCACGGCGCCACGCCGACGCGACAACCGCACTGCGCGTACATCCGGGCCCGCCGCGAAATCGGCGGGCCCGGGTGCGTTCCCAGGCGGCCCTGAACTCCTGCCAACCGCCCGGTGGTTCACGTCCGTTGTGCGCGCCGGTGCGATGTGGCCGACCTCGTCCTGCCGTAAGGTCTGCTGCCGAGGTTCCGGTGAAGGGGGACGGCGGTGCACCTGACGGGTGTCGGCAAGCGATATGCCCTGCGCGGCCCATGGGTGCTGCGCGGAGTGCACCTACACCTGCCGCGCGGTGGGCTGGTCCGGGTCGAAGGCGACAACGGCAGCGGCAAGTCCACACTGTTGCGGGTCGTCGCCGGGGTCTGCGAACCGACCACCGGCAGCGTCACCGAACGTGGCTCGGCCGCCTACGTCCCCGAACGATTCCCGCCCGAACTGCCGCTCACCGCCCTGCGATACCTCACCCACCTGGGCCGACTGCACGGTCTCACCGGCCGGGAGAGCCGGCGGCGGGCCGAGGACTGGGCCGAGCGGCTGGACTTCGTCGACAAGGTACGGGCGCCGCTGCGCGGGCTGTCCAAGGGCACCTGCCAAAAGGTGGCGGTCGCCCAGGCGTTCATGGCCGAACCGGATCTGCTCGTCCTGGACGAGGCGTGGACCGGACTCGACGCCCCCTCGCGCGACGTCCTGGACGGTTGTGTCGTCGAGCGGGTCGAGGCCGGCGCGACCGTGGTCTTCGTCGATCACGACCCGCGCCGCCTGGCGGACGAAGTGACCGACACGTACCGGGTCGAGGCGGGTGCGGTCGCGCCCGCGATCTCCACCGCGAACGCGATCCGGGTGGTGATCGACATCGACACCGGCCACCGGCCCGAACTCGACCGCCTGCCCGGCGATCCCGTCCGCGAGGAGACGCGACCGGGCGTGCTTCGGCTGCACAGCACCACGGCGCACTCCGACGCGTTGTTGCGTCATCTGCTCACCGCCGTGCCCGGGGTCGGCGTGCGCGCGGTGCACCGGGAAGGAGACGGCGCGTGATCTCCGCCGTGGTGCGATATCAGGCCGCCCTGGTGTTGCGGTCCCATCGATGGGTGCCGCCCGCGCTGGTCTACGCCGCGGTGATGGCCATCGGCGCGGCCGGCGGCGACCCGTTGCTTGCCTCGTTCGGGTGGGCCGCCGCCGCGATCATGCCGATTGCGGTGTGGCTCACGCGGGTGTCCGTCACGGTCGAGCCCGCGGCGGCCCGACACACCACCTCGGCCGCGGTCGGACCCGGCCGGGCGCATCTCGCCGCGCTGTTGATCGCCCTGGTCCTGACCTGTGTGCTCGCCGCGCTGTGCACCGCGGCCCTGGTCGCCTCGACCGACCGGATCGCCGACCACGCCACGCACGGCGTGAGTCGGGGCGAGGCGATCGCTGCGGGAGCGGTGGCCCAGCTGGTCACCATCCTGGCGGGCGTCGCGATCGGCGCGCTGACCAACCGCCCGCTGATGCGGCGCCCCGCGTACGCCGTCCCGCTCGCGGCGCTGGCCACCCTGACCGCACTGGTGGTCACGGGCAGCCCGGCGGCGCGCGTCCTGGAGGTGGTCACCGAAGCCGCCGAGCACGACCGGGTCGACCTGCCGATCACCCAACTCGCGATCGTGGCGAGCGTGTTCGTGCTGTCGGCCGCGGCCGCCTGTCGAGTCGCGTCCCGGGTGGAACACGACTGAGCCGCACCGCGTCCGCACCGGGTCAGGATGCGCCGAGCCACTCGGCCAGGTAGGGCGGGATCTCCTGGTCCCGGTCCGGGCGGATCGGGCCGCGGGTGGTGGTCAGCGGGACCACGCCGGCGTAGTGCGGCAGGTCGAGGTCGTCGGGGTCCTCGGCCAGGCCGTGGTCGCGGATCTTCGCCGCGACCCGGTCCAGTTCCAGTCGGAAGACCGCGGTCTGCGCGTTCTCCTTCGGGCTGGGTTGGCGGACGTCGTCGGCGCGACCCGGGACCAGGTGGTCGATGATCACCCGGTAGGCGTGCGACTGCTCGTCCGGGTCGGTGACATGCACCAGCGGGCCGTGTGCGATCACGCAGCGGTAGTCCATCGAGTGGTGCATCGCCGAGCGGGAGAGCACCACCGAGTCCACGTGGGTGACCGAGACCGCCACCGGCAGGCCCTCGGCGCCGCTCGCGCGCGCGGCCAGGGCGAGCTGTCCGCCGCTGGAGGTGTGCAGGTACAGCCGTTCGCCGTCGCGGCCGAACGCGAGCGGGAGCAACTGCGGCAGGCCGCCGAGGGTGAACGAGACGTGGGCGAGGAAGCCGGCGTCGAGGATCGCGTGTACCGCCTCGACGTCGTAGCGCATGCGGTCGCGGTGGCGATGCGGGGTGGTGGCCGCGGTGACGGGGTAGTCGGTCATTCCGAAGATCCTTTGTACTAGTTCAAAATGGTCATTGGGGTAGTACAATAGGGCCGGCTCCGGGGAGGATGTCAACGGCATAATCCGACGATCCGCCGGATGTGGACCCGCGGCCGGAATCCGCTCCCGGATCCGGCTTCGCATCCCACCCCCGGAAGCCGCCGCCCCGGCATCTCGCAGCCACACCCCGCAGCGCGACGCCCAGACGCAGGAGAACCATGGCCATCACCGGTCGCACCGCCGCCGACATCGCCGCATCCGTCGAACGCGACCTGCACGCACGCGAACTCGCACCCGGCGACGCGCTGCCGCCGGTGCGCGCACTCGCGACCGAACTGGGCGTCAACGCCAATACCGTCGCCGCCGCGTACCGCACTCTGCGCGAGCGGGGCATCGTGGAGACCCACGGTCGGGCCGGCACCCGGATCCGAGCCCGCCCGGCGACCACCCGGCGCGACGACCTGGGCCCCGGCGTGCCACCCGGCACGCGCGACCTGTCCAACGGCGAGCCCGACCCCGCCCTGCTGCCGTCGCCAACCTTCCCCGATCCGAGCGGCTGGCGACCGCTCTACCTGCACGGCGCTCTGTACGAGCCGTTCGCCGACGCGGCCCGGGCGGTGCTGCGCGCCGGCGGCGTGGGCACCACCCACCTGGCCGCCACCTCCGGCGCGCTGGACGGCATCGAGCGTGCGCTCACCGCGCACCTGCGGCCCGGCGACCTGGTCGCGGTCGAGGATCCGGGCTGGGGCAACCTGCTCGACCTGCTCGCCGCGCTGAACCTGACCCCACGGCCGATCCCGGTCGACGACGACGGCCCCGACCCGGCCGCGACCGAGGCCGCGCTGCGCGCCGGCGCCCGCGCGTTCGTGGTCACCACCCGCGCGCAAAACCCCACCGGCGCCTGTGTGTCGGCCGAACGGGCCGCCGAACTGCGCCCCATCCTGGCCGCGCACTCGCACGTGCTGCTCCTGGAGGACGACCACGGCAACGACATCTCCGGCCTGGACCTGCACACCCTCACCGGTGTCGGCACCCACTGGGCGCACATCCGCTCGGTGTCCAAGGCCTACGGGCCGGACCTGCGCTGCGCGATCCTGACCGGCGACGCGGTGACCGTCGACCGGATCGGCGGTCGGCAGCGGCTCGGCCCCGGCTGGGTCAGCCACGTCCTGCAACACGCGATCGCGCACGCGTGGACCGACCCCGACGTGGCCGAACACATCCGACTCGCGCGCGAGACGTACCGGGTGCGCCGTACCCGACTGATCGACGCGTTGCGCGCCCGTGGAGTGGCCTCGGTCGGTCGGACCGGGATCAACGTGTGGATCGAGGTGCCCGACGAAACCACCGCCGTGGCCGGCCTGCTCGCCCGGGGCTGGGCGGTCGCCCCCGGCTCGCGATTTCGGATCACCTCCGCGCCCGGCCTGCGGATCACCGTGTCCACCCTCACCGCCGAGGAGACCGAGCGGTTGGCCGACGCGGTGGCCCTGGCGGTACGGACCGGGAACCGGCGGCAGACGCGGTGAATCCCCGGGGCGGGTCATCGCGTGGGCGAATCATCCGATATGAATCCGGTATGAGAGGTGGGGCAAACCGAACCACCAGGTCGGGGGGTGTCACCCTCGATCCGGGTGCCCCGCGCCGGGGAGCATGAGCACACTCCACCATCACGACCGTTACGCCCCCGAGGATGCCCCCATGCACACGTTCCTGAAGGCCCCGTTCACGAAACGGACGTGGGCCGAGGCCGGCTACGCGATCCTCACCTTCCCGCTCGCGATGTTCGGATTCGCCGCGATCTTCCTGTTCGCGGTCTTCGGGGTCGCGCTGACCGTCACCCTCGTCGGCCTGCCGATCCTGGCCCTCGCGGTGATGGGCGCACGGGCCTGGGGCGGTGTGCACCGGGGGCTCGCGCGCGCCATGCTCGGGGTCGAGACGCCGCCGCTGCGCACGTTCCGGCCCAAGCGCGGCCCGCTCGGGCTGCTGGGTTCCTCGCTGGGCAACGCCGAGGGCTGGCGGGCGATCGCCTACCACGTGCTCAAATTCCCGCTGAGCGTGCTGACGCTCCTGGTGACCGGCACGTTCTGGTGCTACGGGCTGGTCATGCTGGCGTACCCGCTGCTCCTGGTCGTGTTCGACCCGCACACCACCGACGCGCACGGCGTCGACCGCCGCTCGGGAATACAGATCAACGAGCTGTACTTCGACACTTGGCCGCTCGCGCTGCTGGTGAGCCTGTCCGCCATCCCGATCCTGCTTATCGCCCCCTGGGCGGTCCGCGGGGTCGTCCACCTCGATCGGTTGCTCATCCCCGCCCTGCTCGGGCCGACCAAGTCCGCACAGCGGGTGGCCGATCTGGAGGAGACCCGGGCGATCGCCGTCGACGACTCGGCCGCGACGCTGCGCCGGATCGAACGCGACCTGCACGACGGCGCGCAGGCCCGACTCGTCGCGCTCGCGATGAACCTCAGCATGGCCAAGGAGAAGTTGGACACCGAGGACACCGAGCGGCCGATGGACGTGGACCGCGCCCGCACGCTCGTGGACAGCGCGCTGGGCAACGCCCGCGAGGCGATCGTCGAACTGCGCGACCTCGCCCGGGGCATCCACCCACCGGTCCTGGACCAGGGCCTGGACGCCGCGCTGGCCACCCTGGCCGCATGCAGCGCGGTCCCGGTGCAGGTGCACACCGACATCGACGTGCGTCCGCCCGCCACGATCGAGACCATCGCGTACTTCTGCGCCGCCGAATTGCTCACCAACGTCGCACACCACTCCGGCGCGAGTGCGGCGACGGTCGATGTACGGGTCCGGGACGGCCGGTTGCGCATGACGGTCAGCGACAACGGCGGCGGCGGGGCGAACGCGAGCAAGGGAAGCGGCCTCACCGGCCTGGTCGAACGCGTACGCACGGTGGACGGCACGCTACGGATCGTCAGCCCACCGGGCGGGCCGACCGAGGTGACGGTGGAACTGCCGGCCGGCGGGTGAGTACCGACCGGGACACCGGGACCGAGGGGTGGTCGGGGCATGGGACGATCGAGCCCATGCGCATCGTCATTGCCGAAGACGCCGCGATCCTGCGGGACGGCCTGGTTCAACTGCTCCTCGACCGCGACCACGAGGTCGCGGCCGCCGTCGCGGACGCCGACGCCCTGCGGGCGGCGGTGGTCGAGCACAAACCGGACGTGTGCGTGGTCGACATCCGGATGCCGCCGACCCACACCGACGAGGGCCTGCGGGCCGCGATCGACATCCGCCGAAGCCACCCCGGCATCGGGGTGTTGGTCTTCTCGCAGTACATCGAGACCCGGTACGCCGCACAACTGCTCGGCGGCAACGCGGCGGGCGTCGGCTACCTGCTCAAGGAACGCGTCGTGGACACCCGGGACTTCACCGACGCGCTGGAGCGGGTCGCGGCCGGCGGCACCGCGCTGGACCCCGAGGTGGTCACCCAGCTGTTCGGCGCCGGACTGCGCAGCGGCGGTCTGAGCACGCTCACCCCGCGCGAGCACGAGGTACTCGGGCTGATGGCCGAGGGCCGCACGAACGCGGCGATCGCCAAGAAGCTGGTGGTGACCGAGCGCGCGGTGGAAAAGCACGTCGGCAACATCTTCACCAAGCTCGACCTGCCGCCTTCGGACACCGATCATCGTCGGGTGATGGCGGTATTGCGCTACCTACAGCTCTGAGCGCCGGCCGGCTCCGAGCGCCGGCGCCGGGGAGCGGTGTGGGATGTCCGGATCGCCCCCTCCGTGATCCGCGCATCCCACACCGTCCTCGGGCCGACCGCGGCATCGGCCGCGGCGGCCCCGGGGCGGATCTCCTCAGGGCAGTGCCGGTTCCCCGCCCCGCACGTCGGCCCGCGTACAGTCGACCGCGTTTCGCGCGCCGAGCACGATCGAGGTGAACGCGGCCGGTTCGGGGCCGGCCGCGGGCGTGATGGTGCCCACCTCGTGCGTCCCGTAGGCGGTCTCGTCCGCACCGTCCACGCCCAGTGCGACGATCGCCGACACCAGCGCCGCCAGGATGCCCGCCGTCGCCGCGGGCACGGCGAGCCCGCGAGTCACCCGACCGCTCTCACCGGCCGGGCGGCACGCCACGCCCCGCGCACCCGTGTAGCGGTGCTCCGCCGCCGCCACTCCGGCGCCGAATGCCAAGGCGTGGCCCGGTCGTTCCGAAGGCAGGTCGCCGCCTTCGGCCGGATGTGCCGCTCGTCCGTCGCGCTCCACCAGGGGATGCGCGCCATCGAACCCGTGCCGCTCGGGTCGCCGTCGAACCTGGTCGGCGCCGTGGCCGGCTGCGGGTCCCGCCGCAGCAGCCGCGAGCACGGGGCGGGCGCCCGGTGGCCGCCGCCACCGGGCGTTCCCGCATACGCCAAGGGCGCCCCAAGCCGCGCCCCCGTGGGCACCGGATCGGTGGGAGCCGCGCTTTCGCTGCGGTCGAATACACGCATGCGCGACCTCCCCCGAAACGCCGTGCCCGCCCCACCCCGGGCGGGCACGGCGTAGCGCGAGGCTAGGGCCGTTCCTTGTGGGTTTCCTGTGAACGGGCCGCCGGGGAAGGGATTTTCCCGGCGGACCGGGGCGCCGCGCGGGATTTCGGTACGTCGGCCCGGGTCCGGGACACGGCCGACGCGGGCCGGGGGTTTGACGTGCCGGGCGCGGGCGGATTCGCCGGCCCCGGGGTTCGGATGCCCAACCAGGCGCGCTCTTGGGCCGCGACCGGGTCGGCGCGCAGCGGCAGGACCACCTCGATCCGGGTGCCCCGTCCCGACGGCGGTACCCCGACGGTGACCCGGCCGCCGTGCAGCGCGACCTGCTGGGCCACCAGGGTCAAACCCAGTCCGGCGCCGGGGCTGTCCGGGCCGCGCCGAAAACGCTCGAAGACCACCTCGCGCAATTCCGGTGCGATGCCGGGCCCGTCGTCGTCCACGCACACCACGCCGCAGTCCATCCCGGGCAGCACCTTCACCAGCACCCGACCCGCCCCGTGCACCAGCGCGTTGCCCACCAGGTTGTCCACGAGCAGGCGCAGCCCGGGTGCGAGTCCGTACACGACCACCTCGTGCGGCGCCTCGACCCGCACGTCGACCGTCTCCGGGTCGGTCGACTCCTCGGCGCCGGGCCGGCGGCTCGGCGCGGCCCGGACCGCCGCGTGCGCGATCTCGCCCAACTCGACCGGCCCGAACGCCGATGCGTCCACCAGATCGCCCTGGGCGAGCGCGCGCAGCGCGGTCAACACCGACAACACCCGTTCGTGGCCCACCCGTAGGTCGGCGACCACGTCCTCACGCTCGGGCGAGGCCAGGTCCGGATAGGTGGCCAGCACGTCCAGATCGGTACGCATCCCGGTGAGCGGGCCGCGCAGTTCGTGGTCGACGGTGGCGGCGAACGAGCGTGCGGTCTCCAGCGCTTCCCGGGTGCGCGCGGTCTGCGCCGCGTACCGGCCCAGCACGTCGTCGAGGGTGCGGCCGAGTTCGTCCACCTCGACCACGCCGGACGGCACGTGCACCGCGTCGTGCGCACCGTCGTCCGGATCCAGCCGGGCGGCCCGGCGACGCAGCGCGCGCAGCGACCGGGTGGCCGCGGCGCCGGCGGCGAGTCCGGCCAGCCCGGACAGCGGCACCGTGAACGCGGTGACCACGTACACCCGGCGGCGCAACAGCGCGGCCTGCGCTGCGGGTTCGCCCGAGGGCACGAAAACGTACAACGAGCCGCCCGGCAGCGGCCGGGTCACCATCCGCCACGAACGCCCACCCGCGTGCACCGTCACCGGGGTCGGCGCCCGCGCGGGCAGCTGCGCATCCTCCGGCGGCTGGGGACCCACCAACAGCGGCCCCTCCGGGGTGTCGAGGCGGAGGCCGACATCCAGGGCCAGGCCCAGGATCCGGTACTGGCGGGTGCGGATCGCCTGTTGGCGCTCGTCCAGGTCGGCCCGGGCCAGGATCCGTGCGGGTGGGGTCAGGCGGTCGGCCCGTTGCTGGAGCTGCTGCTCCTGACGTTGCATCAGGTCGTGTCGGGCCCAGCGCACCACGAGGGTTCCCGCGCCCAACACGAGCAGGGGCACCAGGACGGCGACCGACAGTGCGACCCGGGTGGAGAGCTTCATCCGGAACCGCCCGAGGCACGCAGGACGAAACCGACCCCGCGCACGGTGTGCAGCACGCGGGGTCGACCACCCGCCTCCAACTTGCGGCGCAGGTAGCTGACGAAGGTGTCGACCACGTCCGTGCGCACGTCGAAGTCGTAGCCCCAGACCCGGTCCAGCAACTGATCCCGGGTCAGCACCAGGCCCGGATTGCGGGTGAAGACCTCCAACAGCGCGAACTCACGACGGGTCAACTCCAGGGTGGCGCCGTGGCAGGTCGCGACGTGCGCGGCCACGTCCACCGCGACCGGGCCGACCCGCAGGACCGGCTCGCCGGCGCCGACCGTCGGGCGCCGGCGGAGTAACGCCCTTAATCGAAGGTCGAGTTCGCGCAGATCGAAGGGTTTCACCAGGTAGTCGTCGGCGCCGCTCTCCAACCCCGCGATGCGATCGGCGGTCTCGTCGCGCGCGGACAACATCAGGACCGGCGTCTCGGCGCCCCGGGCCCGCAGCGCGGCGCACACCTCGATGCCGCTGACCCCGGGCATGGCCACGTCCAGGACCACTACCTGCGGGTCGAGCGTGCCGGGTGGGATCGACGCGGCGGGCACGATCGGCGCTGCGGGCGCGATCAGTTCGAGTGCGCGGCCGCCGTCGGGAGCCAGGGTGACGCGGTACCCGGCCAGGCGCAGGCCACGCTCCAAGGCCCGCCGGATGGAGGGGTCGTCGTCCACGACCAGGACGTGCGGCGGGTGGTCGGTGTCCGGTTCCGCGGTCACCGGGTCGCGGCCTCCGTTTCCGCGGCGGATGCATGCGGTATATGCCGCCGGCCGAACGCCTCGATGCGATGTGTGCTGCCCATGTCGTCGGCTCGACCCATGTCGTCCCCCGGAAGGCTGTTGCCGCTGTCGCCGAAGTTGTCGGTGCACAACCTATGGCGGGAAAGCATGTGCTGTACGGCGAATGACGGCTCGTCAACGAGGTGGTGGGGAAGGGGCGTCGGGGTGGTCGGGGGGGTGGTGTGGAGGGAGGGGCGGGCAGGGTCGCCCGGGGCGTGTCCGTCGCCGTGGCGGACATCCAGCGGAACCAGTTCGTGCGGGTGATCGGGATCTGCGGGTTGTGCAACAACCACAACACGTGCCCGGCCTGGTCCCGGGTCCACGGCTCGCCGGAGACCTGCGCCTTCGCCAACCGGGCGCGCAGGTCCTCGCCGTCCACCACGCGGGCGATCCGCGAGTACTCGCGGTCCTTGCACCGATGCCGGCGGTACAGCACGAGTTCGACGAGGTCGATCAGCCGGGCCCGGGCCGGGGCGTGGTGCCCGGGGACGGCGAGCAGCCGGATCAGCCGCTGCTTGGTGCTCCAGACCTTGGCATGCCGGGTCCATTCGACCGGATACCGGGCCTCCCATTCCAGATAGGTCAGCGCGTACGGCAGCCCGCCCCAGTCGGGCACCTCGGCGGGCGCGGGCGGCTCGGCGAGCAGGGCCGCGGCGGGCGTGCGCAGCCACGCGGTGCGAAAGCGCCGCCAGGCCGCCTCCTCGGCGGTGACCGAGCGGGGCACCCGCAGCACGATCGTGTCGTAGGCGGCGCGGGCCTCGCGGGTTTCCCGGGTCACCTCCAGATACCGGTCCAGGGCGCGTCGGTGCGCGATCTCGTCGTCAGACACGAGCGCGCGCATCCAGCCCAGCCGGGTGTCCCAGTCCTCGATCGCGCCGCGTTCCGTCACGCCGACGATCTACCCAGGTGTCCGCAGAACAAGTCCGCCATCGGGCGAGCCGCGCCGGGGGACTCGTCGCGGTGGACCGCGGGGTGCCCGCTTCGACGGGTTTCGGGGGGCCGGGGTCGGCGCGCGCGTGGCGCTTGCGGCGCTGGGTGTGTCCGCTTCGACGGGTTTCGCGGGCCCGGGCTGCGGTCTCTGTGGGGCTTGCTGCGCTGGGTGTGTCCGCTTCGACGGGTTTCGCGGGCCCGGGTCGCGGTCTCTGCGGGGCTGGTGGCGCTGGGTGTGTCCGTTTCGACGCTTTCGGGGCCCGGGCTGCGATCCCTGCGGGGCTCACGGCGCCGGATCTGTCCGCTTCGGGGTGCGGCGAGCGGACGGTCGCCGTGCGTGAGGGGCGACGGTCCGGCCGCAGAGCAGAGGGCTCGGGGGCGATGCGCCGGCGGGGGTGCTCCGGCGGGGTCGGGGCGGGGTGGTGGGATTCGCCGGTCCGGCGGCCGGGTCAGGCGCTGCCCGTGGCGAGTTGGGGGGTGCGGGTGATGCGGCCGGTGAGCGCGAGCGGTGGGGTGTTGGGGTGGGTGGGGCGCGGGGGGAGGGCGGCGACGCCGGAGCGGTTGGGGCCGGCGGTGGCGAGTTCGGCGCGGATGCGCACCTCCATCAGGGCGCCGGCGGGTGCGGCCAGTGCCTTGGCGAGGAGTTCGCAGGCGGCTTCGGTGCGGCCCTCGGCGCGTTCGACCACTGCAAGCGCGTAGAGCGCGTAGGCGCCGACGGGGGTGAGCCCCTTGGTGCCGGTCAGCCGCAGGGCCTGCCAGGCGCCGTCGCGCGCCTCGGCGATCCGGCCCTGGGTGGTCGCGGCCATCGAGAGCGCGGCCAGGAACCACGCGGCCAGCGTGCCCTGCCCGGTGGAGCGGGCCAGCCGCAGGCCCTCGGCGGCGTGCGTCTCGGCCTCCACGGCCCGCCCGGACAGTGCGCCGGCCACCGCGAGCGGCATCAGGGCCGCCGCGAGGGCGCCTCGGGCGCCGTGGGTGCGCAGTACCGCAGCCTCGTCGAGGAGGACCTCGTAGGCGGCCTGGTCGGTGGCCGCCGCGTGGACCGCCAGCGGGGTGACCTCCCACAGCGCGATGCCCAGGCCGTACAGCCGGGCCCGGGTGGCCGGGGCGACCATCGCGGGCGAAACGCCGTCGGCGCCGAGTGCGGCCACGACGGTGCGCAGCGGGTCGTCGTCGGCCAGGGGGAGGGCGGACAGGGCGGCGCGGGCCTGGGTGGTCCGGGCGCGGTCGCCCGCCTCCCATGCGGCGCCGGTCGCGGCGAGCAGGAGCGCGGCGCGGCCGTGGGCCGCTTCCAAGAGCAGTGCTCCCGCTTCGGAGCGGTGTCCTTCGGCGTGCCGAAGGGCGGCGCGGAGCCGGATCGCGGTGCCGGACGAGTGCGCCGAGGCGCCCTCGTCGACGACGCCGGGCAGGTCGGTGGCGTCGGCGGTGTCGAGCAGGGTGCGGGCACGGGCCGGGAAGCCCGCCTCCCACGCGGCGTATGCCGCGGCCACGTAGCGGCGGCGGGCCACGGGGGCGTCCGAGGTCAGTCGGGCGGCCTGCTCCCAGGTCGCGGCGGCGGCGCCCGCGCCGAGCTCGCGGCGGGTGCGGCCGGCGCCGGCTTCCAGGGCGGCGGCGAGATCGGCGTCGGGGCCGGTGGCGAGCGCGGCCAGGTGCCACGGTCGCCGGTAGGCGAGAGCACCGCTCGCGGCGTAGACCAGTGCTCCGTGCAGTGAGCGGCGCTCCGCGGGGGTGAGCGAGCGGCGCACCTCTTCGCGTGCCGCCGCGTTCCGGAACCGCACCCGGTGTTCGGCGGCGTCGACCAGCCCGGCCCGCAACACCGCGAGCCGAGCGCTCCGCCCGATGCCGATCCGGCGGCCGGCAACGGCCAACTGGTCCAGGTCGGCAGCCGGTTCGAGCGCGGCCAACGCAAGCAGCCGACGCGCATCCTCGGGCAACGCCGCGAACGGTACGTCCCCACCCGCGACCGCCGCGCCGGAACCCGGCCGGCGCCCCCCGGCCCCGGCGGCGCCCCGGGAGGTCTCCGTCGCCGGCCGCGCCGCCGCAACCGCGTCGAAAGGCGCGACGCCCTCCGGGAGTCGCCTGCCTGCGGCGCCGACTCCGTCGCCGGCGGCCGCCGTTGCCCGCTCTGCGCCGTCGGCGACCGGGAACACGGCGTCCGCCGGGCCGGCTTCCGGCCGACCGCGTCGGGTGTCCGACGCCGGGTGGCTCGTCACGGGCTCCGTTGCGTGGGTTGTGCGATCGGTGTCGGTGTCGTTGATGGTGGCCGTGGCCGTGTCGGCGTCGATGCCGGTAACGGTGCCCGTGTCAGCGCCGGTGTCGGGGCCGGAGGGCCGGCCGGCGGAAGCCGCCCCGCCCATGGCCGAGCTGTCGCCGACCCTGCGATCCGAGGCTGCCCGCTCGGCTGCACCGGGTTCGACCCCGCTGCCGCCGATCGCGCTGCTGTCGGCCGCGCTGCCGACCATGGCTCCGATCGTGCCTTCGCCCGCGGTGCCCGCGATGCCCGCGGTGCCCGACGCGCCCGTCGAGCCGGCGATCCGCTCGCCCGCGCCTTCGCCCGCCGCGCCCGCCGATGCCGGCGCCTCCGCCGCGCCCGCATCGCTCGCGACCCGTGCGCCCGCGTCCCCGGCCGGCTTCGCCGCTGCCGAGTTCGCGTCCGCACCCGCGCCTTCCCGCGTCGCGCGAAGGACGGCGATCGGCACACCCTCGGCGCGCCGCGCGATGTAGGCGACGACCGCCGCCGAGGCCGCGTCGAGCCAGTGCGCATCGTCGACGAGGATCAGGACCGGTTGTTCCCGGGCGGCGATCAGGACCAGCGAGCAGGCCGCCGCGGCCACCACGCCGCGATCGGCCGCGCCGGGAGCCAGGCCGAGCGCGGTGCGCAGCGCCTGGGCCCGGGTGTGCGGGAGTCGGCCGATTCTCGGGTGCAGGCCGGCCAGCAGCTGGCGCAGTGCGGTGTAGGGGAGGGCGCCTCCGCCGCGCGGTCCGGCCGTGCGCAGCACGGTCATCCCCTTCGCCTGCCACATCGCCTCGCCCAGGAGCGTCGTCTTGCCCGCCCCCGCGGCCCCGCGCAGCACGATCGCTCCGCCGTCACCGGCGCGCGTCCGTTGCAGCAGTGCCGTGACGGCGGCCAGTTCGTCGTTCCCTCCGTGAAGCACGGAAACTCTCCTCGCATCTCGCTCACACCCCCGTGGTGTGGCCGGCGGCCCCGCCGGATCCGGCCGGACCGCCGCACTATGAGCCTGAGCTTGCCCGTTCCCGGTCAACACATGTTCAACATTCACTCAACGTGTGAAGTCCGGACCAAGTAATTACGGACATGTGACACCGACATCGGGTCGACGTCACGCCGGCATCCGGCTGAATATCCGTCAGTCTTTCGGCTGAAGGTCCGTCCGAATGCCCGTCAGTCCTTGTACTCCGGTCGTCGCTTGTCCTTGCGGGCCCGAATGGCCTCCTCGAAGTTCTCCGTGGTCAGTCGCACGTACAACTGGGCGTGCCCCTCGTGGTCCATGTGCGAGTGCATGCTGCTCGCCTCCATGCCGGACCACAGCAACCGTTTGGTCACTTCCACCCCCACTCGACTGAACCCGATGATGCGCTCGGCGAGTTCGTACGCGTCGTCGAGCAACTTCTCGCCCGACACCACGCGCGACACCAGTCCGATCCGCTCGGCCTCGGTCGCGTCCACGTCCCGTCCGGACAACATGATCTCGAATGCCCGAGACGACCCGATCGCCCGGGGGAGCAAATAGCTGATTCCGAGCTCGCTCGCGGTGAGTCCGTTGTTGATGCCGGCCGCCCGGAAGTAGGCCGTGTCGGCGGCGATTCGGATGTCGGTGGCGGTGGCGAGGCAGAAGCCGCCGCCGATCGCCGGGCCGTTGATCGCGCCGATCACCGGTTGGTGCATCCGGCGCAGTCCCAGGATCACGTCGTCCAGGATCTCCATCGAACGGCGGGCGATGCTGGTTCGGGTCAGACCCTTGATGCCGGGGATCCGGCCGGAATTCTCCAGATCCGCACCGGAGCAGAAACCCCTCCCGGCGCCGGTCAATATGACGACACGCGTATCGTTGTCGGCACTCACGGCTTCCAGAGCCTCACGAAAGGGGACCATGACGTCGAAGGCCATGGCGTTCATGCGGTCCGGTCGATTGAGGGTGATGAGCGTGACATGGGGGCGGGGCTTGTCGACGAGTACGAAGGACATGGGGGCGTCATCCTCGGCATGATTGAGGGGCAAAGGGCTTCGAGTCGCACGGTGTCGGACCGGGCGACCGGGGAACCGAAGAGTGCGAATCCGGTTCCGGTGCCGCCGATCGGGACGAGTCGCCCGATCGTCGACCGGGCGGTCGACCACGAACCGGCCGACGCGACACGTTCGGTGTCGCGCCCATGGTTCGGGGCGCGTGCCCGGTCCGCGGTGCGCGCCTGGTTCGGGGCCCGCACGTGGTTCGGGACACGCAAGCCATTCTTGACCAAGTCAACGAAACCGCTCAAGGCCGATCCGCGGCTCTTCGACGCCTTCGCGGGCGACTACGACCGCTATGCGGGACTGTGCGACCCCCTGGGCGAGTGGCTGGCCGGGCTGCAACTGACCGGTGACCGTGCGTTGGACGCCGGCTGCGGCTCCGGCCGCCACGCACTGGCCCTGGCCGGCTCCTACACCGACGTGCTCGCCGCGGACGTGAGCGCGCCACTGATCGAGGTCGCCCGGGTGCGCCGCCCGCACGAGCGGATCCGCTACGAGGTGGCCTCGCTCACCGACGTACACGACGGCGAGGGCTTCGACCTGGTGCTGAGCATGGGCACCCTGCACCACCTCCCGGACCTGGGCGCGGCGTTGGCGCACCTGAAGTCGCTGGTCCGACCCGGCGGCGAGATCGTCCTGGTCGACAACGTGGCCACCGTGCCCGCCGCGACGCGCCGGCAGTACATCGCCGGTGCCGCCCGCGAACTGGCCCGCGACCTTCGTCACATGCGCGCCCGGGACGCCTGGTGGTTGTACCGCTTCCGCACCGGCGCGGCATGGCTGGACCACCTGATGTCGGACCACTACCTGACCCGCGCGCAGTATCGGGCCCGCTACGGCGCGGTCTTCCCGGGCGCGGACTTCGTCGACCTGTCCTTCGCCACCGCGATGCGCTGGCGCCGGGCCGACGGCTCGGCGGCGGTATAGGAGGTCGGCGCGATGCCCGGACAGGCCACGACCCCGACCGCGCCGGTGCGGGTCGACCTGGGCGCGGTGGCATACCCGACGGCGCAGGTCGACATGACGCGCTGGGTCGCCGAGCGGCAGCAGGAACTCGCCCCCGACCGGCTGTTCTTGCTCACCCACCCGCCGGTGATCACCTACAGCGCGCGCACCCCGGCCGCCGACCTCCCGGATCCGGCGTCACCGATCCCGCTGGTCGAGGTGGACCGTGGCGGCCACGCGACCTACCACGGGCCGGGTCAGCTGATCGGCTACCTGATCGTCGACGTGCGCGCGCTGGGCCCCGGCGACCTGGTGCGCCGGGTGGAGAACGGCCTGCTCGCCGCCCTGGACACGCTCGGCTTCGCCGCGATCCGGCGCGAGACTCCGCCCGGCGCACCGAGTCTGGTCGGCATCTGGACGCCCGACCACCGCAAGCTCGCGTCGATCGGAATGCGGATCCGACGCGGCGTCAGCAGCCACGGCTTCGCACTCAACATCGACCCCGACCTGAGCGCGTTCACCACGTTCACCGCGTGTGCTCTCCCGGACACGACGATGACATCCCTGGCCGAGCTCGCCGCCGAAGCCGGCCGCGCGACCCCGACCGAATCGGCCGTCCGCGACGCGGTGGCCGGCGCGCTTGCGGAGGAACTGGCGGGCCGTTAGGCGGTCTCGCCCCCGCCGATCCGCCCGCTCGGGTGTCGGAGCCGGTCGCCGGGGTGTCTGGTCGGTCGGGCGGTGCGTCGGACCCGGTAAAGGAGTCGGCACGTGTCGTCCGTCCGGCACGCGGGCGGGGTTCGGTCCGGTGCTTCGCATCCGTGTTGCTCGTCCGCCATGCGGCCGGCCATACCCTGTTCGGCTCGGCCGACTCGGGCTCGGTGGCCCATCCGGCCACACCCGGCGCCCGCCGCCCACCACCCGTCGGGTCGGCGGCGGGCGAGGCGGGGTCAGTCGGCGCGGATGCCGGTGACGTCCCACAGGTGGTGGATCGGGTCGTGGACGAAGTAGCGCGCGAAGGACTCGACGGTGAAGGTCGTGCCGTCGCTACGGTTGCCGGTACGGGTCCACTGGTCCTCGGCGACCGCCGCGAACGCGTCGGCCAGCGTGGCGCCGGCCGTCGCGAGGTCGGCCGCGACCCGGATCGGGTCCTGCTCGGCATAGCGCGATTCGACGGCTGTGGCGTCCTGGTCCCAGTTCGCGAAGTCCGGGCCGTCCTGCGTCAGCATCAGCCGCAGGCGCTCGTCGAACAGGACGAAGACGTCGCGGACATGGCACGCGTACTCGGTCGGAGACCAGGTGCCCGGGTTCGGCCGGACGCGCAGTTCGTCGCCGCCGGAGACGAGCAGCTCGTGCCATGCGGCGGCGTTCGCGCGGGTCAGGGCGGGGACTCGGGCGCGCGGGACGGCCGGGGTGTCCAGGCCGCAGTCGGGACAGGCCGACTCGAGGACCCAGGTCCAGCTCTTGGTCTCGGGAGTGATCATGCGCCGAGAATGGCCCACCCGACCCGGCTCGAACAAGGCATTTCCCCGCGAAGGCTACCGTTCGCCGCGGGCTACCGGTCCGCCGCGGGGCCGGCGACGTTCGCGATCATGCGTCGCAGGACGCGCACGGTGGTGGCGTAGTCCGCGTCCGTGATGCCGTCGTGGATGTGGGCGCGCACGGAGGGGCCGATCGCCTTGACCCGCAGCCGGGCCGCTTCCCCCTCCGGGGTCGCCGCCAGCAGGTGGTCCGGCGTCTCGGCGAGCCAACCGCGGGCGACGAGCGCGGCCGACTCGGCGGCGAGGTCGTCGCCGGGCAGCAGGTACTCGCTCATGGCGGCGGTGAGGTCGGCCACCGAGCGCGGCTCGCCGTCGGGCGAGAGGTCGTCGGTGGAGAGGTGCCGCAGCAGCCAGAACTGCGGCTGGGTGAGCCCGAGCTCGGCCTGCCGGCTGCGGATGTAGGCGATCACCTCACGGTGCGCGAGCCCGGTCCAATAGCCGACGGGCTGCCCGGCGAGTTCGGCGTCGGTCTCGGTCTCGGTCTCGGTCTCGGCGACGGTCTCGGTCGTGGCTTCGGTGTTCATCGGCGTGTCCCTTCCGGCCTGTGGTGATCATGAGACTAATCCGCACGAGGGAGCTCCGAATCCGTGGCGCTACGGGGGTTCCACGGTGCCGCCGGCATCGAGCGCGGGACCGGATCGCCCTTCGCGAACGCGGACGGTCGGGGCGCCGCCGCCCGAGCGTGATTCGTGCCGCATGTGGACGACCCGCCCTCGCCCGGCCGCGGCACGTCCTACGATCGGGGACATGTTCGTGATCACGTTGACCTACGTCGCCCCCCTCGAGGACGTCGACGCGCTGCTGGCCGGGCACCTCGAATGGCTCGACCGGCATTACGCGACCGGCACGTTGCTGGCTTCCGGCCGTCGGGTGCCCCGTACCGGTGGAGTGATCCTGGCGCGTGCCACGGATCGGGCCGCGCTCGACGCCGTGCTTGCGGAGGACCCGTTCCGTCGCGAGGGTGTGGCGACGTACGACGTTGTCGAATTCGTGCCCACCAGGACCGCGCCCGGTCTCGAAGGGCTGCTCCCGGCGGACTGAAGTGCCGTCCATAGCCGTTCATTTCCAGCACATTTGATGGCGATAACTCACCAATTGAGACAACAAACGAGTACAGGCTTCCGCATTCACGCCTTCGGGTGATTTCGTGTTGAGAACACACCCGGTTCGGGCGATGGGCGTCGTCCACTCGCCGGGGCGTGCATTCCGCGCCGGGTACCCCAACCGCAGCACCCCTTCTCCGCTCGGCGCCATACCCGGGTACACCGGACACGACGGCACAGCTTGCGACAGGACGTGTGGGGGAGGCGCTGACCGATGCGCGTGCGAGAGACCCGACTGCCGGGGTGGCCTGCGGAATTGTTCGTCCCCGAACTCCCGGTGGCCACCGCCCGGCTGCGTCGACGGGTCGCCGACTCGGTTGGTCCCGACGGCGCGGTGCGCGGTCCGTGCCGCAGCCGTGTGCTCGAATCGGCACTGTTGTTGCGCCTTCTGGAGCGCACCGGTATCGAAGCCGATCACCACCGTCGGGTCACCGGTTTCCTGACCGATTGCCTGGCCGGCGCCGAACCCCTGGACCGGTTGCTCGCAACGATTGCTTTACGCCACGTCGGCGACACCTCCGAACACGGCGCGGGCGACCTGCTCGACCGATTTCTGCGCCGGGCGCCGGCATTTCTCAATGCCCGCAAGCGGGTCATGCTGGAAACCGTGCTGTCCCTGCTCGGCCCACCGCGCCGGGCCGCCCGCCGGCCGTTCGACCCGGACGCGTTCGAAACCGGCAACCTGCATCCGTGGGCGCACGTGCAGACCGTCGCGCTCAAGGTCGCGCTCGCCGACCTCACCGGTCACGCGGACGAGATCGCCCCGGCCGAACTGCGCCTGCTCGTGGACACCCAGCAGGGCCCGGGGGTCTGGGAGGGCAACATCCTGGTGCACCTGCTGGTGCTGCACGCGCTCGCCGACCGGCCGCATCTGGACGCGCTGCTCGTCAACGGCGTGGCCAAGGCACTGGCCCACCAACGTGCCGACGGTGGGGTGCCGTTCGTGACCGACACCGACACGTGGTGTGCGGTCACCGCGGGCGTCGCGCTGGACGCCTCCGGTGCGCCGTACGAGGTCCGCCGGCGGATCGGCGACCACCTCGCGGCGGGCCAACGGCCGGACGGCGGTTGGTCGTACACCGACGCGGCGGTGCTCGCCGACGTGGACGACACCTCGGTGGCGATCGAGTTCCTGCACGCCACCGACCCGGTGCGCTACCGGCGCACCATCGACTTCGGCCTGCGCGCGTTGTGGTCCTATCAGGGTCCGGACGGCGGATTCCCCACGTACATCACCGGTGCGCCGTCGGAGGCGTGCATGACCGCCGCCGCGGTCAACGCACTGAGCGTACGCGCGTCACGACACGTGCAACGGATCACCGCCGGGCGCCGGTTCCTGGCCGCCGCGCAACACCCCGACGGCACCTTCGAACCGGACTGGAGCCGAAGCCGCTACCACTCGATCTTCCGCGCCCTGCTGGCCATCGACGCCTGCGGCCCGGACGCCTACCGGGCCACCGTCAAGCGGGCGCTCGTCGCCATCCGCGAGGGGCAGAACCCGGACGGCGGCTGGGGCCAGCAACCCGGCGACCCCAGCGACGCGATCAGCACCGCCTACGCCCTGATCGCGTTGTGTCGGCAGAGCGACCCGCGCCCGGTGGCGCGCGGCGTCGAGCACCTGCTGGCCGCACAACGCGGCGACGGCGGGATCGAGTCGGTACCGGACATGCTCGGCACCAGACCGTTCCTGTACGTGATCCCTTGTCTGGCCGACCACTTCACCCTGCTGGCCCTGGGTCACCTCGGCAATCGACTGGCCCTGCGCGCGCATCGTCGTTCGGGTACCCCGCGGGGCCGGGGCGCGTCGGCGGCGCAACCCACGACTCTGCGCGCTCCCGCGCCCGGCACCGCCGGATTGCGCGGCGGGGGCAGGAACACTCCAACGCAGACCGGCGAAAGGAGCCCGGCGTGAGCACACCCACCGTCGTCGACCTCCCGATCAGCTTCCATCTGCCGAAGCTCGCGAACCTGTTGCCGATGACGTTCCATCCCGAGACCGACCGGCTGATGCGCGAATCGCGCTGGTGGGCGCACCGGCACCTGGGCTTCGCCTACGCCGGCGACGCCGCTCGGATCGACAAGAACGTGGACGGAACGCTGCTGGTGTCGTTGTCGGTTCCGCACGCCGACTACGAACTCGCCCTGACCACAGCCAAGGTGATGAACTACCTGATCGGCATCGAGAACAGCCTGGTGGACAAGGCGGGACTGGGCGGCAGTTCGTTCGCCACCCGCAACGTCTTCGGCCGCTTCATGTCCGACCTGCTCGGCTGGGGGGACGGCTCGACCCCGCTGCGCGAGGACTTCTCCTGGTTGCGCGAACGCATGCCGCCCGCCCGCTGGATTCGTTTCGTGTCCTACATGGAGGACTTCGCCCACGGCTTCACCACCGAGCTGGAGAGTTGGCGCGACGCCGGGATATCCGACTACGACACGTACATGGACGACCGTCGGCACAGTCTGGGCGTGCGCTGGTTGTTCGGCTTCGCCGAGGAGGGCGTGCCGGGTGTGGCACTGTCCCAGGAGGCGTTTCGCACCGCCGAGATGGTGGCCCTCCACAACACCGCGATAGACGGATACACGCTGATCAACGATCTGGTCTCGTACCGCAAGGAACTGGTCATGGACGACCGGGTGAACCTGGTCTACTACCTCGGGGAGGCCGAGGGGCTCGACCTCGAAGGCGCGATGAACAAGATTTGCGGGCTGATCGACGCCACCGAGCGCAAGTTCCTCGACCTGCGCGACCGCATCCTGGCCGGCCCGCACGGCGGCGAACCGGGGATGCGGGCCTACCTCGACGAGGTCGGTCACGTGATGACCTCCAACCTGTGGTGGGCCACCGTCAGCAAACGCTACGAACCCGGCGGACTGGGCTGGGACGGCTCGACCGCCGGCACCATGACCTTCCACCGGGACCGCGCCGTGTTCGTCCCGGATCCCCAGCCGGGCGGGTGAGCGGCCGCCAACCCCGTGCCCGCCGCGGCCGGGCTCCCGCCGAGGCCGACGGCGACCCGGCGACCGACCGCGTGCGACTCGCATCGGCCCCTTGCCTTTCCCGGCGATCCCCCGCCGACGCGCGCCGTCCGCGCGTCGGCGGACTTTGCCCGAACCTGACACAACGTCAAGGGTGCTTCGGGGCGGCTTTAATCATTCACTCATGTAGCACGTCCATGCTGCCTACATGGACTTTCCGCGTTGTGGCACCCCGCGTCATGCGGTTCGATCCGGCTCGCACCCCGCACGGAGGGCGCGACCGCCGGTCGCGCCCCGGCGAAATCGGCGGGCCCGCGGCGAGGTGATCGCCGAGTTCGGGGCAGGCGCTTGTTGATGGCCATCTCCTTCGACGACAGGCGGACCCGCGGACGCCGCCCGACCCGGGCGCCGAAACCCACGACCGGCCCGCGACCGACCGGCCCGACCACGACCCGCCCGACCACGACCGGCCCGCACGCCGCCGGCCGCCGGCCGCACCTGCACCGGATCGACCTGATCCGTGACATCGCCTTCCTGTGCGTGATCGTGGTGCACGTCATCGGCGTCACCTACCCGTTCCCGGGCGAGGGCCCCGCGTTCACCCAACTCGTCCTGCACGCCACGCGCGCGGTGTTCTTCTTCGTCAGCACGTTCGTGCTCTTCCACAGCGCCTACGGTCGCCCGCTGCGGGTCGGCGCCTTCCTCGGCAAGCGCTTCAAGCTCCTGGGCGTGCCGTATCTGCTGTGGTCCACCGCCTACTGGGTGCTGGGCGACCACACGCGGATCCGGCACGACCTGCCCGGCGCGCTGAGCGATCTGCGCGGCGGCATCGTCTGGGGCGGCTCCTGGTACCACCTGTACTTCCTGCTCGTTTCGCTCCAGATCGCCGTCCTGCTCCCGCTCCTGCTCAAGCTGGTCCGGGCCTGCGCCGGTCGGCACCTGCTGCTGCTCGCGGTCGCCGGCATCGGGCAACTCGCGGCGCTGATGGTGCTGTTCCACGAGACACCGCTGAGCGGACCGCTGGAGTGGTATCGCATCCACGGCGGCATGCTGCTGCCCACCTACGGCTTCTTCGTGCTGGCCGGCGCGCTCGTCGCGGTACACCTGGACACCTTCCACGCCTGGGTCCTGGGCCACACCCGGACCATCTGCGTGGGCACGCTCGCGATGCTCGCGCTGACCTACGCGTGGTACCGGCACACCGTGACCGCGGGCCGGGACACCGCGACCGCCTCGATCGCCACCCAGCCGGTGAGTCTGCTGTGGGGGCCGGTCGCGGTGCTCGCGCTGTACGCCGTGGCCACCCGCTGGGAACGCGCCCGGACGCCGATCCCGGGTCGGCGCGCCGCCGCACGCGGAGCGCAACTGGCCTTCGGCGTCTACCTCGTCCACCCGATGATCCTGCGGCTGCTGGAACTGAACGGGTTCGTCGCCGCGTTGCCGTGGTCGCCCGCCGTCGACACCGCCGTACTGGCGGCCGTGGTCGCGCTCGCATCCGCCGGATTCGCCTGGCTGGTCGCGCGGACCCCGCTGAGCCCGTGGCTGATCGGCCGCGAGCGGGCGCGGGGCCGGCGGGCGGACCGGTCCACCCGGTCCGCCCGGCGGGCCGGGCCGGCGCCCGCGGGTCAGCAGACGGGCAGCAGATCCTTCGCCGAGCCGGTGGTCTCCAACCAGGCCTCGGGCGCGTAGCCGACGCCCTGGCCGGTGGTCACGAGTACCCACTGGTCGCTCTTGCCGCCGCGCCAGCCGTACACGTTCGCACCCTTGGCCCGGCAGGTCGCGGTCAGTCGGGTGCCCGCGCTCACCTCGGCGACGGTCTTGCCCCCGCCCGGCTTCTCGCGTATCTCCAGGCCGATCGCCTGGCGTGCGATGACCGCCAGCTTGACCGTCGAGGTGGGCGAGGGCACCGACGACCCACTCGGCCGCGCGGACGGATTCGCCGCCCCGGAGGCATTGGGCAGCGCGGTAGCCGCGGCCGACTTCTTGCCGTTGTCACTGCCCCCGGAGGACAACAACCACCACGCCAGGATCACGATCGCGCCGACGATCACCGCGCCGATCACCAGACCGTTCCCGGTCCTCGGCGGGCGCGGACCACCCGCGCTCGCCGCCCTACGGGCGAGCGTCATTCGACGCCAATCGAACCGGGACGATCCCGCAGACGGCATGGTGACTCCTTCACACGGACGTGCGGTGGTACGAGGGAACTCGGTACGTGCCAATCGGTACTCGATTCTTCCGTGTACCGACCCCGTCACGGTAAAGCGATCCGGAATCGCCGCGCCGTATGATTCCCGGCCACATGTCGTATCCGACCCCTATGGTCGGCTCATGACCTCTGCGTTGCCACGGATCAGCGACGATGAACGACGAGCGCGTTTGGGCATTCGGCATCGCCTGGCGCCGGGCGCACGGGCCGCGAACGCCGAGGACGCGGCCCGTGCCGTGCTCCTGCTGCACGCCACCGACCCCGCCACGGTGTACATGTCCACCTGCGCGCGCCTGGCCGAACCGTCGTCGGCCGAGGTCGAACGTGCGCTCTACGACGACAAGTCGCTGGTCCGGATGCCCGGCATGCGGCGCACCGTCTACGTGGTGCCGCGCGAGATCGTGCACGTGGTCCAGCGCTCCAGCACCGACGCGGTCGCGATCACGCAGCGCCGGGTGATGCTCCAGTTCCTGGCTTCGGGCGGTTACGACGAGGCGTGGCTGGACGAGGTCGAGACCGCCACCGTGGCCGCGCTGACCGAGTTGGGCGAGGCGACGGCGATGCAACTGGGCGAGGTGGTACCGCAGTTGCGCACCCAGATCCGGGTCGCGATCGGCAAGCCGTACGAGGCGAACCAGGGGGTGTCCACGCGGCTGCTGTTCACCCTCTCGTGCGAGGGCCGGATCGTCCGGGCCAAGCCGCAGGGTTCGTGGTTGTCCAGCCGGTTCCGGTACACCATCGCCCCGCCGCTGCCGGAGATCGGCAGGACCGAGGCCAAGGCCGAACTGGTGCGCGGGTGGCTGGCCGCGTTCGGGCCCGGCACGTCGGACGACCTCAAATGGTGGACCGGCTGGACGGTGGCCGACACCCGCCACGCACTCGCGGCGGTGCGTGCGGTGGAAGTCGCCTTGGACAACGGGAGCGTCGGCTACGTGCTGCCCGGCGACGAGGAGCCGGGCCCGACGCCGGAGCCGTGGGCGGCGCTGCTGCCGGCGCTGGACGCCACGCCGATGGGTTGGAAGGAGCGGGACTGGTACATCACGCCCGACCTGCGCGAGCGCCTGTTCGACCGGATGGGCAACATCGGCCCGACCGTGTGGTGGAACGGCCGCGTTGTCGGCGGGTGGGCCACCCGGGCGGACGGAGAGGTGGTCTGGCAGGCACTGGTCGACCTCCCGCCCGAGGCGAACAAGGCCATCGAGGCCGAAGCCGCCCGACACACCTCGTGGTTGGCCGGCATGTGTGTGACCCCCCGCTTCCGGGTGCCCCTGGAGCGCGAGCTGAGCGGCTAGGACCGCTGCGGCGTCGCCGGATTCAGGGCCGGCCGGCCGTCGCGGACAACTCGGCGGCGGTGCGCGTGGTGCGGGGTGCGGTGGTGTAGACGATCAGGAGCAGGTCGGGGTCGCCGGGAAAGGACAGGCTCTCGTAGGCGGTGTCCAGCACGCCGCCGTCGGCGGTGCGCAGGCGCTTGGTGCCGTGGGTCTTCTCGGCCACCTGGTGGGCGTCCCACAGCGGTCGAAAGCGCGGGTTGCCGGCCGACAACTCCTCGACGAGGGCGGCCATCCGCGCATCCGCGGTGTGCCGCGCGGCCTCCAGGCGCAGGAACGCGACCGTGTCGGCCGCGACCTGTTCCCAGTCCGGATAGAACCGACCCGCGTCCGGCGACAGGAACGTGTGCCGCGCCATGTTGCGCTCGTGCGGCGCCATCGCGCTCAGCCCCATCACCGCGTCGGCGGCCGCGTTCCAGGCCCGCACGTCCATGCACGGGCCGAGGACGAACGCGGGCGCGTCGATCCGGTCCAGGAGCACCTGTACCCCCGGCCGGGCCGTCGACGGGGCGACCCGCCGCGCGCTCGCCCGGGTCGGCCGGGCCAGATCCCACATGTGCTCGTACTCGGTCGGATCCAGCCGCAGCACGCGCCCGATCGCATCCAGCACGGCGTCCGAGACGTGCTGCCCCCGGCCCTGCTCCAGCCGCACGTAGTAGTCCACGCTCACACCGGCGAGCTGCGCGACCTCCTCGCGCCGCAACCCGGCCACCCGACGCTTGCGCCCGAACACCGGCAACCCGACCTCCTCGGGCCCGACCCGGGCCCGACACGCGCGGAGGAAGTCACCCAGTTGTTCGAACGACGCATTGCTCATGCCCGGACTCTAATACCGTGCCCGGCACCGCGCCCCACCCGCGCTTTCCCCCGCCGACCGGTCCCGAGGGTGGTACGGGCAGACCCAGGAAAACGCGGGCTCTGGGTGTGCGTCGCGGGCGCGGGCAAGGTTGGCCGGGTCGGCGGGGAACACGCCTCGCCCACCGCTTGCAATTGGAGTCTTCCCATGAGCTACACCGCGCTTGCCGGTCGGATCGCCGTCGTCACCGGAGCCGCCAGCGGCATGGGCGCCGAGACCGCCCGGCTGCTCGCCGCCCACGGCGCGCACGTCGCGCTGCTCGCCCGCCGCGAGGACCGGCTCAAGGACCTGGCCGCCGAGATCACCGCGGCCGGCGGCACCGCCCTGGCCGTCGCGGTCGACGTCACCGATCAGGATTCGGTGGACGCCGGCGCGGCCCGGATCCGGGCCGAGCTCGGCCGGGTCGACCTGGTCGTCAACTCGGCCGGGGTGATGCTGCCCAACCCGCTCGACGACGGCCGGATCGACGAGTGGACCCGGATGATCGACACCAACGTCACCGGCGCGCTGCGGATCATCCGCGCGTTCACCGCCGACCTGGTGGCCGCCGCCGCGGACGGGCGGGCCGCCGACCTGGTGGACATCTCCTCGATCGGCGCGCACGTGACCTTCCCGAACTACGCGGTGTACGGCGCGACCAAGGCCGCGCTCACCCACCTGTCCGCGTCCCTGCGCAGCGAACTGGGCCCGCGCGACGTGCGGGTGACCAACATCGAGCCGGGCCTGACCGAAACCGAACTCGGCTCGCACATCGACAACGTCGACCTGGGTGAATCGGGCCAACTGGGCGCCATGTTCGATGCGATCGGCAGCCTGGCCGCGAGCGACGTGGCCGATCTGGTGGCATACGCGGCAACCCGGCCGCGCCACGTCAACCTGCGCCAGATCGTGATCCTCCCGACCCGCCAGGCGTGAATCGCGGCGCGCCGGACCGACTCCGGCCGCGATCACGCCGGTTCGGCCCGCCGGGGTGATGTTGCGCCGGCCGGGGGGTGTTGACTATGACTTGTCAGGCCCGCCCGCCACCCCGTACGAGGAGCCTTCCGTGGCGTTGTTTCGTCGCCAGTCCCGCAACCAGCAGAACGCCGCCTGGGGGCAGGACGTGCGCGGCGTCCTGATGAGCGCGCCGCCGGATCGCATCCGCCAGGATCTGCGGCTGATCGTCAGCCGACCCGGCCCGCACCTGGGCATGCAGGGCATGGTGTGGCCGCTGGGCGATCGCGGCGAGATCGTCGCCGTGGCGTGCGTCAAGGGTCCGGACGGCGTCGCCGTCACGGTCGAGACGCCGATGGTGCAGCACTGGGGGATGGCGGTGGAGGACGTCTGGCTCCAGGCCGCGACGAACCTGCGGATGGAGGGCTACGGCGGCACGCCGATGGACATCTCCACCGGCAGCACGCTGCATTCGCTGCTCGGCCAGGGCTGGCCCGGCTCCGCCCAGCTGTTCCGGCTCGGCGAGGCGATCGGGGACCCGCTGCGGGCGGGTGCGCTGGTGTCGCTGCCGGTGGACAACTGCCTGCTCGCGCTGCCGCTGACCTCGCAGCGCACCGTGGGCATGGCCGGCTTCGTGCTGAAGACCGCCCAGGAACTGACCCGGGACCAGCAGGCCCTGTCCACCGGGATGTTCTGGTGGCACGAGGGCATCCTGGAGGAACTCGAAGTCAACTGGCAGGGGCCGGAGCACGCCAGGCTGACCGGGTCCGCGCGATTCGGGCAGGTGGTCCGGGCACTGCCGCCCCAGTGAGTGATCCGTACCGGCCCCGCTTCCGCCGTCCACTCCGTACCGAGGTGCCGTCATGCCCGCTGTGTTCTCCGAACTCGTCGTCGACGCGAACGACGTGCCCACCCTCGCCGAATTCTGGCGTCGAGTGCTCGACTGGGACCTCACCGTGCAGGGTGAGGACATCGAGCTGAACGCGCCCGACGGGTCGCTGCCCACGATCCTGTTCGTGCCGGTCCCCGAGGGCAAGGCGGTCAAGAACCGGCTGCACATCGACGTCAGCCCGGCGATCGGCTCGGACCAGGAGAGCGAATTGGCCCGCCTGCTCGCCCTCGGTGCCAAGCCCGCCGACGTCGGCCAGGGCGAGCAGAGCTGGCACGTGCTGACCGACCCCGAAGGCAACGAGTTCTGCCTGCTGCGCACCCCCAAGTAGCCGGGCACCCGCGATCCGCCGCCCGCCCCCGCCCCCGCCGCGCGGGCGCGGGCCCAGGCGCGCGGCACCTCCGGCTCACGTCTCGGTCAGCCGGTACCGGTAGTGCTCCCGCTCCACCGTCCACGTGCGCGCGGCCGGTTTTGCCGCGTCCGGGAAGGCGGTGCCCGCCGGGACCGCCTCCAGGCGCAGCCGGTCGGCGTTCACCACCGGCGCGCCGGCCACGCCGTAGTACAGCTCGACCGCCGCGTCACGGTCGCCGTAGACCAGGATGCGGTCCCGGACGAGCACCGCGAGCGCGGGCCGCTCCGGGTCGAACAGGCCCCACGTCATCGCATCGCCCGGATGCCCCAGGAACAACACCGAGCGCGGTTCGGCCAACGCGAATCCGGTCAGCCGCACGTCCACCGGACCCAGCGCCGGGCCCGCGTCCACCGCGCCGTGGTCGAGCAGGTCGCGCAACACGTCCAAGGCGGCCGGCGGCAGATTCTCGCCGATCACCGCGAGGTCGCCGGTCAGCGCGTGGGTCCGGCCCGGCCCGGCGTGCGGGCCACGCAGCTGGAGGAACCCGCAGCGGGCCACCGACGCGCTGGTCAGCGTCCCCTCGGCGGTCCGCTCCCACGCGACGGCCAACTCCAGGCCCGGTCGCAGCCACATCGGGGCGACCAGGACGCCGTCCGGCGCGAGCTGCTCCACCCAGGCCGGCGGCAGATCCGGCACCCCCACCGTGGCCTCGATCCGGTCGAACGGCGCCCGGTCCGCGACCCCGGCCCAACCGTCCCCGGCCCGTACGTCCACGTGCGTGCCGAGCCCGGCCAGGCGCCGTGCGGCGGAGCCCGCCAGCTCGGCGGACACCTCGATGCTGACCACCTCGCCCTCGGGGCCGGCCAGCCGGGCCAGCAGGGCCGCGTTGTACCCGCTTCCGGTACCGATCTCCAGCACCCGCATCCCGGGGCGCACGGCGAGCTGTTCGAGCATCAGCGCGACCATCGCCGGCTGGCTGACCGTGCTGTCCGGCAGCCCGCGTTCGTCGGTGGACAACACCACGACCCGGTCCTCGTAGGAGCGGGCCGGCGAGGTGGCCCCGGGGGTGAACAGTTCGCGCGGCACCTGCGACATCGCGTTCGCCACCGCCTCGGTGCGTACGCTCCCGGTCAGCCGCAGCCGCTCCACCAGCGCCATCCGCAGGCGGGCCGCCGCGCGCTCGTCGCTCATGGCCCCCGTGTACCCGCCCGAACGGGTGTCGGCACCCGGTACGGCGCTTCGGTGCCCGCGGCGCGCCCCCCGGCTCGGGTCGTGCGCCCCCGCGGTGTGCTCACGGGTGGGCGGCGCGGGATCCGGTGCGGGCGACGATCTCGTTCGTGGACAGGTAGGCGTCGGTCTTCTCCAGGTTGCCCATCCGGCCGTCCAGATCGGACATGAAGCCGAGCCGGACCAGGTCGTCGCCGGCGAACGCGTGCTGCACCCAGTTGGACAACACCCGGGTGCGCGCCCGGATCGAGGGCACGGTCATCAGGTGGTATCCGCGGGTGATCGCCTGGGCGGGCAGGCCGCGCATCTCGTACCCCAGCGGCCGGGCCACCGCCTGGGTGCCGCCGAGGTCGACGACCAGGCCCAGGTCCTTGTGCCGGAACGGGCTCAGTCGCCCACCGCGCAGCGACGCGACCACGTTGGCCGCGGCGATCTTGGCCTGCCGGTGCGCGTATTGCGCGGTGGGCGGGCAGATCGCGCCGTCGCCCTTGGCCAGGTCGGGCACGGCCGCGGCGTCGCCGAGGGCGAACACGTCCGGGTGGCCGGGCACGGCGAGATCGGCGGCGACGGCGAGCCGGCCGCGGACCAGTTCGGTGCCCATCGTGCCCACCAGCGGGCTCGCGGTGACGCCCGCCGTCCACACCAGCGTCCGGCAGGGCAGCTTCTCGCCGGTGGTCAGCGTCACCGAGTCCTCGGTGATCTCCTGCACGCTGATCCCGAGCCGCACGTCCACCCCGCGCTTGGCCAGCATCTGCAGGGTGGCCTTGCCCAGGTTCTCGCCGAGTTCGGGCATCAGCCGAGGGGCCACGTCCACGATCATCCAGCGCACCTGCGCCGGGTCCAGGCGCGGGAAGTGCCGGAGCGAATTGGTGGTGAGCATCTCCAGGCACGCGGCGGTCTCCACGCCCGCGTAGCCGCCGCCGACCACGATGAACTGACAGCGCGACGCGCGCTCGGCCGGGTCGGTGCTGGAGTTGGCGATCTCCAACTGGGCGATCACGTGATCGCGCAGGTAGACCGCCTCGGCCAGGTTCTTCATGCCGTGCCCGTAGGTGGTCAGCCCCGGGATGTCGAAGGTGCGGGTCACGCTGCCCGGGGCCAGGACGAGCTTGTCGTAGTGCTCGTTGGTGATGTCGCCGGAGATCTTGCGGACGACGCACACCTTGGCCGCGAGGTCGACGCCGATCGCGCCGCCGGGCAGGACGTGGGTGCGCTTGAACATCCGATGCAGCGGCACCGCCGTGGTGCGCGAGGACAGTACACCGGCCGCGACCTGGGGCAGCAGGGGACGGTAGACCATGTAGTCCATCGGACTCACGAGCACGATCTCGGCCTCGCGCGGCCCGAGGGTTCGTTCCAGTTTGCGCACCGTCTCGAACCCGGCGAATCCTGCTCCGACGACGACCACCCGCTGCACCATGGTTGCCCCTTCCGGGAAGGCTCGGACAGGAAGCCCGAGACCATTTGGCACATTTTGTCCAAACATATGGGGATCGTCGGTGGGACACGACCGGGGCGGGCCATCCGGGGCGGAGTGCCGGCGAGGGCTCGGACGGCTCAGCCGGCCGGGCGCCGGGACCGACCCAACGCGAAGCCGGCCGCGACACACAGGACCGGGGCGGTCAGGAAGCCGGCCACCAGGTTGAGGCCGCCGTAGCCGGCCAGGCCCAGGACCGACCCGGAGGCCGCGCCGCCCGCCGCACCGGCCAGGTTCATCAGCAGGTCCGACACGCCCTGCACCCCCGGTCGCTCGCCCGCCGGCACCGATTCGCCGAGCAGCGCCGACCCGGCGACCAGACAACACGACCAGCCGAAGCCGAGCAGGATCAGGCCGACCATGGTGCGCCACGTGGAGTGGCCGGAGGTGCCCGCGACGAACACGGCGAGCAGCAGCACGAACTGGCCGCCCAGGATCACCGGGATCCGGCCGAATCGGTCGGCGGCCCAGCCGACCACCGGCGACAGGGCGTACATGCCCGCGATATGCAGGCTGATGGTCAGCCCCACCAGGGTCAACGCGGTGCCGTGGTCCTTCATGTGTACCGGTGTCATCGCCATCACCGACACCATCACCACGTGTCCGAACGCCACCGTGGCCAGCCCGAGCATCGCCCGCGGCGCCCGGCGGACGACGGTCAGCGCACCGCGCAGGTCACCGCGCGGCTGTTGCCGGTCGCCGAGGTCGGCGCGGGCGATCAGCAGCGGATCCGGGCGCAGCGCGACCCACAGGATGCCGCCCGCGCCGGCGAAGGACACGATCGAGAACAGGAACGGCCCGGCCAGCTCCGGCAGGCCGAGGGCGCGCCCGATCACGGCGCCCGGCTCGTTCAGGTTGGGGCCCAGGACCGCGCCCACGGTGGTCGACCACACCACGATCGACAGGGCCTTGGCCCGGCCCGCGTCGTCGGCGAGGTCGGTCGCGGCGTACCGGGACTGGAGGTTGGCGGCGGTTCCCGCGCCGAACACGAGCAGCGCGGCGATCAGCAGCGGGAACCATTCCAGTACGGCCGCCAGGATCACCCCGCCGGCCGCGAGCGTCGCGAGCCCCCAGCCGGCGGTGAGCGCGACCCGGCGCCCGTGTCGGGTCGCCGCCCGCGACATCGGGATCGCGAACACCGCCGCGCCCAGGGTGATCGCGGTGGTCGCCAGGCCCGACCAGCTCTTGGATCCGGACAGGTCCTCGGCGAGCAGCCCGCCGACGGTCAGCGCCGACCCCATCCCCACACCGCCGACCACCTGCGCGGCGATCAGGATGCGCACGGTCCGCCGCTGAAGCGCCGATCGGTCGACCCGCTCGGGGTCGGCCGACTCGGATATGGCCGGATCCAAGTCGGTCATGCCGGGTTCACCACCAGATCTGGAAGGGATACACGAAGCACAGCGTGACGGACGGGCCCGGGTCACCCCAAGCCGGGGCGATGGTGACCGGGTCATCGGGTGCTGGTGACCGGGTCGCCGGCGATGGTGATCAGGTCACCGGGCGATGGTGATCAGGTCGCCGAGTCGGTGCGGATCGTCGCGAGGACAAGATCATTCCACTGGAGCGGACGGGCGGTCGGCTGCGATGATGCGGGCGTTCCGGGACGCGGGCGTTCCGGTGGGATGGTCGACGATCGTGGGGGAGCGGATATGTTCATCGCCGAGGTGGGCGGAGTCGAGGCGCCGGATACGGCGACGGCGCGGGCCGCGTACGGGGTCTGTGCGGAGTACGCGGAGATCGGGCTGCGCAACCACTCGGTACGGTCGTACTTCTGGGCCGCCTCGGTGGGGGCGGCCCGAGGGATCGGGTTCGACGCCGAACTGCTCTACGTCGCGGCGCTGTTGCACGACCTGTCGCTGACCGCCCCGTTCGACAGCCACACGCTCGCGTTCGAGGAGGCGGGTGCGCAGCTGGCCCGGGTCTTCGCGGCGGGGGCGGGCTGGGCGGAGCCGCGCCGGGATCGACTGGCCGAGATCATCGTGCTGCACATGCGCGACGCGGTGCCGGCGGAGGCGGACCCGGAGAGCCATCTGCTCCAGATCGCGGTGGGCGCGGACGTGTCCGGGCGGGCACTGGATTCCTTCGATCCGGACTTCGCCGCGGCGCTGTTGACGGCGGTGCCGCGGGCCGGGTTCGCGCCGGCCTTCCTGCATGCCGCGCGCGATCAGGCCGAGCGGAAGCCGACGAGTGCGGCGGCCGAACTGATGCGGAGCGGATGGGCCGAGCGGATCTCCGGGAATCCGCTGGATCGCTCGGATCGCTGACGTGGGGTTCGTAAGGGAGGCGCGGCCGGCTGTGCCCACTTGCCGTCCGGTGCGTGCGCAGGCGCCGGCGGGTGGGCCCGGTTGCGGGCCGGCGCATGCCCGCCGGGCGCGGCCGGGTGTGTTCGGCCTCGGCCCGGGTATGCGCAGGCGCCTCGGACCGCACGGATCGGCTGACTCATGACGCTGCTCGACGAAGACCAGGCCTGGGCGCTGCTGCGTGCCCTGGACGACCCGGAGCATCTGACGGCTCCGCCGGACTACGACCCGGTCGCCACGCACGAGCGTTTCGACCGACTGGTCGAGCGACTGGAGGCGGACTTCGGGTGTCGCTGTCCGGTCGAGGGCACGGCCCGGGCGGCCAGTCGACACGGGGCGATCGTGGTTCCGGCGGCGGCGCTGGCGGGGACCGGGCGGATCACCCTGGTGGTCAGCAACTTCGGCGACCTGGTCGCCACGAGCGTCGACGCGCCGGACGATCACCCCGTCGGCGCGGCGCCCGCGTACGTCTCGCCGGTGGACCGGGAACGGGTCGAGGCCGCGCTCGACGACCTCGGCTATCGGGTCGTGCCGGAGGATCTGTTGCGGACGACGTACGACGGGACGAGCCGGCTCGCGGACCACTACACGGTCGAGGACGGGCCGACGTGGTGGATCAGGTTCTTCGACTACCCGTGACCGGGGTGCGGGTGCCTGGGGTGTGGGTTCTCGTGGGGCTGCGCGGGGCCGCGCGGACTGCGTCGTCTGCAACGGGCGTCGGGAGCGCGGGGCGGTGTCGGCGAGGGTGGTCGGGTGCGCGTGGGGGCTGCCCGGTCCGGGGCCGTCGGTCGTGGCGGTTCGACCATGCCTGGGTATGGTGACTGTTCCATGACGCTTCAGGTGCCGATCGGGGACACGTTGCGGGCCGTGTTCGGCCCGCCGAAGAAGGCGAAACTCCTGGACAGCAGCCCGCGTTCGCGGGTGTGGCGGGTGGAGTTCGGCGGTGAGCGGGCGATCGTCAAGCAGATCAGCGACGCGGGCGACAACCGGTACGGCGCGCCCGAGCGGTTCGCCCGCGAGGTCGCGGGCCTGCGGCTGGCCGCCCGAGGCCCGGTCGGCCCCCGGGTGCTGGGCGCCGACCCCGACGGGTGCGTCATGGTGCTGGAATACCTCGACGACCTGGGCCGGACGGACGACTGGATGCCCGGCCACGCCGAGGCCCTGGCCCGGCTGCACGCGCTGACCGGCCCGGCGGATGCCGCGGAACTGCCCGCGTGGCGACCGCCGAGCGAGGCCGACGCGGACTCGTTCCTGGCGCTGGCCACGACCCTCGGCGTACCGATCCCGCCGGGCGTACCCGACGAGTTGGCCGCGCTGCTCACCCGACTGGATCCGGCCGGTCGGCATGCCCTGCTGCACGGCGACCCGTGTCCGGGCAACGACCTGCGGACCGTCGACGGGGTGCGCTTCGTCGACTTCGAACAGGCCGCGCTGGGTGACGGTCTGGTCGAACTGGCGTACTTCCGGATCGCGTTCCCGACCTGTTGGTGTGCGATGTCGGTGACGGGAGCGCCGTTGGCCGAGGTCGAGGCGGTATACGCGTCGACATGGCGGACGTTGACCGGACAGGCCACGGACACGGAGGCGGGGATCGCCGACGCGTGCGCGGGCTGGCTGATCCGCGGCGACGCGCTGGTCGAACGGGCGCACCGGGACCAGGCCGACCAACTGGCCCGCGTCCCGGTCGCGGACTTCACGTGGGGCCCGGTCTCGGCCCGCGAGCGACTGGTCCACCGACTCGACGTCGTCGCCGCCACGACATCCGAACCACTCCACGAACTGGCCACCCTGGCACGCCGATTGCGCCACCACCTGCTCAAGACCTGGCCGACCCTCCACCCCTTGCCGGGTCCCGAAACACGCCCCTGGTAACGCGACGCCGGGGTACGCCGCGCCGGGCCATGCCTTACCGGGCTGCGCCGCCCGGCCTGGCGGCGCCGCGCTCCGCCGCGCCTTGCCTGGCTCTACAGCACTTCGGCTCCACTGCGCCGCCACGCCTGGCTCCACAGCCCGTGCTCCGCCCCGCTGCGCCGTTGTTCGGCCCCGCGCTGCATCCCGTCCCGCGTCGCTGCGCCGTTGCGGCATGCCATGTCTCGATTCGCCGCGCTCTGTCCTCCGGCGCGGCTTCGCCCCGTTCCGGGCGCGCGCCGCGCCGCGCCGCGTGTTCCGCCCGGCATCGCCTCCGCGCCACGCCCGGCGCGGCCGCCCCGCGCCACGCCCGGCGCGGCCGCCCCGCGCCACGCCCGGCGCGGCCGCCCCGCGCCACGCCCGGCGCGGCCGCCCCGCGCCACGCTGTGCCTTGCTCTGGGCCGCCTCGTCCCTTGCTCTGCTCCGCTGACCTCTCGGCGCCTCCGCTCGGCCTCGGGGGCTGGATCGGTTGCGACCACTACATGTGAAGTACTATAAATGTAGTCGTTGATGGACGGCGTCAGTACACATCGCCAGACAGGAAAAGAGACCGCATGCGAAAGCTCACGTACCTCATCGGCGCGACCCTCGACGGCTTCATTGCCGACAAGGACGGCAATTTCGACTTCTTTCCGGTGGGCGAGGACGTCCTGGCGCACCTCGTTGCCGAGTATCCGGAGACGATCCCGGCGCATGTCGCCCCGCACGTGGGGATTGCGCCCGATGCCGAGTTCCGGCACTTCGACACGGTCGTGATGGGCCGGGCCACGTACGAACCGGGGCTGCGGGCCGGGTTCGCCGATCCGTACAGCCACCTGCGTACGTACGTCGTCACCGGCAGCATCACCGAGAGCCCCGATCCCGGGGTGACCCTGGTGGCCGGCGACCCGGTCGCCAAGGTCCGCGAGTTGAAGGCCGAGCCGACCGGCAAGGGCATCTGGCTGGCCGGCGGCGCGCGTCTGGCGGGGAGCCTGATGGGTGAGATCGACGAACTCGTGATCAAGACCTACCCGATCCTGATCGGCACCGGGATCCCGATGTTGTCCGGCGGGTTCGACGTCACCGCGTTCACCCGCACAGGCGGCACGGTGCTCGCGAGCGGGATGTCCATCGCGACCTACGTCAGGACGTGACGGGGCAGCGGTCGTCGCCATGTCGTACGCGCGTCGGAGGCGCGGGCCGTCGGGTCCACGGTCAGTCGAGGGCGAGTTCGAAGTCCAGGACCCGGTGTTCGATGCGTAGGCCGGCGAGGGGCAGGGCCTGGCGTACGGCGCCCTCGGTGTCGCCGTCGAACTCGAATACCGCGAGTTCGCGCACGTCCGGATGGTCCCGGCGGATCGACTCCACCAGTTCGGCGATCAGGGCGCCGAGGATGTCGGGTGCGACGCCGGGTGCGGTGATCGCCTCGCCCGCGTTGAGGTACGCCCGGTCGTCCTCGACCGAGACGGTGAGTTCGGCGCCCTCGCCGATCAGGCCGACCCGGGGCGGCGGCAGCGTGCGTACCCGGACGGCGGGCAGTCCGCCCGGTGCCCACCAGCCGTTCGGGTCCACCGTCCAGATCCGGCCGATCTCGCCGGTGACCCGGGCCGCGAGCGCACGGGCGGCCGCGCCCTCCGGCCCGGTATCGGTGCCGCTCCAATGCAGCACCCGCGCACCGACGGCGCGGGCCTGCTCGGCGGCGCGCCGGTACATCAGTACGAACGCGTCCCGTTCCTCGGCGGTCGCGGGCGCGTCCCCGGCGTAGGACCCCCGAACCAATCGGCGGGCGAGTCGATCGGCCCGCTCGCCCTGGGCGGTGACACCGGCCTCGCCGTCGCCGTCGATGCTCACCCAGCCGAGCAACCGGCCGGCGCGACGTGCGGTGACCGTACCGATCCGATCGCCGGACGCGCTCGCGTCGACCTCGGCGTCGACCTCGGCATCGACATCGGCGTCCACGTCGGCGGTCGAGGAGGTCCGCGACGGCGGCGTCGGTGCGGGAAGGCCCGCCGACGCGTACACCTCGGTGGCATGCCGCTCCCCGACCGCAGGATCACTGTCCCATTCGAGGGAAATGTCGCGCTTCATGGACCCATCGTCCCCCGACCGGGTGGGCCACACACGGATCGGATACCGCCGTCCGGTCGAGCCGACTCGGCCCGACCGCGTGCGGGTCGGGGGCCCCCGGCCGGCCAGCGCCGTCGATGAGCGTGACTCGCCCGCTCGCCCGCGCCGGGCCGGCGCGAATCGGGATGCGCTGATCTGCGAGGCGGTTGCATACTCGGCGCATGGTCATGCCCTCCGATCGGTTCCGGGATCCGGGGAGCACCGAGTACGACTTCATCGGCTCGATCGTCGTGCGGTGCCCCGGTTGTGCGAAGGCTGCTCGTGTCGTTCGAGGGTCCGAAGTCCCCGATCCCGGGGGGCGGATGCTGTTCCGGCCGCGACGTCTGGTCTGCCGCGGCTGCGGACTGTCACGGGTGTGGGACGGCCGGCGTGTCACGCTCTCTCGCGGCATGGCTCGGCCCGCGGCGGATCCGTACTTCGGCATGCCGCTGTGGCTCCAGGTCGAGACCCGGCATGGGTGGTTGTGGGCGTACAACCTCGAACATCTCGATCTGATCCGTCGTTTCGTCCAAGCGTCGCTGCGGGAGTCGACGCCGTGGTACGACACCGGACCGAAGATGACCTTGGTCGCCCGCCTTCCGGCATGGATCAAGCGAGCGAAGAACCGGGACGAAGTCCTACGTGCCGTCGGTCGGATCCACGCCTCACTGGTTGCCGCCTGAGTTACCGCTCCCGACGCCGCTCGAACGAAGCGGCCTCGGGGAGTGCCCCGGTCCCGGCCCTCCGCCGTGGGGACAAGGCAGGGGCCGGGGTTGCCGGGGCCGGCGGCCGCGGTTTATTCGCCCAGGTCGCGTTTCCAGTGGTGGGTGATGTTGCCGATGCCCCAGACGAAGTCCGGGTCGGGGATGGGGATGGCGAAGGGGCTGGGCCAGTAGCCTTCGAGTTGGACCTGGCCGTTGCTCTGGTCGGCGACCGCCTTGATCGCGTTCGACTCGGCGTCGACGAAGGCCTCCAGCGGAATCAGGATCAGCTCGAGATCCTCGAAGATCTCGGTGGCCATTTCCAGCACGTTGTTGAACAGCTCCGACGAGTTCTCGATCAGCTCGACGGCCGCCTTGTTGAGGTGGATGGAGTACCAGAGGCCGTCCATCTCGCAGGCGGCCATGGGGCCGTCGTCCGCCAGGATCTGCAGGGCGAACGCGCGCAGGGCCTCGCCCGTCAGCCCCTGTTTCGCCGCCTCCTCCTCCCACGCCGGCCGAATCACGCCGAGCACGTCGCGCGCCGCCACGCGGGGCCTGGCCCGTGCCTCCAGGGCCCGGCGCGCCGCCGCCTCCACGTCGAGCGCCGCCGCCGCGTCGAAGCCCTCGATCCTCCGCCCCTCCAGTGCGGCCCGGAACCGGGCGGCCTTCTCTCGGACCTGCTCCTCGGTGACCTCGCCACTGCCGTTCGCCATGGCCCTCGTCCTCCCCCTGTCGTCAGGCGCGCTGATTCCCCCCGCGCGGATCCCCCCATTCGAGCGCAGGGCGTCGCGGAATCCCCATCGTGGAATCAGCCAACTTCCGGCGGTCGTCGGCCGAAACGGTGGGACGGTCACCTGCGGACCCCGGGTCCACACCGGTCCGGACGCGGACTCCGGCTCGCCGCCCGCTTGCCCACGGCCGGGTGGTGACCTGCCCGGTGCCCGGCCGGGGGCGGTCGTGCCCCAGGGGGTGGACGCGTTGCGGGCTACGGCTGGAGTGCGCTCACGATCGCGTCCGCGAAGCGGTCGGCGGAGCCGTCGGCGTAGGCGAGGAACAGGGACGGTTCGGTCAGCTCGAGTTCCAGCAGGGTGGGTGTGCCGTCGGCGGCCGGGATGAGGTCGACGCGGGCGTACAGCAGGGGGCCGACCGGGATCTCGGTCAGCACCCGGGCGGCGACGGCGAGTTCCGCGGCGGAGGGTTCGCGTGCCTCGATCCGTTCGCTGCGATACAGGTCGCCGACCGTTTCGGCGGTGCCGTCGAGCATGGGGCCCTTGCGGACGGCGTGGCTGAAGACGCCGTCGAAGTAGACGAGTGCGGTCTCGCCGACGGTGTCGACGGCCTCCAGGTACGGCTGGACCATCACGGTCCGGCCGTTCGCGAGCAGGTTCGTGGCGTGCCCGGCGGCGAGCGCGCGCTGTTCGGGCGAGGCCAGGTCGTAGCGCTCGGTGTCGAGGGAGCCGGCGCTGATCGCGGGCTTGACCACATGCGGGCCGGACGTGGGCAGCGTGACGGTCGAGTCGGGCTCCAGCCACATCGTCTCCACGACGGGCAGGCCGGCCCTGGTGAGGTCGCGCAGGTAGGTCTTGTCCGTGTTCCAGGCGACGATCGACGCCGGGTTGGCCAGGCGCGGCACGCGCGCGGCCCACTCGATGAACTCCTTGCGGCGCGCCGTGTAGTCCCATACCGAGCGCAGGATCACCAGGTCGTAACCGGCCCAGTCCACCGCCGGGTCGTTCCACACGGCGGCCTCGGCGCGGATGCCGCGAGCTGCCAGCGGTTCGAAGAGCAGGCGCTCGTCCGGGTCGAGGTCCGGCAGCTCGGCGCAGGTGACGAGGGCGACGCGAGGTTCGATCATGCGGTCAGATTATCCGGACACGCGGATGGAAGATCACACAAGTCCTGCCGTGTCTCGTATGAACGAACGACGAGTTGGTCGATGCGATCTTCCGACGGCCGGCGGTGCACCGCTCAGGGCGGCCGTGCCTGGGGTGCGCTGCGGAGGCGGAGGCGGAGGCGGAGGCGGGGACGGCGACGCGCGGCGGGCGTCGACGGCTGGCGACGGCGGGGCGACCCGACCCGACCCGGTCCGGTCCGGTGGCCGGCGGTCGGATTCGGGATGGTGCCCGATGGTCGGGTCCGCCGCCGGGAGTTTCGGTACGTCTCCGGTGGTGAGAACCATGACAGGGATCAAAGCTTGGGGGCACCGTGGTCGGCACATCGGACAACGCGCCCTTCGGGCCCGCCGAGGTCGTCGCCGTACGCCACGGCGAGAGCATGGCCAACGCGGCCTTCGCCGCCGCCACCGAAGCTGCCCTGCGCTCCTCACCGGCGGATGGGCTGCCCGAAGCGGGCGACGGGATGAACGGGTTCGATCCCGCGATGGTCGGTCGGGACGCCGACATCGCGCTCACCGCGCGGGGCGAGGATCAGGCCGGTGCGGTCGGGCGACGGCTCGCGCTCAGGGGCGAGACGCCGGACGTGGTCCTGGTCTCGCCGTACCGCCGGGCGCGTTCGACGATGCGCATCATCGCTCGCGAGGCCGCCCGACTGGGCCTGCTGTTGCCCGCGCCGCGTCGTGACGAGCGGCTGCGGGATCGCGAGATGGGGGTCCTGGAACTGCGGACGGCCGCCGCGATCGAGCGGCTCCACCCGGAGGAGGCCGAGCGTCGACGGCGGGTCGGCGACCTGTACTACCGCCCACCCGGCGGCGAGTCGCTCGCCGATGTCGCGCTACGGCTGCGCACGCTGCTCACCGACCTGCGGCACGAGGCGCCCGGCGCGCACGTGCTGATCGTCGGGCACGACGCGACCGTACTGATGCTGCGTTACATCCTGGAGGGCCTCACCGAGACGGACGTCGACCGCCTGATCCGGACCGACCCGGTGGGCAACGCCTCGATCTCCCGCTGGCGCGTTCGCGACGGGCGGCTGCGCGCGATCCGCTACAACGACATGCGGCATCTGCGCGGGATCGACGTGCGCTGAGCGGGCACGGGTCCCGCCGGCGACCGAGGATCGGCTGTCGCGGTCACGGTGCTCGCGGCGGCCGGCGGTCGGGCACGGGGGAGTGGGCCCGACCGCCGGCGCCTTGATACCCACGGGATACGGCTGCGCCGTCGCGCACTGGGGGTGTCAGGTCCCCTCCCGTCCCGTTCGGTGCCCTCTGGTTTCCCCTCCGCGAGGCCGGAAAACCGTCTCCGATCGAAGAGGTCGAACCCGGCCGGACCAGGCTGCCAACCGATCGCGGACACGTCCATTCGGAGGCGATAGCGCCATTACCGAACAGAAACTTGACGATGTGTCAGTAACCGGAAGAGGAACCCTCGCGCCCCATTTCGCCGCTGATCAGCCGCTTGATCACCGATCGGGCGCCCCGCTCCGCACGGGCCGGTCCGACCCCCGTCACGCCCCGACAACCGTCCGGTCGTCGGCTGCGCGTTCGTGCCGACGACCGGCCGCCACGGTGCCGCGGTCACTCCTTCGACAACCGCTCCAGTGCGCCGATCAGGTCCGGGTACCGTCGGGTGCGGGCGCCGCCGTCGACGCCGTACACACTGCCGGAGACGAACGAGGCCTCGTCGGAGGCCAGGAACAGGACCACGGCCGCCACCTCCTCGGGTTCCGCGAACCGGCCCAGCGGGGCGTTCTCGACGTACTCCTCGACCACGCCCGGGACATGCCACATGCCCGCCGTGGCCTGCGTGCGGATCAGGCCCGGGGCCACCGCGTTCACCCGGATGCGGGACGGCCCGAGTTCGAGCGCGGCCACCTCGGTCAGGGCGACCACGCCGGCCTTGGCCGCGCAGTACGCGCCCATTCCGCGACCGGCCTGGACCGCGTTGAGCGAGGCGAGGTTGACGATCGAACCGGCGCGGCCGTCCTGGGCGCGCATGACCCGGCCGGCGTGCTTGACGGTCAGGAACGCGCCGTTCAGGCACAGGTCGACGACGCGGCGCCAGGCGGCGTAGTCGTGGTCGGCCAGTTCGGCCGCCGTGCCGCCGCCCGCGTTGGCCACCGCGATGTCCAGGCCGCCGAACCGGTCCACGGCTGCCTGTACCAGCGCCGCCACGTCGTCCTCGACGGTCACGTCGGACAACCGGGTGACGCATCGCTCGGCGCCCAACTCCTCGGCGAGCGTCGCCAATCCGGCCGCATCGATATCGCCCGCGACCACGTACGCGCCCTCGGTGGCGAGGCGGTGCGCGACGGCCCGCCCGATGCCCGCCGCCGCCCCGGTCACCAGCGCCACCTTGCCCGCGACGCGTCCCGCGCCGACACCGCCGTCGATCCGCGTGCTCACGCCGTGGTCCCCTTCGTGTTCTCGTAGTCCTTCACGGCCCCGCCGACGGCCTGCGCGGTCTGGTCGCGCCAGGTCCCGGACAGGCCCACCTGCCAGTCCTGGGAGGCCAGCGGGCCGTGCGCGGCACCGGTGAAGTACGGGATCACCTCGCGCGCGATCAGTTCGTAGGAGCGCTTCGTCGCCTCCGGGTCCGCGAAGTCGGCGCCCATGAACAGGTAGGTGCCGAAACCGCCGGACTTCTGCCACAGCCGCTCGATCTGACGGATCGCCATCTCGGGCGTGCCGCAGATGAACGAGCCGGTCCGATTGCCGTGGTCGATCCGCTCGGCCAGTGGTGTGCCGGTGTCCAGCGGGATCGGCAGTACCTTGGCCTGGTAGTTCTGGATGCCTTCGAGGCCGTACGCCACCTCGCGGCGCGCCTGCTCCTCGGTCTCGGCGATGTGCATCATGCCCATCAGCCGCCACTTGGACCGGTCCATGGTCTGTCCGTGACGACCCGCGACCTCGTTCGCGATGCCCCAGTGCGTGCCGAGCGCGTCGAAGCCGCCCTCCTGGCTCGCGGCGATCGAGAGCATGCCCGCGCCGAACCGCCCGGCCGTGCGCGGACCCGCCGGGGAGAAGGTCGCGGCGACGGCGAGTTCCAGCGAGGGGTGGGTGTACGGCCGCAACTGCAGGCGAGCGTCGCGCAGCGTGAACCAGTCGCTCTCCCGGGTCACCGGTTCGCGGCCGGCGAGCAGTGCGACGATCGCCTCCAGCGACTCCTCCATCATCGCCCGCTGACGAGCGGTGTCGATGCCCAACATGTGTGCGTCGGACGCGAGTTGACCCGGGCCGACGCCGAGCATGACCCGGCCGCGGGTGAGGTGGTCGAGCAGGACCAGCCGATCCGCGACGTGCAGCGGGTGGTGATAGGGCAGCGAGACGACACCCGTGCCGAAGCGGATGTGCCGGGTACGGGCCGCGGCGCTCGCGATGAACAACTCGGGCGAGGCGACGATCTCCCAGCCACCGGAGTGGTGTTCGCCGATCCAGGCCTCGGCGTAGCCGAGCCGGTCCAGGTGCTCGACCAGGGCCAGGTCCTGTTCCAGCATCAGGGTCGGGTTGCGTCCCGCCTGATGGAACGGGGCCAGGAAGACCCCGAACCCGAGCGGACTGCGCTCGCCCAGGGCGACCTGCCGGGCGATCTGCTGCGGTTCCGTGTGTGCCACCGCGACTCCTTGGATATCCCCGAAACTGATGAGCCGTCACCGTTCCAGGTTGCGATGCGCGAATCAATAGTTGCACTATGCGAAAGGTGTCGGCCCGCGCGTGCCCTCGCGGCCGGTGCGATCGCCACTCCTTCCCGTGGCATCGACACTCCGGCCGGTGGCCTCGGCCCTCCTCCCGGTGGCCTCGGCCCTCCTGCCGGCGTGTCCCGTGCCCTCCTCGCGGCGCGCTACCGTGCGGGGAGCCCGAAATGCGTTGGCCCGGTCGGCGTGGAGCGGGTAGGAAGGGTTGTCACCCTCGGGACGCCCGGGGAGACCACCCTCGGATCCCCCCGACCGCAGGACGAAGGACGCGCCACGCCATGGGCTACATCGATGTCAATACCGTCGGATTCACCTTGCCCGACGGGCGTGTCCTGCTGGACGAAGTGTCCTTCCGCGTCGGTGACGGCACCACCGTGGCGCTGATCGGTGCGAACGGCGCCGGCAAGACCACGCTGCTCCGGATCATCACGGGTGAGCTGAAACCCGACAGCGGCGCGGTCGCCCGAACGGGAGGCCTCGGCATCATGCCGCAGTTCGTCGGCCGGATCCGGGACGCGTCCACCGTGCGCGACCTGCTCGTCTCGCTCGCCCCGCCGCGGATCCGGGACGCGATGCGCGCCGTGGACGAGGCCGAGCTGGCGCTGATGGAGAACGACGACGAGAAGCACCAGATGCGGTATGCCACGGCGCTCGCCGAGTTCGGCGACGCGGGCGGGTACGACATCGAGCCCGCCTGGGACCAGTGTTGTCAGGCGGCGCTGGGCACCACCTACGACGGCGCCAAATGGCGCGAGGTGCGCACGTTGTCCGGCGGCGAGCAGAAGCGGCTCGCCCTGGAGGCGCTGCTGCGCGGCCCGGACGAGGTGCTGATCCTCGACGAGCCGGACAACTATCTCGACGTCCCGGGCAAGCGCTGGCTCGAACAGTCGCTGCGCGAGAGCCAGAAGTCGGTGCTGCTGGTCTCGCACGACCGCGAACTGCTCGCCCAGGCCGCCGACCGGATCGTCACGATCGAACTCGGCGCGGCGGGCAACACGGTCTGGATCCACGGCGGCTCGTTCGGCACCTACCACGAGGCCCGGCGGGCCCGGTTCGAGCGCTTCGAGGAATTGGGCCGGCGCTGGGACGAGGAGCACGCCAAGCTCAAGGCGTTGGTCCTGATGTACAAGAACAAGGCGGCGTACAACGACGGTCTGGCCTCGCGGCTGCAGGCCGCGCGGACCCGGCTGCGCAAGTTCGAGGAGGCCGGGCCGCCGCAGAACATCCCGCGCGAGCAGGACGTCAAGATGCGGCTGCGCGGCTCCCGCACCGGCAAACGCGCGGTGATCGCCGAGGCGCTGGAACTGACCGGCCTGATGCAGCCGTTCGACGCCGAGATCTGGTACGGCGACCGGGTCGCGGTGCTCGGCTCGAACGGCTCTGGCAAGTCGCACTTCCTGCGCCTGCTCGCGGCCGGCGGTACCGATCCCGAGGTCGAGCACGAACCGGTCGGCGACACGGTGATCGCGCCGGTGGCGCACACCGGCCGGGCCCGGCTCGGGGCACGGGTGCGGCCCGGTTGGTTCGCGCAGACGCACGACCACCCCGAGTTCGTGGGCAGGACACTGGTCGACATCCTCGGCCGGGGCGACGAACACCGCAGCGGGCTGGGCCGCGAGGGCGCCGCGAAGGTGCTCGATCGGTACGAACTCGCCTACGGCGCCGAGCAGCCCTTCGACACCCTCTCCGGCGGCCAGCAGGCCCGATTCCAGGTGCTGTTGCTGGAACTCTCCGGCGCCAACCTGCTGTTGCTCGACGAGCCGACGGACAACCTGGACCTGGTCTCGGCCGAGGCGCTCCAGGACGCGTTGGAGGCGTTCGACGGCACCGTGCTGGCGGTCACCCACGACCGGTGGTTCGCGTCCTCCTTCGACCGCTTCATGGTCTTCGGCCAGGACGGGCGGGTCCGCGAGACGGACGGCCCGGTATGGGACGAGGGACGCGTCGAGCGCGCCCGCGGCTGAGCGAAGCAGCCGGGTGGGGGCGGGTGCCGGGAACCGGAATGACGTCGACGGGCGCTCTGCCCTACGGTTCGGCGGATGCATCCCCACTTCGACGCGGCGAACGAATCGAACGAGCCGACCGGATCGCCCGACCCGAACGACGTGATCATCCGGTGCAACGACCGTCCGGCCATTCGAATTCGCCTGCGCGACGCGGTCAGCCCGGACGACGAGGTCGCCGCGCGCTACACGGCATCGCGGCTCGTGCACTACACCGTCGAGATCCAGGCGCCCGGGATGGCCGCGCATCTCGATCGGGTGGTCGCCTGGACCGGCGAGGCCAGGGAGATAGACGGCTTCCTGACCGATCTCGCCCGTGACTTCGGCGGCTGGGACGGCGAACGCCGCTGGCACACCGACGATCACGACCTCACCGTCACGGCGGCCTTCCGGTCCGGCGGGCGGGTCGAACTGACCTGGGAGCTGCGACCGCGGCGGATGGGCGGCTGCGGCTGGGCGGCCTCGGTGACCCTGGTGGTGGAGGCGGGCGAGCAGTTGGCGGCGCTCGCGGCGGACGTCCGCCACTTCCTGTCCTGTCCGGGCGGATGAACGGACCCCGCTCCACCCCGTGCGGCCCGCGCGGGCCCGGCTCGTCGGGCCTCCGACTCACCCGTGCTCGGTGAAGGCCGAGGCGATCGCGTCGCGGTCGCTGCCCGAGGCGATGAGCAGGCGCAGCAACACCCGCGCCTTGTACGGGTCGAGCAGGCCGGCATTGAGCAGACCGCGGCGTTGCAGGTCGGTTTCCGAGCCCGGCGCGCCGTAGGTGTGCCGCAGCACGGAACCGGCGCCGGTACGCGAGGTCAGTACGACGGGGATGCGCGCGGCCAGTTCGCCGAGCACCGGCGCCAGCCCGGCCGGCACGTGGCCGACCCCGAATCCGGCGACCACCAGGCCCCGTTGGTCGGTCGGGAAACCGGCGAGCAGCGCGCCGTCGTCGTCGAGGGTGACCGAGTACAGCGCGACCCGGGCCGAGGTGAGCGCGGCCGGCTCCGGGATCGGCAGCGGCGCGTGTACCGGCGGTGTGGCCAGGATCCGTACCCGGCCCTCGACCACGACCCCCAGTGGTCCGGTGTCGGGCGAGCGGAACGTGGCGGTACTCGTACTGTGCGTCTTGCGCACCCGGCGCGCGGCGTGGATCTCGTCCCCGAACACCACCAACGCGCCCAACCCGCGCGCGGGTTCCGCCGCCGCGACCCGGGCCGCGGCGAGCAGGTTCGCGGGGCCGTCGGGTCCGGCCAGTGTCGGGTTGCGCATCGCGCCGGTGAGCACGAACGGCTCCGGGTGCGGCCAGACCAGGTCGACGAGGTAGGCGGTCTCCTCCAGCGTGTCGGTGCCCTGGGTCACCACGACTCCGGTCGCCCCCGCGGCGACCGCGCGAGACGCGGCGGCGACCACGTCCAGGACCTGAATGAACGTCAGACTCCCGCTGGGCACCGCCTGTACGTCCTGCACGTCGAGTGCGACACCCAGATCCGCGAGGCCCGGCACGGCGGCGGTCAACTGCGCGCCGTTCAGGCGGGCGACGACCGTACCGGCATCCGTGCCGACCGCACCGGCCATCGCGATCGTGCCTCCGAGTGTGAACAACGCGACGCTCATCGGCGGAGCCTCCTCATCGATGCCTTCAGCGAACGCCGCCAAGGTAGCCGCCCCCGACGTCGGCCGATGGCCGGCGCCGTCCCGAGCGACACCCGTGCGTCGCCGGCGGCGCCGTGGACGCGCTGGGCCGGGTTCCAACACCGGGCCCGGACGTGCAGCGACCCCGAGGGACGGAGGTCCACTCGGGGTCGCCGGGGGATTTCTGTGTTGCCCTGCCGCCGTCCACTGTCCGGCGGTGCCGCGTGCCGTTCGGCCGGTGGTGACATCGTCCGGTCGGTCCGGATCGTGCGTCGGGGGTCACCGTCGCCGTCACCGGGTGAGCAGCTGCAGGTTCCGACGCATGCGTACCGATTCGACCGCGGCGGCGCTCTGCACCACCTCGTGGGCCACCCGCTCGGCACGCCGGGCCTTGGCGGCGGCGCGCCGGGTGCGCAGGGCCTTCATGACCAGGCGGTCCTGTTCGGCACCGGCGAGAAGCTCCTGCTGACGGGTCTTGTAAAGCTCGTACTCGATCACTGTGTCCACCTTCTGTTACTTCGACCCGGTCTCCCCGGCTCGTGGTAACAGCTTCTCGTCCCAGTGGGGGTCCGGACATGAGGCGGATGCCGCATCTATCCCGCACCCCGAACCCGGCCCGATACCTAAGCAGCGCCGAGGAGCCCTAAGGCGGAGTAAGGCGGAGTAAGGCGGCCTAAGGCACCCTCTGAGGCCCCTGAGCCGGCCCGGTCCGCAGGGCCGAGCGGCGGTGCGGGCGCGGCTAGTTGCGACGGTGGGCGGCAGGCCGATCGATCGATCGTATGCGGAGATATACCGCCGATCGGCGCGGCGGACAACCGCCGTGTGCGGGGTCCCGGCCGACCGAGGCGGGCACGCGCGCGGACGCGGCCGGGAGCACGCGTCGGGCGGGGCGACGGGTCGAGGAGCGGCGATGGCGGTACCGACGCCCGTCGGGCGGGGCACGACGCGGCCGAGATCGGCTCCGCCGTGCCTTCCGGGGCGGCACGCGGGCTCGACCCCGGGCCGGCTGCCGTCGCCCGGCCCGCGAGGATGGCGGTCATGGCGTCAACCGTGCTCGCATCGCTGACCGTGCCCTGGATCTCCACCGCGCACCGGATGGACGTACTGCGCTGTACCGACCCGCCCGAGGGCTACACCGTCACCACCGCCTTCGTCCTCGCGTTGGACGGCCTCGGGCGCACGCTGCTGACCCGGGTGGACCGACCGGGACGCGGCTGGGAGGTGCCGGGCGGGCACCTGGACCCGGGGGAGACCCCGGTCGGGGCGGCGGCGCGCGAGCTCGCCGAGGAGGCCGGGCTGCGGGTGGCCGCCGAGCGCCTCACCCTGTTCGGTGGCCAGCGGATCACCCTCCTGGACATGCCGCCGGCCGACTACCGCTATCCGCGCCGGACGTTCCAGGCGTTCTTCACGGTGCGGCTGCCGGATCCGGGCGCGCCGACCCGGCCCGACCCCGGGTCCGAGTGCGACGCGGCGGAGTGGGTCGAGCCGGCCGAGGTGGCCGCGCGTTGCCCTGGCGCGGCCTGGCAGGCGCTGCACGCCGCGCTGCTCGGCTGAGACAGCCGCCGCGGCCCGGCGCCGTCGTACGGCCGGGCGGTCGTACGGTCCCGCCCGCCGATCCGGGGTCGCCCGACGTCGACGGCCCGCCCCGCCCGCCGATCCCGGGCCGCCGCACCCCCCGACTTCGCACCGACCCGAAACGGGCTAATCTGCACCGATGATCACCGTCTCCACCGCCAACGTGAACGGCCTGCGTGCCGCCGCCGGCAAGGGCTTCACCGAATGGCTGAACACGACCGAGGCCGACGTGGTGTGCCTCCAAGAGGTGCGGGCCACCCCCGACCAGCTCGCCGACGAGGTGCGCGACCCCAAGGGTTGGCACGCCTACTACGCCCCGGCGACGGCCAAGGGCCGGGCCGGCGTGGCCGTGTACAGCCGGGTCGAGCCGACCGCGGTGCGGATCGGGTTCGGGTCGGCCGAGTTCGACGCGGCCGGGCGGTGGATCGAGGTGGACCTGCCCAAGGTGACCGTGGCCAGCCTGTACCTGCCCACGGGCGAGGCGGAGACGCCCAAGCAGGAGGAGAAGACCCGGTTCATGGCCGACCTGGTCGCGCACCTGAAGGTGATGCGGGCGACGGCGGCGATCGGCGGGCGCGAGTCGTTGGTGTGCGGGGACTGGAACATCGCGCACACCGAGCACGACATCAAGAACTGGAAGGGCAACGTCAAGAAGTCCGGCTTCCTGCCGGAGGAGCGGGCCTGGCTCGACGCGTTGTTCGGCGCGGCCGACTGGCACGACGTGGTCCGCCGGATCCACCCCGACGGCCCCGGGCCCTACTCGTGGTGGTCCTACCGGGGGAAGGCGTTCGACACCGACGCGGGCTGGCGGATCGACTACCACGTGGCGACCCCGGCCCTGGCGAACGCGGCGGTCACCGCCGTGGTCGAACGCGCCGACACCTACGCGGAGCGCTGGTCCGACCACGCGCCGGTGACCGTGGCCTACGACATCTGAACCGCCCGAGGCAGCCGAGCCCGCAGCGATCCCGGCCCGGACCGCCCGCCGGCCGAGCCGGGCCCATTCGCGGGGCCCGGTCAGGGATCCGCCCGCTCGGCGCCCGGTCGGGGATCCGGTCGCCCCGCCCCGATCAGGAAACCGGGCGCGCCGGGCCCGATCGGCGAACCGGACGCACCGGACCCGGTCAGCGACCCGGGCCGGGTCGGCCCGAAATCGTGCCCAGCGCGTGCCCGAGCCGGGCCAACCAGGCCGCCTCCGGCCCCAGCGCCGACGGATGCGCCGCGCGGAACCTGTCCCAGTCCGGCACCGACCAGGACGCGACCTCGCCCGGGGCGATCGGCACCCCGCCCACGACCCGACCCAGCAGCTCCGGGCGCAGCCGGGTGTGCGGCGATTCGGCGAGCAAAACCGCGTCGTACAGGTCCTTGGCGAAGATGCCGGCCTCGGCCGCGTCCCTGCGCAACCAGCGCAGCTTCCAGGCCAGGGACAGCGCCCGGCTCGCCGCCGGCGCCACCACCGGCGGGCCGCCGCCCGCGCGCGGGATCGCCGTCCAGCGCGCCGGCTCCGGCACCCACTCGTCGAAGGCGTAGTCGACCCGGATCGTGCCTTCCGGCAGCCCGTCCGCACGCCAGGGGACGATCAACCGCACGCCGCGCGCGCCGTCGCCGTCGCCGTCGCCGTCGCCGTACGAACCTCCACCCTCGGAGTGCGCGCGACCGGCGTCCAGGACCACCCCGGCGCCCGCATCGGGGCACCTCGCCAGGGCCTCGAAGAGTTCGTGGTGCGGTGACTCGCCCACGTCGGCCCACTCGTCGTCCCACTCGGCGTCCCACTGGTCCTGGTACTCGTCGTCGTACGGGTCGTCGCAAAGGGCGTCGACCTGTACCCACGCGGTGCCCTCGGGCGGTGGGCAGGCCCGGATGCCCCGCGTGTCGAACTCCTCGTCGCACCACAGGTCACCCGCGCCCGCGCCCGCGAACACCTCGGGCCACTGTTGGACCGCGGCACGCTCCGGGACGTGCGGGTGTGGGCGATCCGGTCGGACCGGCCGGATCGGCGAGGGCGACACGACCCAGTCCAGATCACCCGGCTCGCGCGCCGCCGCGCCCAACCACGCGATCAACGGCATGCTTCCGCGCAGCACCAGCGCGCCGGCCGAGGGGCCCTCGGTGCACAGCCGCAGTGCGTGCTCCAGCGCCCGCCGCCGAGCGGCCCACCAGCGCCGATGCTGCGTCGGGTCGGCGAACGTCGGCACGTCGATCCCGCGCCCGCGATCGGAGGCCGGGCCGTTCGGTGTGCTCGCGGTCACCTGCTCACCCGCTCACCCGCTCACCCGTTGCCCGGCTCACCCGCTCAGCCGGGCGGTGGGGCCTGCGGTCGCCGGGTCGTCGGTTCGGTCCGTCGTCATGGCGAGTGCCGAAGTGGGGTGGCTCCAGCTGGACTTCTTCCGGCAGCGCGCGCAGCACCAGTGTGTGGTCGTCATCGCCATCAGCTCGGCCATGCGCTCGCGCGTGACGTCGTCGGCCGGGGTATACACCATCATCCGGGTCTCCGGCACGCTCGGCAGCAGCTTGGTGCCCGCGAACTCCATCCGGCCCAGCTGCTTGTGCATGATCCGCTTGACGTGCCGATTGCCCGAGCCGACCTCGCGGCGCGCCCACAGCCGGGCGAACTTCGGACTGCTGCTCGCCAGGCGTCGCACGAACGACTCCCACTCCGGTTCGCCCACGTGCCGGGCGAACGAGGCCTGCAACTCGGCGACCATCCGCGGTTCCTCGAAATCCCGGTCGAGGAACGGATTGCACGGGTCGGGCGACATGAACGTGGCCCAGATCACGTTGCGTTCGTCGGCCGCCTGCTCGACCAGGCCGGGAAACAACTTGTGGTACGCCTCGTTCCAGGCCAGTACGTCGTACCGGGCGTTGTACACGGCGGCCGGATTCGGGACCAGGTTGTCCAGGATCTCCTGGATCTCCACCGGCAACGTCGTCCCCGACGGCGCCTCGATCTCCCACGGCACCTGGGCGAGTCGGTACAGGTGGGTGCGCTCGGCCGCGTCGAGCCCCAGTGTGCGGGCCACCGCGTCCAGCACCTGCACGCTCGCGTTGATCGGACGGCCCTGCTCCAGCCACGTGTACCAGGTCACCCCCACGCCGGCGAGCATCGCGACCTCCTCGCGGCGCAACCCGGGGGTGCGCCGGCGCAGGCCCGGCGGCAGGCCGACGTCCTCCGGGGTCCGGCGCTCGCGCCGGCTGCGCAGGAATGCGCCCAGTTCGGTGCGTCGGCTGGCGGTGTGGGTGCTCATCCGGCCATCCTCGTGCCTGCCGTGGTTCGCTGCCAGGTGCTCTCGGTACCAGGATCGACAGGCTCTCGGCAACAGGACCACACTGCCCGCACGCTCCTGGCATGACCACCACGACCGCGGCGCCGGACACGGCGCGACGCGCCCATCCGCTCCTGCTGACCGCACTGCTCACCGCCCAGTTCATGGCGTTGCTGGACACCTCCGTCGTCAACGTCGCCGGCCCCACGATCCGTACCGACCTGGACACCAGCGGCGCGGGACTGCAACTGGTCATCTCCGGCTACACCATCGTCTACGCGATGCTGATCGTCACCGGCTCGCGGCTGGGCGGTCGGCACGGCTTCCGCCGGGTGTTCGGCATCGGCCTGGTCGTCTTCACCGCAGCGTCGCTGCTGTGCGGCCTGGCCTGGGACGACACCTCCCTGATCGCGGCCCGCGCGATCCAGGGCGGCGGCGCCGCGCTGATGGTGCCGCAGGTGCTCAACCTGATCCAGGCCACCTACGCGGGCGCCGACCGGGCCCGGGCGATGGGGCGGTACGCGGCGACCATCGCGGGCGGCATGGTCGCCGGCCAGGTGCTGGGCGGACTCCTGGTCAGCGCCGACCTGTTCGGGCTGTCCTGGCGGCCGGTGTTCCTGATCAACATCCCGGTCGGGATCGCGCTGTACGTGCTCGCCCGGCGGGTGTTGCCGGCCGGTGGCACCCCCGCGGCACGCGGCCTGGACGTCCCGGGCCTGGCGCTGCTGGCTCCCGCGCTGCTCGCGCTGGTCGTCCCGCTGGTGATGGGGCACGAGTTGGACTGGCCGACCTGGGGCTGGTTCAGCCTGGGCGCGTGCGCCGTGCTGTTCGGGCTGTTCGCGATCGTCGAACGACGCGCGGCGGCGCCGCTGATTCCGGTTGAGCTGCTGCGGGTGCCGGGTGTGGTGGCGGGGGCGGCCACGCTGCTGTTGGCGATGACGGCGTTCGGCGGGCTGATGTTCGCCACCGCGTTGTACGTGCAGAGCGGGCTGGGCTACAGCGCGCTGGAGGCGGGGCTGACCTTCATCCCGTCCTCGGTCGTGTTCGCGACGGTGTCGCTGCGGTGGCAGCGGTTGCCCGCGGCCTGGCATCGGCGGTTGCCGATGATCGGGATGCCGATCGGTGCGCTCGGGTTCGCGGCCACCGCGTGGGGGTTCGGCAGCGGGCAGCCGCTGGCGGTGCTGCTCGCCACGATGATCCTGAGCAGCTGCGGACTGGGCGTCGCGTACAGCCCGGTGATGATGCTCGCACTGCGCCGGGTTCCGCTGCCGCGGGCATCGGACGCGTCCGGGCTGATGGTGACGATGATCCAGCTCGGGCAGGTGCTCGGGGTGGCCGCCTTCGGCACGCTCTACCTGTCGGTGGGTGCCGACTTCCACCACGCGGGCGAAGTGACGGCGTGGGCGATCGCGGCGACGGCGCTGGCCACCACGGTGCCGGCGGCCCGGTTGGCCCGGTGATCGGGAGCCGGGGCCGGCGGGTCGGTGAATGCGAGCCGGGGCGGTCGGGTCGATGCTCGGGAGCAGGAAGCCGGCGCCGGGAGCCGGCTCGTTCATTTCGGTCGGTGGTCGGGGCCCGGTTCCTCAGCCGGTGTTCGCCGCCGCGTCCGCGGCGTCCTGGGCGGCCAGGACGCGGTGGCCGTGTTCGACCGACCAGGCGCCGAGAGCGCGGAACGGGACCAGGAGGGTCTCGCCGAGGTCGGTCAGCGCGTACTCGACGCGCGGCGGGGCCTCGGCGTAGGCCCGGCGGATCACCAGGCCGTGGTATTCGAGTCGGCGCAGCGTCTCGTTGAGCACCTTGGCGCTGATCCCGCCGATCTGCGCGGCCAGCGCGCCCGGCCGCATCGGGCCGTGGGCCAGGGCGTAGACGACCACGCTGTTCCAGCGGTTGGTGAGCAGGTCGAAGCCGATCCGGGCGCGGCAGTCGGCGACGAACTCGCCTTCGTGCTCGGTCACGTCGTGCGCGCCTTCGCGTCGGGTCACCTCGTGCTCGCCTTCGCGTGGAGTCGCGTCGTACTTGTCCCCGGGCTCGGTCATGGGTCCATTGTGGCCCGGTCGATGGTTACCGAATGGTGTGGATCGGCCCGCCTAGCTTCGAGGAGTCGGAGACGGCGAGGGTCGGGGACGACCTCTCGAAGCGAGCGGGGTGGTTGCGGTGCGAATCGGAATTCTGGGTGCGGGCAACATGGCGGGCGCGTTGGGCGCCAAGTGGGTCGAGGCCGGGCACGATGTGCTGATCGGGGCACGATCGGCGGAGCGGGCGCAGGCGTTGGCGAAGCGGATCGGGGCCCGGGCGGGCGGTTTCGCCGAGGCGGCCGAGCACGGTGACGCGGTGTTGGCCTCGGTCGGGCACGCCGCGACCGCCGAGGTGATTCCGCCGGTGGCGGGCCTGTTGGTGGGGAAGGCGGTGCTGGATTGCGCGAACCCGATCGTGCCGGGGCCGGGCGGCCTGATGTTGACCACCGACGGCGGGCCGTCGGCGGCGCGCACGCTCGCGAACGCGGCGCCGGGGGCGCACGTGGTCAAGGCCTTCCATCTGGGCGCGGCCGAGCTGTGGGCGGGTCCGCACGCGGCGGGACTCGCCGTGCCGCTGTGCGGGGACGACCCGAACGCGCTCGCCGTGGCGCACACGTTGGTCGCGGCGCTGGGCGCGGTGCCGCTGCCGGTCGGCGGGTTGGATCGGGCGGGCTATCTGGAGGCGACCGCGGCGATCGTGATCGGGATGTGGTTCGCCGACCAGGACCCGCGGACGATGTTGCCGGCGGCGGAACACGCGCACGGGTAGGGCCGCGACGTCGTCCCTACGGGCCCTCGCCCAGGTACTCGATCAGGACCGGTACGTGGCTGTGGTCCGGATCGCGGACGGCGGTGAGCAGGGTGAGGCGGCCGTCGCCCGCCCGGGCGAGCAGCGCGGCGCGGGCCGCGTGCGCGGGTGCGGTGTCGAGTTCGTCGCGGTAGCGGGCGCGGAACACCTCCTCGGCCAGGCCGCCGGCGTGCCAGGCCCGGCGCAGCTCGCTGGAGGGGGTCAACTCCTTGGGCCACGCGTCGAGATGCGCATCCGCCTTGGCGATGCCCCGCGGCCACAACCGGTCGATCAGGACGCGCAGGCCGTCGTCCGGATCGACCGGCTCGTACACCCGGCGCACGGTGATGGTGGGTCCGCCGGTGGTGCCGCGCCGAGCCATCGTGCCTCCCGCTCGTGTGGTGATCGCCGGCCTGTACCCGGCTCGGGGCGATCTCACCGCGGGGCCGGCGCGGCACCCGATCCCGGCGCGGGTTCAGTACGCGATGCCCACCGGTCGGCGGTAGGTCGCCGGGTCGCCCAGGACCGCGAGCATGGCGTGCGCGAGGTCGGCCCGGGCGATGGTGCTGCCGCGCGGGACACTGCCGCCGATGTGGGTGCGGTAGGTGCCGCGGCCGGCGCCGTCGGTGAGCTTCGGTGGCCGCATCGTGGTCCAGTCCGCGTCGCTGCGGGCCAACTCGGCCTCCATCGCCGCCAGGTCCGCGTACACCGCCTTGAGCGCCGCGCGCAACATCGGGATCAGCGCGCCGCGTACGAACACCGAGTCCTCGCGCGGCGTCGGGCCCACCGGCGCCGCGCTGATCGTCACCACGCGTCGCACGCCGGTGTCGGCCATCGCGGTCAGGATCGCGGCGGTCGCCGCCGCCGCGATGCCGGGGCTCTTGCGATTGCGTGGTCCGATCCCGGACAACACCGCGTCGCGGCCCTCGATCGCCTCGTGCAACTCGGCCGGGTTCGTCACGTCCGCCCGCACGACCTCGATGTTCGGGTGTTCGAAGGCCGGTCGGGACGGGGCCCGGACCACGGCGGTGATCTTGTGTCCGGCGGCTGCGGCGTGGCGCAGGACGTGTTCACCGGTGGCACCGGTCGCGCCGAGGACGGTGAGCCTCATATCTGCCTCCCGAGGTTGGTGAGTGTTCACTCACCTGTCCATGGTGAATACTTGCTCACCACTACGTCAAGTCCGGGAGACGGACCGCCCCGAATCCCCTCGGAGCCACCCGAAACCCCCGGATCGCACCGCCCACGACGAACGGACGACCGCCTCGATGCCGCACTCGCCCCGCCCGGAACCCCAGCGGCGGGAGCCGCAGTCGGCGCCGACCCCCGGACGGCGCCCGGCCGTGCCCACCCGGCAGCGGATCCTGGACGCCGCCGAGCACCTGATGCGCACGCTCGGCCTCGCGCGGACCACGACCAAGGAGATCGCCCGGGCCGCCGGTTGCTCGGAGGCCGCGCTGTACAAACACTTCACCGGCAAGGAGGAACTGTTCGTCGCGGTCCTCCAGGAGCGGCTGCCGCCCCTGGGCCCGCTGCTCGCCCAACTGGCCGAAGAGCCGGACGAATCCGATGGGTTCGGCGGCTCGGGCGGCTCGGTGGGCTTCGCGGAGGCCGGCGGCTCCGGTGGGTCCGATGGCTCCGGCGGTTCCAGCGGAGCCGGTGGGTCCGTGGAGTCCGGCGCCGACCCGGTCGAGCGGCGGCTGGCCGCGATCGCGAGCCGCGCGGCCGAGTTCTACGAGCAGAGCATGCCGATCGCCTCGTCGCTGTTCGCCGAACCCGCGCTGCTGCACCGCCACCGCGAGGCGCTGCGCGGCATCGGCGCCGGCCCGCACGTCCCGCTGCGATTGCTCGCCGCCTACCTCACGGTCGAACGCGACCGGGGCCGGATCGACCCGGACGCCGACCCCGAGGCAGCCGCCGCGATGTTGCTCGGTGCGTGCTACCAGCGGGCGTTCCTGCGGCACTTCATGGGCATCGAGGACGGCCCCACGGTGGCCGAGTTCGCCGCGAGCACGGCCCGGACGCTGATCCGAGGCATCGCCGCCCGTTCCTGAGCGCGGCCGAGGCCGGGCCGGTGCGTGTCGCGGGGCGCGCCGCGTCGGTGTCGGTGTCGGTGCGCCATGCGACACTCCGAGGAGGAGGGTGGGCCGCGATGTCGGACCCGGCTCCTATCGTGCGCGTATGGAATTGAAACAAGAGATGATCACGATCGACTGCGCCGACCCGGGCACGCTGGCCGCGTGGTGGGCGAACGCACTGGGCGTGGAGATCGCCCAGGACTTCGGCGAGTTCGTGATGGTCGCGGCCCAGCCCCTGGTCCTCGGTTTCCAGCGGGTCCCGGAGGACCGGGCCGGCAAGAACCGGCTGCACGTGGACTTCTCCACACCGGACCGCCCGGCCGCGGTCGAGCGCCTGGTGGCCCTGGGCGCGACGGTGGTGGCCGAGCGCAGTGCACCCGGTCTGAACTGGACCACGATGCAGGACCCGGCGGGCAACGAATTCTGCGTCTCGGGCTGACCGACGACCGGCCGCCGACATCGATGGGGACCGTGACCGGTCCCGGTCGATGTCGGCGGCCGTGTTCGTTCCTGGGTGTGTACGTCTGCCGCGTGGACGTCCGCCGCGTGAATGGCTGCCCCTTGCCCCAGGCGCCGCATCTCGGGTCGCCCTGATTGCGCCGAGGCCCCTGGCGCCCGTCGCGGCACGGTCCGTTCCCGCCGCGGCCCATCCGAGGCGGGACCCGCGGTGCCGCTCACCTTCGGGTCAGGGGTGGGTGCGTAGGTAGCGGCCGCGGGGGAGTTCGGTGACCAGGACCGGTTTGCCGTGGGCGGGGACGGTGGTGCGGCGTTCCTCGGTCATGCCCAGCTTGCCCATCACCGCGAGGGAAGCGGTGTTGTCCACGTGGCAGATGGAGATCAGGCGCGGTACGCGGGCGTACTCGAATGCGAAGCGCAGTACCTCGAAGGCGGCCTCGGTGGCGATGCCGTGTCCCCAGTACGGGCGGGCCAGTCGCCAGCCGATCTCCACGGCGGGCATCACCTCGGGCAGGAACTCCGGTACGGCCAGGCCCACCCAGCCCGCGAGCGCACCGACCGGGCCCGGGTCGGGGGTGCGCAGTTCGACCGCGAAGAGGCCGAACCCACGTGTCTCCCAGGCGAGTTCGTATTCGGCCAGGGCGGCGGCGCTCTGCTCGGGAGTGCGCGGCAGGCCGTCGCCCACGTAGCGCATCACCTCGGGGTCGGCGTTCATCGCGGTGAGCGCGGGCAGGTCGTCGTCACGCCAGCGGCGGAGCAGGAGACGGTCCGTTTCGATCATCGGACCATCCTGCCCGACGCGCCGCGCACGGCCCGTTCGGATCGACCCGCCGTGACCCCGGCCCCGCCGCGCCCCTCGCCGCGCCCGCGCGGTTTGACCCGGGGCCCGGGCCGGCATTCGATTCGGCGCTCCGCCGGGCACCCGCTCGGCATGCGATTCGGCACCCGCTCCGCTTCCGGATCGGCGCTCGAATCAGGGTTCAACGCCATGTCCGATTCCCGCCGGACGACGGGCTCGTCATCGCGCACAGTGGAACCCGGAAGCACCTGTGACCAGTGCACACGGCAACCGGCCGGTGCCCGCGGCGACCGCCGCGGCCTCGACGAAGGAAGCGCTCATGACCGTCCACACCACCCTCGACAGCCCCCTCGGCGAGCTGCTGCTGATCGGCGACGAACACCCCGACGGCACGCTCGCGCTGGCCTCGCTGTCCGTGCCGGGCCAGAAGGGCGGCGCCGCCGTGCCCGCCGATTCGCACCCGGACCCGGCCGCGTTCGCCGAAGTGGTCCGCCAACTCACCGCGTACTTCGCGGGCGGCCTGCGGGTCTTCGACCTGCCGACGGCGCCGCGTGGCTCGGCGTTCCAGGAACGCGTCTGGGCCGCGGTCGACGAGATCCCGTACGGCACCACCACCACGTACGGTGCCATCGCCGAACGGGTGGGCACCTCGCGGGCGGGGGTGCGCGCGGTCGGTACCGCGATCGGCGCCAATCCGCTGCTCCTGATCCGGCCGTGTCACCGGGTGATCGGCGCGGACGGCGCGCTGCGCGGGTACGCCGGCGGCCTGGACCGCAAGGAGTACCTGCTCGGCCACGAAGGCGCCCTCCCGGCGCAGGTGCGGTGAGCGCCGTGGACACACTGTTCGCCGCCGAGCCGGCGACCACCACGGAACTCGCCGCGCACGTGGACGAGCACGGCCACGCACTGACCCACCGGATCCTGGACCCGGACACCTGCCGCGAGATCGCCGAGCTGTACGACCGCCCGGAACTCTTCCGGGCCACCATCGACATGGCCCGGCATCGTTTCGGCTCCGGCCGGTACCGCTATTTCGCCGCGCCCGTGCCGGAGCCGATCGCGACGCTGCGCGCGTCCTGCTACCCGCACCTGCTGCCGATCGCCCGCGCGTGGGCCGCCCGCCTGGGTCGGCCCGCGCCCTGGCCGGACACCCTGGACGAGTGGCTGACGATGTGTCACGCGGCGGGCCAGACCCGGCCGACGCCGATCCTGCTGCGCTACGGACCGGGAGACTGGAACGCGCTGCACCGGGACCTGTACGGCGACCTGGTCTTCCCGCTCCAGGTGGTGATCGGCCTGGACGAGCCCGGAGTCGACTACACCGGCGGCGAGTTCCTGATGGCCGAGCAGCGATTCCGGGCCCAGTCGCGGGGCACCGCGATCAGCCTGCCGCAGGGGCACGGGCTGATCTTCACCACCCGGGACCGCCCGATCCGTTCGGCCCGCGGCTGGTCGGCGGCGCCGATGCGGCACGGCGTCAGTACCGTGCACACCGGGCTGCGCCGCACGCTCGGCCTGGTCTTCCACGATGCGGCGTGAGGTGATGTACACGCTGATCGGATCGGACGGGCGGCCCTACCGCAGCACGACCCCCGGCACGCTGGGCGGCACCACGAACGGTCGGCTGTACGGGCGGTTGGACTGCCGCAGTGCGCTGCGGGCGATCGCGCGCGGCGGCTATGTCGCGAGTCGGGTGTTCTTCGCGGACGAGGCCGTCGCGGTCGCCGCCGGGTTCCGGCCGTGCGCGGTGTGTCTGCCGGCGGCCTACGCCCGTTGGAAGGGCCGCCCGCCGGCGCCGCACACCGACGCCGAACTGGCCGCGCTGTTGGGCCGGTTGACCGGCTGCCGGACGTTGGCGATCGGCCACGGGCGAGACCGTGCCTCGACGGCGGCGGCGCATGCGCTCGCGGCGGCCTGGCCGGGCGAGGTGGTGGCCCTCGTCTCGTGGCCGGAGCAGGCCGCGTCGTGGCTGCGCCCGGCGTTGCGGCTGACCGCCCAGGCTCCGGACGCGTGGGTGGTGGCGGGTGCGGCACCGGGCTGGGCGGGCATGCGGGACCGGCTGCTGCGCAGTACCGACTGGGATCCGCAACGCACGTACGCCTTCGCCTCGTTGGCGGACGCGATCACCGATCCCGATCGGGACGCCGGGCCTTGGTGGGCGGCGGCCCGGCCGGGTTGAGGGCGGCCGGGTCGAGGTGGCCGGGGCGGGCGGTGGCGGGATCGATGCCGACTACCGTTTCGCGTACCGGATCCGCTCGAACGGCCAGTGCTCGGCCAGCCACGCGGAGACCTCGCGGTAGACCGGCTCATCGAGTTCGGCCCGATCGGCCCGAACCCAGGAGCGCACCGAGGTGACGGCGGGGTCGTCCCGATCCGGGTAGATGTAGACGCAGCCGATCACGTCGTAGTCGCCGGCGTTGTCGAGCACGGTGTAGGTGAAGCCGGTGCGCTTGGTGAAGTCGTCGGCGTGCCGGACCAGATCACGCAGATTGTCGTCCGCGGACAGCCCGTCGAGTGGTGGCCAGTGGCGACCGGCGAAGCCGGGGGTGGCCCGGATGTGCTCGATGCTCGACGACCACGCGGCCAGATCGGCCCGGTTGTGCCGGGCGGCCAGTGGCTCCAGTCGAAAGGACGGGGTGCTCGGCGGCGCGGGCACGACGAAATCCGTCGGGACGAAGGTGGGTTCAGCCATGCGGGGAGCCTACGCGGGGCGATGGGGCCGGGCGACCGCGGGTTGATTGCATCCGGTGGCCGGCGCGGCGAGTTCGCGCCACCGCGCGGGTGGAGTGCGGCCCTGACGGGGGTCGGCACGCGGAGGCCGCCGTAGCGAGTCCGTCGATGACGGCTGCCGCCTCGTGTACCGTGCCGGCCGCTTGCCCGTCGACCACGACGGTCCACGGGTTCGACTGCGACGGCCCACGGGCCGAGTCGTGCGGACCTCGCCCGCCGGGCCGGGACCCCTTCGGTCGGTGGCGTGGGGGCTGGGTCAGACTGCGTGGTCATGGACACCCAAGCGGACGGCCACGCAGGCACCCATGCGGACGGTCACCGGGACGGCTTTGCGGACAGTCACGGAGGCACCCGAGCGGACGGTCGTGGAGGTACCCATACGGGCGGCCCCCCGGACCGCCTCGCGGAGACTGCTGCGGATCGCCGGACCGACGGCGGCGCGGACGGGGGAACGGATCGGGAAGTGGTAGGCCGGTTGACCACCGCTGCCGGGGCGTTGTTCTTCGATGGCGAGGGACGTGTGCTGCTCGTCGAGCCCGACTACAAGCCGGGGTTGGAGTTTCCCGGCGGGATCGTCGAGCCGGGGGAGTCGCCGTGGGCGGGCTGTGTGCGGGAGGTTCGGGAGGAGTTGGGGATCGTCCTGGACGGGCCGCCGAACCTGCTCGTCGCGCAGTGGGTGGCGCCGGTGGACGGCCACCGGGGTGGGATGCGCTGGTTGTTCGACGGTGGCGTGTTGACCCCGCGTCGACTCGGCGGAATCCGGCTCCAGGCCGACGAGTTGCGGGCCTGGCATCTGCTGACCCCGGATCAGGGTGCGGCGGCGATGCCGGCGGAGCGGGCCCAGCGGTTGTGGGCCGCGCTGCGGGCGCGTGACAGCGGTCGGCCGATGTATGTGGAGGCCGCGACCTGATCCGCGCGGCGACCGGGCGACCGGGCGATCGAACGCCCGCCGCTCCCCGCTTGTCGTCCGTCGTCCGCCGCTCCCCGCCCGTCGCCCGTCGCCCGTCGCCCGCTGTTCGTGCGTCGATGGCGGTAGACCCATGGGGCAACCGGCCCCGGACAAGCCGCCGGTCGCGCCGGTCAGCCCTGCGGCGCGTCGTTCGTCACGGCCGTCGTGAGTACCTCGACGAGCGGGATCGGCGCGGCATCGGCCGGCGGCGGAAACACCAGCAGCGTGCCGTCGGCCGCGACGCCGAAGCAGCCGCCGGCGCGGCCGGTGCGCGCGGCCTCGTCCGGGTCGAGCACGATCGGCGGCCCCGCGACCAGGGTCGGGCTGTCCGGGGTCAGGCCGGCCCGGAGCACGGCCGCGCGCAACGCGTGGGCCCGACCGGGGTGCGAATTGCGCAGCCACACCTCCCGGGCCGGTACGGCGCCGCGCTCCAGGAACGGCCGGCCCGCGGGGTCGAGCGAGAACAGGTCCAGGACCGGTCGACGCCGATCGACGACGGTCGGCCGTCGGCGGAGGAGCCGGGCCGGCCCTCGCGCGGGCGGGTAGCCGAAGACCGGCAGCCCCGGGACGCCTCGGCTGTCGAGCTCCGCCGCCGTCGCGGCCAGGAGGATCTCGATGCGTTCGATGATCCGGGCCCAGTCCGCGGGTCGACTCGCGGGCGGTCCCGTGCCGGCTCCGGCCGCCGGGTCCGCCGGCCGCCGCCGCTCCGCGTCGATGCGGGCGTCGAAGTCGCTCATGGCGGCAACCTACCGGCGCGAACCCGGCGGCGGGCGGCGGCGATCGACGCCGACGGGTCGATGGTTCGGCCCGCCCCGGTGCGGCGCTCCGACCCGCTCGCCCCGCAGGGGCTTCACCGGCCTGCTCGACCGTCAGTCCGACCACCCCCGGCCCTGGCCGAACGGCAAGCCACTTTCCTTGCGAACAACGGTGCCGAGATGAAAATTGACGCCCCATCAGCCTTGTCGATTGGCAGAGGTCGACGTATGTTCATGCCCAACAGGAAGGGGGACCCGTGGCGATCCCGGCACCCGAGGACACCTATGACAAGGTGCTCCAGGCGGCAGAGGAACTGTTCGGCGAACAGGGCTTCGCCGGCACCTCGCTGCAGGCCATCGCCGACCGGGTCGGGGTGACCAAGGCCGCCCTCTACTACCACTTCCGCACCAAGGACGAACTGCTCGACGCGCTCCTGCGCCCGGCCCTGAACGACCTGGACCGGGTGTTGGAGGTCGCCGAGAGCAGGCGCGGCAGCACCGCCCGCCAACGCCTGTTGTTCGAGGGCTACGTCGACTTCCTCATCCGGTATCGCACCCTCGCCGTCATCCTCGACCGGGACGTCGCGATCGGACGCCACCCCGCCATCCAGCCCCGACTCGCCTCGATCACCGCACGGGTGCGCGAAGTCCTCGACGACGTCGACGACTCGATCGAGTACCGCGTGTCCACGGCCGTGGCAATGGGCGGCATCTACTCCGCCGTCGCCGCGTTCCCGGAACTGCCCGACGACGAACTCGCGCGCATCCTGCGCGGCGTGGTCCGCAAGCTGCTGGGCCCACGCCGCAGGGCGCCGGGCCCGGTCGCCGGGACCTGACCAGCACTCCGCACCCACCACCACCGGCCCACCACCGGTGGCCGGTACGCAGCACCGCAGCACCGCACCACCGCGCTTCCCGGCACTCGTCCCCGGCCGGTTCCCGCGGCGACCTCGCACACCCTCCGGCAACGGGAGTTCCACCATGACGTGTCCGGTCCTCGACCACGGCTTCGACCCCACCGACCCCGACCTGTACACCACGCGCATCCCGCTCGACGAGTTCGCCGAGCTGCGCAAGACCTCGCCGGTGGTGTGGGTCCCGCAGACGCCCGAGGTCTCCAACTTCGGCGACGACGGCTACTGGCTGGTCACCCGGCACGCGGACGTCAAGGAGGTCTCCACCAAGCCGGAGATCTACTCGACGAACAAGAACACGGCGATCATCCGGTTCGCCGAGGGCATGGACATGAGCAACATCGATGCGCAGAAGCTCATCATGATCAACATCGACCCACCGGAGCACACCCGGCTGCGCAGCATCGTCCAGCGCGGCTTCACGCCCCGGGCGATCAACGCCCTCCAGGCCGCGCTGACCGAGCGGGCCGCACAGATCGTGCGCGACGCCAAGCTCAAGGGCTCGGGCGACTTCGTCACCGAGGTCGCGTGCGAGCTGCCGTTGCAGGCGATCGCGGAGCTGATCGGCGTACCGCAGGAGGACCGCAAGAAGATCTTCGAGTGGTCGAACAAGATGCTCGGCTACGACGACCCGGAGTACGCGGAGTCCACCGAGGTCGGCGCGCAGGCCGCCGCCGAACTGATGTTGTACTCGATGGGCATGGCCGAGGAGCGCAAGGCGTGCCCGGCGCAGGACATCGTCACCCGGCTGATCACCGCCGAGTCCGACGGCAGCCTGTCCTCGGACGAATTCGGCTTCTTCGTCCTGCTGCTGGCGGTCGCGGGCAACGAGACCACGCGCAACGCGATCACCCACGGCATGCTCGCGTTCTTCGACAACCCCGACCAGTGGGAGCTGTACAAGGCGGAGCGGCCGGAGACCACGGCGGACGAGATCGTGCGCTACTCCTCGCCGGTGATGTCCTTCCAGCGCACCGCGACCCAGGACACCGTGCTCGGCGGCCAGGAGATCAAGGCGGGTCAGCGGGTCGGCATCTTCTACAGCTCGGCCAACTACGACGCCGACGTGTTCGAGAACCCGATGAAGTTCGACATCACCCGCAACCCGAACCCGCACCTGGGCTTCGGCGGCGGCGGTCCGCACTTCTGCCTGGGCGCGTCGCTGGCCCGGATGGAGATCAACCTGATGTTCAACGCGATCGCCGACGCGATGCCGGACATCAGCAAGGCTGCCGACCCCCGACGCCTGCGGCACGCATGGATCAACGGGATCAAGGAACTTCAGGTGAACTACACGGGCAAGTAGCCCACCGGAACCCGGTCGGGTCACATGTTCGTGACCCGACCGAACACGACGGGCGCCGTCCGCTACGGGAGCAGCGGGCGGCGCCGTCATGCCGTCGCAGGGGGCGGCTCGGCGCGCAATGGATCACGACTCGGTGAAGGACGCCCGTTCGGGTGGTTCGGGGGCGTAGCCTCCGCGGCATCCGACTGTGGGGAGTCCCGTGAGCAATCAACCGCCGCCGCCGCGTCGACGGATCGGCAACCGTGTCGTGGGGGCATGTGTTGCCATCGTCCTGGTGATCGGCGCCGCCGTGTTCGTGGCAAGTCTGGTGCAGGGAAAGGGAGACGGCGAAGCGGCGGGTCCGGCAGCGGCCGGGCGGCCGGACTCCTCGCCGGCCGATGGGAGCCGCTCGCCCACCGATGCCAGGTTCGTCGCCGAACTCGGCCGCTCCGCACCGCAACTCGTCGACGGCAAGGCCGACTTGGGCGTCCTGCTGAGCATGGCCAATGTGGCCTGCGGGTGGGTGCAGATGGGCAAGGACCGGGAGGAGATCGCCAGCCGCATCATGGGCGTCACCTACACCCACGACGAGGCCCTGGCCATCACCAACGCCGCCATGACCGGCTACTGCCCGAACGGAGGGCGCAAGTAGGGACGTGGGCCGGCGGGCGACATGTGGGTGCGGCGTGCAAGGGTGACTGGTTCAAGATCATGGATCGGGACCAGGGGTGCGACGTGGGTGGCGTTGACGAGGGCGTGTACGTGCTGCGGAATGTGCACAGCGGGCTGGTCCTCGAAGTCGAGGGCGGGCGGACCCACAGTGGGGCCAATGTGTGGCAGGGCGCGGAGGACGGTTCGAGCGCGCAGCACTGGCGGATCACCGCCGTGCACGCGGGCGGTGCGGTGTACCACGTGGAGCACGTGACCAGCGGGAAGCGGCTGGACGTGACCGGGGCCTCGGAGGAGAACGGGGCCAACGTGCAGCTGTGGCGGGCGAACAACTTCGGCGCGCAGGAGTGGATCCTGGAGCAGCACGCCGACGCGCCGGGCCGGGTCACGCTGGTCAACTACGTCAGCGGGCTGCTCCTGGAGGTGGCGGACGGCAGCACCGAGCCCGGCGGCAACGTGCGGCAGTGGGAGGACACCGACCGCGCCTCGCAGTGGTGGGCGCTCGAACCGCGCTGACCGTGCCGCCCGGGTCGGCTGGGGCGCGCTGACCGTGCGATCCGGGCCGGGTGACCGTGTCGTGCGAGACGGGCCGGGTCGCCGCCGGCCCGCCTGGCAGTGGGGGTGCTCGAACCGCGCCGACCGTGCCCGGGGTGCGACGGCCCTGCCGGACGAACCGCGCCGGCTGTGTCGTGCGAGACGGGACGGCCGCCGCCGGTCCGCCTCGCGTTGCGACTATGCGGCGGCGACCACGTGGGTGCGTGCGAGTGCCGGGGCGACCGGGCGCGGGCGGGCAGCGGGGCGGACGAAGACGAACAGGCGCAGCACCACGAACCGGCCGATCCCGGCCAGGCCGGACGCGCCCAGGTAGACGCCCTGTTCGACCAGGACCCCCGCGCCCGGCGCCGCCGCGTGCAGGCCGAGCACCGCGGCCGTGGTGAACAGGTAGGCGACCAGCGCGCTGAGCGCCGACTGGCCGTGGGCGCGCAATCCGGCACGCCCGCCGCCGAAGGTGAACCGACTGTGCAGCTCGGTGGCGGCCACCGTGGAGACCACGGTCACGAACGCGTTGGCGACCGCGATCGGCATCGTGCCGGAGAGCACGACCAGCGCGCCCGAGGAGGCGATCCCGGTGCCGCCACCGAAGACCACGAACCGCGCGAACGCGGCGATCGAACCGGACTTCCCGGCCCTGCCGCCGGCTGCGTTGGTGTTCTTCCCCGTGGTCTTCATGTCCTTCAGCCTAGAAACGAATGAGGCCAGAGACGTTCCTGATTCACCCGGTGCGCGCGAGGTGTTCGGCAAAAACACGGCGGTTCGCCGAAACCCCTCTCCCGCTTGGCCTCCGGGCACCCCGTCCCTCGCTTCGGAACGGCCGTGCCGACCCCCAGCCTGCTGGAAGACCGGCGCCCGGCGCACCCGATTTTCGCCCGCGCGACGTGTCCGCACGGAACGGTTGTGGGGCCGCCCCGGGCCGGTTCGCTCGGAGGTCGTCCGCTCCGCCCGCACCATCCGGTTCGGTCCCGCTGCGCCCCGCCTTGCGTCGCACCGCGCCACCCCGCTCCACTCGATCCGCTTCCTTCGCGACTCGGGCGCGGGCATGCGACGACCCCGGTCGGTGCGTCGGGACGCGGGGACCGGGGTCGGGCGAGCGCGGTGTTTCCTCGGGGCCGGACCCCACCGAGTTCCGCCGGACGGAGCCTAGTTCGCCGAGGTGAAGACCAGGGCGGCGTTGTGGCCGCCGAAACCGAAGGCGTTGGCGACGGCGACGTTCAGGGGGCCCACCCGGGGCTCCTTGGCGACCACGTCGAGGTCGATGTCCGGGTCCTGGGAGTCCAGGTTGAGGGTGGCCGGGATGACGCCGTCGCGCAGCGCCGACACCGCGGCGACCGCGGCGATCGCGCCGGCCGCGCCGCACAGGTGGCCCAGCATCGACTTGATCGCGGTGACCGCCGCGTGCTTACCGATCGCCTCGGTGATCGAGGCGGCCTCCAACGCATCGCCCCCCGGCGTCGAGGTCGCATGTGCCTGGATGTGGTCCACGTCCGCGGCGGCGACGCCCGCTTCGGCCATCGCCATCCGCAATGCCCGGACCTGGCCCGGACCGTACCCGGCGGTGATGTGGTTGGCGTCCGAGGTGACACCGGCGCCGGCCAGGTACGCGTGCACGGAGGCGCCGCGTGCCGCCGCGAAGTCGGCCCGCTCCAGGACCAGCAGCGCGGCCCCCTCGCTCATCACGAACCCGTTCCGCCCGGCGTCGAACGGACGCGACGCCGCGGCCGGGTCGCCCTCGTAGGTGGACAGCGCGCGCGCCTGCGCGAAGCCCGCGATCGGCAGGGCGCCTATCGTCGCCTCCGCGCCACCGGCGATCACCACGTCGGCGCGGCCGAGTCGGATCAGGTCCAGGGCGTACGCGATCGCCTCCGAGCCCGACGCGCACGCGCTCACCGGGGTGTAGGCGCCGGCCCGGGCGCCGAACTCCATGCTGACCTGCGCGGCCGGCCCGTTGGGCATCAGCATCGGCACGGTGTGCGGGGACACCCGGCGCACGCCGGACGCGGCCAGCACGTCGTGCTGCGCGAGCATCGTCATCGCACCACCCATGCCGGTGCCCACCACCACGGCGAACCGTTCCGGCTCGACCGTCGGCGCGCCCGCGTTCTCCCACGCCTCGCGCGCCGCCACGAGTGCGGCCTGCTGACATCGGTCCAGCCGCCGCGCCCGGACCCGGTCGAGCACCGTCTCGGGGCAGACCCGCATCCGTCCGGCGATCCGCACCGGCAGGTCGGCCGCCCACGCGTCGGCCAGGGCTTCGATTCCCGACTCGCCCGCGAGGAGGGCCGCCCACGTGGACGGTACGTCCCCGCCCAACGGCGTGGTCGCACCCATCCCCGTCACCACCACATCGGTCTTGCCGAGCGTCATAAAACGCACCCCAGCTCTGTCGAAGCATTGTGGAAACACGACACGGGTGGCCCACGCGCGCTCGCGTATGGGCCACTTGATCCGCAACGCTGTCAGGGAAAAGTCGGCGGGCGGGTATCGACACCGATAAAGAGGACGTCCTATTACTTGTGGAGTCCCGACAACCGACCGGTAACCGGCTCAGCCCCGCAAAGTATGTCAGAGCGGCCGATACCCGCCGATGATCGTCGGCCCCGGGCGGCGGATTCGGCTCGGTCGGTCGCTCGCGTCGGGCCCGGACTCCGCCGCCTCGCCGACCCCGGAGCCCGGGCCGCTGCCGGATCGGGGCGCCTTTCGGCCGGTGGCGAAGGCGCCCCGTGCCCGCGCGGCGCCACCCTGGTGAGCGGGTCGCGGCGCGGGTCGGGCAGCCGATGGATCGCCTCGGGATCGACCACCGTTCGGCCGTCGGCGACCTGCTCCGATGGGGCCATGAGTTCGGTCACATCGGCGGCGATCGGCAGGTCCGCCTCCCGGGCCGACGCGTCCGGATCCCGGTTCGGGCCATCGGCGGTGCGGTGCTCGGCGGCACCGGGGCGGATCGGGTTCGGGGTCTGAGCGGGAGCCCGGGGCGCGGACGGGTGTACGGGGTGCGGCGCGGGCGCGTACGGGTGTTCGGCGACATTATGGGCGGCTTCATGCGGATCGGCCCGGGTTTCCGGAAAATATCCGAAAAGCCGGCGAACCGTGGCGACCATGGGCATTTGCGACCCCGTCCCCCCGACCTCGATCACAGGGAGACCGCCATGGCCTGGTACCCCGGAGCCACCAAGCGCGAGCTGGAGCCGGAATCCGACGCGCAGCCCGCCATCCGCCCGACCCAGTTGATCCTGCACTCGATCGCGGCGCCCTGGTCCGGGGAGCGCATGTACGAGTACTGGCGCGACTCGACCAACCTCGAATCGCACTTCGGCTGTGCGTACGACGGCGGGCTGTGGCAGTACATCGGCACCGAGACCCGGGCCGACGCCAATGCCTCGGCGAACCGGCGATCCGACGGCACCGGCGCGGTCAGTTGCGAGAGCGCCAGCAACCTGGAGCACACCGACCCGTGGACCGACGCCCAGGTGGACAGCCTGATCCGGCTCGGAGTGTGGATGCACGAGCGGCACGGCCTGCCGCTGCGGGTGTGCCGGGCCTGGGACGACCCCGGCTACGGCTACCACCGGCTGTTCGCCAAGTGGTCCATCGACGGCACGGCGTGCCCCGGCGACGCGCGCGTGCAACAGTTCCACGACCTGGTCTTCCCGGGCATCGTGGCCGGAGCCGGCGGCACACCACCCGTCGACATCCCCGCCCCGCGCCCCGCCGTCGACCTGGTCGAACTGGTGGCCGCCGCCCGGTCCGACCCGGGCCGGGCGGGCACCCCGGTCACCTACGTGGGCACCCGCATGGTGGAGAACGCCCTGGTCGCCGAGGGCCTGCTCGCCCGCAACCTGGCCGACGGCCACTACGGCACCGCGACCGTGAAGGCGTACGCCGAATGGCAGCGCCGACTGGGCTACAACGGCTCGGACGCGGACGGCATCCCGGGCCGTCGGTCACTGACCCGGCTGGGCGCCAAACACGGCTTCACCGTCGTGTGAGCGGGCCGGGCACGCGTCGCCACGCGGGCCTCGCACGCCTCGGTGGACGCACGATCGTCACACGCCTCGGCCGGCGCACGGGTCTCACCCGCATGGGTCGATGCGTGCGGGCACCCGCGTGAGTCGATGCGTGGGGGTCAGATGCCTCGGTCGGTAGCCACCAGGAGGGCGGTGACGATCGCCATCAGCGACCACACCAGCCACGTCCAGGCCATCGCGTCGTACACCGCGCTGTACAAACCCAGGATGGTCAGCAGCACGAGGGTGCAGACCACCATGCCCCGACTCTGTGGACCGTACGTACGGATCATCGTCGCCTCCACCTCGGAGCCCGGGAACAACCGGTACCCGGCACGGTAGCGCAGCAGCTCACGACACGGACAGAGCGTGGCGGTCGGCAACCGCGTGGCGCGGCGGGTCGGTGCGCCGCGTTCGGGTGGACCGGCAGCGGTCCGGGTGCGCGGGGGGCATGGCATCCCCGCGCACCGTGCCGCCCGTTTCACAACACCAGCAGGTCGAAGAGCCGGTCCAGGTCCGCCGCCGGATTCGCGGTCAACCCGCCGTGCACCGGACCGGGCTGCACGATGGTGCTGCGCGGCGCGGTCAGCCAGCGAAACCGCCGGCCGACCGGCTCGGCCCCGGGCGCGCCGGCCGCTTCGCTCCCGGCACATACGAGTTCCCACGCGGCGAGCACCGCGCGCGCCTGGGTGACGTCGGCGTCCGGGTCCAGCGCGCACAGCCTGGACTGTTCGACGTGGGTGCGCGCGCCCAGGAAGCCGAACGCCTGGCTGTACAGCGCGACACCGACGTTCAGGCACTCGCCGCGCTCCACGCGCGGCACCAGGCGGATGATCGAGTACTCGAAGAACTCCCGTTGCGCGATCATCGTCATCACTTGAGCCAATCCGGGCGGTTCGACGGTTGTGCCGCGCCCTGCCGCGCGATCGTCTCGGGCGCGATGTCCGGAAGCCATGCGCGCGGTGCGGCGGCCCGGGCGAGCAGGTGCGCGATGTACGCCTCGCGCAGCGCGTCGGGGCTGTCCAGGCCCAGCGCGCGCTCGGCGTCACCGGACTCCAGCCACTCGTCCGGGACCAGCGCGAGTACCTCGGTGAGCAACTCGCGGGTGATCCGGGGAGCCAGTTCGGCGTCCGCCTTGAGCAGGCCCGGACCGCCGAGCGCGGCCAGCACGTGGTCGCCGGCGTCGAACGCACGCGTCGCGGCGGACTTCGCGGCCTGCCACGCGTGGTGGAACCACAGCGCGGCGCCGTGGTCGATCAGCCACAGCCGGCCGTGCCACACCAGCAGGTTCGGATTGCGCCAGGAACGGTCCACGTTCGAGGTGAACGCGTCCAGCCACAACACGCGCGCGGCCGGCTCGGCGTCCGGCTCCCACGTGGCGGGGGTGAAGTCGGCCGAGCCCGGCAGGAAGTCCATCCCCAGGTTCAGCCCCGCACTGGCCCGGACCAACTCCTGGACCTCCTGGTCCGGCTCGCCGCGCACGATCACCGGATCCACCTCGACCCGCACCAGGGCGGGCACCGGCAACCCGAGCCGGCGGGCCAGTTCGCCCACCACGACCTCGGCGACCAGCACCTTGGCACCCTGCCCGGCACTGCGGAACTTCACGACGTAGGTGCCCAGATCGTCGGCCTCGACGAGACCGGGCAACGAACCGCCCTCACGCATCGGCGTGACGTAACGAATGGCATGGACCAGGGGAAGCATTCCCGAACAATGCCACGGGGCGCACGGGGAAAAACACTCGCCCCACCGGGCCCGGGGCCGACACCGTGGGCCCCATGACCTCCGCCGACCGCGTCCTGTTGGTCGCACCGCGCAGCACCGACACCGATCGTGCCCTGGTGGGCGCCGTGCTCCGTCGCGGCCTGCCCGCACGCCGGCTGCACACCTGGCGTGTCCCCGAGGACCTGGTGGGTGCCCGAGCCCATCCGTACGCCGGCCCGCTGTTCGCCGACGCGGTGGCACGCGACCTGGACCCGGGCCTGCTGGGCGTCGCGCCGATCGACGAGTGCGCGCAGGGCGCGGACGCGCTCGCGTTCGGCGCCGACGTACCGGTCGCCGCCGGGTCCCGGCTGCCGTCGGCGATCGTGGTGGACGTGGGCACGACCGACCGGGGCTGGGCGGTCGTGGAGGCCAACGCGGCATGGGCCTCCGGAGCCCACGCGAGCGATATCGACGCCGTTCCGGACGTCGTGTTGCGCGCCGGTGGGCCGCGTGGGGAACACAGAGAGTGCGACACGTCGTTTCCGCGACACGCCCCCGTCGTTCGGCATCGGGCCTGACGGGACAATGGGCCACCCGGATCCGACCGGATCCCCGTTTCCCTGGACGTGACACGCGTGAGTTCGCCGGAATCCACCTCGGCGCCGATCGGCGACCTGTTCATGCGGCTGGCCAAGCGCATCCGGGTGCGCGCCGGACGTGAACTCGCCCCGCTGGGGCTGACCCCGGCGCAGGCGCATGCGATGAAGGTGCTTGCGCACGCCGGCGAGCCGTTGCGGATGGCCGATCTGGCGGCGCGGTTGGAGATCGTGCCGCGGTCGGCGACCACCGTCGTGGACGACCTGGCCGCGCGGGACTTGGTCCGGCGCAGCACCTCCGAGTCGGACCGGCGCTCGACGCTGGTCGAGTTGACCGAGCTGGGGCGGGCCGAGCTGCGTCGGATCCGGGCGATCCGGCAGGGTGCGGGTGCGGCCGTCTTCGATCGGCTGGGTGAGGCGGATCGGGCCGAGCTGTTGCGGCTGTTGCAGTTGGTGGACCGGGAGTTGGCGGATCGGGAGGCTTCGGATCGGGAGGCGTCGGGCTCGGAGGGGCCGAGCTCGGAGGGGGCGGGCCGGCACGGGCGTTCCTGCCCGCCGCGGGGAGTGGGGTAGACGCCGGTCGGCGCGGGTTTACGCCGACAGCGATTCCGCCCAGAGCGTGAGGTGCTTCCCGTGATCGCCGCAGGTGGGCAGAGTCGAGCCCATGAGAATTCTGATTCTGGGTGGTAGCGCTTTCGTCGGCCGCGCCGTCACCGACGCCGCGTCGGCCAGGGGCTGGGACGTGACCGTTTTCAATCGCGGGCGGCACGAACTCCCAGTCGGCGTAAGGTCGTTGGTTGGTGACCGGACCGCCGAGGGCGGCTTGGCCGCGCTCGCCGACGGCGAGTGGGACGTGGTCCTGGACACCTGGAGTGCCGCGCCGCGCGTGGTCCGCGACTCGGCCGACCTGCTGGCAGGTCGGGTCGAGCGGTACGTCTACATTTCCAGTTGCTCGGTGTACGCCTACCCGACGCCCGCCGGGTCGGGCGAGGAGGCCCCGCTGGTCGAGGCGTCGCCCGACGACGGTGACGACGTGGCCTATGCCAGGGCCAAGCGTGGCGCCGAGATCGCCATCGAGCAGGCGTTCGGCGACCGGTACGTGCACGCGCGCGCCGGCCTGATCCTGGGCCCGCGCGAGAACATCGGCCGCCTTCCGTGGTGGCTCAACCGGATCGCCCGCGGCGGCCCGGTCCCGGCTCCGGGGCCGCGCGAGGCGCGGATCCAATACATCGACGCCCGCGACCTGGCCGAATGGACCCTGGACGCGGCCGAGGCGGGTCGTAGCGGCGCCTACAACCTGATCGGCCCGACCGGCCACACCACGATGGGCGAACTGCTCGACCTGTGCGTCCGGGTCACCGGTTCGGACGCCGAACTGCGCTGGCTCGACCCCGACACGATCCTGGCCGCGGGTATCGAACCGTGGCTCGAACTGCCGATCTGGCTTCCGGCCGGCGAACTCTACGACAGCATCCACCGCCGGGATGTGCGCAAGGCACTGGGCGCCGGCCTGCACGTGCGCCCGGTCGAGGAGACCGTCGCCGACACCTGGGCCTGGCTCCGCTCGGTGAACGGCGTCGTGCCTCAACGCCCCGACCGCCCGGTGGTGGGCCTGCCGGCGGAGAAAGAGGCGAAGTTGCTGGCGAGCTGAGCGCGGTCGTTCGGAACGGGGGCGGCGCGGGTGCGGGTCGGGGGTGGGGGCGGAGCGCGCGGGGGCGTGGGTTGGGGCGAAGGGGCGTTGGGGGCGCGGAGAGCGGAGCAACGCGGAGGTGACCGTGCGGCGCGCCGGACTCCGGCGTGTGGCGTTGCTGCGTGACGGGCCTCTTCGGCGCCGGCTCGCGACGCACCACCTTCACCGCGTCGGTCCCGCCGACTCCGGAGGTCAGTGGCCCCGGGGCGCATACATGATCACGCCGACGCCGACGAGACAGATCAACGCGCCGGCGACGTCGAAGCGGTCCGGGCGGTAGCCGTCCAACGCCATCCCCCAGGCCAGAGAGCCGGCGACGAACACACCGCCGTACGCGGCGAGGATGCGCCCGAAGTTCGCGTCCTCTTGAAGGGTGGCGACAAACCCGTACGCACCCAGAGCCACGACACCCGCACCGATCCACGCCCATCCGCGGTGTTCACGAGTGCCCTGCCACACCAACCACGCGCCGCCGATCTCCAGAACGGCAGCCGCCAGGAACAGAGCGATGGAACGGAAGATCGTCACGGGCGCGAGCGTACCGAGACACCGACCGCGGACGGTTCGGCGTTCCCGCTGCCACGGCCGCACGACGACCCGCAGCCATGCCTGTTCTCGGCGGCTTCGGTTCGGCGACGCCACCGGGTCCGGGCCGACCGGTGCGACCGCCGCGCTTTGTGCTGCCGCTCGGCGGCGGCATGTCGCACATGGCGGGGTTGGGCTGCTCGGCGCTTGTGGGTTCGGTCGGCCTATCGGCCTCGGGTGGGTTCGGGGTGGGGCGGGGTCAGTGGGCGGTCGGTGGGGGGAAGGAGTGGTCGAGGAAGGCTGTCCAGGCTGATTGCACTCGTTGCAGGTGGGCCGTGGTGGTGCCGGCCAGGTGGTCGAGGAGGAGGCCGCGGAGGACGGCGAGGACCAGGGTCGGCGGGACGGGATGGTCGGCCAGGACGCGCCGGAGCGGGGGAAGCCAGTCGTCGAGGGACTTGCCGGCGAAGTCGGACCAGGGGCCGTCCGGGCCGTCGCAGGAGCGGACGTAGCCGTCGAAGAACAGCCGCAGTGCGCCCCGGCGTTCGGGGGCGATCAGCCAGGTCCACAGCAGGTCGAGGGTCTCCCGGGCGGTGCCGGGGTGGCCGTCGGCACGTTCGACCAGGGCGAGTTGTTCGGCTCGGCCGACGTCCAGAATCTCCCGGATCAGCCCCTCCTTGGCGCCGAACAGGTAGAGCAGTACGCGCGGGCTGGAGCCGATCGCCTGAGCCAGTGGGCGCAGCGAGAGTTCGGCCAGCCCGTGTTCGGCGACGTAGGCGACGCTCGCCGCGAGCAGCTCGTCACGGCGGGCGGAGGTGGGGGGTTTCGCGTCGGCGGTCATCCGCATATCCTCTACTGAAACGACTGTTTCAGTGAAGGGTATCGAGACCATGACCTCGACACCGAGCCCCGGCCCCACGCCCGGCCGAAGCCCCGACCCGAGCCCGGGCCCGAGCGCCGTGACCGTGCGCGACGCGACCCGTCCCGGCGACCTGGGTGCGCTCGCGGCGCTGCACGGCGTGCTGTACAGCCGCGAATACGGCATGGACACCACGATGGAGGCGGGCGTCGCCGCGGGCATGGCCGAACTCGTGTTGGCCCGGGCCCGGGAGGGGCACGACGGACCCGGGCGGATGTGGGTCGCCGAGGACGCGGAACGGGTGCTCGGCGGCATCGGGATCACCCGCGAGGAGGACGGGTGGATGCGGCTGCGCTGGGTGATCCTGGATCCGGCCGCACGCGGTCGCGGCGTGGGCGGTGCGTTGCTCGACACCGCACTGGCCGAGGCCCGTCGGCGCGACGCGGTCGGCGTGTACCTGTGGACGATCGCGGGCCTGGACGCCTCCAGGCACCTGTACGACCGGGCCGGATTCACCCTGACCGAGGAACACCCGGCCCGCGCCTGGGGAATCGACGCCGTGGAGCAGCGCTTCGACCTGAAGTGGTGAACGGTGGTGAACGGGGTCAGCCGACGAAGGTCACCTCCGTTTCGCGCAGGTGATCGGGGTCGGACAGCAGGTCGATGCCGACGATCCGGCCGTCCACGACGGTGAAGCCGAAGATCACCCGGGGCTTGCCGCGCGGTGCCCAGACGGCGCCGAAGATGCCGTCGACGAGCGCGGTTCGGGCGGCCTGGGCCCGGCCGGTGAAGGTCTCCGCGACCGCCATCGCGCCGCGAACGTCGTCCGTCGCGCCCGCCAGGACCGCGGCCCGGTCGGCGCGTACCACCACGTCCGGGTCGAGCAGGGCCAGTAGCGCCTGGAAATCGCCGGCGCGCGACGCGGCGAGGAAGGCGTCGACCACCTCGCGCTGCCGGATGGGGTCGACGTCCGGGTCGCCCGGCGAACCCTGGACCCGGCGGCGGGCCCGGCTGGCCAACTGCCGGGTGGCGGTGGGTGTGCGGTCCACGATCGGCGCGATCTCGTCGAAGGGCAGCGCGAACATGTCGTGCAACACGAAGGCGAGGCGCTCGGCGGGCGCGAGCGTCTCCAGCACGACCAGCAGCGCGAGGCCGACCGAATCGGCCAGGACCGCCTCGTGCTCGGGGTCGGTGCCCTCGTCGGGCGTGACCACCGGGTCCGGGACGTGCGCGTCCAACGGGTCCTCGCGACGGGTCCGGCGCGAGCGCAGCATGTTCAACGACACCCGGGCCACCGCCGTGGTCAGCCAACCGGCCAGGTTGTCGATCTCACGCACGTCGGTGCGGCTGAGCCGGATCCAGGTCTCCTGGACCGCGTCGTCCGCCTCGCTCAGCGAGCCGAGCATGCGATACGCCACCGCCCGCAGACGCGCTCGGTGCTCCTCGAAGCGGCCCGCCAGGAACTCGTTCTCGTCCATCGGTCTCACATTCCCGTCGTGTCGTGTCACAGCCTTGACCGACGAAACCCGATGGATGTGACCGAACCGGCGATCCCGCGGGCGACCGACGAACACGCGCGGCGGACCCGACCCGTCGCGACGTCCCGACCCGGCAGACGGCAGACGGCAGACGGCGACGGCCGACCACGGCGCACCCCGCCCGGCTCAGCGCAGCGGCAGCGTCACCCACACCGTCTTGCCGCCGGTCGCGTCCGGCTGGATCCCCGCGTATCCGCCGGCCTCCGCGACCAGGGCCTTGACGATCAGCAGGCCGCGTCCGCTGTCGTCGTCGACCGTCTCCAACAGCGCCTTGGGACAGAACGGATGTCGATCGTGCACCCCCACCTGCACGCCACCGTCGTCTGTGCCGCACACGGTGACGCCGATGGCGGGGGTCAACACCCCCGCGTGCCGGACCGCGTTGGTCACCAACTCGGACACGACCAGACGCAGCGTGTCCACGAGATCGCCGTGGGCCGGCATGCCCCACTCGACGGCGATCGCGACGACCTTGCGCCGGGCCGCGGACACCTCCGCCTCGTGCGGCGGCAGATCGAACCGACACACCGGATGAGCATCGTTGAGCACGGTCATACCGCGCCTCCCGAGCCGGTGGCGGTCACGCGATGGACGGACACGGCACCGTGACGGTGCCCGGTGTGACTCATGATGTCCCCGATGGCGGGTGTACGGATCTTCCGAGGGAATTCCATCGGAGCGTACCGATTCCGACACCCGGTGCGTCCAGTTTGCGACACTTCCACGCCCCACTCGGCGGGGCGTTCGGGGGCGTGCGCGTGTGAAATGCCCTGGCGAGCGCGCCGTTCGTGCACGGCGTGCGCCAGGGGCGACCGGCCCGGGTCCACTCGTACGCGTGACATCCGCCCCGCGCGTCCGCCTCGGGCCCGCCGCGGCGACGGCCCCGGGGGTTCGGCGCCGGGGCTTCGGCGCCGGGGCGGACGCCGGGCGGGCTCGCCGCTACACCGTGGCGGGATGTACGCCCGACCCCTCCAGGTGCGGTCGGACCAGGACCTTGACGTGCTCGTCCGGCCGGCCCAGCGTGTCGATCGCGGCGGCCACCCCGCCGAAGCCCACCTGACCGGTGACCAGCGCCGCCGCGTCCACGCCGCCGGCGGCGATCCGGGCCAGCGTCTTCGGGTACTCCTCGGGCGGATAGGTCAGACACATCTTGACCGTGAGGTCCTTGTAGATGCCCACCACGGGTCGGAACGTGTCCTCGGTCATGCACACTCCGATCAGCAACACCGTGGCGCCCCGCGGCGCGGCGTAGGTGATGCGATCGAACATGCCGGCCCTGCCCGAGCACTCGAAGACGGTCAGCGGTTGTCCCGGCTCGGCGATCTCGCGCCACGCGACGAACGGATCCTGCTCGGCCGGGTCGACCACGACGTGGGCGCCGAACGCGCGGGCGAGTTCACGGCGGCGCGGCGAGGGTTCGGAGACCACCACCGGCGCCACGCCGCGCTCGATCAGGCCGGCGATCGCCCCCAGGCCGATCGGCCCGGCACCGATCACGATCGCCGCGCCGCCCTTCTCCGCACCGGAGCGGGCCACGTTGCCGAAGCCGACCGCCAGCGGCTCGGTCAGCGCGGCGATGTGCGCCGGTACGTGGGAGGGCACCTTGACCAGCGCCGCGGCCTGCATCACCATGCGCTCGCCGAAACCGCCGGGGAAGGTGTTGGAGAAGCCGATGGTGCGCAGGACGCCTCCGCCGTCCAGCGCCCAGGGCAGCCCGACCACCACCTCGCCCTCCTCGAAGCCGGTCACACCCGGGCCGGGCCGCACCACCCGCGCGGACAACTCGTGACCCATCACCAGGTCGGCGTCCGGGTCGAAGACGAACGAGGGTGTGTCGGAGTCGATGGACGCCTGTAGGAATTCGGCCGTGTGCTTGTATGCGGACAGGTCCGAACCGCAGATCCCGCAGGCCACCGTCTCCACGAGGACCTGCCCCTCGCCGGGTTCGGGTGCCGCGATGTCCTCGACCGTGAACGTGCCGCCGCGCAGTACCGCTGCTCGCATGATGGGCAATCTCCCTGTCGGATCGACCGGTTCGCCGGTCACCGGATCACCGGATCACCGGGTCACGGGTCTCCGGGTCCCGGGTGCACCGGGTCACCGGGTCGGTGAACGAACGTGTGTCGGTGGGGTTCAGGACGCGGCGGGCGGCGTCATCGCGGCGACGACCGCCTGACGCAGCGCGCCGATGAAGCGCTCGCTGTTGTCGTTCGCCCAGGCCATCGAGGCCCGCCGTGGGCGGTTGGCGCCGGTGAAGTGCGGTACCACGTACTCGGCGAACAGTTCGTAGCTGCGCCACTTGTCCGCGGGTCGCGCGATCGGCAGGTCGAGCAGGAGCAGCGTGCCGAAGCCGCCGGACCGCTCGGTCATCGCGGTGATGCGTTCGATCGCCTGCGCGGGCGTGCCGATCATCGCCACGCCGAAGGTCGGGAAGCCCTCGCCGGTCCACTGCGCCACGGCCTCCCGGGCCGTCGCGCCCCAGGGCATGGTCATCCCGGACAGCCCCTGGATGTAGTCGACCAGGTGGTGCACGCCGTACTCGGCCTGTTCGCGCGCGGCCTCGGTGGTCTCGGCCAGGTGCATCGGCACCACCAGGCGCCAGCGCTCGCGGTCGGCGACGTGGCCGTGTTCGGCGCAAGTCTTGGCGTACACGTCCCAGTTCGTGGCCAGCGCGGCGAAGCCGGACGGGTCGGCGGCGGCGAGCGATAGCAGGCCCATGCCGTGGATTCCGGCCTGTACCGACCCGGACGGGGAGACGGTGGACGCGCATACGGTCTCGATGCCGGCGCGCGTGTACGGGCCCAGATGCAGTCGGGCCTGGTCCAGGGTGAACCAGTCGGTCCGCATGGTCACCGTCTCGCCGCGCAGCAGCGGGACGATCGCGGCCAGCGCCTCGGCCATCATGCTCCGCTGGCGCATCGGGTCGATGCCCATCATGAAGGCGTCCGAGGCCAGTTGGCCGGGCCCGGAGCCGAACATCACCCGACCGCGCGACTGCAGGTCGAGCTGCACGATGCGGTCGGCCAGGACCAGCGGGTGGTGGTACGGCAGCGAGTTGACGCCGGTGCCGAGTCGGATCCGGCCGGTGCGTTCGGCGGCGGCGGCGATGAACACCTCGGGCGAGGCGATCGTCTCGTACCCGGCCGAGTGGTGCTCGCCGATCCACGCCTCCTCGAAGCCGAGCGCGTCCAGGTGTTCGACCAGGTCGAGGTCCCGGCGCAGTTGCAGCGCGGGGTTGCCGTCGATGCCGTGGTAGGGGGCGATGAAGGCGCCGAAGCGGGTCGGCGGGGCGGCCTCGGACACGGCGACATCGGACACGAGCGGGACCTTTCGTAGGACACAAGAACCTGCTTGGATGAGTTATGTCCTACATGGAGGATGACGAGGAAACAAGGGGTACGCCCACCGGTCGCACCGGACCGCGCACCCGGCGCACCGCCGCCGGCGGCCCCAGCGCCCGCACGCTGTTGTTGACCGTGCTGGGCGAGTACGTGCGCTGGCCCGGACACGACGGGGTGTGGTCACCGACGGCCGTGGCGGCACTCGACGCGCTGGGGGTCCCGGAGGCGGCGACCCGGCGGGCGATCACCAGGCTGACCGCGGAGGGGTGGTTGGTGGCCCGCGCCGAGGGGCGGTACACCCGGCTGACCCTCGCGCCGTCGCTGTATCGGCTGTTGGCCGGGTGGACCGAGCGGCTCTCCCGGGCGACCCGGGAGACGCCCTGGTCGGGGCAGTGGCAACAACTGCTGTTCCGCCCGCCGGCGACGTTGCGCGAGGCGCGCGCGGTGGTCGAGGAGCAACTCGCCTTCGAGGGCTTCGGCGATCTGGGTCGGGGCGTGTGGATCGCGGCGGACCCGGGCGGGGTGGGCGTGCTGCGGGCGCTGATCGCCGAGCGTGGCCTGACCGGGTACGCGACCTGGATGACGTCGAGCGTGAGCGACCCGGAGCGGGAACGGGCCCTGGTCGAACAGGCCTGGGACCCGGCTGCGATCCGGGTGGTCCTGGAGGCCTTCGTCGATCGGTTCACCGGGGCCCGGGCGAACACCGACGCGGAGGCGTTCGAGCTGCGTACCCGGCTGGTGCACGCGTGGCGGCTGACCTTCGAATGCGACCCGCGGCTGCCTGCGGCGCTGCTGCCGGCGGATTGGCCGGGGGCGGCGGCGAGCGACCTGTTCGTGGCCACGTGGCGCGAGATCCACGAACCGGCGCAGCGATGGTGGGCGCGGTTGGACCGAGACCCGAGGCCGGCCTGACCGAACCGCGTGTCACCACGCGGTGGGCGCGGGCCGGCGGGTCGGTGGGCGGGCCGCGCGCCGCTCTCTCGCGCCGCCCCGCCCCGCCCCGCTCGGTTCGGCGGCCGTCCGGCCGGCCGGGCGATCGGCCGCCCGGGCGATCGGCCGGCCGGGCGATCGGGTCGGGATGGGTGTGGCGTGGTTGCGTGTAGATACCCCCTGCCCCTATGTTCTTCTCGTGCTCGTATGAAGAGCTGTTCAGACGTTACGATGTCCGAGTCGGGACGACGGCGGGCGGGGCGTGGACGCGAAAGTGGAGGTGACCCGGTGGCGCAGCCGGTGAACGCGGACCTGGTGGACTCGGTGCGATCACGGTTGCCCGACGGTCCGCACCTGGCCGAGACGGCGGACGTGTTCGCGCTCCTGGGCGACCCCGGTCGGCTCACCCTGCTGGTCGCGCTCCTGGAGGGCGAACTGTGCGTCCGCGACCTGGCCGCCGCGTGCGGGCAGGGCGAATCGGCGGTCTCGCACCAGTTGCGGCTGCTGCGCGCACACCAGGTGGTGACGGTGCGCCGGGCGGGCCGGTTGGCCTACTACCGCCTCGCGGACGCGCATGTACGCCTGCTCCTGGACGTGGCGCTCGCGCACATCGGCCACGCCCCCGCCACCGATCACACCGGCTGCGCGAACGACCTTCCCGGAGGGACTTCATGACCACCCGCGACCACGACCACGGCCCGGACGCGCCCGGGTCCCCGGCGCCGACCCGAGAGCCGCGAGGGGCCCACGGCAGTCACGACACGCACGGCAGTCACGACGGGCACGACCACGGGGGAGCCGGGCACGCGGGTCACTCGCACGGGGTCGCCGCGGACGCGGATCGGCGCTACCTGACCGCCGCGCTCGTGCTGATCGGCGCGTTCATCGTGGTCGAGGTCACGGTCGGTATCCTGGCGAGCTCGCTCGCGCTGATCACCGACGCCGGCCACATGGTCACCGACGCGTTCGCGATCGGCCTCGCGCTGGTGGCGATGCGGCTCGCGGCCCGGCCCGCGCGCGGGCGCTGGACGTACGGATTCAAGCGCGCGGAGATCCTGTCCGCGCAGATCAACGGCATCACATTCCTGGTCCTGGCGGTGTGGTTCAGCTACGAGGCGGTCCGGCGCTTGATCTCGCCGCCCGACGTCGAGGGCTCGCTGGTGATCGTCACCGCCGCGGTCGGCATCGTGATCAACGTGCTCGCGGCCTGGCTGATCTCACGCGCCAACCGCTCCAGTCTCAATGTCGAGGGCGCCTACCAGCACATCCTCAACGACCTGTGGGCGTTCATCGCCACCCTGATCTCCGGTGTCGTGGTGCTGACCACCGGTTTCGCCCGGGCGGACGCGATCGCCTCGCTGATCGTGGCGGCGCTGATGCTCAAGTCCGGTATCGCGCTGGTCCGCGAGTCGTGGCGGATCTTCCTGGAGGCGGCCCCCGCCGGCATCGAGCCGGACACGGTCGGGGCGGACCTGGCCTCGGTCGAGGGTGTCACCGAGGTCCACGACCTGCACATCTGGACCATCACGTCGGGCTTCCCGGCGCTGTCCGCCCACGTTCTGGTCGAGCCCGGGGACGACTGCCACCGGGTGCGCGACCGGCTCCAGGCGCGGCTGCGCGAACGGTACGCGATCACCCACACGACGCTTCAGGTCGACCACGCCGACCCGTCGGTGCTGGCGATCGGCGCGACCCGCGGGCACTGCGAGGACCCGCACGGGACGGTGCACACGCCCTGACGGGTGGTGGACGGCCGAGGAGCCCGCATACCGCTCGGCGGCGGTATGCGGGCTCCTCGGCTCGGGTTCCTCCCCGGGTCGGCTCGGGTGCCGCCTCAGTTCGAGGCGGCTGCCCGGACCGTGCGCAGGCGCTCGGAGCGCAGCTGCTCGTGCCAGTGGTCGCCCAGCGGGGTCAGCGGCACGCCGGTGGCCCAGGTGAGCAGCAGGTCGGCGAGCGCCGGGTTGCGCGACATCACCGGCCCGTGCATGTACGTGCCGATCACCCGACCCGCGTAGGCGCCCTCGGTGCCGTCGCCGGTCCCGTTGCCGTTGCCGTGGGTGACCCTGGCCAGCGGCTTGGCGCCGGGGCCCACGTGGGTGACGCCCTGGTGGTTCTCGAACCCGGAGAGCACGGGCAGGCCGAGCGCGGGGTCGACCTCGGCCAGCACCTCGCCGACGCAGCGCTTGCCGGGCGCGCCCCGGCCGGAGCGCACGTCCAGCAGACCCAGGCCCGCCTCGGGCTGGTCGAGGTCGTCGATGAACTCGTTGCCGATGATCTGATAGCCCGCGCACACCGCGAGCAGCGCGGCGCCGGCACCGACCGCGGTGGCCAGCCCCGGGTCGCGGCGCAGGCGCTCGGCGGCCAGTCGCTGCGGTCGGTCCTCGCCGCCGCCGATCAGGTAGATGTCCCCGGAGGTGGGGACGGGCTGGTCGGAGCGTACGTCCACGCGCTCGACCTCGATGCCGCGCATCAGCGCGCGACGCTCCACGATCAGTGCGTTGCCCTGGTCGCCGTATGTGCTGAGCAGGTCCGGGTAGATCCAGACCAGGCGCAGCCTGCTCTCACCGATCATGCCTGTGCCGCTTCCTTGATCGTCTTGCGCAGCTGTTGGAACGCCGTGTAGTTGGCGATGACCTCGATCTGGCCGGGCGGCGCCGCCGCGACCGCCTGGCCGAGCGTCTCGCAGACCTGGAACTGCAGGCCCGCGACCTCCAACCGGACGGCCAGGTCGAGTCGGCGCTGGCCCAGCACGAACAGCGGGCGGGCGGCGAGCTGGGTGAAGTCCACGTCCCAGATCCACGAGGTGTCCTTGCCGTCCGCGTCGAGCGCGTTGACGGACAGGATCACCGGGGTGGGCGGCGGGTCGATCAGCGAGAACGTCTCGACCCAGCCGGCCGGGTTCTTCGCCAGGAGCAGCCGCAGCTTGCGGCCCATGTAGTCGACCACGTCGTAGCGGCCGGCGACGGCGGTGACGTGCTTCATCCGCTCCAGCGCCGCCTCCACGGGCACGCCGAACAGGGACGCGACGGCCGCGGCGGTGACCGCGTTGGCGCGGTTGGCCCGGCCCGGCAGCTGAAGGTGCAGCGGCCACACCCGCCCGTCCGGGTCGACCATGCGGTCGCCGGCGAGCGACCAAGTGGGCGAGGGGCGACGGAAGTCGCATTCCGAGCAGAACCAGTCGTCGCCCGGACGCTGCATCACGCCGCCGCACTGCGGGCAGGACCAGGAGTCCTCCTGCCAGGTCTGCCCGGCGGCGACCCACAACACGTCCTTGCTGGAGGACGCGGCCCACACGATCAGCGGGTCGTCCGCGTTGGCGACCACGATCGCGTCCCGCCCGCGCAGGCCCTCGCGCCACTTCTCGGCGAGCATCCGGGTCTCCGCGGCACGGTCGAGCTGGTCCCGGGAGAGGTTGAGCAGCGCGATGGCGACCGGGTCGGAGTCCCGGGCGACGCCCGCGAGGTACTTCTCGTCGACCTCGATCACGCCGTAACGGGCCTCGTTGCCCGCGCCCGCGAGAGCGGAGGTGATCCCCGCCGGCATGTTCGCGCCCAGCGCGTTGGACACCACGGGACCCGCGGCGCGCATCGCCTCGGCGACCAGGCGGGTGGTGGTGGTCTTGCCGTTGGTCCCGGAGATCAGCACCACCTGCAGCCCCACCGACAACTGCGCGAGCAGGTCCGGGGCGAGCCGCAGCGCGAGCTTGCCCCCGATGACCGAACCGCTGCCCTTGCCGGCGCGTCGCGAGATGGCCGCGGTCACCCGACTCGCGGTGATCGCCAATTTGGAACGCGGCGGCAACGCCTCGGAGGAGCGCTGCGGCGCACCCCCCTGGCCGGGAACGCTATTGCCTGACATCGAAGAAGGTTCCTCCAAGCGACGGCCCCGACCGGCGGTGGCCCATGACCGGTTGTACCGGCCGCCACCCTATAGGCGTGGACGCGCGGGGTGGTTGTCGTGGTTGCGCCCCGGCCGGGTCGGCAGGGCGTGCCTGTCCGCTCCGGCCGGCGCGCCGGCTGCGGGGGTTGGGATCTTGCGGCAGGTCGGTGGACCCGCTCCGGTCCGGTGGGCCGGGCGGGTCGATTGGTGCTTTGGGGTTACGGGAAGCGGTGGTTCGGGTTCCCGGAAGTGGTGCTTCGGGGCTACGGGAGGCGCCAGTCGACCGGTTGGGCGCCCTGGGCGACCAGGAGGTCGTTGGTGCGGGAGAAGGGGCGGGAGCCGAAGAAGCCGCCGGCGGCCGACATGGGGGAGGGGTGGGCCGACTCGACCACGGCCGCGCCGGGGCCGAGCAGGGGCCGGGCGTTGCGGGCGTCGCGGCCCCACAGGATCGACACGAGCGGGGTGCCGCGGGCCGCGAGCGCCTTGATGGCCTGCTCGGTGACCTCTTCCCAGCCCTTGCCGCGGTGTGCGGCGGGGCGACCGGGGGCGGTGGTCAGGGCGCGGTTGAGCAGCAGTACGCCCTGGTCGGCCCACGGGGTCAGGTCGCCGTTGGTGGGCATCGGCAGGCCCAGGTCGCGGTTCATCTCGGTGAAGATGTTGATCAGCGAGCCCGGTAGCGGACGCACCTCCGGGGCGACCGAAAAGCTCAGCCCCACCGCGTGCCCGGGGTTGGGATAGGGATCCTGGCCCACGATCAACACCCGTACGTCCGCGAAGGGTTGGGTGAACGCCCGCAACACGTTCGCGCCGGCCGGGACGTAACGCCGTCCCGCTGCGATCTCTCCTCGCAGGAAGTCGCCCATGGCGGCCACTCGGCCCGCCACCGGTTCCAGGGCCTTCGCCCATCCTGCCTCGACAATTTCGCCCAACGGCCGCGCCACCATGGGAGTTGAGCATAGGGCAAACGGGTGACAGTCCCGGCACGCCGGCAGCGTCGGCCACGGTACGGGCGTGCGGGCGGGGGGACTCGGCCGGTTTCGGGGCTCGATGGTGCCGGGTGCCGAAGGCCCGATGGCCGATGGCATGGGCGTTTTTCGGTCGGCACGGGAAACGGGGAGGGCGGCCGTTGCGCCGGCGGTCAGGCCGGGGACATGACCTCGTACAGGTTTCCCGTGTCGTCGGTGAAGAACAGGCCGCGTGGGCACAAGGGGTGGTCGATGCGGCCGTTGGTCGGTTCGGCGGGGGAACTGCCGTACGGGATGTCGGCCGCCCGGAGTCGGGCCAGGATCGCGTCGAAGGTGGCCGGGTCGACGTCGAAGGCCAGGTGGTGTCCCTCCGCCGCGGCCACCGTCATGAAGTCGAGGGTGAGCTGCTCGTTGACCCGGACGGGCGCGAAGTGGCCGTGGGCACCGTCCGGAGGCAGTTCCTCCAGGCCCATCACCGTGGCGAAGAAGTGCGCCGCCGCCCGGTGGTCCGTGGCGGGGACGATGGTGTGGTTCAGCGAGACGGCCATCCTGCGGCACTCCCGGGGGCGTCGGTCGGTACGGACACGTGCCTTCGCCACGGGGGACGACGATTCCTTTGTCCGGAACGCGAGGCCGGTGGCCGGTCCGCGGGCGAAGACGACGCCAGGGGAGACGCACGAGCTCCCGGCCGGGTTCCCGAGCACGAGTCGTGGGGCGGTCGGTAGGAGCCGATGCGGGCCGCTTCCGGTCGGGTCGGCGGACGGCGGCGGCGCGGGTCCGGTCCGGGATCGGACCGTGGTCACGGGATTGCTCGACCCGTTCAGCGCCGGTGCGGCCGACGCTCGGGCGCGGCGGCGTGTGGCGGGCGATCGCGCCGTGACGCCATGGGCATCCGTACGGCCGGCCGTACGGATGCCCATGGCGGTTCGCCGGCGGCTGTCCTGGCCTATTCGAGCAGGCCCGTCACCGTGTCCCAGGCGTCCTCGGCGTCCGTGCCGGCCAGGGCCAGGGCCACCGCCGCCTCGCACGCGGCCAACGCGAAGACCGCCCCGACCCACCTGCGTTCCGCGGGGGTGAGGCGGCGCCACTCGATCGCGCCGCCGGCCCCGTCGACCAGATCCGACGCCACCACGAGCCAGCCCCACTCGGCGCTGCCCCGTCCGCCCGCCAGGGCGCGCAGTACGCCCGTGCCCAGCAACACATCCCGCGCGCCGAGACCGCGGCCGAGCAACGACGCCTCCCGGGCCGCGGTGGGCCGCAACCACACCCCGCCGCGCGGAGCCACCATGGACACCACCCCGGCGGCCACCCGTCCAGCCGCCAATACCGCCGCCACCCGTCCGGCCGACCCGGATATCGCCCCCGAAACCGCCACCACTGCCCCTTATCGACACCAGTTCGCACCCCCGGCCCATCGGCCGGCGGCCCACACCGTAGCGGTGCCCCGGATAGGCGCCTCCGCACCCCCACCACGCACACGACCCGCCAACGGTTTCCATCCCACGTGTCCAACCGTCTCGACGCCGCCGGAAGAGGCCGGGCACGGCGCGGCGGGGTCGCTCGGTGCGGCAGTGTGGCGGCGCGAACGGGACGCGGTGGGTGGCCTGTTGTCGTGGCGCGTGAGTGGTGTGAGTCGCACGCGGCGGAGCGGGCGGGGTGGTTCGGTCCGCCAGCGCGCAGGGCGGACGTTTGCTGTCGTGGCGAGTGCGGCGAATCGGACGCGGCTGGTGCGCAAACCAGGGGAGGGGGCGGAGCGCGGCACACGGGGTCGGTGCCGTCGGCGGCCGGAGCGAGCACGGACGGGCCGACCGCGATCGCGCCGGCCGGACGGTGGTGTGCCGCGGCTTCCCGGCGGGGCGGTGGCCACCGGCGCGGCGGAGCGCCGCCGGGTGAGGCGGGTCGGATGCGGTGCGGAACCGGCGGATGGGGCGCGCGGGGGCGTGCGCGGCGGGGTGCTTCCGGTGCGGCGAGGGCGGCCCGGGCCCGGGATTGTTCCCGTGGCCCGGGCCCGGCGCCGTGACCGCAGTCGGGTTCGGTTCGGGTCGGGGTCAGTCGCGTAGGGCGCCTTCGGGGCGGTAGACCGTGAGACGGCGGCCCTTGGCGATGCGTAGTTGGGAGGCGCCGGGGCGGACTTCGCCGTCGACGGCGAGTTCGGCGCCCTCCTGTATTTCGGAGAGGCGGACCGTGCGGGCCGTGGACGCCTCGTAGACGCGCGAGCGGCCGAGTGTGCCGGACAGGACGGCGGCCACCAGCCGGGTGCGGGCCAGGGGGCGCGAGGCGTCGACGATGCGCACGTCGAGGAGGCCGTCGGTGAGGTCGGGTCGGTAGGTGGGCGCGAAGCCCTCCGGGGCGTATTCGCCGTTGCCGAGGAACAGCAGCCACAACGAGCGCGGGCGGCCGTTGACGCGCATCTTGACCGGACCCGCGTCCCGGAGCACCCGGACCAGGCCCACCAGCATGGCCGGCCACTTGCCGATCTTGCCCTCCAACTCCTCGCGGAAGCGCACCAGATCGGGGTAGACGCCGAGCGAGAAGGTGTTCAGGAAGAGCTCCGGACCCAACTCCCGACCGTCGTCGGAGAACGGGTGCGAGTGGTCGCGCTGCAATTCGGCGACGTCCACCAGCACCGCCTCGCCCGCCGCGAGCGCCAGCGCGGTGTCGTCCAACCGGGTCAGGCCCAGGTCGCCGGCGAAGTGGTTGAGCGTGCCGGCCGGGAAGACCGCGAGCGGCATGCCCCGGTCCAGTGCGATCCGTGCCGCGCAGTTCACGCTGCCGTCGCCGCCCGCGACGCCCAGCACCCGCGCCTCCTGGGCCGCCTCGCACAACAATGCGACCAGGTCGCCGTTCTGGCCGCGCTCGACCACCTTGGCGCCGGGCAACAACTCGCGCAGGCGTTGTGCGGTGTCGCCCTCGGGGCCGGCCGAGGAGTTGACCACGACCACCAGGCCGTCTCCCTCGACCAGCGACGGCACCTTCCCGCGTGGGGGCGGTGCGGACGCCGCCTCCACCGGCCGGGTCGGCCACCAGCGCAGCGTCACCGCCGCGAGGCCCGCGCCCAGCGCCGCGCCCGCCAGTACGTCACCCGGATAGTGCACGCCCGTGTACACCCGGGAGAAGGCCACCGATCCGGCCAGCGCGCCGGCCGCGACACCCAACGGCCGCGACTCCAACGCGACGCCCGTGGCGAAGGCCGCCGCGGACGCCGCGTGCCCGGACGGGAACGAGGTCGTCCACGGCTGCCGGCTGAGCCGGCGGGCCAGCGGCACCGCGTCGATCACCGGCCGGGGCCGGCGTACCCAACTCTTGAGGACCACATTGGTCACGGTCGACGCGAGCGCCACCGAGCCCAGTCCGCGCATTGCCGCCCGACGCCCGCTGCGTCCACCGGAAAGCGCCATCCCCGCACCGGTCACCGCCCACAGACGCGAATGGTTGGCCGCGCGGGACAAGGCGGGCAGCGCCTTGTTCGCCCACGGCACATGATGCGTTGCCACCCACGCGAAGGCCGCCCGGTCGGCGGCATGGATCTTTCCCATGGCGCCATCACTACCCGCAACCGGTCTCGCGCACCACGACCTGCGTCACATCCGGAGAGCCTCGGACACCTCGGACAGTTCGGCCCGATACTCGATACGGTCGAGCCACTCGGCGGGCCAGCCCGCCAGGCCGTGTACGGCGCCGATCATCGCGCCCGTCAACGCGGCGATCGAGTCCGAGTCGCCGGACGTGGCCGCCGCGCGGGCGAGCGCCGACCTCGGGTCGTCCGGATACAGCGCGACGCAGAGCACGGCCGTGGCCAACGCCTCCTCCGCGATCCAGCCGGCGCCGGTGACCTGGCACGGATCCGAGCGTCGGTCCCGCTCCAGCAGGGCGCGGTCCAACCGGTCCAGGACGCCCAGGCATTCGTCCCAGCCGCGTGCGATGAAGCCCTCCGGCGTGTCCGCGAACGGGCCGCGCCACAGGTCCTCGCCGAGCCAGTCGGCGCGGTAGACCTTGCGCTGCGCCTCGGCGTGCGCACGCAGGTACGCGGGCAGTTCGGCGACCGGCACACCCGACCGCAGGCCGTGCACGGCGGTCGCGGTCAGATCCGACGCGGCCAGCGCGGTCGGATGACCGTGGGTGACCGCGGCCTGGAGTTGCGCGGCGCCGCACCGGGCGGCCTCGTCGAGGCCGTCGACCAGGCCCAGCGCGGTGACCCGCATGTTCGCGCCGCAGCCCTTGGAGCCGCGCCGGGTCGCGTCGAGCCAGGTTCGACCGGCGGCCAGCTCCGCGCACGCGGACATGCATGTGTGCCCCGGCGCGCGGGTGTTGTCCGGGGAGTCCCACCAGGTCAGGAACCGCTCGATCACCAGCGGCGCGAACCGCTCCGCGGTCAACACCCGCGCGTTCGCGCGCGCGTCGATCAGAGCGTGGGCCACCGCCAGACCCATCTGGGTGTCGTCGGTGACCAGGGCCGGCGTGCCTTCGAGGTCCATCGGCCCGGGCAGTTCGTACCGGCGCACGATCTGCGCGTAGGACAGGAACTCCGTCGGCGCGCCCAACGCGTCCCCGTACGCCAGCCCGAACATGCTCCCGCGCACCCGCTCCGCGTTCCCCACCATGTGGCACCACCCTTCGTCGAGGCCCCAGCCTGCCGGCCGCACGACCACCTTCCGGATCCTTTTCGACCCGGCACCGAGGACGAGCGGAGCCCGGGCGGGCGGGGCGGGGTGTGGAGGCGATCGTCGGAGGCGGGTGAGGTGGGCGGGATTCGCACGCACCCCGGCCATGCCCCGCGACATCGCGCCCGGACCGTCGCGCCGCCGACCACCACACCTGCCGCCGCGCCCCCGCACCGGCCGCCGCATCGGCCGCCGCACCGGCCGCCGCACCGGCCCCCGCACCGGCCCCCGCACCGCGCCCGACCGCCCCGCCCACCGCCACGCCCCGCTCCCGCGCCGGAGCCCGACCGATCCGGCGCCTCCGCCTCCCCATCCCCCGCCCCCACCCCCAATGGGTGGGATGTACCGTCTCGGGAGGGTTCGAAATCCGTGGATCGGGGCGAAGCTTCCGGTCATGGACGTACTCTCCGGTCGCATTCTGTTGCGCCCCATCGACCTCGATCGTTCGCTGGCCTTCTACCGGGACGTGCTCGGGCTCGCGATCGCCCGCGAGTTCGGGACCGGGATCCATCGGGGGACGGTGTTCTTCCTCGGCGGTGGTTTCCTGGAGGTCTCGGGCACCGCGACGGAGGCCGGGCCCGGGTGCGCGGATCTGCGGTTGTGGCTCCAGGTACGGGACTTGGTCGCCACCCACAAGGAACTCCTGGGCAAGGGCGCCACCGTGGTGCGCGAGCCGCGTCGTGAGGCGTGGGGGTTGGACGAGATGTGGATCGCCGATCCGGACGGTGTGCGGATCTGCGTGGTGCAGGTTCCGGACGAGCATCCGATCCGCTACCGACCCGGCATCTGACGGTTCGTCCGCAGCCGTCGCGAGAGCCGCCGGCTTCGCCGTGCGGTGCCGGTGCACAGCCCGATCGGCCCGTATCCCCGGGCCTCTTGACGCCCCCAGGCGCTGACGACACACTCAAGCTACCAGCCGGTAACAATTTCGACGACGTCCGGGGGCCCACCACCCATGACCGCCTTCAATCTCGCCCTCGACGAGGACCAGACCACCATCCGCGACTGGGTGCACGCCTTCGCCGCCGACACCATGCGCCCGGCCGCGGCCGAATGGGACGAGCGGGAGGAAACCCCCTGGCCGATCATCCAGGAAGCCGCCAAGGTCGGACTGTACTCCCTCGACTTCTTCACCACCCAGGCCTTCGACCCCACCGGTCTGAGCATGCCGCTGATCATGGAGGAACTCTTCTGGGGCGACGCCGGGTTGGGCCTGGCGCTGACCGGCACCGCGCTCGCCGCGGCCGGCCTGGTGGCCAACGGCACGCAGGAGCAGATCATGACGTGGGCGCCGGAACTGTTCGGCACCGCCGACGACATCCGGGTCGCCGCGTTCTGCTCCTCCGAGCCGGACGCCGGCTCCGACGTCTCCTCGATGCGCACCCGCGCCACGTACGACGAGGCGACCGGCGACTGGATCCTCAACGGGGTCAAGACCTGGGCCACGAACGGCGGTATCGCGCACGTGCACGTCGTGGTCGCCACCACCGATCCGACCCTCGGCTCGCGCGGCCAGGCCAGCTTCGTGATCCCGCCGAACACGCCCGGGCTCTCCCAGGGGCAGAAGTTCAAGAAGCACGGGATCCGCGCGTCGCACACCGCCGAGGTGGTCCTGGACAACGTCCGCGTCCCCGGCGACTGCCTGTTGGGCGGCAAGGACAAGCTGGACGAGCGGATCGCGCGGGCCAGGTCCGGCACGTCCGCGCGCTCGAACGCGGCGATGGCCACGTTCGAGTCGTCCCGCCCGGCGGTCGCCGCGCAGGCGGTGGGCATCGCGCGCGCCGCCTACGAGGTGGCCCTGGAATACGCGCAGGTCCGCGAGCAGTTCGGCCGGCCGATCATCGACAACCAGGGCGTCGCGTTCACCATCGCCGACATGCGCACCCGGATCGACGCGGCCCGGCTGCTCACCTGGCGCGCCTCGTGGATGGCGGCGACGAACCAGCCGTTCACCGCGGCCGAGGGCTCGATGTCCAAGCTGTACGCCGGCGAGACCGCCAAGTGGGTGACCTCCGCCGCGATGCAGATCCTCGGCGGCAACGGGTACACCCGTGAATACCCGGTCGAGCGCATGCACCGGGACAGCGCGATCTACACGATCTTCGAGGGCACGAGCGAAATCCAGCGCCTGGTCATCGCACGCACGTTGTCCGGAGTGCCGATTCGCTGACAAGTACGCAGGTCAGAGTCGCATCGGCCGCCAAAGAGCAACGCCCGATCGCTGATTGCGGACGGGCATTGCTTTGCTTTCCGAGATCAATTGCATGATCGGCGACCTGCCGAGCCCGGTACAGCACGACGGCGGCCGCCCGCGCCTCGGTCCGGAGGCGGTCCCACTCGCCGCGCCACTGCTCGTGGGCGGCGTCCCACGCGCCCGCTCGGCCTCGCCCTCGGGCTAGTCGTTCCGCCGGCCGCTCGCGGCGTGTGCCCTGACGGCGGCGTCGGCCGCGTCCCAGCGGGCTTGGGCCTGCTCGGGCGTGGGGGTGTCGTGCTGTACGAGCCCGGCCCGACAAGCGGGCACGTGGGCGGTCACACGATGCGGACGACCGTGATGAACATCAGCCCGGCCGACACCTGGTACACAACGATGAACTCGCCGGCGGAGGCCTGCCTGTGGTCCCGGTCCCGCATCGCCGCGGTGCCGGGGCCGTAGGGGTCGCGGGCGATCGACGCCACCCCGGCGTCGAGGGACCTGCGCCGGCCTGAGCTGAGCTGGGAGCGGACCTTGTCGCAGTCGGGGCTCCACTGCACGGAGTAGCTCACCGCGTCTCCTCCTCGTCCCGGGCGCGCTCGGCCAGCACCTGGCGCTCTTCCTCGCGGAGGGCTTCGACGGCGGCGATGTCCTCGTCCCAGGCCGGAGTGGGGCGGAGGGCCCAGCGGTTGAGGATGAGCAGGAGGTCACGGGCGTGGGCGTCGCCGACCTCTTCGTCGAACTTCTCGCGCCACTCCTCGGGGAGGGCTGCCCTGATCCCGTTGATGGATGCGGGCAGCTCGACCATCTCGCCGCCGATGTGGGTCGTGAACGTCGCCGCCATGGTGCCTCCCAAGTGGGTAGTGGGAGGCAAGCGTGACACCACGCCGGCCGTGATCGGTAGCCGGCGCACCCGGGCGGAGTACGCGACCCGGTGTGCGCCCTACGCGACGACGGGCAGGCGGCCGGCTACCGTTGACCAGTCGAGTGTGTCGTAACCACTGAGGGGTGCACCGTTCCCGTCGAGGATCAGATCGACGCCGCTCTCTCGGAGTGATTCCCGGCTCCGGGCAGATGCCGGATGCGCGGCGAGGGCGCCCTTGAACCACGGCACGGCGACGATCGGGATACCTGAGCCCAGTGCCTCGTTCAGGGTGCCGAGGGCCACGTTGTCGGAGATGCCGAGGGCCCACTTGTTCAGGGTGTTGAACGTCAGCGGGCAGGCGAGCAGCGCATCCGGGGCGGGGTGCGGCCGTGGGTCGTCCGGCCGGCGATCGCATGTGCGCACCGAACGCCCCGCGGCGGCGGTCAGATCGTCGAGGCCGGTGTCGAGCCACGCTGCGGCGGTCGGGGTGAGCGTGACGCATGTGTCCCAGCCGCCTCGGCGCAGGACGCGGATCAGGGTCACGAGGTCACGCACGGGAGGAGCGGCCCCGGCCACGACGTACAGCACACGATTCGTCATGCGGGGAGCCTACGAGCGCCTACGCTTTGTTCAGCATCAGGAATGGAGTTCGGCATGCCGGTGCTCAAGCACGAGTCGACGGGGGCCCGGATCGCGGCCTACCGCAAGTTGCGTGGTTTCACCCAGCGGGGCTTGGCCCGGCAGGCGTGTGTGTCGTACAGCCTGCTCACCAAGGTGGAATCCGGGCATCGACCTGCCACGCCCGCCCTGATAGCGGCTTGTGCCAGGGCTTTGAGCGTGACGTCGTTCGACCTCACCGGGCAGCCGTATCTCGCCGAACTCCGGCGTGATCGGATCGAGGAATTGATTCAGCCGATCCGGGCGGCCCTCGACAATTGGGATCTGGCGCTGGAGTGGGAGGTGCGGCCGCGGTCCATTGCGGACCTTGAGGTGGATGTGCGGCGTGCCATGGTGCATCGGCGGAACGCGCAATACGGGTCCATGGCCCAGACGCTGCCGGCGCTCATCGACGAACTCGTGCAGGCCGCACAAGAGTCGGCCACCCCGGAGGACCGGGCTCACCTGTATTCGCTGATGGGTGACGTGTATCGCTGCGTGCACACCCTGGCGTACAAGTTGGGGCTCATCGATCTCGGCACGGTCGCCCTGGAGCGCATGGCCTGGTGTGCGCCCCTGTCGGACGACCCGTACCTGTCCGCGCTGCGCTCGTTCCTGAGGGTGCAATCCACGTTCACGACCGGCCGCCACGACGTCGGTCTGCGTCTCGTGGAGGTGACACAGGCACAGTTGCAGGAGTCGGGTCTCGACGACGGACGCTCGGCGGCGCTGACGGGTGCGCTGCATCTCCAGGCTGCTGTGCTCGCCGCTCGCCGCCACGACTCGCAGGGTGCGAGCGAGCGCATTCACGCCGCCCGCGAGCTTGCGCAGCGGACCGGCGAGTTGCCTCATTACGGCCTGTCGTGGGGGCCCACCAACGTCGTGGTGCACGCCGTCTCGACAGCGGTGGACCTGGAGCGCCCGGACGATGCGATCGCGGAGGGGGATCCCCTGACGTTTCCCCCGGACTGGCCTCGATCGCGGGAGGGTCACCACTGGATCGACATGAGCCGCGCCTACCTGTGGAAGGGTCGGCACGACAAGGCGCTGGAGTGCCTGAACAAGGCCCGCGCCGCGGCTCCCCAGCAGGCGCGCTACCACCCGTCGGTCAGGGAGACCGTGGAGGCGCTGGTCCGTCACAGGCGAACGGTCCCTGGAAGCCTGACGGCGTTCGCGTCATGGGTGGGCATGTAGGGCTTTCACAAGGTGTGAAAGTTGATCCCCTTGCCGTGGGTCAATCTCGACGTATGGCAGAGATTGCGCACGCCGAGCCGGCCGCGTGGACCCGCTGGGTATCATCGATCACAGCCCTGGGCGAGCCTGGGAGCGCGGGCGACGACGGACTCCGGTGCGTCGAGACCGGCGTTCTCTTCGATGTGGTGGTCGTCGCCCGGCAGCTTGCGGAACGTGTCGTCGAGCGCCTGACCTCCGCCGGCACACGGATAGGCCCCGTCTCCGGGTATCGCACTTCGGCACAGTTCCTCGTGCCCCTGGGCGTCAGCGACTGCTGGGATGAACTCGTGGACCAGTTCGGCGTATCGGCCGACGTCTCGTCCCGGTGCATGGGCCCGGGCTGTCTGATCCGGCTCCCGGCGCAATCCCCGGGCTCCTCCCTGTCGGCGGTGTGGCTGGTCACTCCGCCACTCGACGAAGGGGGCCTGCCGATCCTGACGGATCCACATGATCTCGTCCTGGCCATGGGAGCTGAGACACCTTGAGCGAATCCATCCACGTCGACCCGTCCGGCAAGCCGAACCGCCCGAACCGCGTCACGCTGCCCGATCGGACGCCGGTGGACCTGACGGACGACGAACTGGTGGCCCTGCAACACGAGATCCGCCGCCACATGCTGTACCCGGTCCCGGCCACGACCGACCGGCCTGCCGTCTCGGGCGGCTGACGAGCCGCCCTCCCGCCGCTGCGGCTGGGCACCGCTCGCGGCCTCCGGCCCGGCCCGCGCATCCCACCGCGCCGCCGGGCCGGCCTCCTCGTCGCCCGCCCTTCCGTTCGACGGGCGACCGGACCGGTGGCGCTGGTATCGCCGCCGGGTCCCACCGTCTCCGCCCGGCCGGGAGATCGCGCTCTGGCGCCGGCCGGGCGGGGCACCACCACTCACACCCGCGATGGAGACGTCATGTCCAGCTCACCCCCGTGGTCCGTCGGCGACACCCTGTGGCGCAAGCTCGGCCCCCGCAACCACCACCTCGGCACCATCACCCGGGTATGGCACGACGGCACCCGGTGGATGGTCGAGTACGAGCACGGCGTCCGGACGCAGGAAACGGTCACCGCGCCCGCCGACGAGATGTACCAGGACGGGCCGCCGACACGGCCGGTGTGACCTACCCGAGCCGCACCCGCCACCGATCCGCCGGCAACAGCAACTCCTCGACCACCGCGGCCTGTCCATCCCGCGCGTACCAGACCACCCGGACCACGAACAGGAGCGACCCGATGGCAACCCCGAGCAGCCCCGCCTCTCCGGCCGCCGCCGTTCGGGCCTCCGCGCTCATCACGACGGAGCGCTCCGTCGGCCCGTCTCGATGCACGTACCGCACCAGGGCGTGCGATGTGCGGCCGTCAGGGTCGAACAGCTCGGCCTGCTCGCGCAGAGAAAGCCCGGGAGAGACCGCGAGATGTCGCGAGGTCCTGCGGGCATCCGTGCGAACCTGCGAGGACTCGCGAGGCATTGGGCCAGGGCAGGTGACTTCTGTTTTCGTTGGGCCGCTGGGATTTACAGGATCTTCGTGCGGTCGGCGGGCGCGGTGTCGACGGGGAGGCCGGCGTTCAACCGGCGGATGGTCTCTTCCATCTCGGGCCGGTTTGGGGAGCGGCGGCGTGCGAGTTCGCCCTGCCACGGGGGCAGCATGTCGGCGAGGGGCCGGAGATCGCCATTGGCGTTGGCCGCGGTGAGTGCGGCCTGGTACTCGTCCTCGAATTCCATGCGCAGGTCGTCGGGCAGTTCGGCGCGCAACTCGGCCGGGGTGGCGTGCTCGGGCCCGCCGATTCCGATCGTGTGTCGGGGTCGACGGGGGTCCTCGGTCTGCTCGTCCATGCCTCCAGCGTGCCGGCCCGGCCGTCTCGTTCGGTAGCCGGCGTGCGCGCACCCGACGTGCACCCCCGACGCCCGTCGCGAGCTCGGCGCGAGGCCCCTCCCGGTCCGCTCAGCGCAGGGGTCCCGGATCCGGCGTCGGATGCGGCTCGTCCGGGACAGGGGGCGAGCCCGGGTCGGGGGGCAGTGGTTCGGGGCCGGGTTCCGGCAGCGGGTGTGGCGTGGGCATCGGTGGGGCCGGGGGCAGTGGGTCCGGCCATGGGTCGGTCACGGCGACCTCCTGGACGAGGGCGGTTCCGGGCGTGCCCGGACACGTCGCGGCGGCGACGTCACCTTGCGGATACCCGCACCGACGCCGCCCCACCTCCGGCCACGCCGATCATGCCGTCGCAGGCATCTGCGAGCACCTGTGCACGCGCGTTCGCCGCGTCGTCCGGCGGCCTGATCATTCGACGAAATCCACCCATGACGCCTTCGATCAATCGGGCAAATCCGGGTGGAAGCCGCATCGATACGCCAGGAAGAAGGCCGACCACCCCCTGGTTGCACCTAATCTGAAGGCCCTCGTTCGAACAGGAGAAACCCATGGGCGGCCAGGTCCCGATCAGCGAAACCCCCCTCCCGGGCATCGGTACGCAGTACACGCTCTCCACCGTCGCCGGCCGCGCCATCTCCGTGGTCGCCGGCCGGGACGGGGTGCGTCGGATCGCCTTCTACAACGTCGACGACCCGGATGCCTGCGGGCCCGGCGTGCGACTGACCCGCGCCGAGGCCGTGGCGCTCGCCGAACTGCTCGCCGAGGACTGACCCCGCCCGCTCGCGGACCCCCTCACCCGCGTTCGAGCCGCAGACCGTCCTGCCCCTGCGAACACCGCGAGTACAGCCCCACCATGCACCCGGCAACACTGCTCATCGAACTCGGCGCCATCATCCTGGGCCTGTCCATCCTCGGTCGGGTCGCCACCCGAATGGGGATGTCACCCATCCCCTTCTACCTCCTCGGCGGCCTCGCCTTCGGGCACGGCGGCGTGCTCGACCTCTCGCAGAGCGACGACTTCATCGAGATCGGCGCCGAGATCGGCGTGGTCCTGCTCCTGCTGCTGCTCGGCCTGGAGTACACGGCCGGCGAACTGGTCACCAACCTGCGCGCCGCCGCACCCGCCGGGGCGATCGACGCGCTGCTCAACGCGGTCCCCGGCTTCCTGGCCGGCCTGCTGCTCGGCTGGGGGCCCACCGCCGCGCTCGCCCTGGCCGGCGTCACCTGGATCTCGTCGTCCGGGGTGATCGCGAAGGTGCTCGGCGACCTGGGCCACCTGGGCAACCGGGAGACCCCGGTCGTGCTGTCCGTCCTGGTCATCGAAGACCTCGCGATGGCGCTCTACCTGCCCATTCTCACCGCGCTGTTGGCCGGCGTCGGGTTGCTCGGCGGCTCGCTCACCGTGGCCATCGCGCTGGGCACGATCAGCATCGTGCTCTTCCTCGCGCTTCGGCACGGCGGCCGGATCTCCAAGGCACTCTCCAGCGAGGAGCCGGAGTTCCTGCTCCTCGGCGTGCTCGGCCTGACGCTGCTCGTCGCCGGCGTCGCGGACAAGCTCCAGGTCTCCGCGGCCGTCGGCGCCTTCCTGGTCGGCATCGCGATCTCCGGCGACGTGGCCGAACACGCGCAGACCCTGCTGGCGCCGCTGCGCGACCTGTTCGCCGCGGTCTTCTTCGTGTTCTTCGGCCTGTCCACCGACCCGGGCGCGCTGCCGGGCGTGCTGCTGCCCGCCGCGGCGCTGGCCCTGGTCACCGCGCTGACCAAGATCGCCACCGGCTACTGGGCCGCCGCCCGGGCCGGCATCGCCAAACCCGGCCGCTACCGGGCCGGCGGCGCACTCGTCGCACGCGGCGAGTTCTCCATCGTGATCGCCGGCCTGGCCGCCACATCGGGCGTCGAACCCCGGATGGGGCCGTTCGCCGCCGCCTACGTGCTCATCCTCGTGGTCGCCGGTCCCTTCACTGCGCGCTACGCCGAACCGGTGCTGCGCCGGTTGTTCGGCCCCAAGCCGGTGCCCGCCCCGATCGAGGAGGACGACGACGACCTGAGGCCGCTGTAGCCCGCGGCCCGGCCGATCATGCCGAGAGGGCGTCGCCGGCCACGTGTACCGATCGGCCGACCCAGGTGTCGGTGCGCATGGACGCCAGTACGTCCGGGTGCGTCGAGGTCGCCACCGACCGTACGCCTCCGGTGCCCTCCACGACCGCGATCGCGATCGCCGGTTCGCCCTGCTCGAACGCCACCGTGCAGCCCACCACCTCGGCCGGCCCCGTGTAGTCCGGGTCCACCGGGCGGCTCGGCAACTCCGCGCGTACCTCGATCGCGCGGAAACCGTCGGCGGGCGGACGATCCGACCACAACGCGCCGGCCTGCTTGGTGACCATCCCGGACACGCTCGTCACCAGCCCGTCGCCGCCCGCGCGCACCCGTCGGGCCACCTCGACCGTCGCCTGCAACGCGTAGTTGTTCAGCGGTCCGCCGGCGAACGCCATCCCGCCCGTCGCGGTCAGCTCCCGGCCGGGGCGCCCGCTCAGGCCCAGCTCGTGCCGCTGGATCCGGACCGCCGCCGGAAAGCAGCTGTACAGGTCCAGGTGCGTCGTGTCGGACAGCCCGGCGCCCAGTGCCGCGCCGACCGCGGCGAACCCCGGGGAGCGGCCCGGATCGGGCCGGGCCACCAGCGGCACCATCGTGTTCGCCTCGGCCGCCGCCGTCGGGAACACCCACCGGTCGCGGGCCTCCCCGAACCGGCGCGCGGCCTCGGTCGAGCACAGCAGCAACGCGGCGGCCTGGTCGACGTTCATCTGCGAGCAGTGCCACTTCGAGTACGGGCTCGCCAGCCACGCGTTGCGCCCGTCGGGTGCCAGCAGCTCGTCCGCGGACACCGCGCGGCCCCGGATCGAGTGCCCGGCGTCGGCGGCGACCGTCGAGAAATCCGCCCACAGCGCGGCGATCTCCCGGGCATCGTCCGCCGGCGGCCGGCCCCGCGCGGCGCCGATCGCCGACTCCATCACCGCGTACTGCCGCGCGGGCACGGCCAGATGCCGATCGATCTCGACCCGGGCCAGGATGTCCGCGCCGGGCGCCCACACCGTGTCCGGGACCCCCTCCGCGACCGGATCCGCGAGTTCGAGCCCGGCGATCCGCGCGCGCAGTCGCCGATGTGCCGCCTCGCCGCCCACGACGAGCACCGCCTCGGCCCGCCCGGCGGCGATCTCGGCGCAGGCCCGGGTGATCAACGACTGTTGCAGGACCCCCAGTTCGGCCAGCGTGCTGTGCGCGTCCACGATCTTGAACCGGTCCGCCAACCAGCGCCCGGGATCGCCGTGCCGCCAGGTCCCGCGCGGTACGAGCACGTGCCCTACCGCCCGCAACAGCGCGCCCGACCCCGCGGCGGCCTCCTCGACCGCCTGCGCCATCAGCTCCAACTCGCCGACTCCGGCCCCGGCCTCGGTCAGGCGCTGCCGCGCCACCCCGGCCCCGACCAACACCGGCGTCCGCGGATCGACCGCCTCCAGCCCCATCGCCGCCCCCTTGCCACAGCCCAGCCGCCCCGGACCACCCGGCGCGCGCCGACGTTAGCCGCGGATCCCGACGATCACCAGTGCGTTCGTCGCCCGTCGTGGTGCCGGCCGCGGTTGTGGATCACTCTTCGGCGGGCATAGGACAACCTTCGGCCGGTGGTTCGAGGAGCGGTGTGCGAGGAGCGATGTGATGACCGAGCACGATCCGTATGTGCGGGTGCGCGGTGCGCGGGAGCACAACCTGCGGGACGTGGACGTGGACATTCCGCGCGACACGTTCGTGGTGTTCACGGGGGTGTCCGGATCGGGCAAGTCCTCGCTGGCGTTCGGCACGGTGTACGCGGAGGCGCAGCGGCGCTACTTCGAGTCGATCGCGCCCTATGCCCGGCGGTTGATCCAGCAGGTCGGCGCGCCGCACGTGGACGAGATCAGCGGGTTGCCGCCGGCCATCGCGCTGCGTCAGCAGCGGTCCGCGCCGACCTCGCGCTCGACGGTGGGCACCCTGACGACACTGTCCAATTCGCTGCGGATGCTCTTCTCCCGGGCCGGCGACTACCCGCCCGGCGCGGAGCGGGTGGATTCGGACGCGTTCTCGCCGAACACCGCGGCCGGGGCCTGCCCGAACTGTCACGGCTTGGGCCTGGTGCACGAGGTGAGCGAGGAGTCGCTGGTTCCGGATCCGGGCAAATCGATCCGGGACGGGGCGATCGCCGCGTGGCCCGGTGCCTGGTACGGGAAGAACCTGCGGGACATCCTGGCCACGCTCGGCTACGACGTGGACCGGCCGTGGCGCGAGCTGCCCAGGGCGGAGCGGGAGTGGATCCTGTTCACCGACGATCAGCCGGTGGTCACCGTGCACCCGGTGCGCGACGCGAGCCGGATCCAGCGCGACTACCAGGGCACGTACAGCAGCGCGCGGCGGATCGTGCTGAAGACGTTCGCGAGTTCGAAGAGCGCGACACAGCGCAAACGGGTCGAGCGCTTCCTGGACAGCGGACCGTGCCCGGTGTGCCACGGTCGGCGGCTGCGGCCCGCATCGCTGGCGGTGACCTTCGCGGGATACGACATCGCCGCGCTGGTCGCCCTGCCGCTGGCGGAGGCGGCGAAGGTACTGGCCGGGGCCGGGGCCGACGGCGAGCCGGCCGCGACGATCTGCGCCGACCTGGTGGCGCGGATCGCGGTGCTGGTCGAGTTGGGCCTGGGCTACTTGAGCATGGACCGGGAGACGCCGACGTTGTCGTCGGGCGAACTGCAGCGGTTGCGGCTGGCCACCCAGTTGCGGTCGGGGCTGTTCGGGGTGGTGTACGTGCTGGACGAGCCGTCCGCCGGGCTGCACTCGGCGGACACCGAGGCGCTGCTCGTGGTGCTCGACCGGCTGCGCGCGGCGGGCAATTCGCTGTTCGTGGTGGAGCACCGGATGGCGGTGGCGCGCCGGGCGGGCTGGCTGGTGGACGTGGGTCCCGGCGCGGGGGAGGGCGGCGGCCGGATCCTGTACAGCGGCCCGCCGGACGGGCTGCGTGAGGTGGCCGACTCGGCGACCCGCCGATTCCTGTTCCCGACCGATCCGCGGCCGGCGCGGGAACCGCGGTCGCCGAGCGGGTGGCTGACGCTGACCGGGGTGAGCCTGCACAACCTGCGCGACCTGGACGTGCGCCTGCCGCTGGGCGTGTTCACGGTGGTCACCGGCGTCTCCGGGGCGGGCAAGTCCAGTCTGATCGGCGGGGTGTTGGCGGACGTGACGGCGGAGCACCTGGGCAGCGGGGCGCAGGAGGACGAGGAAGGGCGGCAGGAGTCCGGGGAGATTCGCGCGGTCGAGGGCCTGGAGGTGATCGACCGCATGGTGCGGGTGGACCAGAAGCCGATCGGGCGCACGCCGCGCTCGAACCTGGCCACCTACACCGGCCTGTTCGACACGGTCCGCAAACTGTTCGCCGACACCGACGCGGCGCGCGAGCGCGGGTGGACCGCGAGCCGGTTCTCCTTCAACGTGGACGGCGGCCGGTGCGAGACGTGTTCGGGCGAGGGCTTCGTCGCGGTCGAGCTGCTGTTCCTGCCGGGGACGTATGCGCCGTGTCCGACCTGCCACGGTGCGCGCTACAACCCGCGGACGCTGGAGGTCGCCTACCGCGGACTGAGTGTGGCGGACGTGCTCGGGCTGACCGTGGACGCCGCCGCCGACTTCCTCGCCGAGGTGCCCGCCGCCGCGCGCAGCCTGACCACGCTGCGCGAGGTGGGCCTGGGCTATCTGCGGCTGGGCCAACCGGCGACCGAGCTCTCCGGCGGCGAGGCGCAGCGGATCAAGTTGGCGAGCGAACTGCAACGGGCCCGGCGCGGGCACACGCTGTACCTGTTGGACGAGCCGACGGCCGGGCTGCACCCGGCGGATGTCGAGTTGTTGATGCGCCAGTTGCACGGACTGGTCGCCGCGGGCAGCACGGTGGTGGTGGTCGAACACGACCTGGACGTAATCGCCGGCGCGGACTGGATGATCGACATGGGTCCCGGCGGCGGGGCGAACGGCGGCCGGATCGTGGCGAGCGGGGTGCCGGCGGACGTGGCGGCGAAGGGCGCGGGGGTGACCGCGCGATTCCTGGCGGCGCCCTGACGGGCCGGGGCGCGGCCGGGCCGGTCCGGCGGGGTCGGCCGCCCGGGCGGGGGTCGGGTCGCGGCCCCGGTGCGGGCGGGCGCCGGGGCGTTGCGCGGTGCGTGCGTGCCCCGGCCCGGTCAGGCCGCGTCCGGCCCGGCCAGGTAGGCCAGGATGGCGGCCGGATCCTCGCTCGCGCACGCGGCCCGCACGGCCGACTCGTGCGCCTCGGCCAGCGCGTTCAGCCGGGTGAGGCGATCGTGGCCGCGCCGGGACAGATGCGCCGTGATCCGGCGGCGGTCCGTGCCGGACTGGCGTCGGTAGATCCAGCCGTTGTCCACCAGCGCGTCCACGAGCCGGGTCAGGCTGGCATGCGGAATCAGCAGGCTCTGGGCCAGATCGCCCATCGACCGGCCCTCGCCGTCGCCCAGGGCGCGCAGCACGAGCCACTGGTCGAAGGTGCAGTTCTCCTCGGCCAACGTGTGGGTCAGCGTGCGGGTGAGGCGGCGCTGCGCGAGGGTGAGCATCTCGACCAGGAGCGGCTGCCCGACGGCCCGCTCCGCGAGTTCGCCGGCGGACATGCCCATCACCCCTTCACCAGACCGTTCTCGGGAGCATACTTACTCGCCTGATGAGCGTCGAGACAGTCTTGATCGAGCCGCTCGACGCACTGCATTCCGACCGGAACCCGCACGTGCTTCGAGTGGGGCTCGTGGTGCCCCAGTCCGGTGCGCTGGGCATCATCGGGCCCTCCGCGGTGGATGCGGCGCTGCTCGCGGCGCACGAGATCAACACGGCCTGCGGGGTGCGCGACCGCCCGCTGGAACTGGTCCTGGTGGACGCCGGCGGGCCGCCCGACCAGGTCGCGGCGCAGGTCGAACTGCTCGGCGACGCCGGAGCGGTGGACGTGTTGGTCGGCTTCCACACCAGCGATGTGCATCGGGCGATCGAGTCGGTGGTGAGCGGGCGGACCCCGTACATCTTCACCCCGCCGCACGAGGGCGGCGGCCGACTGCCCGGGGTGGTGTGCACGGGGGTCGACCCGATGCGTCAGTTGCGCGAGTCGATCGGGTGGCTCACCGAGCACCATCGGCTGCGCCGGTGGGCGCTGATCGGCAACGACTACATCTGGCCGCAGGCCATCCACGCCGCCGCCACGCGGTTGATCGCGGACGCGCGCAGCAGTGTGGTGTACGAGCGGCGGGTGGGCTTCGGTGCGGTGCGGGCGGGGCTGGACGAGTTGTTCGCCGGGCTGCGGGCCACCCGGGCCGATGCGCTGCTGCTCAGCCTGATCGGCCGCGACCTGGTCGACTTCAACCGGGCGCTGCGGCATGCCGGGCTGGATCGCATCCTGGTGCGACTGTCCGGCTCGCTGGAGGAGAACGGACTGTTGGCGTACGGCGGGGACGACACCGGCGCGATGTACGCGGTGATGCAGTCGTTCGCGTCGCAGACCGACGATCGCCGGCTGGGCCTGGCCGAGCGGCACCGGTCGTTGTTCGGGCCGCAGGCGCCGGTGCTGGATGCCTACGCCGAGGGCCTGTACGACGGGCTGCACCTGGTCGCGGCGTTGGCCGCGCGCGGCGCGCTCGCGCCGAGCGGGTTGGCGGCGGAGGTACATCGCCTGTTGGACGGGGACCCGGAGGCCGCGCCCGGGGCCTGGGCCCGCTCGCCGCTGGGGCCACCGCGCCGGCAGGTGTACCTGGCTCGGGCGGAGGGGCTGGATTTCGCCGTGCTGCCGCGACGAGAAAGTACTTCCATTTGGAAATAACTGGTTCTAAGGTCTCTTCGAGACCCCTCGGGGTCGTCCCGAGGAGAGACCAACATGAGCGAAGTCCCCGCGCCCGAAATCACCGGAAGACCCGGGTCGACCGCTGGACCCGGCTCCACCGACAGTCCCGGCCCGACCGACGGCCCGGGCTCGACCGGCAGCCCCGCGTCGATCGAGAAGTACGGCTACAAGCAAGAACTCCGCCGCTCCCTGAGCTTTCGTGACCTGCTCGTCTACGGCCTGGTCTTCATGGTCCCGATCGCGCCGTTCGGCATCTTCGGCGGCGTGTTCCAGGGCTCGGGCGGCATGGTGGCGCTCGCCTACGTCATCGGCATGGTCGCGATGATGTTCACCGCGCTGTCCTACGCCCAGATGTCCCAGGCGTTCCCGATGGCCGGATCGGTGTACTCCTACGCCGGCCGCGGCATCGCCGCCCCGGTGGGCTTCCTGGCCGGCTGGATGATCCTGCTCGACTACATCCTGGTCCCCGGCCTGCTCTACCTGATCGCCGCCGTCGCGATGAACTCGCTCGTCACCTCGATCCCGGTGTGGATGTGGGTGGTCGGGTTCGTGCTGCTGAACACGGCGGTCAACTACCTCGGCGTGGAGATGACCGCCAAGGTCAACAAGATCATGCTGATCGGCGAACTGATCATCCTGATCGTGTTCATCGTGATCGGCGTGGTCGCGCTGATCGACGGCAAGGGCCGCGGCTTCGACTTCACCCCGATCTACAACAGCGACACCTTCTCCTGGAGCCTGGTCTTCGGCGCCGTCTCGATCGCGGCGCTGAGCTTCCTCGGCTTCGACGGCATCTCCATGCTGTCCGAGGAGAACAAGGACTCGGCCAAGGCCATCGGCAGGTCGATGGTCGCCGCGCTGCTCCTGGCCGGGACGCTGTTCATCGTGCAGACGTGGGTGGCCTCGCTGCTGGTGTCCGACCCCAAGGCGCTGATCGACAACGGCGACCCGGACGGCACCGCGTTCTACGACGCGGCCCGGGTCGCGGCGGGCGGCTGGCTGGCCAAGCTCACCGCCGTGGCCACCGCGATCGCGTGGGGCTTCGCCAACTCGCTGGTGGCCCAGGCCGCGACCTCGCGCCTGCTGTACGCGATGGCCCGAGACCGGCAACTGCCGTCCTTCCTGGCCAAGGTGCACCCCAAGCACCGGGTCCCGGTCAACGCCACGCTGCTCACCGCGGCGGTCTCGCTCGCCCTGGGCCTGTACACCAGCACCCGCGACGACGGCATCACCACGCTGAGCAGCCTGGTCAACATCGGCGCACTCACCACCTTCCTGGTGCTGCACGTGTCGGTGGTCGTGCACTATCTCGTCCGGCACAGGAGCCGGGACTACTGGCGACACCTGATCGCACCCTCGCTCGGCTTCGCGATCCTGGCCTACGTCGTCTACAACGCCGACGGCGACGCGAAACGACTGGGCACGATCTGGTTCGCGATCGGCGTCGCCCTCCTCGCCGGCCTGGTCCTGGCGGGCCGCCGGCCCAAAATCTCCGCCATCGACCACGTCGAGGAACCGGTATGACCCTGCTCGAAGTCGTCTCCCTGAGGCCGACCTACCACCAGTACGCCTACACCTTCGGCGGGCGCCGGCCGCTCGTGACGGTCCGGCCCGGCACCATCGTCGAGTTGTCCACCGAGGACTGCTTCGGCGGGAGCGTCAGGGGCATCGACGACCTGCCCAGCGCGGTGTGCACCTTCCCCTACCTCAATCCGGTCACCGGACCGATCGCGGTCGAGGGCGCCGAACCCGGCGACACCCTCGCGGTGCACTTCGTGGACATCACGCCCGCCCGCGACTGGGGCATTTCCGGCACCTTCCCGCACTTCGGCGCGCTGACCGCGACGCCGACCACGGCGATGCTGCACGCCCCGCTGGAGGAAAGGGTGTGGGTGTACGACCTGGACGTCGCGGCCGGCGTCTGCCGCTTCCGGGCCCGGAAGAGCGACTTCACGGTGGAACTGCCGCTGGACCCGATGCACGGCACCGTCGGGGTCGCGCCGGCGGGCGGCGAGACGCTGATGTCGATCACCCCGGGGGCGCACGGCGGCAACATGGACACGCCCGAGATGCGCGCCGGTACCACCGCGTACTTCGGCGTCAACGTCGCGGGCGGCATGCTCTCGATCGGTGACGGCCACGCCCGACAGGGCGAGGGGGAGGTGTGCGGGACCGCGGTCGAGGCGGCCATGCGCACGGTGATCGTGGTCGACCTGATCAAGGGCGGCGCGCCCGCGTCGCCGCGCCTGGAGAACGACGAATACCTGCTCACCACCGGTTCGGCCCGCCCGCTGGAGGACGCCTTCCGGATCAGCCAGCGCGACCTGGTGGACTGGACGGCGGACCTGCTCGACCTGGAACTGCTCGACGCCTACCAATTGGTCAGCCAGGCCGGCCTGGCCCCGGCCGCCAACGTGTGCGACACCAACTACACGATGGTCGGCAAGCTGCCCAAGGCGGTGCTCGGCCGACACCGCGCCTACGAGGGGCGGCACGACCACCTGCGGGCGGTGGCCGCGGCCTATCTGGCCGAGCGCTGAGACCGCGGCACCGGTCGGGACCGCCGCGTTGCGAAGTCCCGTCCCGGTGCCACGACTCCGGGACCGGAGGGGCCACCGGTTCCCGGTGCCCGGCGGCGGCCGATCGGCCGCCGCCGGGCGGGATGGGGGACATCCCCGGGGGAGGAGCGGACGCGTCCGCCGACGCGGATCCCCTCACGGGAGCCCGGGGATGTTCCTGCATGTGTGCCGGCGGCCGCACGTGTGCCGACGGCCGGCACCTCTCGTCCCGAGGTGCCGGCCGGGTGACCCGACGGGGTGGGAATTACCGGCTCGGGTGGGTGTTGGCACTCGTGTGAATGTGTTGCCGCCGGGTGTCCGGTTCTCCGTGCTCGACAGGTCGCTCACCCTGGAGGGGGAGCACCCCTCCTCGGCGCTGCGCCATGCCGTGGCGTTCGCGCGCGACGTGGAGCGCCTGGGATACCACCGCTTCTGGGTCGCCGAGCATCACAGCGTGCCGGGCGTGGCCGGGTCGGCACCCACCGTGCTGGCCGCCGCGGTGGCGGCGGTCACCGAGCGGATCCGGGTCGGGACCGGCGGGGTGATGCTGCCCAACCACCAACCGCTGGTGGTGGCCGAACAGTTCGGCGTCCTGGAGTCGCTGTACCCGGGACGGATCGACCTGGGCGTGGGTCGGTCGGTGGGCTTCACCGACGGGATCCGGGCCGCGTTGGGCCGGGGCAAGGACGCGGCCGAGGACTTCCCGGACCGCCTGGCCGAACTGCTCGGCTACTTCCTGGGCACCCAGGACGCGCACCCCGGAGTGCACGCCCGACCGGCCGAGGGGCTGCGCCCCGCCCCCTTCGTGCTCGCCACCGGTGCCGGCGCCGACCACGCGGCGCTCGCCGGGGTGCCGCTCGTGGTCGCCGCGGCGATCGGCGAGGAGCGCATGCTGAGCGCGATCGAGCGCTACCGGACCGCCTTTCGCCCGTCCGCGTGGTCGGCGCGGCCCTACGTCGTGGTGGCCGGCACGGTCGCCGTCGCGGACACCGCGGAGGCGGCCCACGACCTGCTGCTGCCCGAGGCATGGGCCGCCGCCTACTCGCGCACCCGGGGCACCTTCCCGCCGCTGATCCCGGCCGAACGGATCCGTGCGACCGCGATGAGTCCGCGCGAGCGGGAACATCTGGAGGCCGCGCTCCGCGACCAGATCCACGGCACCGCCGAGAGCGTGGCCGGTGAACTGGCCGGCCTGTTCGCCCGCACCGACGCGGACGAGTTCCTGGTCACCACGAGCGCCTACGACCGGGCCGGCCGCCTGGACTCGGCCCGACGCCTGGCCGAACTCGCGGGCATCGCCCCTCGGATCGCGGCCGGCGCCGCGCGTTGAGCCCGAGGGCGCGGTCACGATCGAGGGCCGGCCGCCCGGTGTCGGTCCGCTCCGCCGGCGGCGCAGCAGCCGCGTCTCGGGCCCGGCGCCGGGCCGATCGCACCGCGGGTGTGCCCGCGAGGCAGCCGCGCCGGTCCGATGCCCGGCGCACGCCGAGGTGCGGCATCGGGCGCCGCCGCCGGATTCACCGGGGGAGTCGGACAGCCCGCGTGGCAGCGTGCGCGCGTTGCTAACGTGGTGCGGCCCGAGCCGGTCGTTCTGCGGGGAGGTTCCGACCGATGGCCCATGCCGGCCAGCACGCACACACGCTTCCACACCCATACGCACCCGGGCACACACCCGCCCACGCGGCCGTCGAGACGCCCGCGCAGATCGAGCGGCGCTGGATCGCCAACGTGGCCTCCGTGGTCGTGCCCGGTGTACTCGCGCACCGGATGTTGCGCCCGGCGCACCGGATCGGCAAGCCGGACGGGCTGATGGGCAACCTCAACCGGGTGCGCGCATGGCTCGGTCTGACGATCGTGCTGGCCGTGTTCCTGCGCGGGCTGTACCAGGAGCGCACGCACACCTCCGGCGAGGCGGCCGGCACCACCACCAAGGTGCAGGGCGCGCAGGTGATCTCCGAATTCGCGTCGGCGATGGTGCGTCGGCTCGTGTTGCTGCCGCTGTACGGCATCGTCGGCATCCTGCTGATGGGCTTCGTGCTGGTGCTCTGCGCCCGGCCGCACCTGCGCTCGCTGACCATGCGGCAGTTGATCCATCCGATCCGCTCGGTCGGGCTGTTCCTGGTCGTCCCGGTGTCGGGCATCGCGCTGGCCGTGGTCTGCCGCAAGGGCGCCGGCCTCGGCGCCGACACCAACACGCTGCGCACGGACGGGACCACGGTGCAACTGGTGTTGTCGTGGGTGTCCATGGTCGCCGGGATCTGGGTCTTCGGGTTCGCCCTGGTGGCCATCTGGCAGGTGGCGCAACATCTGTTCTCGGCGGCGGACGGGCACCCGATCCTGCCCGCGCTGATGGCGATGTGGTTGGCCTGGACGTTCGCGCTCACCGACCTGCTGGTCAAGACCGACAACCCGCTGTTCGCGGGCTCCGACATCGTGCCGGACAACATCAAGGCCGTGGTCGGCGTGGGCGGTTCGGTGATCATCACCGGGCTCGGCGTCTGGGAGATCCGCCGACTCGGCCGCTGGAACGGCATCACCTGGCGCAGCGGCCCGTGGGGGTCGCGGTCCCCGCAGACCCCGGGCGCGGTCCGGGGACCGAACTGAGGCCCGGCGCGGACACCGGTTCACCGGGTGTCCGCGCCCGGACCGGACCCGGCCCGACGGACGCTCACCACACATCGGGCGGGCGCGACCGGCTTCAGACCCCGCGTCGTGCGCCGACGATCAGGCGGTAGCCGAGGCCGGCGGTGCTTTCGTCGACCAGGAACAGTCGGCCGTCGTGCTCGAAGGGCGTGGGCATCGCCTCGGCGAGGGAGACGCCCAGCCGCAGCGGATACTCGTCGAGGACCCGGATGTGGCCGGTCTCCGGATCGAAGCGGACCAGGCGCGGCGGCTTGCTGCCCCGGGCGTTGACCCACACCCGTAGACCGCCGTCCGGGTCCACCGAGATCGGCGCGGCCTTGCTGTCCACGCTCAGGCGCAGCATCCTGACGGCGGCGGGCAGCGCGGAGATCCAGCGCACCCGGCCGCTCTCCCGGTCGACCGCGATGATCTGGTTGGCCCCGGGCGTATTCGAGGCGTGCACGGACTGCCCGTTGTTGCCGGGCACGTAGATCGTGCGTCGGTCGGCGAGAATGCGCGGCACGGTGTCGTGCGTGCTCCTGTGTGCGTCGTCGCGCGCGTCGCCGACCAGCGGACCGCCGACCTCGATCGAGTAGGCGGGTTCGCCGCGGTCGGACAGCACGACCAGCCGGGCCGGGCCGCCCGGTGTGTTCGGCTCGTCGACGATCACCGGGGAGGTGGACACCACCGGCGACCCGTCCTTGGGCACCGTGCCGTCCCTGGGCAGTTTGTGCACCCAGGCCGGCTTGCCGGTGAGCGGGTCCACGGCCCAGACGGCGTCGGTGGTCCCGCACAGTCCGTTGGCGACGAGCGCCGGCCCGCCGCGGAAGCCGGTGACGTGGCAGCCCGCCGCGAAGGTGCGGTCCGCGACCCACAGTCGGGCACCGTCCCTGATCCGGAACGCGGTGTCGCCGCTGACCGCGACGCCGCGCGAGACGGCCAGGCGCTCGCGGGCCGGGGGTCCGTCGGCGGTGCGCGGCTTGCTCCACACCTCGGTGCCGGAGGTGATGTCGATGCCCGCGATCCGGTCGCAGGCGGTACCGACGCCGTAGACGACGACGGCGATCGGCCCGTCGGTCTCGGCGCCCGCGGCGCACATCGCGGCGCCGTTCGGGAGCGGCTTCTCCCATACGGTGGCCCCGCCGGCCACCCGGTACGCGACCACGCGGGCACGTTCCGAGCGGACCACGGTGTCGCCCTGGAACCAGGTGCCCTCCAGCGTGCGCGTGTCGGCGACCGCGATCGGCGGGGGCTTGGGGCCGTCCCGGCCCTCCTTCAACGACCAGGCGACCGCGACGCGTTCGCCGGTGTTGTCGTAGTCGTCGGGGTGGACGGCCTGGCGCACCGCGCCCACGCTCGCGATCGCGAGTACCACCAGGGCCAGGATCGTGCTGCGGAGCAGGATCGGGCGATCGCGCGCGGGCCGGATCCGGCCCGGGGCGAGCGGCGGGCCGAAGACGAAGTGGTGCGCCGAGGGCGCGGGTTGCAGCGGCATCGGGGCCGGAGCCGGCGGGAGCGGTGAGCCGGGACCGGCCGGGCCGGCGTACCCGGGCGGGTGCGGCTGCGGGTGGGGCGCGGGCTGCGGATGCGGGTCGTGCAGCGGCAGGTTGGGGTTGGCGACGAACCCGCCGCCGGAGGAATTCGGGAACGGCGCGGAACGGGGCTGCGGTCGGGCAACCGGCTGCGCCTGCGGTCGCGGCCCGGCCTGGGTCGGGATGTGCGGCGGGGACTGCTGCCGTGCCGGGTCCGGCGCGGGCGGTTGGGGATGCGACCGGGTGGGGTCCGGGGGCGGCGCGAACGCGGGCGGCGTCTGCGCCCGGGCCGGCGGCACGAACGGCGGAGGGGCCCCGGCCGATGACGGCGGTGCGAACGGCGGAGGGGTTGCGGCCGACGGCGGTGGTGCGAATGTCGGTGGTGTCGCGGCCGACGGCGGGGGCGCGAAGGTCGGCGGCGTGGACTGTCCTGCCCGGGCCCGCCGTTGCTCGTCCCACGGGTCCTGCGGGCTCGGTGTGCCGTCCGGGTCGTGCGGGTGTTGTGGGGTGCTCACGCGCCGCCTCCCGGGGTGCCGGGTGTCACCGGGGCACCCAGGCCGACGTCGTGCGGACCGGGCAGGTCCTTCTTGAGATCGCTCCGGTCCACGGGGCCCACCGACTGGCCGACGTTGTGCAACCACAACACCAGGAACACGATCGCGGCGGCCGACGCGGCGGTGATCAGCACGCCGACCACGATCACCAGGCCCTTGCGCGGCGCGGCCGGGCCGCTCGCCGGGCGTGGCTCGGCCGGCCCGCCCCATGGTTGGGGCACCGGCCCCGGGCCCCGACCCTGTGGTGGCAATGAGTGCGTCATGACGATCGCGCCCCCCGTGTTCCTGTCCCGAATCCGCCCCGTGCGCGACCGCCGTCCGGCACCCCCGACGCAACGCCGCGTCGATCACCGTACCGACCCCGGCCGGCTCCCGCCGACAATCACCCCCCGCCCGAGCCCGCACCCGCGCCGCCACGAGGGGAGACCCCGGCCGGTCGTGGGCGGCGAACCCTCCCCGCCGGGCCGGGAGTTCGCTCCGAGGCCGGCGCAGGGTCGAGGTCCGGCTCCCGGCGCGGGCGGGACCACCTTGTGGGCGGTTTGTCGCGGTGGGGCAGGATGGCGATGCGTCGATCGACGTCGTTTTCGTAGCGGGGAAGTGGATCGTGTCGTTTCAGCAGCCGGCAGGAGGCGAGCAGCCGCCGCCGCCCGGTGGCGGGCCCTATGGACCGCCGCCGGGATCGTATGGGGCTCAGCCCCCTGGCCAGTCGTACGGTGGGCCCTACGGGCCGCCGCCCGGCGCCCACCAACCGGGCGCCCACCCCTACGCCGCGCCGCCGCCGCCCGGGCAGCCGATGTACGGGCCGCCCGGATACGGCATTCCGCAGCCGCCGCCGCGCCGCGGGCCCAAGGTCGGCCTGATCGTGGGGGCCGTGGTCGCCGTGCTGGCGGTGGGTACCGTCGCCGTGCTGGGGGCGACCGGGGCGTTCTCCTCCGACGACAAGGACTCGGTGGCCGAGCCCACGTCGTCGGCTTCGGCCTCGGTGACCGGTCGGCCCACCTCGGCGCCGCCCGCGCCGCCCGAGCCGCCGGTTCGGCCCACGGGCACGCCGTCGACGGCCAAGCGCACCGTGGACACCCCCGCGCGGGCGGGCGGTCTCGACCGGATGGGCGACGACGCCTATCCGCTCCAGACCACCATCCGGCGGCAGGCGGTGGCCGGTTCGAAGGTGGCCGCCTACGGCCCGGCCGGGGCGGCCACGCCGACGGCGCTGGTCATGGTGATGGCCAACCCGTCGCCGCTGTTGTCGCCGACGACGGTGATGGATCAGATCATCGAGGGGATGCAGGACGGGGCGCAGGAGAAGTCGGCGGACGTGGGCAACGTTCGCGAGATGAGCCCCGGTGCGCTCGGCGGTGTGCTGCGCTGCACCAGCATCCAATCGGGCGGCAAGGCGCTGCCCACGTGCGTGTGGGCCGACTCGGACACCGTGGGAGTCGTCTACGCGATCAACGAGACGTCGCTGGACGCCGCGTCGACGTTGACCCTGCGGGTACGTCCCGATCTGGAGAAGTGAGCGGCGGGCGTCTGGTACGCACCCGGCGGGTCGGCTCGTTCATCGAGCCGGCCCGTTCGCATTCCCGCGTCACAGGGTCGTTCGCCCTCGGGCGATACCGGGATTCGTTGCGAGGCGGCCGGTGAACGGCTCGGCCGACGGGTGACGGCTTCGGCGGGCCGATGACTGCGCCGGGGAGCCAAATTCCGCCGGAGGTCTTGGTGACTCGTCCCAATGCGGCGCTCGGAGTGCTCATTATGCTTCGAGGAGTTGCTACCGGAGGAGTCGATCATGGTTGCCCCGTTCGACACGAAGGATTTCCGGCGCACCCTCGGATACCTGCCGACCGGGGTAACGGTAATCACCACGACCGACCCGTTCGGTCGGCCCGTCGGTATGGCCTGCAATTCGTTCATGTCGGTGTCGTTGAATCCGCCGCTGGTCATGTTGTGCGTCGGAAACGCGTCGGCGACGCTGGTCGATCTTCGGCAGAGCGGCGGATTCTGCGCCAATATCCTCGGCAGCGGCCAGGGACAGTTGTGCCGGCAGTTCTCGGTCAAGGACATCGATCGGTTCGCCGGTGTCCGGTGGACCCGGTCGGCGGCCGGTCCGGAATTGTGTGATGCGATCGCCTGGATGTCGTGTTCGATCGACGTCGAGCATGTCGCCGGAGACCACGTCATCCTCATCGCCGAGGTGACCGCACTGCGGGTGAACCAGGACGAGCCCGAGCCACTGGTATTTCACCGCGGCGTGTTCGGGTCGTTCCGGGAGAACGCCGAACCGTTCGCGGCGGGGGCATCGCCGCGGCCGGGAGCCGGCGGGGCCGGGGCCGCCCGGGCCGCGTCGGCCGCACCGAGCACAGCCGGCTAGGCGGTTTCGTCGCCCGGGCCGCGCTCGACGAGTGCTCGTGCCGGGGCCGCCGTACCTGCCCGAGAACCGGTCCATCGACCCGGGCGCCGTGCCGTGCCGGAGGCATCCGCCGGTCGTGACTTCGGCGCCGGCGCGGACGAGCGGCGGATCGGCCGCCGTCGGGGCTGGCATCGGCACGCCGTGCGCGCCATGCTTGCGCACACCTCTCGCGCCGCCGTGACGCACCGGCGAGGCGGAAAAGGCGAAAACAGGCCGGCGGGAACGATTTTTCCTCTCGCATATCGCTCACTGCGGCGGAGAATGGCCCATTAGGGATCAATTTTTCTATACCGGCGTATCGGTGGAAACATTCGACACCGCTCGGGTATCCTGCCCCGAGGTAAATGGAAGGAATGCATAGTTCACTGGGAGTGCCATTGTTTCCCGAACCGGTTGCCGGAATTTTCGAAGTTTATGAATGGAGTCTGGGCAGAGAAGGCTTCGCGGCCGACGACGTGGCACACGAATTCGGCTTCGAGAATCCCGGCCGGGGTGAGGAGATCATCACCGAACTCCTGGAACTCCGGCTCATTCAGGCGTCCCGTCAGCGGGACGCCTGGTTCGTTCCGGCGGACCCGAGTATCGCCTCCTCGCAACTGCTGACGCGCAGCGAGCGCGAGCTGCTCGGTTGGAAAATGGCGACGGGCCAGCTCCGGAACGAGCTCGCCCGGCTTTCGCTGCTGTTTCGGTCGAGCAAGTTCGGCGGTCGGAACGCCAACTCGTTCGACGTCGTGAAGGAGCCCGAGACGGTCAGATTACTTCTCTCCGAGGCGGCGGCGAACAGCTCGCACGAGGTCGTCTGTATGCAACCCCGCGGCGGGTGGCCGGTCGACGAGTCGGCCGAGGTACAGGATCGGGATTTCCGACTGCTCGGCCGGGGCGTGCGGATGCGGGTCCTGTACCAGCACGCCGCACGGTTCGACATACCGATCCGCGAGTATGCCGGGAAGCTGGTCGACGCCGGCGCCGAGATACGGACGGCGGGAGCGCTTTTCGGAAAGATATACATCTTCGACCGCACTGCGGCATATATCCTCGCGAACGGCGAGGACGGCGGTGCCGTGGTCGTGCAGGAGCGCTCGCTCATCGAATTTCTCTACTCGTGTTTCGACCATGTCTGGGCGACGGCGAAGGATTTCGACAGTCGGCGGGCCGAAACCGAGGTCATCAGCAGTGACATGAAGAAGGAGATCGTCAGGATGTTGATCTCCGGAGCCAAGGACGAAGCCATCGCCCGGCGTCTGGGTGTATCGGTGCGCACCTGTCGTAAACACATCGGCCAGGTCATGCAAATGTTCGGCGCGACGAGCCGATTCCAGTTCGGCTACCTCGTGAAGGAGGCGAACCTGGTGGAGGACGTGTAGCGGCAACCGGTTCCGCTCGCCCCGGCCGGCCGCGGCCGCGCATCCCCTCGACTCGTCCGTCGGCTCGCGCCCCGCCGGGGGGCGTTCGCCGTGTCGTGTTCTCACGCGCTGGTCAAGAGCAGGTCGCGTGAGTTTCATCAAGTGGAAGTGCAGCTTGATGAGCGGGTCGGGGGGTGGAGTCCGCAGCGGTTCTGTCACACACTGTAGGGAGTCGCAACCGCGCGACGGCGGGGATGTCCGCCGAACACCAAGGGGGCCGCGTCGATCCGTTCATCCCTCGCGTCACCGGTCGATCCGAGCGTTTCATGCCGGGTTTCGGGGCCCACGGCGGCGAGGTGAGTTGCGCGTAGAGCAACCTGTACGAATTCATTCCGGGTTATTTTCCTCGGACTCGGGGTGTTGCAGAAGTCTGCACCGAGGACGGCCTTGCAGTCGGCGTCGCAAAGATGCGACTCGGTCGACCCGACGATTCATTCTTTCCGTGTTCGCCCGCATCGGCCGAACGCTGCCTTGATGTGCACGATTCCTGTCGAAAACATTTCCGCACGCAAACTTTCCGCACAAATCTGGGGTGGTTATGAGCGGGTCCGTCTTTCGTGACATCGTTCGGGGGCCGAGAAAGCCCTGTACCGTTTCGGGACGGCAGGGTGTGGTCGGCCGATGACCGAAAACGGGGGCGCACCGCGGCTTGCGGTGTTCGGCGCGGGAGTAATGGGGATCGGTATCGCGACCCTCGCCGTCGGGCGAGGAGTCCCGGTCGTGCTGGTGGACGTGGACCCGGCACGGCTGAGCACGGCACGCGAGCGGTTGCGGGGCGAGCTTCGGCTCGCGCACATGATGGGTGCGCTCCCACGGGGCGGCCCGATCGGCGAACTGGAACTCGCCGACTCCGCGGTGGCGGCCTCGGGTGCGACCTGGGTGATCGAGGCGATCACCGAGGTCGCCGAGCTGAAGGCCAAGGTGCACCGGGAGATCGCCTCCGTGGTCGCGCCGGGGACGCTGCGGATCACCAACACGTCGTCGATCCCGGTGGACGAGCTCGCGGGGGAGATTCCGGCACCCGAGTCTCTGGTGGGCGTGCACTTCATGAACCCGCCCTACCTGATCGGGACGCTCGAGGTGATTCGGGGGCCGCGCAGCGGTGAGCCGGCGATGTCGGCCGTGCGGGACCTGCTGTCCACCCTGGGACGCAAGGGGATCGAGGTCGCGGACGGGGCCGGCTTCGTCACCAGCCGGCTGCTGCACCGCATGATCAACGACGCGGCGAACGTCGTCGAGGAGGGCCGGGCCACCGTCGAGGACGTCGACGCCCTGATGGAAGGTTGCCTCGGGCACCCGACGGGACCGCTGCGGACCGCCGATCTGATCGGCATCGACAACCTCGTCGACTCCCTGGCGGTACTGTACGAGCGCACCGGGGACGAGGGTTGCCGCCCGAGCGAACTGCTCCTGCGCAAGGTCGCCGAAGGCAACCACGGTCGCAAGACCGGGCGTGGCTTCTACGAGTACGGCGCCCGCTGATGGCCGGCCAGGTGGAGATCAGCGAGCGCCTGCTCGACTATGTGCGGTCGGTATCCCTGCGCGACGACGAGATCCTGCGCGACCTGGTCGCCGAGACCGCCTCCATGCCGGCCCTGAACGCCATGGTGACCATGCCCGAGGAGGGGCAACTGCTCGCCATGCTGGTCGGGTTGACCGGTGCCGACCGGGTGCTGGAGATCGGCACCTTCACCGGCTACAGCACGTTGTGCATGGCCCGGGCGCTGCCGCCCGGCGGGCGGATCGTCACGTGCGACATCAACGAGCGCTGGACCAGGGTGGCCCGACGGTACTGGGAACGCGCGGGGGTGTCCGACCGGATCGAGCTGCGGCTCGGGGACGGCGCGGAGACCATGGAGACCTTGCTGGCCGAACACGGGCCGGAGACCTTCGACCTGGTCTTCATCGATGCCGACAAGACCGGATACGCGCGTTACTACGAAGAGGCGTTGACCCACCTGCGGCCCGGCGGCCTGATCGTGCTCGACAACACGCTCTACTTCGGCCGGGTCGCGGACCCCGAGGCGGACGATCCCGACACGGTGGCCATCCGTGCGCTGAACGCCGCACTCCTGGCCGACAGCAGGGTGGAACTGTCCATGCTCGTCATGGCGGACGGGATCACGTTGGTACGCAAGAACAAGGTGCGATGAGGAAGGGGCTTTTCCCATGACGGACGCGACAACGGATCTGACGGTCGCCGACATCGAGCAGCGAATCGGCGAGTTTCTCGAGGCGAAGACCAGGGCGACCTGGGAGCCGGAGGTGGACCTGTTCGCCTCGGGCGCGGTCTCCTCGCTCTTCGCGATGGAACTGGTGGTGTACGTGGAGGGCACGTTCGGCGTCGCCGTGGAGGGCGCCGACCTCGCCATGGACAACTTCCGCACCGTGCGAGCGATGAGTTCGCTGGTGACCCGGCTGCGCACCGGCGGTGACGGTGGTGCTTGACGCCCTGACCGCGTTGGTGACCGACACGGTCGCCGACGCGGCGAGCGAGTGGGACGTGGCGGGCGAGATCCCGATCGACGTCCTCCGGGGACTCGGCGCCAAGGGAGTGCTGTGCGCCGAGGCGAACCCGAAGTTCGGCGGGCTCGGCCTGTCCGGCACCGACAACGGGGAACTCACCGCCCACACCGGCACGTTGTGCAGCTCGCTGCGCAGCGTGATGACCTCCCAGGGGATGGCCGCGTGGACCATCCAGCGGTTCGGTGACCAGGCACAGCGAACGCGGTACATCGGCCGGCTCACCGGTGGGGAACTGGCCGCCGTCGCGTTCAGCGAGCCCGGTGCCGGCAGCGATCTCGCCGGGATGGCCACCGAGATCCGACGCGACGGCGACGACATCGTCGTGCACGGCACCAAGACGTGGATCACGGTCGCCGCCTACGCGGACTGGATCGTCGTGTTCGGGCGCCACGGGTCCGGCGGCGCCATCGCCGTGGTACCGACGTCGGCACCCGGTGTCCGGGTGACCCGGGTGGCCGACCCGCTCGGCTGCCGCGCCGGCGGGCACGCCCGCGTGGAGCTCGACCAGGTACGGCTGCCCGCGGAGAACCTGCTCGCGGTGGCCGGCCAGCCGATGCTCATGCTGACCACCATCGCGCTGACCTACGGCCGCTTGTCGGTGGCCTGGGGCTGCGTCGGCATGTTGCGCGCATGCCTGACGGCGGTTGCCCGACACGCCGCGAACCGCGAACAGTTCGGCAAACCCCTGCTCGGGCACCAGCTCGTCGCCCGGCACCTGGCCGAGCTCTATGCCGCGGAACGAACGGCGACGTTCGCCTGCGAGCAGGCGAGCCGCAGTTGGGACGGCGGTTCGCCGGAACAGGTGCCGGCGTCGGTCCTGGCCAAGCACGTCGCGGCCGGGAACGCCGCCCGCGGCGCCGCCTCGGCGATGCAGGTGCTCGCCTCCGCGGGGGCGGCGGGCGGCCATGTGGTGGAGCGGGCGTACCGGGACGCGAAGTTGATGGAAATCATCGAAGGCAGCAACGAGATCTGCCAGCTGATACTCGCCGAGCACGCCGCCTCCGCGGCGGGCTAGGCGGTCGCAGGAAACGGGGGCGGAGATGTCCGAAACACAACCGATCGTGAAGTGCCTGGTCTGGGACCTCGACAACACACTCTGGAACGGCACGCTGGTCGAGGACGGCCACGTAGAGGTCGACGAAGCCGTCCGCAAGGTGGTCGTGGAACTCGACGCACGTGGCGTACTGCAGGCCGTGTCCAGTCGCAACGACCATGACGAGGCCTGGGCGCGACTCGAAGTGCTGGGCCTGGCCGAGTACTTCGTCCTGCCGCACATCGGCTGGGGTCCGAAGTCCGAGTCGGTGCGCAGGATCGCCGAGCAGCTGAACTTCTCGCTCAAGACCATCGCGTTCATCGACGACCTGCCGACCGAACGCGCCGAGGTCGAGTACCACCTGCCGGAAGTCCGGTGCTACCCGGCCGAGCAGGCCGGCATGTTGCTCGATCTGGCCGAGTTCAGCCCGCCGGTGGTCACCGTCGACGCACGTCGTCGTCGGCAGATGTACCAGGCCGGGTTCGAGCGGGACACGGAGCGGGAGAAGTACCAGGGCGCCGACGAGGAATTCCTGCGCTCGCTCGACCTGGTGATGCGGATCGGGAAGGCCCGGGACGAGGAGATCACCCGGGTCGAGGAACTGACCCTGCGGACAAGCCAGATGAACGCGACCGGCGTGCACTACTCGGACGCCGCGTTGCGCTCGTTCCTGTCCGACGAGCACCACGACGTGTTGGTGGTCTCGATGACCGACCGCTTCGGCCCGCACGGCGCGGTCGGGGTCATGCTGATCGAGAAGACCACGCAGGCATGGCACATCAAGCTGCTGGCGACGTCCTGTCGGGTCGTCTCGTTCGGCGCGGGCGCGGTGCTGTTGCGTTGGCTCACCGACGCCGCGGCGCGGGCCGGGGTGCACCTGGTCGCCGACTTCCGACGCACCGAACGCAACCGAATGATGGAAGTGGCATACCGGTTCGCGGGGTTCGGCACCGCCGAATGCGCCTGCCTGGCCTCGTTCTCGCCACCCGAGGGAACCGAGTGCCTGCACCTGGTGCCGGTCCGGCAGGACCCGCCGACGACCATGCGCGTGATCGCACCCGAACCGCACGCCGCCGGCCGCGAAGCGGAATGGCTGTAGGCGGGTCCTCATCGCCGGCTCGAACTCGGCTCGGTCGAACGCGGCTTCGTTGAACGTTGCCCGGTGGACTCGGCTTCGTTGAACGCTGCTCGGTTGAACGCTGAACAGGAACGATCTACACGGGGGCTCTCTTGCGGTTCTTGGTGCTCGGCCCGTTAAAACTGATGGACGACGAGAAACCGATCGCGATCGGCGGCGACCGGCGCCGCGCGACGCTCGGCCTGCTGCTGCTCAACGCCAACCGCGAGGTGGCGACCAGCAAGCTCCTCGAAGGACTGTGGGGCACCGAGGAGACGCCGCCGACGGCACGCAAGATCCTGCAGAACGCGGTGCGCGGCCTGCGCGTGATGTTCGCCGAGCACGCGCGGGGAGACGCCCGCCCGCCGGCGCTGCTGACCTGCTCGCACGGATACCAGTTGCAGGTCGACCCGGAACACGTCGACATGTTCCGCTTCCACCGCCAGGCGCAGGCCGGCCGTGCCCAACTGGCCGCCGGCCGGCCCGCCGCGGCGGCGGACACCCTGCGGGAGGTGCTCGCGCTGTGGCGCGGGCGGGCGCTGGCCGACCTGGTGGAGACCGGGCACTCCTGGGCGGAGCTGACGGCGCTGCAGAACGCCCGGCTGGACGTGATGGAGGACTACTACGAGGCCGAGTTGGCCAATGGACACCACCAGGCCGTCCTGGGCGAGCTGGAGGCGATGGTCGAGGCCGAGCCGCTGCGCGAGCGGGCGTGTCACCAGCTGATGCTCGCGCTGTACCGCAGTGGTAGACAGGCCGATTCGCTGGCGGTCTACCGCCTGGTGCGACTGCGACTGGCCGAGGAATTCGGCCTGGAACCCGGCCGGGAACTACGGCTGTTGCAACACGCGATCCTGGTGCACGACCCGTCCATCGCGGCCCCCGCGGCGCCGGCGCGACCGGTGGTGCCCTCCCGCCTCGGTCCGGAGCCGGAGCCGGAGCAGCGGGAGCGGCCGGTTCGCCGGATGGTCCAGTGGGTCGCCCCGCCGAACGCCGACGATCGCAGCACGGTCAGCGCCGTGCTGATCCGCGCCGACTTCGGAGCCGGCCGCCGGCTCACCGACGTCGGCGCGGCCCTGGAACGCACCGCGACCACCGTGCGCGAGGAGGTGGAGCGGCTCGGCGGCGTGGTTGCCGGGTCGACCGGCTCCGTCGCGCTGGCCGTGTTCCGACCCACCTCGCCGCAGGAGGGCGGCGGGGAACAGATCGCCGAACGAGCCGTCCACGCCGCGATGTCGCTGCGCCGGCGGATCTGCTTCGACGTGCCGGACGGCGAGCGGCCCGTGCTGCGGGTGGCGGTGTCGACGGGCGAGATCCCGAGCCGTCCCGGTGCGGTGTTCCTGGAGCCGCTGCCGGTCAACGGCGCACTGCTCGCCGACTGCGAGTCCCTGCTCCGCTTCGCCGAGGACAGCGAGATCGTGGTCTGCGGCCGGACCAGGGCACTGACCGGGTCGACGATCCGGTACGGCCGGGAGGGCGGACTTCGGCCGCGGTGGACCGTCGAGGGGCGCTGTCGCGACACCTTCGCCCCGCCGGAGTTCTTCGACCGCGAGCCCGAACTGGACGTGCTGAGCAGCCTGCTGGAGCGGGTCCGCCGCCGTGCCCGGCCGCACCTGGTCCTGGTCCTGGGCGCCCCCGGGATCGGCAAGTCCCGGTTGCTCACGGCGTTCGAGAGTCGCGCCGAGGACGCGGCGACGGTGCGGCTGAACTCCGGCGTGCCGGTGACCACACCGCACGTGGCGAAGCTTGCCGAGCACCGCCCGCTCGTGGTGTTCGTCGACGACCTGCATCTGGCCGACAACGCGGCGCTGCGGACCATCGAAGAGTTGCTGGAACTGCCGGAACCGATGCCACTTTTGGTGGTCGCCGCGGCTCGGCCGGAGTTGTTCCGCAGGCGCCCGGGATGGGGCGACGGTCAGCGGCACGCCAGTTGGATGACCCTGGAGCCGGTGACGCTCGACCCGCCCGTCGAAGCACCGCGGGAACACGACCTGCCGAGGCTCTGCCATGCCGCCGGCTGAGCACGGACCGGTTTCCTTGGTCCGGGAAGCCAGATTCGCGGGTCCGTATGGGTTTCCGGGACCCGGTTGCCCACCAGCCCCGCAGGGTTGACTGGCCTGGTGCCGCCCCCGGCGCCGTTCACCCCGTGGCGGCGCCCGAAACGGCCTCTCGCCGCACCGCCGAAACGTCCGAGTACTTCGAGTATTCCGAGTACGAGGACGGTCCGGCGGCGCGCCGAGGGACCCCGCACCGAACACCGCCACGGGGCAAACGTCGCCGGGCACGGCACCAGTTGAGTACTCGGCCGGAGGAGTGACGAGACGATGGAGAACGAGGGCAGGCTGCGGAACTACCTCAAGCAGGCGGTTGGGGAACTGCAGGACACACGCGAGCGCCTGCAGGAACTGGAGCGGGCGGCCGGCGAGCCGATCGCGATCGTCGGCATGGCCTGCCGCTTCCCGGGAGGTGTCGTCTCGCCGGACGGGTTGTGGGAGCTGGTCGTCGAAGGCCGGGACGCGATCGGCGACTTCCCCACCGACCGCGGCTGGGACGTCGACGGCCGGTACGACCCCGACCCCGGCGTGCCGGGCAGCTTCTACGCCCGCGGCGGCGGATTCCTCCACGACGCGGCCGAGTTCGACGCCGACTTCTTCGGCATCTCGCCGCGGGAGGCGCTGGCGATGGACCCGCAGCAACGGTTGCTCCTGGAGACGTCCTGGGAGGCGCTGGAGCGGACCGGGATGGACCCGCAGTCGTTGCGGGGCAGCGAGACCGGGGTGTTCGTCGGGCTGATGGGCCACGGCGGCCAGCGGTACGGGCTCGGCGCCGAGGAGTCCGGGCAGGGCGGTGACGGATTCGGCGGGACCGGGAGTGCGGCCAGCGTCGCCTCCGGCCGGATCGCCTACCTGCTCGGCCTGGAGGGGCCCGCGCTGACGGTCGACACGGCGTGCTCGTCCTCGTTGGCGACGATGCACCTGGCGAGCCGGGCGCTGCGGACCGGGGAGTGCTCGCTGGCGCTGGCCGGCGGGGCGTCGGTGATGGCGTCGCTGGACACGTTCGTGGACTTCTCGCGCCAGCGCGGGCTGGCCGAGGACGGCCGGTGCAAGGCGTTCTCGGCGTCGGCGGACGGTACCGGGTGGTCCGAGGGCGTCGGCATGGTGGTGCTGGAGCGGCTCTCCGACGCCCACCGGCTCGGGCATCCCGTGCTCGCGGTGATCCGCGGCAGCGCGGTGAACTCCGACGGCGCCTCCAACGGTCTGACCGCGCCGAACGGGCCGTCCCAGCAGCGGGTCATCCGCCGGGCACTGGCCGACGCAAGCCTGACGCCGTCCGACGTGGACGTCGTGGACGCGCACGGCACCGGCACCCGGCTCGGCGACCCGATCGAGGCGCAGGCGCTGCTGGCGACCTACGGCCGGGAACGTCCGCAGGGGCAGCCGCTGTGGCTGGGATCGCTGAAGTCCAACATCGGGCACACCCAGGCCGCCGCAGGCGTGGGTGGCGTGATCAAGATGGTCTCGGCGATCCGGCACGGCGTGCTGCCCAGGACGCTGCACATCGACGAGCCCACGCCCGCGGTGGACTGGGCGTCGGGCGCGGTGGAACTGCTGACCGAGGCGCGCGCCTGGCCCGAGACCGGCCGGCCGCGCCGGGCCGCGGTCTCGGCATTCGGGATCAGCGGCACCAACGCCCACGTGATCATCGAACAGGCCCCGCCGGAACCGGAGTCCGAGCACGCCGCCGAGCCGGAGTCGGGCCCGCGGCCCGGGCACGCGACGGTGCCGCTGCTGCTGTCCGCCTCCTCCACGACGGCACTCGCGGCCCGGGCCCGGCAGTTGCACGCCCACATCACGGCGAACCCCGATGCGCCCGTGGCCGGCGCGTTGGCCACCCGAGCGCCACGACTGGTCCACCGCGCGGCCGTCACCGCCGACGACCCGTCGGCGGGACTCCTGGCACTCGCCGACGAACGGCCGTCCCCGGACGTGCTGGTCGGTACCGCCCGCGCCCGCGGCAAGACGGTGTTCGTCTTCCCCGGCCAGGGCTCGCAGTGGTCCGGGATGGCCCTCGACCTGTACCGCGAGTCGCCCGTCTTTCGCGCCCGACTCGACGACTGCGCCGACGCGTTGGCGCCGCACGTCGAGTGGAACCTGCTCGACGCCCTCGCCGGGCCACTGGATCGGGTCGACGTGGTGCAGCCGGCCCTGTGGGCCGTGATGATCTCGGTCGCCGAGCTGTGGCGACACCACGGCCTGACCCCCGACGCGGTGCTGGGCCACTCCCAGGGCGAGATCGCCGCCGCATACGTGGCCGGCGCGCTGACCCTCGCGGACTCTGCGGCCGTCGTCGCCCTGCGCAGCAAAGCCATCACCCGACTGGCCGGCACCGGCGGCATGGCGTCCATGCAACTCCCGGCGGCCGAGGTGGCGCACCGGATCGAGCGGTACGCGGGCGCGGTGGAGATCGCCGCGATCAACGGGCCCGGCAGCACGGTCGTCTCCGGCACACCCGACGACCTGGCCGACCTCGTCGCGTCCTGCACGGCCGACGACATCCGCGCGCGAATCATCCCGGTGGACTACGCCTCGCACTCGGCGCACGTCGAGGCCCTGCGAGACGAGATCGTCACGGCACTGGCCGGCATCGAGCCTCGGCCCACCCGGGTTCCGTTCCACTCCACGGTGACCGACGAGGTCGTGGCCGGCCCCGAACTGGACGCCGAGTACTGGTTCCGCAACCTGCGCCGCACGGTCGGCTTCGCCGCGGGCACTCGCGCGCTGCTCGACCGGGGACACCGGGTGTTCGTCGAGGTCAGCGCGCACCCCGTGCTCACGACCGCGATCGGCGAGACGGTCGAGGAGGCGGAGGCGTCCGACGCGGTCGTGCTGGAGTCGCTGCGCCGCGACGAGGACGGGCCGGCCCGCTTCCGCGCGGGGCTGGCCAGGGCGTACGTGCACGGTGTCGACGTCGACTGGCGGATCCCGCCCACGACGGCCGAGTTGCCGACGTACCCGTTCCAACGCCGGCGCTACTGGCTGAAGGAGGTCGCCGCGGCCGGCGACACCGCGGCCCTGGGTCTGCACCGGGCCGACCACCCGCTGCTCGGCGCGGCACTGCGCACGGCGGACGGGGAAACGTCGGTGCTCACCGGTCGGTTGTCCCGCACCGCCCAGCCCTGGCTGGCCGACCACGGGATCGGCGATTCGGTGCTGCTGCCCGGCGCGGCGATGGTCGAGCTGGCCCTGCATGCCGGGGACCGGATCGGCTGCGGTCACCTGGGTGAACTGACCATCCAGGCACCGGTGGTGATCGAGGGTGACCTGGACCTGCAGGTGCTGATCGGCGCGGAGGCCGACGGCGGCCGGCCGGTGAGCGTGCACACCAGCCCGAGCGGGCGAGACGACTGGACGCGGCACGCGACGGGCGTGTTGACCGCCGAGAGCCCGCCGGCGTCCGGTGACCTGGCCGCTTGGCCGCCATCGGGCGCGCCGGCCGTGCCGGTGGAGGGGTTCTACGAGGCGCTGGCCGACCGCGGCTACGCGTACGGCCCGATCTTCCGGGGTGTGCGCGCCGCGTGGCGAGACGGCGACGTCGTCTACGCGTCGGTCGCCCTGCCGGAGGATCAGGACGTCACCGGATTCGGGCTGCACCCCGCGCTGTTGGACGCGTCGCTGCACGCGGCCGGCCTGACCGGGACGGACGCCCTGCGGATGCCGTTCGGCTGGACCGACGTGCACCTGCACGCCACCGGCGCCAGGACGGTGCGGGTGCGGCTGACCCCGGTCGGGTCGAGCTCGATCGCCGTGCTCGTGACCGACGAGGCCGGCCAGGTGGTGGCCTCGGTCGGCGAACTGGCGCTGCGGCCGGTGGACGCGGGTGCGTTCGGGCGGACCCGCGTGGACGACTCCGCGCTGTTCGGCCTGGACGCGGTGCCGGTCGAACTGCCCGAGCCGCCCGCCGAGCCGGGCTGGGTCACGCTTTCGGCGGAGGCACACGAACGCCCGGTGTCCCTGTCGGCGGCGACGGCGGTGTTGTGGACGTGCCCCACCGGTGAGCTGCAGGACGTCGTCTCGCAGACGTTGCGCTTCGTGCGGGAGTGGCTCACCGAGCCACACCTCGCCGACGTGCCGCTGGTCGTGCTCACCCGGGCGGACGAACCTGCCCACCGCGCGGTGGCCGGGCTGCTGCGCACCGCGCGCACCGAGCATCCGGGCCGGCTCCGGCACATCGACGTCGACGACCACCCGTACACGCGGCGGGCGCTGCCGGCCGCGATGGTCGCCGAGCATCCGGAGCTGGTCCTCCGGGCAGGCGTCGGCGCGGTGCCGCGGCTGGTCCGCGCGTCCGCGTCCCCGACGTTGCCGGCGCCCAAGGATGTGCCGTGGCGACTGGCGCTGACCTATCGCGGTGAGCTGGACGGCCTGTCGCTCACCGCGTGCCCCGAGGTGCTGCGCCCGCTGGAGGCGGGCGAGGTGCGCATCGCGGTGCGCGCGGGCGGGCTGAACTTCAAGGCCGTGCTGCTGGAGTTGGGCATGGTGGCGCAGGACGGCTGGTCCTCGCTGGGCGAGGGCGCCGGGATCGTGCTGGAGGTCGGTGCGGACGTCACCGGACTGGCCCCGGGCGACCGGGTGATGGGCCTGTTCACCGGGGGTCTGGGCTCGGTCACGATCTCCGATCGCCGGCTTGTCGTGGCGATGCCGAAGCGCATGTCCTTCGCCCGGGCCGCCGGGATCCCGGTGGTGCATCTGACGGCCTACTACGGTCTCGCGGACCTGGCCGGGCTTCGGGCGGGCGAGTCGTTGCTGCTGCACGCCGCGACCGGCGGGGTGGGCTTCGCGGCCCTGCAACTCGCCAGGCACTGGGGCGCCGAGGTGTTCGGCACCGCCAGTGCCGGAAAGCGGGACGTGCTGCGTGCCTGGGGATTCGACGACGACCACCTCGCCGATTCGCGCAGCCTGGGCTACGCCGCGCGGTTCGGGCGGGCCACCGGCGGTCGCGGCGTGGACGTCGTGCTCAACGCACTGGCCCACGAGCACGTCGAGGAGTCGCTGGCCCTGCTGCCGCGCGGCGGGCGATTCGTGGAGATGGGCAAGACCGACATCCGCGACGCACAGGAGATCGCCACGACATATCCCGGAGTGCACTACCGGGCGTTCGACGTGATGGAGGCCGGGTTCGAGCGCATCGGCGAGATGCTGGAGGAGATCCGCGTCCTGTTCGACGAGGGCGCGCTGCGGCCGATGCCGCTGACCGCGTTCCCCGTGCACCGCGCGCCGGAGGCGTTCCGGTACCTCAGCCAGGCGCGGCACGTCGGCAAGATCGTGCTCACCCTGCCCGCCCCGCTCGACCCCGACGGAACGGTGCTGGTCACCGGTGGGACGGGGGTGCTCGGCGCACTCGTCGCCCGGCACCTGGTCGCCGAACACGGCGTGCGCCGGCTGCTGTTGACGAGCAGGCGCGGTCCGGCGGCCGAGGGCGCGACCGCGTTGCTCGCGGAGCTGCGTGCGGCGGGCGCCGAGGTGTCCGTGCAGGCCTGCGACGTCTCCGACCGGGACTCGGTGGCGGAGCTGGTCCGTTCCGCCCACCGGCTGACCGGCGTGATCCATGCGGCCGGGGTGATGTCCGACGGCGTGCTGGAGGCGCTGACCCCGGAGGGTCTCGACACCGTGCTGCGGGCGAAGGCGCAGTCGGCATGGCACCTGCACGAGCTGACCCGAGAGCACGACCTCTCGCTGTTCGTACTGTTCTCCTCGGCCGCCGGAGTGCTGGGCAACGCCGGTCAGGGCGGGTACGCCGCGGCGAACGCGTTCCTGGACGGGCTCGCGGAGCATCGGCGCGGGCTCGGGCTGCCGGCCACCTCGATCGCGTGGGGCCTGTGGGCCCGGGAGAGCGCGATGACCGGCCACATGAGCGAACTCGACCGGGAACGGCTGGCCCGGATGGGTCTGGGCGCGATCACCGACGAACAGGGCCTGGCCCTGTTCGACGCGGCACTCGACCTGCACCGTCCGGTGGTGGTGGCGGTGCCGGTCGACGTGGCCCGACTCCGCGCCGGCGGCCGTCCGGTGCCCGACGTGCTGTTCGCCCTGGACCCGGCGGCGCCGACCCGACGACGGGTCGTGACGGCGGCGACCGCGGCGACCCACGCGGATCGGCTCGGGGCACTGCCCGAACGACAGCGGCGCAAGGAACTGCTGGAACTGGTACGGGAGTCCGCCGCGATCGTGCTCGGCCACAGCACGGCCGCGGCGGTCGACGCGGACAGCGCGTTCAAGGAACTCGGGTTCGACTCGCTGACGGCGGTGGAGTTGCGCAACCGACTGGGCAACGGCACGGGGCTGCGCCTGCCGCCGACGGTCGTGTTCGACCATCCGACACCGACCGAGCTCGCCCGGTTCCTGGACGAACTGCTCGTGCCCACCGAGGAAACGACCGTGGGCTCGATCGTGACGGAACTCGACCGCCTCGTGGTGACCCGGCTCGACGAGAGCGAGCGGGGCCTGCTCGCCAAGCAGTTGCAGGAGGCGCTGCGCCGGCTCGCGGTGCCGGATGAGGCAGGCGGGGAGCGCGACTTCACCGCGGCCTCCGACGACGAACTCTTCGACTTCATCGACGGCGAACTCGACATCGCGTGATCTTGCACGTCCGAACGGAAGGGGGCTGCCCGAGATGTCCAACGAGCAGAAGCTTCGAGAGTATCTGAGGCGGGTCACCACGGACCTGCAGCGAGCCCAGCGCGAGCTGCGCGACGTCGAGGCCGCCGCTCGCGAGCCGATCGCGATCGTCGGAATGGCAAGCCGCTTCCCGGGCGCCCCACACACCCCCGAGGACCTGTGGGAACTGCTCCGCGCCGGCGGGGACGCCCGCACCGAATTCCCGACCGACCGCGGCTGGGACATCGACCGGCTGTCCGACCCGGATCCCGACGCCCCGGGCACCACCTACCTCACACAGGGCGGCTTCCTGCCCGACGCCGGGCGGTTCGACGCCGAGTTCTTCGGGATCTCGCCGCGGGAGGCGCTGGCGATGGACCCGCAGCAGCGCCTGCTGCTGGAAACCTCGTGGCAGGCACTGGAGAGCGCCCGGATCGACCCGGCTTCGCTCCGGGGCAGCGCGGGCGGCGTGTTCGTCGGGGTGATTCCGCAGGAGTACATGCCTCGCGCGGGGGAGACGCCCGCGGAGCTGGAGGGCTTCGTGCTCACCGGCGGCACCACCAGCGTTGCCTCGGGGCGGATTTCCTATGTGCTGGGCCTGCTGGGGCCGGCGGTGACCCTGGACACGGCGTGTTCGTCGTCGTTGGTGTCGATCCACCTGGCGGAGCAGTCGCTGCGCAGCGGGGAGTGCGACCTCGCGCTGGCGGGCGGCGCCACCGTGATGGCCGGCCCCAGCGTGTTCGTGGAGTTCTCCCGGCAGCGCGGGTTGGCGCCGGACGGGCGGTGCAAGGCGTTCGCGGCGGCGGCGGACGGTACCGGTTTCTCCGAGGGGGTGGGGGTGCTGGTGTTGGCGCGGCTCTCCGAGGCCCGTCG
>NZ_JBITHP010000022.1:0-34712 GCF_044458105.1 Embleya sp. NPDC050493
ACCTCGGTGGGGACGAACTCACCACCAACACCGACGGCTCCGGCCCGGTCGTCGGCACGCGCTACTACCCGACGGCGGGCGGAGCCACCGTCGTCCGCAGCGGCAACGGCGCACTGGTGTACATGACGGCCGACCACCACGGCACGCCGAGCAGCACCCTCGACGCGGCCACTCTCACGGCAACCCGCCGCCAGTCCAAGCCCTTCGGCGAGGCCCGCGGCCCGCGACCCACCCAGGCCAACGGCCAATGGCCCGACGACAAGGGCTTCCTCGGCAAGCCCATGGACGCCACCGGGTTGACCCACGTCGGAGCCCGCGAATACGACCCCGGCCTGGGCCGCTTCATCAGCGTCGACCCGATCATGGACCTGACCGACGCGCAACAGATGCACGGCTACACCTACAGCAACAACAACCCGCTGACGTTCAGTGACCCCTCAAGCCTAGATTACTGCCCAAGCACTGTATGCAAAGCACCCCTGCCGCCATACAACAACCCTGGACACGAGGGAGCGCCTGCGGAACGCAACGGCGGTGCCAGCAGCGCAGCGCCCACAACGCCCGTCAGTACCGGAGGTGGTCCGAAGGCGACCGGAACCGGCCGCGGGCAAGGGATATCACCAGAGCATGCGTCGATAATTGCGAGAGCCAATGTGATCATGAGACCTGAGATCTCCTGGAATTTCTGGAACTCTCTGTACTGGCAATTCGGCAGCGATAAAAATAGGTACGCGGATAGAAATCGGCTGCGACTCGACTGGATCAGAAATTATAATGGATTCATAGCGGGTGCGGCGTACGAGGAAGGTGTGCCCGAAGAGGTCTTGGCTGGTATTGCATATATGGAGATCGGAGGGCCTTCGAATATTATGAAGAGAATTATCTTCGTCCAAAAGGTGATTGCGCACGGGCATAACTTTTGTTTCGGGCAAATCCGTGCTATGGCTGTTCGAAAATCGTTTACATCAAAGGCGAGCGGTCGTGTACCGAGGAGGTTTCGTTGGTTGGCCAGGATTCGACGTCGGTGGGTGGAGCGCGGTCCGTGGGCTTGGTGTCGGGGGCGCTCGCGTGGGGAACAGCTGGCATCTGGCGGTCGACACACGAAAGCAACTATCCGTGGAATGTTTGGATTCCAATCGGTTATGGGGCGGTCAAAGGAGTTTTTCTCGGACTCGCGATGGGCTGGTGCGCCCTCTTGCTGACTCGAAAGTGGGGGTGTACCCGAGGGTTCATGGATTGGCGGATTTTCACTGTTGTGTTTCTGCTCGGCCTGTTGCCCGGGACATATCAGGATCTGACCGGCCCATCACCCCCTTTGGTTTATTCCGAGGATTCGACGCCAGACGATCAATGGTATTGGAAGGCCTTCACGACGGAATGGATCACGGGCACCGTTCTCCCAGCGTTTGGATGCGCTCTGGTCGTGGCGTCATTCGTAGCCTTCAGCGGTCGTTCATCGCGGAAGCGCCTGATGTCCTTCATTGGTGTTCTGGTGACTGGTGTGGGAGGCGTGCTGTTGATCCTTCTGCCGGCGCTGGCGTCTGCCGGCGCGCCTTCGCCCGAAGGCAATGGGCAACACGTCGATGAGAGCGCAATCACGGCGATGGGAGTGTCCTTTATCGGCCTGTGCCTCGTGTTGCGCAGCGTGATTGGGCTCATCTCTGCCGTGAAACGCAGGCGTCGGTCCCATGAGGTCTCACGAAGGCATGGCGAGAACGCTGTCGGCTCAGCCTGAGCCACCGAGGTGCGGAACGTTCCGCGACCAGTTGTTCCATGCCGGGCGGTGGTCCGCGTGGTGAGCGCCGAGCGGATCCGGTTCCCGATGTGGGCGCGTGTACATTGGCGCCATGGGGTCCGATGCCGTGAACGGCGGCCGGCCGCAGGCGAGTTCGTAGAGCATGCAGCCCAGCGCATACAGGTCGGCCCGGGCGCCGCCGGCTCGGGCGGTGAAGCGTTGGGCGCGATGTACGCCGGGGTTCCGACGACCCGGCTCGACCGTGTCGTGCGCGCCGCTTCGGTCGTCCTCGCGGAGGACGCGTGCCAGGGTCCATCTCGGCGACCAGTTCCACGACAACGAATACCCGTGCCGTGGGACTCGAGTCCGAGGTCGTGGACGGTGACGATGCCCGGATGATTGAGCGCATCGGCCGTGCGGGCCTCGCGTAAGAGTCCCTGCGGATCGCCCCCGCCGCCCGACGGCAGGGCCTTCACCGCCACGGGCCGAGTCATCCGGACATCGACCGCCGCCCACACTTCCTCTTGCCGCCCCGGCCCAGCAGCTCCACAAGCTCGAAACGTCCGGCCAGCACACGTCCGATTGCCAAACCCGCCCCGTGTCTTGTCGATGCCTCCGGCACCACGGACACCCTTGCGCCAACGCCGATGCGCCGTGAGTGCCTCCGATCCCGGCCCGGCACTGCGGCACCACCGGCGGCGGGCGGTATCCAGAACGCGACAGCGTCATAGCGCCACCCCGCGCGATGGGCGGCGCCGAGTCGTGCGAGGGCGGTGGCTGCGATGGGCAGGCCTCGTTGGCCGGCCTCGTCAGCCAGTCTTATCGGCCGCGGTGGCGGACGGGGTCGAGTCTGGGGAAGTGGGCCAGGCCGGCGTCCGGTGGGCGTGCCCGGCGGGTGCCGGCGCGGCCTTGCCGGTCGGCGGCTGACGTACGTGTGCCGCCTCCGGGCGGTCGCGATGGGCGGGACCGGGCGGAGGCGGCGTGGTTTGCGGGGCGGGCGGGAGGGGGTCCCGCCCGTCTGCGCGGGCGTCAGCCGACCGGTGCCTCGGTGCGGGGCTCGTCGGTCTGGGGCTCGGTGGGGCGGATGGTTTCGGTGGGCGGGTTGGCGGTGTGGCGTGCCCACAGGTAGTAGAGGGCCGATGTGACGACGAGGCCGACGATCCAGGAGATGTCCGCGCCGTCGAGCTTCTTGGTGATCGCGCCGGTGTAGAGCTTGGTGGCCAGGAACGGGATCTGCACGACCACGCCCACGACGTAGCAGGTCAGGGCGGTGAGGTTCCAGCGGCCGTAGCGACCGTTGGGGTCGTACAGCGCGGGGATGTCGACGCGTTCGCGCGAGATGAGGTAGTAGTCGACGAGGTTGATCGCGCTCCACGGAGTGAAGACCATCAGGAGCAGCAGGACGAAGTTCTTGAAGTTGGTCAGGAAGTCGGCGCTGGCTGCCATCGCGATGACCACCGAGACCGCGGTGAATCCGATGATGTACGCCGCGCGGGCGGCCTGCGAGATCCGCGACCGGCCGTCGAACGCCGTCACGATCGTCAGGATCGACATGAAGCCGCCGTACGCGTTCAGGCAGTTGACGGTCAGCTTGCCGACCACGATCACCAGGTAGATGAGGAACGCCAGGAACGCGGGGCCCGCCAGATCGCCGAGGAAGCCGACCTGGTCCGGCAGGAACGCCTTGCCCGCGACGGCCGCGGTGAGCGCGCCCAGCGTCATGGCGATCTGCGAACCGACCACGGAGCCCGCGAACGTCGACCAGAACGTCGCGCGCTGGCTGGTGTCGCGCGGCAGGTAGCGCGAGTAGTCGGCGACGTACGGGCCGAAGGTGAGCTGCCATCCGGCGCCGAGGCCGACGGCGAGCAGGAAGGTCGCGGAGTCGAAGCCCTTCTCGCCCACGTGCGCGCCGACGTCGTACTGCGTGAACAGGCGGATCATCAGGTAGCCGAGGCCGAGCACGCCGACGACGGTTGCGATGCGGCCGGCGAGGTGGATCAGCCGGTAGCCGGTGACCGCCACCACCGCGGTCAGCGCACCGAAGATCAGGATGCCGACCTTGGCGTTGTCGATGTGCAGCATCTCGCAGACCGCCTGACCGGCCAGGACGGTGCCGGTCGCGGCGAAGCCGAGGTACATCAGGATCACCAGCAGCAGCGGCAGGACCGCACCGTAGACGCCGAACTGCGCCCGACTGGAGATCATCTGCGGGACCCCGAGTCGCGGCCCCTGCGCCGAGTGCAAGGCCATGACGGCGCCGCCCAGCACGTTGCCGATGAGCAGGGCGAATATGGCCCACAGCGCGTCGGCGCCGAAGACCACCGCCAAGGCGCCGTCGACGATCGCGGTGACCTGCATGTTGGCGCCGAACCACAGGGTGAACTGGCTGAGCGGCGTACCGTGCCGCTCGGCGTCGGGGATCACCTCGATGGTGCGGCGTTCCACCACGAGGCCCCCCTCGGAGGCTGGCTCGATCGGCATGCTCGTGACTCCCAAGGCGTAGCGGCGATCACGCCGAACTTGTCTGGTCTGGGTCTGTGTTTGTGTCTGTGTCTGTGTCTGTGTCTGTGCGCCGAATCTGGCATGGAGATGAACAGACCGCAAGATCATGAATGAAGAATTTCATTTCCCGGACACCGAACCCCTCCGTCGCGGAGGAGCGGGAACCGGCCACGTCGGCCACGTCGGCCACGCCGACCACGCCGGCTCCGGCGGCCGCACGGATCATGTCGACCACGTCGGTCACACCGGCCACGTCAGCCGCAACGCCGCACCGCTCGCAACGCCGGCGCGGCCCGCAGGCGTCTCCGCGGGTCGGCCCAGGTGGTTCGGGTCGACGGAGCAAAGGCCGAGCGTCGGCGGCGTGCGCTTGGATTGGGCGTATGACCGTTCATGACGTTGCGCGAGCTCTTCCCGACATCCCGGTGCTTCGGGACGTCTGTTGGTCGATGGCCATGGTGGAAGCGGTGCTGAACCCGGACGGCGAGCGGTACTACTCGTTCAGCGCCACGTGGTCGGAGTCGCAGGAGACGGCGTCGATGCGCAACGGCTCCGGTGACGAGTTCGACATCGTCTTCTCGTCGGCGGGGGCGTACATCCGGGGCTTCGACCACGAGTCCCCGATGAGCCCTTACGTTGACGACGAGCCGTGGCCGGGCGTGGTGGATTCGGTTCCCGAGGTGTTCCACGACTGCGTCACGGAGCCGGCCTTCATGTTCGACGACATGCCGGCCGTGACCGTGTGCATGTGGCGCGAGGCCGGGGACGACCGGTGGCGGGCGGGGGAGATCGATTTTCCCGAGGGGCATGCGGACCCCGACGGCGCCGGTTGGCTCTTCCGGTTGTTGACCGACCCGACGCCCGAGGCCTTCCAAGATTTCGCCGAGGACTACTACGAAACCGCGGTGGACATCGACGCGGTGCGCCACATGTACGCCCACCGACCGCTTCGCCGGGACACGGTCCGCGCCCTGAACGCCACCGCCTCCTGGGCGTCCGTGGCGGAGGCGGCCGCCGCGATCGGGTACCCCGTCGAAGGGGACCCCGGACCGGGAGCCGACACGGCTACTACGAAAACGGCCGATGGCGACGCACGGACCGCCGTGCCAACCGACGGGTGAAGTTTCGCCCCGAGCCCGAGCCTGCGCCCGAGCCCGAGCCCGGGCCTGAGCCCGAGTACCGCCAACCCTGAAGCCTGCGGCCCCGACGGAATGCGTCCGTCGGGGCCGGGATGCCGGTCATGGGACGGCCTTCGCCGGGGACGCCTTTGCTTGCGGAGGACCGTGGTGAGGAAGCGCCGGACGAGAGCGGCGGGGGCCGAGCCGGCCCGTCCGGCGGTCGGCCGGCCGGTAGGCCGTGAGGACGATCAGGGATGCACCGTCCAGTGGTGGTTCTGTGCGGCCCGGGTGAAGGTCAGCGACGGGCACAGGAAGTCGCTGCCGCGCGGGTTGGTGCTGGTCCAGGGCGAGTCGGTGGAGGTCGCGAGCTGCCACGTGCCGCCCCTGCGGAGCTTGATGTCGGCGCTGTCGAACGCCGTATTGCGCGCCTCGGTGCAGAAGTAGCCCTTGCCGGTGGCGGAGTTGACCGTGGCGTAGATCTCGAAGATGTCCCAGCCGTGGTTGAGCGCGCTCTGGTCGGTGCCGGACGAGCGGAACAGCAACTCCCAGGCCTGCGTGCGGTGGTTGTACAGGTAGGACGACCACGCGTTCCCCGAGGTCGCGTCCTTGCTCAACTGCACGCTGTAGGAAGAGATTCCGTTGGCGGTGGTGGTGTACTTCGCCAGGAAGTCGGCGTTCACCTTCAGGGTCTTGGCGGGGCCGCTCTGGCCGCACCAGTCCCACGCCCATATTTCGGCGCCCAGGCTCCAGTAGGCGGTGACCACCTCCATGCACGAGTTCTGTGCCTTGGTGGTCGGGGCGTAGGTGAAGTTCTGCGAGTTGCTCACCCGGTACGAGGGGTCCACGCTGTGCGTCGCGGTGATGCCGTCGTGAGTGCCCGGCTGCGGGAAGACGCCCCAGAAGTTGTGCGTAGGCGCGAGGTTTGCGCTTGCGCCCGCGCCGGCGGTCGCGGCGCCGTCCGGCGCGCCCGCGGAGTCGCCGGAGAGCGTCGCGCGCAGTTTGGCACGCTGCTCGACGAAGGCCGCAACCGCCTTGTCCCGTCCGGGAGTCGGCGTGTCGGATGGATCCTGCGCAACGACCCCCCGATGCGGCGCGGTGGGCGACGGAACGGCGCCGGGTCGCGGCGAGCCCGTCGCGCCGGCGGGTCCGGCTGGGCCCAGCGTGACGAGCGCGACGAGTGTGGTGACCAGGACGGTCACCAGGCCGATGGGTAACGAGCGAGGGCGTGGACGGGCGCGGCGGGACATGCGTCTCCTCGGGAGGGGCGGAAGTGGCGTGGAACCGGAGGACGGGCGCCGCCGCGGAGTCCGAACCAACCACCGTCGAGCGGGACGTTCTCGTACAGCTCCGGTCGGACGGCACCAAAGTAGCCGGTGGTCCCGCTCCGGGGTAATCACATCTGCCGATAACATCGCACGAGCCGGACGCCGCAAGTGTGTTCGCGTGCACGGCAATTGGCGGCGCGCGAAGACGGCCTCGGCTTCGGAAAACTGCCTCGAAAGGTGCCGGTTCCGACCGCCGGGTGGGATGGTTGTGGCGTGACCGTACCGCCGGCCCCGGGGCTCCCGACCCCCTTGCCCGGGCCCGCACATGCGAGGCTGCGGTCCTTGGCGGAGTAAGGCGTTGTATGGCGTTGGCCGGAGCGAACCAGGTCACCCGGCCGCCGCCGCTCCAAGACCAGCCGTGCGCGAGCCCAATATGCGCAGCAAACCCACAGCAGCGATCGTCAAGACCCGCCGGCGGGAGCCGCACCGGCCGCACTGGCGGGAGCCGCACCGGCCGCACCGGCCGCACCGACCCAGCGGTGATAGGCGTCCACGTCGACGTTGCTGCCGCACACGATGGTGACCACGTGGCGGCCCGCGAACCGGTCCCGGTCTTCGAGGATCGCCGCGATGCCGAGCGCGGCCGACGGTTCGACGACGAGGCCGGCATGGTCGAGAAGCATCCGCATACCGGCGATGATCGACGTCTCGCGGACCAGGACGGCATCGTCGGCGACCAGGAGGAGGTCGTCCAGGACGGCCGGGATGGGACGCCGACCGGCAACGCCGTCGGCGATGGTGTTCGTCGAATCGGTGGTGACGACGCGTCGCTCGCGCCACGAGTGGGTCATTGCCGGTGCGCCCAGCGGCTGGACGCAGATCACCTCGACTCCGGGCGCCATGGCCTTCACCACACGACCCACACCGGTGGCCAGTGCCCCGCCGCCGAGGGCGATCAGGACTGCGTCGAACGTCGGTGTGGCGCGCACCAGTTCCAGGCCGACGGTCGCCGCGCCCTCGCAGGTCTCGATGTCCAGGCTGTCCTCGACCAGCCGGATCCCGTCGTTTCGCGCGAGGGCCGCCGCCCGTTCGCGCGCCATGTCGAAGTCGCCGTCCACCAGTTCCAACTTGGCGCCCAACGCACGGATGCGATCGAGCTTGGCCGCAGGTGCGAAGCGGGATGCCACGACGGTGACGTCGAGCCCGCGCCCGCGCCCGGACCAGGCGAGGGCCTGTCCGAGGTTGCCCGCACTGGCACACACCACCGCTCGCTCGCCACTGTCAGCAAGCCGGCTCGCGATCACCTCGGTGCCGCGGCCCTTGAAACTGCGGACCGGGTTCGCCGTTTCCAACTTGATGCTCACCGCGCACCCGAGGCCGGGCTCCAGCGCCTCGCACCGATACAGCGGAGTGTCGAGAAAAATCGGGTCGATCGCCCGCCGAGCCGCCCGGATCCGATCAATGTCGAGACGCGTCTTCCGCACGACACAGCAGCGTAGTCCCGCCGGCGTGAGTAAGCGCCGCACCCTGTCGAGGAGTTGAGCCTCTTCCTCGCGCCGCCTCTTCGCCCCGGTGCCGGTCCGAGCACTCTCCCGGGCAGCCGACCCGACTGCACAGACGATGCCTCATCGTGTCCGGGAGAGAGCCCACGCGCCATAAATCCTGGTCCGGGCGAACGGTTTGCCCACGAAACCCGGCCGCCGACGACGACCGAGATGACGACCTCCACATTCGCCTGCGCGTGCCGCGGCGTGAAACCCGTCGCCGCGAGCGTCACCGCACGCGTGCCAGTCGGGCGGCCACGATCGGGATCACGGCGGCCGCGACGACCAGATGCGAGGCAGCGAGGACGAGTTGCGTGGACAGGGCGACGTGGGGGACGGCGAAGGGCAGGCCCAGCGAGGCGATTACGACGATCGTCGTGGTCACCGCGTAGGTGCGCCCCGGTCGCTTCGCCCACCGGGCGAGCCCGAGCGCGAGGATTACGCCCGCGAGGGCCCACATGGCGGTGAAGCCCACGAAGCCCCCGGTCGGGATCGGTTCCGCCTCGCCCGATGCCGCACCGATGTCCAACGACACCCCGGACGCCCGGACGATGCCCTCGTAGACCCCGGCCACCGCCATTCCCGCCAGGGAAGCGAACGCGAGCGCTCTGCCGATGCCCGCCGTCGCGCTGCCCCGCTTTTCGCGAACCGAAGTAGCCGGTCGAACACCGGGGTTGATGGTCGTGCTCATGATGCGTCCTCCGAGAAGCGGATGTCGTCGTGCTGTCGAAGGGTTGGACTGCCGCCTACCGCAAAACTCATCGCCGCCGCCGTCTCGCGCCCCCCGACCAAGGCGCCCGCCGCACAGCGGTCGGAGACCCGCGCCGGGCCCGCCCGCGAAGCCCCGGGATCTCGCGGCGGCCCCGGCACGGCGCGGCTACCTGCTCGCGTGCGCTCGCGCGAGGGCGACACGAACGCGTCGCCAACCGTCGCCAACGCGTCGCCAACTCCGAGCCGAAACAGCGCCCTCCGCCGCCGCTCGACGCCGCTCGGCGTCGGCCCATGCCGGGGCCGTGCGGGTGGGTGGCTGTCGGTGTGGTTCAGGGTTGCCGGATGGGCATGTTTCCGGCCTGGGTGCGCAGGCCGTCGGGGGTGACGATGTCGATGACGCGGTAGGCGGTGGTTACCGTCCCGGCTCGGCGTTGTTCGCGAAAGAAGTTCTCCACCGATGCGCGGGAGGCGCCGACGGCGTCCGCGATGTCGGTCTGGGAGAAGCCGGAGATCCGGACGCCGTCCCCCGCCTTTTCGCCGAGGAAGTCGGCGAGGAAGCACAGGTATCGGGCGATCCGCACGGACGTGTTGCCCTGCCGCACGTGAACGTTGACGAACAGGTCGAGTTTCTCCCGTTCGGCCATCGAACGGGCAAGCGCCGCCATCGCACGAGGACGTTCGCCCAGGAGTGCGACGAATCCACGCCGGGAGATGGAGACCAGCACGCTGGACTGCACACCGTGGACGGTGATGTTACCGCCCGTCGGGTCGAAAACCGCCGATGATTCGAGAATATCGCCCGCCGTACGCAGCCTCGTGTGGAAAGGGCTCCCGGCGAACGGAGCCTCCTTCAGAATTCCCCGCAGGAGGATCGTCACCGTGCGTTCCGAGAACAGGTTCTCCGACCCTCCCTTTTCGAGGCGGTGCACCAGCGCCATGGACAACAGCGCCTCACGATGGACTCGATCGAGGCATCCGAAGAAGCTGTGCGGGGGATAGTGCATGCGCGAGTACACCAAGGGGGCCGTGATCCGCGCCTCGGTATCGGGGACCTGCCGCCGGGGCCTGGGCAAGAGCCTGACACCCGTCATGGCACGGCGGGGACGTCGCCCGGGGCGGACGCCCGGACCCCGGTCGCGGGCGACTCCGACACGGGCGACACCATCCGCGGGGACACGGCCTGGGTAGGGGCGACAGGGGACCCGGACGACGATGCCGGGGAGCCCGCGAGCGCCGCGTAGATCACCGCCGGTACCACTCCCGCGAACGCGGTGATGGCCGCTATCACCGCGACCAGACGCCCCGGCGCGGCCGCGCTCAACCGACGGACCGCATACGCGATCAGCGCCGACAATGCGAAAACGATCAGGACGACGCAAAATAACGTCGCGAAACTTTCAGACATTCTCTTCCTCATTCACCCGAGCTCTGGGACACGAAAGCGTCGGCGCCTTGGTAGGAGGCAGACGCAATTCGTGGCGGACAGCTTACGCTGCCATGTGAGTGATTACCAAGGCAACTCGAACGGCCCCTGACCTGCGTATTCCTCCACGAGTGCGGACCGATTCCCTAGATTCAGGGAGTTCCCGGCCGTGCTTCGCGTTATCGTGTACACGCTGACGTTGACCTCATTCGCCCGAGCTCGGCCCAGCAGCCCGGTCGACCCGCGGGGGTGGTAGCCCGCCGAACACCGACCGGGCGGTGAGCCCCCGTCGGCCGTCGGCCGGTGGGGGCTCACCCGTTCGGGGAGAGCGCGACCGGCGACGTGAGGTACGTGCGATCGAACGCGTCACACCGTTCATCGAACCCGCGCCGCCCACCCGCCGCCACTCCCTCGTACGAACGCGGACGGTCGCGGACGACCGTGGACGACCGCAGACGTCCCCGAACGACCGCAGACGTCCCCGGACGACGCTACTTTGAGTCCTCGCACGATCGCGGACCGCCGGCAACACGGGTGAACCTGGGGGAGAAACGAATGACCGCCCGCGAGCGCAACGAGCCACCCCGGACGGTCGTGGAAGACCTCACGCCCGTCCGCGACTTCGCGAATTGGCTCACCCTCGTCCGCTTGCACAGCGGCGCCCCGTCCTACGACGAGATCTGCCGCCGCTGCAAGAAGGCCGGCGTCGACATACCCAAGAGCACCCTCGGCGACGGCCTCACCGGCCGCCGCCTGCTCAGCCGCGAACGCGCCCTCGCCGTCGTCCGCGCGTGCGGCGGCAGCCAAGCCCTTCTCGCCGAATGCCGCAGCCGCTGGACCCTCGCCAAACAGGGCCGGATCACCAGAACCCCGGCCGAAGGCACACCCGCCGACGGCCTGCGCGACGCCGACCCCATCGACATCCCGCTCGGCGCCCACCACCGCCGCGCCGGCGTCACCTGCCACATCGCCCAACACGGCGAATGGCAGATCGTCCGGCTCAGCGGCGACTGGGACGGCCAGGTCATGCCCGCCGTCCGCCCCCACCTCGAAGGCGCCGTCGCCGACACCCGACACCCGCACATCGTCATCGACCTGTCCGACGTGACCTTCATGGACAGCAGCGTCCTCGGCGGCCTGGTCTACGTCCTCCAGACCATGCGTCTGCGCGGCGCCGTCCTGCGCCTGGTCTCCGGAATGGGCGCCGAGAACCTCGCCCGTATGGGCAAAGTCCTGATTGTCACCGGCCTCAACCAGATTCTCCCCGTCTACCCCACCCTCGAAATCGCGCTCTCGCCCCTGTCCACCCTCGACAACCCCACGATTCCCCACGACCAGGCGGCTCTCCCGGAGCTCAAGGAAACGCCGGCGGCGACCATCCTCGAAGGCACGATCGTCCCCACACCGCGCTCGTCGCTCGGCCGGCGAGATGAGCCCCCGGCCTGAATGCTCCGAACCGAGGCGAGCCGGGCCGGGCCGGGGCGAACAGCCTGGAACGAACAGGCCGGTGCGGGCCGGTGGAGGGTGAACAGGCCGGCGCGGGCCGGGCTCGTACCGCACGTCGCCACTCGCCGAGCGATTCTTCCCCGAACGCTGCCCGCATCGTGGCGAACGCCCGTGTCTCCGGCCCGCCGGTGAGCAATCCCGCAGCGCCCGCCCACCCGAGCACCGCCTTGCGCATCATGCTCGACGCATGAGTCCCGTACGGTCGCCCGGAGTCGCCGTTGACGCGCGGGTCGGGGCCGCTCGATAGTCGAGTTTGTCCCGCTCATCCGGCAGCCGGGTCGCACGTGACAGGAGCGGTCGTGTCCTGGAACCAGCAGCACAACGCACCACAGCACGCTCCGCCTCCGGACCGGCCACCGCGCTACGGGTAATGCGGCGACGCGGTCGCGTAGTCGAGTCGGAAGCCGTTGTCGGCCGGTGCGCCGGTCGGGGTGTAGCAGGCCAGGTACATGAGCACGTCGTCCTTGGCGCCGTAGTCGTTGCGGAGCACCGTGGTGCAGTACCCGCCGCCGGTGGCCGTCAGGTGCGCGTAGCTGGTCATGTATCCGACGGACAGGCGCAGGGTGTAGCGGCCGGTCGCGGTGCGGGTCACGGTTGCCGTGCCCGGCCGGGACATCCACGATCCGACGACCGTCGGCGCGGCGGAACCGGGTGCGTCGGCGACGGTGAGGTGCACCGTGTGCGGGACCCGGGCGTCGTCGAGCAGGCTCTGTCGGCCGGTGTGGCTCAGCGTGAACGCGGTGTCGGCCGGCGCGCCGGTGTGCGTGGTGCAGGACACCGAAGCGGTGCCCCCGGACAACGCGACGACCGCGCAGTGCCGCGCCGTCGTACCGATCGGCGAGACCTGCACGGACTCCGTGTCCGCCGCGACCGCCACCGCGTAGCGGCCGGTACCGGTGCGGGTCACCGCGCCGGTGTTCTGTCGGGACGCGGCGGCCGGGAGTTGGCGGGCGGCGGTCGGCTCGCCGGCGTACACGTAGCCGCGCGAACCCGTCTGTCCATACGGGCCGTTCCGGTCGCCGGCGAGGAACAGTCCGGTGAACGGGATGTCGGCGCGGGTGCCGGTACGGTCGAAACAGGCGACCTCGATCCTCTCGTCGGCGCCCTCCTGCCACCATCGAACCGGCTGGCAGGACACGCCGTTCGCGGCGTAGTCGGAGACCGCCACATGGGCGATGCCGCCGGGCGCGCCGCTTTCCGGGAGGATCACCACATGCCGGCCGACGTCGAGGTGCGTGACGCGTACCGTCTTGACGGCGGGCGGATTGCCGAGCCGCCAGATGCCGTAGGTCCAGTTCGGCTCGTGGCTGTCCGGGCGCTGCGGGGTCGGCGACAGTTCGCGCGTGGTACCGATCGGGTCGTCGGCGTAGCGGACCATCCAGAAGCCCCAGACCGCCGGCACGGGGGGACCGCCCGTTTCGGTGCCGGGACCGGGGCCGGGACCGGAGCCGGTTTGGCCGCCGGTGCCGGGGGTGGTGCCGGCACCGCTCTGACCGGTGCCGGTGCGGGCGTCGGGTTCGGACCCGGTTCCGGTCCCGGTCCCGGCCCCGGAGCCGGTTCCGCTGGGAACTCCACCCGGCAGAGCGGCCGTTGTGTCCTGCCCGCCCGGGGGCGACGTGCCGTCCGGCGAGGAGGTATCGCCGGGAAGCGGTACTCCGGAGGCATCCGTCGGGGTGGGGCTCGACGGTGCGGGTCCGTCCGCTATCGGATTCGCCGCCGGGCCGGGGCCCGTACCGCCGGGGGCCGCCGAGGCGCCGGGGGAGGGCCGGGCGGACGGTGTGTGCGCGGATTCGGGCGATACGGCCAACAGGGTCAGGGCGGCCGCCGTGGCCAGGGCGACGACGGCGCCGCCGACGCGTACCGCCATGGGGTTCTCGCCGGCGAGCCGGGAGGCGGTGTTCACCATCGGCGCGACGCCGGGAACGCGCAGCAACTGCTGTAGAACCGCGTCACGTACGACGCGGGTCGTGGTGACCAGGGGCCGGGCGACGGCGTCCAGGGCCGGACGTACGTTCCGCACGATCTCGCCGAACCGACCGCCCGGATCGGCCGTTGCGGGCGCCGCGGCGGTCATCGACGCGGCGAACTCCGGTGTCGCGGCGGGCGCCACCGAGGCTGCCTCGGCCGTGGCCGCGGGACGACCCGTCCACCAGGCCACCGCCGCGCGCCGCCGCTCGTCCTCGTCCTCCGCGCCGTGCCGAGCCGCCGCCAACGCCAGGCCCGGGCCGAGCACCCAGGTGCGCTGGAGCACGGCGTCCCTGGCCACGGCGGAACAGTTCGCACACGACTTCGCGTGCGTCCCGAGCGCCCGATACTCCGCCCGAGTCGGCACCAGGCCGGACCCGGCTTCCTCGGCGACGAACAATCTGGCGAGCGCCGGGACTTCAGCCGCCTCGGAGCAGGAGCGCACCGCGCGGGCCGCCGCCAACAGCCCCACCCGCTCGCGTACCTTCTTCAGGCCGCGGCTCAGTTCGCGGTCGACCCTGATCCGGGACCACCCCAGACGGGCGGCGAGTTCGGCGCCCTTGACCGGGCGCATCTCGGCGAGCGTGTGGTCCAAGTGTGCGCTCACCACCACGCGTTGGGTCTGCGACAGCGCGTCGGTCGCGGTGTAGATCGCGGCGAACGCCTGAGACTTGCCGTACGCGTCACCGAGATCGGCATCCCACGCGCCTGCCCCCGAGCCGGCCACGCCCTTCGAGCCCGGTGTCTCCTCCTCGAACGACCGGTCCGCGACGCGTTGGCGCGCCTTCAGTTCCGCCATCCACACGTGCTTGGCGATGCCCCACAACCACCGGTCGACGCCCCGATCCGGTTTCAGGTCACGGGCGATGCCGTCCAGCGCCCGGACGAACACCTCACTGACGCAGTCGTCGGCCTCGGCCGCCGAGGGCAGCCGCGCCCGGAACCAGCGCACCATCGCGTCGTGGTGACGCTCGTACAACGCGATCCGCGCAGCCTCGTCCCCATCCCGCAACCGCTGCCACATGTCGTCCGGGTCCAGGGCCGGGTCCGAGTCCCGGTCCAACTCCAACGGATCCGGGTCCGGGTCCGGGCCCGAGTCCCGGTCCAACTCCAAGTCCAGGTCCGGGCCCAGATCCCCGTCGCGGTTCAGGTCAGCCACCGAACGCGCGCCCGCAGCATCCGAGTCGGCGTCGTCGACCGATGGCGCGACCGGGCCTTCGGGGCCGTGCGGGAGGTGCGACGCCCCCCGATCCGACGGCAGGTCGTCCGGCAGCTCCCCGGGCGGGTCCGGTCGGGTCTGTGTCATGACACCCTCCGCAATGGCGACGCGGCTCTGTCACACGGAACGTGGCCCGAGGGGCACAGATCTCTCCACTCTTCGCGCGACGATTATCCGCCGGCGGCCGACCGTAGGTCCCGGAAAGCGTCCGTCGCGGCAAAACTCACGAAATCGGACCTCGAAAAGTGGAGAGATTTCGCCGCGCCCGACCACGTCTCGGGCAAGCGGACCACTCCCGGTGGCCGCTCACCGGCTCACTCCGGTGTACACCGAAGGAAACACACCATGCGCGAGCACTCGCATTCCTTCCTCGTGGCGAGGGAACTCGTCATGATCATCGGCCCGTTCGTCATCATCCTGATCGCCCTGCGGGTCAACTACCTGCGCAGGGCCGGGATCCGTACGACCGGCACCGCCGTTTCCTCCCGCCTCGAGCGCCGCACCCGGCGCAGCGCCGACCCCGACCGCACCCGCGACGACGTCTACTACGTGCACGTGACCACCGTCGACTACGGCGACCACAACGGCCATCGGCACCGCTGCACGGTCGACGGCCGCTACCGCACCGGCTCGTCCGTCCCGCTGGTCTACACCCCGCGCCGGCCACACCGCGCCCAAGCCGAGTCGGCGGCATCCTACGGCCGCGTCTTCATGGCCATCCTCACCTACGTGATCCTGCTGGTCGGCCTCACCTACATCGCCGGCCAAGTCGACAACCAGGTCGACGACTTCTGCGCACCCCTCACCCCCGATGCCCGCACATTCCACGACTGCCCCTGAAGCCCGCCCAGATCTCTCCCCATCCCGCCACAGGGCCGACCCGGGCTCGGCGCCCCAACCTCGAATCGGCCCTGCGGTGGCGGACCCGAGATCGTGGTGCGGTGGGAGCGGGTCGTCACGGTGACCCCCCTGCCCGAGGCCCCGCCCCGCCACACGTTGCGCGACATCGGCTTCGGCCCGGGCCTGCCGCCGCCCGACCCTCGCCCCGTCGTGGCTCCCCAAGAAGCGCGCGGCAACGCGGGGGCCGCCGGGCAAAGCCGCATCCGCGACCGGTGGTGTCGGAGCGCCCGCCGTGCTCGTGGCATGCCCGACATCCATGAGCCGCGGGGCCACGAGGTGTACGCATGGCTGGACGGCATGGGCCGCCGGTTGCCATGTTGTCGGAGGCGTCGGGTCGAGCAACCGACCGTCCTCGGCGCCGTCGTCCGTGGTGTGTCGGCTCGCACGCGGGCGTGGTGGCGTCGGGTCCAGGGAGGACGCGGTGGCCGCGTACGTGGGGTGTGGGGAGCGAACCTCGGCCGCTCGTTTGGCGCGGCGCCCCGGATGCGGCAATCGATCCGTGCCGCCTCCGCGCCGGGCCGCGGGGGCACCGGACCTCCACCGCGCCGTTCGGTCTCAGCCCCGGCTGCGCGACCGGTTCCAGTTCTCGCTGGTGGTGAAGTGGGTGTCGTAGAGCTCCTGGACGTCGAGGAGGCTCTCCGGCGGTACCTTGCCGTAGGCGATGCGCTCCAAGTGCCGGAAATACTCGAAGCGTTCGATGCCCGGGGTGATCACGATCAGGATGTCCGCGTCCTCCCCGGGTGCGGCGCCGAACGCGTGGTCGAGGCCCGGCGGCACGATGACCACGTCCCCCTTCTCGGCGGTCACCACTCGGTCGCCGGACAGGAGCTGCGCCGTCCCGTCGAGCAGGTAGAACAGTTCGGCCGACTGCGAATGCCGGTGCGGCGTGGCGCCGTTCGCGCCGTCGGCGAGGGTGACGCGCTGGGTGGACAGCGCGCCGCCGGTGGAACTGCTGTCCGCCAGGAGGCGGACGGTGGTCGGGGCGCGACCGATCACCTCCGCGTCGTTGGAGCGGACCAGGACGGAGTCGTCGAAGCCGGGAACGATGAGCGACATGGCGAATTCTCCTCGGTGCGGGTCGACAGGTTCGGGTCGTCGGGTGTATGGGAAGTTCGAACCACGGGCGGAAGCAACACGTTCCACAGCGGCAGCCCCAGCGTTCGTATGCGGCAGCCGCAGCGTACGTACCGTGTTGTTCTCCCGAGCACTGCGGTGTCCTTGCGTACCGCGGTGGTCTTGCGAGAAGACTGGTCCCACGCTCTTGGAAACCACATGGACACGGCATGGAGCCGGGCCGGTTTCGGCCCGCAGCCCTGCGCTCAGGTGGCGGTTCCCTCGCAGGCGTCCTCGGCCGCGCGGACGAATGCCCGGACGCGGGCGATGTTGTTGCTGTCCAGCCAGACCGGGCCTCACCGGACGGGGGCGGCGTCGTGGAAGGGGACGTAGGTGATGTCGGGGCGCGGGTAGAAGTGCGCGGCGTGTTCGCCGACGGGGAAGACGCCTTTGCCGGAAGCGATGAGGGCGAGTGCCTCGGGGAACGTGGTGGCGGTCGGGCCCTTGGGTACCGGCCGACCGGAGGGGGTCTGCGCGGGCGAGCGGTCGATGCGCCGTTCCTCCGCGGCGTCCATGGCTCGGCGCAGCGTGTCGTCCATGTCGCGGACCAGCGGCGCCAGTTCGTCGGCGAACCGACGACCCAGCGGGGTCAGGCGGACCTGGCGGGTGGTGCGCTCGAACAGGGGAGCGGCTCGCGATCGGGGCCTCGTTCGTGCTGATCCCGGGCGGCGCGGTACTGGCGACCGGAAGGAACAAGGGAATTCTCACGCGAGTACGGGAGTCCCGGGCCGTGTTCCCCGTCAGACCGGCGTCGTCGCGGGCATCATCCGTTTCGTCGCTCCGTCGACGGCGAACGACTTCAGGTGGGTGACCGTGCTGTCCGGCCTGGTGCGGTCGGCGACCTTGTACCAGTCCATCTGCACGCGTGCGGCGGTCACGTCCAGCACACCGCAGCCGTTGGCTTCGGATTCGCCCCATTGCAGGTGCGGGTTCAGCTTGAGGATCGCGGCGACGATCTGTGCGCCCGCGCCGCCGGGGTAGAGCGTGCCGAAGGGCGTAGAGGTGATCGACGTCATCACGAACTGCGTTGCGACCGGCGCCCCTCCGCCGGGCGCCGGGACCTCGCCGGCCCATGAGGAGTGCAGGTCGCCGGTCATGAAGACGGTGTTGCGTTTGTCGTGGTCGCGCAGGTGGGTGAACAACTCGCTCTGCTCGGCCCGGTAGCCGTCCCACTGGTCGGGGTTGACGGTCGCGGGCGCCCCGGGCCGGGCGCCGGGCAGCAGCCACGGCGCGGCCATGACGGAGCTGCCGATCAGGTTCCAGGTGGCGGTGCCGCGTGCGAGGCCGTCCTTGAGCCAGCCCATCTGGTCGCGGCCGGTGAGAGTGCGCGTTCGGTCGTCGAGGCCGGCGGTGTCGGTCGGCGCGACCTGCCGGGAGCGGAAACTGCGCAGGTCGAGCATGGTCAGGTCGACGAGGGTGCCGAAGGACAGGCGACGTTGGGTGGAGCCGGGCACCGCCCGGCGTACGGGCAGCCATTCGAAGTACGCCTGTTTCGCCGCCGCGACGCGGTCCGCCCAACTCCCGTCGGAGGCCGGATCGTGCTCGTCCGCCCCGCCGGACCACCACCCGTTGCACACCTCGTGGTCGTCCCACGTGGCGATGATCGGTACCGCGGCGTGCATCGCCTGCAAGTCGGGATCGGTGCGGGAACGGCCGTGCCGGGCCCGGTAGTCGGCCAACGTGCGGCACGCGGTGGGCGGTTCCATCGCCCGGACGGACCCCGGCTTGGTTGCGAACTCGTAGATGTAGTCCCCGAGATGGATCACCGCGTCGAGATCGCCGCGCCGTGCGAGGTGCCGGTAGCCGGCGAAGTGGCCGTTGGCGTAGCCGGCGCACGAGGCGATGCCGAAGCGCAGGCCCGGGACGTGCCGGCGGGCGGCCGGCGCGGTCCTGGTGCGCCCCACCGGCGAGCGATCGTGGGCGGTGCGGAAGCGGAAGTGGTAGGTGGTGGCGGGGCGCAGGCCGCGCACGTCGACGTGGACGGTGTGGTCGCGGTCGGGGCCGGTGCGGACCCGACCGGCGCGCACCGGATGCCGGAAGTCGCGATCGAGGGCGACCTCCCAGAACACGAGGCCGGCCGGGCCGCGCCGCGAACCCGGGCGGCAGTCGGGGGCGGGGGTGACGCGGGTCCAGATGACGACCCCGTCGGGCAGGGGGTCGCCGGACGCGACGCCGTGCAGGAACGACCCCCGCGCGACGCCGGCCGCCTCGGGGGCCTCGGCCTCGGCCGCCTGCGCGCCGGGGGCCGCGGCGACACCGGCCGCCGCCACGCCGGAGGCGGCGGCTGTGATGCGGACGAAGTCGCGGCGGTGCAGGGGAGTTCCCGTCATGCGTTCCTCCGGAAGGGTGTGGCACGGCCCGGTGGGACCGGGGCGCGGCGACCGAGATTAAAACACCTGCGTTAACTTGGGAAGGGGCAGGAGCGGAGCCCGGGTTGTCGAAAGGTCACAACGAGACGGTCGCCGCCCAAAGGAGCACGCGGATACACCCGCGAACCACACTCGCGGCCGTCCGTGCGATCGCGGCGGGCGTACCACGCAGGCGTGGCCGGTGATCCCGGCGGCTCCGGGGTACCCGCGGGCGCGGGGTTTCGGCAGGTGGGTGGGGCCGCTTGGCAGCGCCGGGCGTGATGGTGTCGGGCCCCTCCGGGCGGGCGGCTCCGTGGGCGCGCCTACTGCGATTTCAGTAGGTGGTCGTGCGCTTTCGGTAGGCCGCAGTGTCCGTAGCGGCATGACGACGGGACGGGTATTGCCGGGCGAGCCTTGAGCGGACATCGCTTCCGGAATATGGAGACCCTGACGTGGCGACTTTTCTGTATCGGCTCGGGCGCGGCGCCTTTCGGCGGCGCGGCTGGGTCGTTCTGGTGTGGCTGGGGGTGCTGGCCGCGGTCGCGGTGGGCGCTGCGGGGGCACCGGGGCCCTCGGACGAGGAGTTCTCGATGCCGGGGATCGAGTCGCAAAAGGCGTTCGATCTCATGGAAGAGCGTTTTCCCGGAGAGGCCGCGGACGGCGCCACCGCCCGCGTCGTCTTCGTCGCCCCGGACGGGCGGAAGGTGACCTCGGGCGACCTGCGGAAGGCCGTCGGGGACGCGGTGCGTTCGTTGTCCGGCGGCCCGCAGGTGGCCGGTGTCGCGGACCCGTTCGAGTCGAAGGCCGTCAGCAAGGACGGTTCGACGGCGTATGCGACCGTCACCTACAAGGTGGAGTCCTCCGAGGTCACCGATGCCGACCGTGCGGAGGTGGACAAGGCGGCGAACCAGGCGCGGGCGGCGGGCTTGACGGTGGAGACCGGCGGGTCGGCGATGGACAGCGGCGGCGGACCCGACGGGACCGCGGAGATCGTCGGCCTCTCGGTGGCGGCCATCGTGCTGCTGTTCACGTTCGGTTCGTTCGCGGCGGCGGGCCTGCCGCTGCTGACCGCGATCGTGGGCGTCGCCGTGAGCCTGTTCGGAATCCTGCTGCTGGCGGGCCCGTTGGGTCTGTCCTCGGACACGCTCACGCTCGGGATGATGCTGGGCCTGGCTGTGGGCATCGACTACGCCCTGTTCGTGGTGTCCCGCTACCGGGAGGAACGCGGGCGCGGCCGGGCACCGCAGGAGGCGGCCGGGGTGGCGGTGGGTACCGCCGGCTCGGCGGTCGTATTCGCCGGACTCACCGTGGTGATCGCCCTGTCGGGCCTGGCGGTGGTCGGGATTCCGACGCTGACGAAGATGGGCCTGGCCGCCGCGGGGACCGTCGCGGTCGCCGTGCTGGTCGCGTTGACGGTCGTCCCCGCACTGCTCGGCTTCCGGCCCGACGCGGTGCTGGCCCGCAAGGTCCGCAAGGCCCGTACCCGGGGCGACGATCGGGCCGTGCTCCCGAGCGGCGGACGAGACAACCTGGGCGCGCGCTGGGCGCGTTTCGTGCTGCGTCATCCGGTGCCGGTGCTGGTTCTCGGCGTGGTGGCCCTGGTCGCGCTCGCCGTGCCGATGGCGTCGCTGCAACTGGGCATGCCGGGTGACGAGGCCAAGTCCACCGCCACCACCGAGCGGCGGGCCTACGATGCGCTCGCCGAAGGTTTCGGCCCCGGCTTCAACGGCCCGCTGACCATCGTCGTGGACGCGAGGGGAGCGGCCGACCCGCGCGCCGCGGTGCGCGCCATCAGCGACCGGATCGGCGGCACGGACGGCATCGTGTCGGTCTCGCCGGCCGGCTTCAATCAGGCCGGCGACACGGCGGTCTTCCGGGCCACCCCGTCGACCAGCCCCACGGACGAGAAGACCAAAGCCCTGGTGGAGACGATCCGCCGCAACCGTACGGCCGTGGAGAAGCAGACATCGGCGACCTTCGAGGTCACCGGCACGACCGCGCTGAACATCGACATCGCGGCGAAGGTGCAGTCGGCGCTGGCACCGTATCTGGCGGTGGTGGGCGGCTTGGCGGTGGTGCTGCTGCTGTTGGTCTTCCGATCCGTACCGGTGCCGGTCAAGGCGGCCCTGGGTTTCGTGCTCTCGGTGCTGGCGGCGCTGGGTGTGCTGGTGCTGGTCTTCCAACAGGGACACGCCGCGGGCCTGTTCGGGGTGGAGCAGACCGGGCCGATCATGAGCCTGATGCCGATCTTCATGATGGGCATCGTCTTCGGGCTCGCCATGGACTACGAGGTCTTCCTGGTCTCCCGGATGCGGGAGGCGTACACCCACGGGGAGAGTGCCGGTCAGGCGGTCGTGTCCGGATTCCGGCACAGCGCCCGGGTGGTCACGGCCGCCGCGCTGATCATGATCGCGGTCTTCTCCGGGTTCATCGGGGAGCAGGGCTCGCTGATCAAGATGCTCGGGTTCGGCCTGGCCGCCGCGGTGCTCTTCGACGCCTTCGTGGTCCGGATGGCCATCGTGCCCGCCGTCCTGGCCCTGCTCGGCGACCGGGCCTGGTGGTTGCCGGCGTGGCTGGGCCGCGTCCTGCCCCGGGTCGATGTGGAAGGCGAGAAACTCGGCCACGCGCGGTCCGCCGGCCCGAACCCTCATCCGGACGGGCCGGTCGAGGCGCACGTGTGACCGGCTCCGCCCGCAGGACCGCCCGAGCAAGGTGCCTCGGGCGGTCCGCACGCCGTGCCGGCGATCATCGGCGACCATGGACCTCGGCCACGCCCCCTCGCGGAGACTACGATGACCAGCAATCTCGAACGATACGCGGAGCGCCATGCCCGGGCCGCGGACGTGGTGACGGCGGTGGCGTTGTGCGTCTGCACGCTCTTCGGGGCCCAGATCGGCACATCGGAATCCTCGCCCCCGCACGCCCTGTGGCCCGCCTGGATCCTCGCCGCCGGCAGCGCGGCCGTCATGGCCGCCCGCAGCCACCCGCGTGCCGCCCTCGCGGTCGCCGCCGCCGCGGCCGCCGTGCTGACCGGCCTGGGCTACCTGCCCAGCCCGCTGCTGCTGGCTCCGGTCATGGCCGCCCTGTACTGGCTTGCCGCGCTCACCGACTCGCGGACCACCGGCATCTACGGCTCGGCGACCCTCGCCGTCCTGGTGGCCACCTCGCTGGCAGGCGCGCCGCTCGGCGACGACCTCATGCTCCGGACCGTGGGCACGGTCCTGTGGCTGATGCTGCCGGTGTCCTTGGGCGGCAGAAGCCGCTTCCGGCGCGCCTTCCTCGAATCCGTCAAGGCCCGCGCCGCGAACGCCGAACGCACCCGCGAGGAGGAAGCCCGGCTCCGCGTCGCCGAGGAACGCATGCGCATCGCCCGCGAACTGCACGACGCCGTCGCCCACCACATGGCCGTCGCCCACGCCCAGGCCGGCACCGCCGCCCACCTCGCCGACACCCACCCCGAACAGACCCGCAAGATCCTCGCCGACCTGGTCGGCACCACCACCGCCGCGCTGCTGGAACTACGCGCCACCGTGGGCGTGCTGCGCCGGACCGCCGACCCGGACGCCGACCCACTGGCGCCCACCCCGGGCCTGGACCGGCTGCCGACACTCGTCGCGGGTTGCGCATCGGCCGGCCTGACGGTCACCGTCAGCACCGAAGGCGAGGCTCGTCCCCTGTCCCCGGGAGTGGACCTGACCGCCTACCGGATCATCCAGGAAGCCCTGACCAACGCCACGAAACACGCGCCCGACCACGCGGCCCGAGTCCGGCTCCACTACGCAAGCTCACGCCTGCTCGTCACCGTCACCAACGACGGCACGGCGAACGGCGGGGCCACCGTGCCGATGCCCGGCGGCGGATACGGACTGATGGGCATGCGCGAACGCGCCCACTCCGTCGGCGGCGACCTGCGCGCCGGCCCCCGACCCGAAGGCGGCTTCGAAGTCGCCGCCGCCCTCCCGCTCCAGCCCCACACCCCGGCGGACGCCCCGGCCGGACAACGACACGAGGACACCCGTTGACCATCCGCGTCCTGCTCGCCGACGACCAGGCCCTCCTGCGCGGCACCTTCCGCCTCCTGATCGACTCCTGCGACGACATGGAGGTCGTCGACGAAGCCGCCGACGGCCACCGAGCCGTGGAACTCGCCCGCGCCCACCGGCCGGACGTCGTCCTCATGGACATCCGCATGCCCGACACCGACGGCCTCGCCGCCACCGCCGCCATCTGCGAGGACCCCGACCTCACCGGCACCCGCGTGCTCATCCTGACCATGTTCGAGACCGAGGAATACGTCGCCCAGGCACTCCGCGTCGGCGCCAGCGGCTTCCTCGGCAAGTACGTCACCACGGACGCGCTGCTGGACGGAATCCGCACGGTCGCCGCAGGCGAAGCCCTGCTGTCACCGGGAGCCACCCAAGCCCTGATCACCCGCTTCCTCACCACCCCCGCCTCCGGACCACCCCTCGCCCCCGCCGAACGCCTCGCCGACCTCACCCCCCGCGAACAGGAAGTCACCGTCCTGGCGGCCCACGGCAAATCCAACGCGCAAATCGCCGGGGAACTCGTCCTGAGCGTCCTGACCGTCCGCACCCACATCCAACGCGCCATGACCAAACTCGGCGCCCGCGACCGCGCCCAACTCGTCGTCATCGCCTACCAAAACGGCCTTGTACGCCCTGAACCACCCAATCTCTGACGACAGCGGGGGAGCTTCCACTCGCCGACGACGAAGACTTCGAGGCATGGAACAGCAACCCGGCACCCCCGCGGTCCGGTTCCGTGTAGCCGGGCTCATCGACACAGAGGAGGTCCACACGGCAGCAGCGGGCGACGGTCCCGGCGAGAGCTTTGTGGCGAGAGCTTTGTGGTGAAAGCTTTGTGGTGAAAGCTTCGTGGCGCCGATGTATCACGTCCGTCCGAACCACGCGCGTGCCGCCATGATCGGGGCAGGGCGTGAGGAGGTGATCACCACACACTGCGGGACCACGCCCGCCGCCACCCACCGCGGCGGGCGGACGGCGTGGGTTCTCCTGTCCCCGGGTCCGTCGGTGTCACGTGGCGGAAGCAGTGGGGCGCGGGCGGATGCACCGGAGGTCGCGCCGATGGGTGTCGCCCAGGACATCGGTGACCACGAGCCTGATGTCGACCAAGGACAACCGCTCGCGGCCCTTGGCATTCAACGCGAGAAGTTCCATGCCCTCACGCCAGTTGCTCGACATCGGTATCGCCGCACCGGCCCCGAGATGCAGGAGGAAGAAGTCCCGATCCCGCTCGAGCCCGAGCGCCTCGAAGAAGTCGACCACGACATCGGAATCGACCCACCCCGCCGGCCTCGCGACCCGACCCGCGTACGCATCGGTCGCGCTCACCCGATACGACACCGAACGCACCACTGCCCGCCCGCCGCCCGCGTTCCTCAACGTCACCGTCCGGCGCGAATCCACCACCCGATGACTGCCACCATCGAATCCGGACCAACTCAAAACCGGCCGCAACGTATGCGACAACTGGATCCGAGTCACCACGATCCCGCCCAACAACGCCACCAACGCCGCACACGCGGAAGTGTCCAACACCGTGAACCGCCACGGCCATTCCCCCCGAACCCCACGATCCAGATTCGCCTTCACCACCTCCCACACCAGATCCACCACCACGAACCCCAATGCCACGGCCGGAAGCCACAACGACGCGCCACTCGCGGAAACCCGCCGCTGTGCCCAGGGGTCCGTGGCGGACCCGGTACCGGTCGACATCCATCCCCCAAGGTGTCGGTCGGCGTCACGTTCCCGAACGCCTGGCCCCATGAGACACCACCCATTCCCGGGCCGGAAGTGGTATCCGAGTCCCGAACTCGTCGGCGCAGCGGGGGCGCGGCGGTTCGGTGGCCTGGTGGCCTGGTGGCCTGGTGGCCTGGTGGCCTGGTGGCCTGGTGGCCTGGTGGTCCGGTGGTCTGGCGGTCTGGCGTCCGGTGGTCCGGTGGTCCGGTGGTCCGGATGAGGATGTGGTGCGGGAAATCAGGCGACCGATCGGGGAATCTCCGCTTTCCTTGGCAGGCCGGTCGGTTCCGTCGTTGTCGTCGTCGCTCGCCGACGTCCCGGTGTACCGCCCGCACTCTGCACGACCGCACAGGCACAGGCCATGACGGCCGGAGGTAACGGATGACCCTTGCGACAACCGCATTTGCCACGCTCCTGGGCTCCCTCGCACCCGCGGAGCTCGCCGAGGTGTTGGCGAGGCTGCCCGCGGACATCCGGCGAGATCTCCTGCGACTCCGACCCTCCGCCGACGTCGTCGCATGGGCCCTGGAGACCGGAAGCGCCGAGGACCGGCTCGTGCTCGCCGAGAACCCCGGGGTCGGCCGGCAGGTGCTGCGCCGCCTGCTGGAACGGGCGGAACCTCGGGTTGCCGTCGCGGTCTATGTGCATCCGGAGTTCACCGCCGCCGATCGCCGCACGGTGTGCGAAGCCGATGACCTCCCCGGCACCGTACGGGAGTTGCTGCTCACGACCCGGTCCCGGAAGCTGCTCGCTCCGGCGCTGCGCGCGAGTGACCCCGAGGTCGCCGCACATGCCGGCCGCAGCATCGGCGGGCCGAAGAAGAGGCGGCCGGAGGGCCGACCCGCGGAGTTGTACGCATGGATGGCGCAGACACCCCACGCACGCATTCGCCACCTGCGCGGCCGGGTAGCGCTCTTCCGTCCGGAGGACTGGTCGGTGTCGGACTGGCGAGAACTCGTCGAACTCCACCACCGACACCCCATGGCGGACACCGCCTGCCGGGCCGTCGTCGAGTCGGGCGTGTGTCCGAAGGAGGCGGCGCTCGCGTTCTTGGACTGTAGGCAGGGGAAGGCACTCGGTCACTTCTCCCGGCAACCGACAACGGCGATGGTCGACACGGCCGTGACCGCGCTGCGAGCCGGGCTGATCGACGCAGCGGATCTGCTGCACCGCGCGCAAGGGGCTCCCCGCATCCTGGAACTGATCATGGCGCTCCCTCGGAACTCGGGTGCCGGGGAGGCATTGCGGACGCTGCTCCACGAGCACCTCGGCGAGAACCCGGCACGCTGGGTGAGTCTGTTCGCACTGCTGCCCGGATTCACCGGCACGGTCGGCGCACTTCTCGAAGCGGCACAGGAACCCGCGACGGCAACGGCGGAACTCCACGAAGACCAGGCCTCGTTCCCGCACCTGCTCGGGCTTGCCGGGCCGAAGAACGCCCGGGCGATCGTCTCCGCACCGGGGCTCGCCGACGTCGTCTACCCTGTCAGCGCCGCAGGTTGGGCCCCCGGGCACGTCGTCGAGGCAGTCGTCGACGAGATCACCGACGAACGGGAGTTGCTGCGAATCGCCGGGGAGGCGAAGAGCCGCCCGGAGGTCTACCTACCGCTCCTGAGCCGTGACGACCCCGACGTGAACGCAGCGGTCCTCATCCACAGCAGTGTTCCGGGAGTAATCGCCCGGCGAGTCGTGGCCGGTGTGCCGTTCGGACCGGGTCGGCGGAAGACGCTGCGAACGACCCGGAGGCTCACGTCCCACCTCATCTCGGGCCTGAACAAGAACATCGAGACGAAACACCTCACCCCCTACGCCAACGACGCCGGCGTCCTGGCCGAAGCGGTACTCGACGTGCGTGACCGTCTGCGGGACAGCGAGCAACTCACCGCCGCCGCTTCCCTGGTGCGCACCGGGCGCGTCGACATCCTCCGGGACGTCATCGCCAACGGCCAGATCCAGAACGTACCCGTCTCCCTGACGGTGTCCGACGTGCTCCGGGCAGCCGACCCGGCAGCCTTCCTGGACGCCCGGATCACCGAGGCACGCCGCCACGAGTGTGTGGAAGGAGTCGAGCTGAACGCCGACGCGTTGGACGATTTTCTGGAATGGGACTGGATTCGCGAGGCCCTCGCCGACGGCCGCCCCTTCAGCGGCGCCGCGCTGCGCGACCTCTGCACCCGCCCGCACTGTCCCGACGATGTTTCGCTGGCCCTGCTGCGGGCCGATCCGACGCGGACCGCGACCTGGCTCGCCCACCGCTCGCCGGAACACGCGCGCTCGGCCCTCGCCCTGCTGCCCGGAGACCAGGTGTCCGCCGCCCTCCTCGAGGACTGTGTGAAGTCGGGCGCCCTCACCCTCACCGACCTGTTCGCCCTCGGCCGCCCGGCGGAGGCGGTCCTGCGCACCGGTCACCCGGTACCCGCGGACCTCGTGGCCGACCTCGTTTCGGCAACTGCGGACGCGTGGGCCGTCGTTGCCCGACTTCTGGCGGACTTCCCCGGCACTCTCCGCGAGTTGATCGACACGGTGAAGGCGATCACGGGCCTTCCCGCCGACTGACGCTGCCGGCTGACGCCGCAGCGGACCCGCTGCGGATCCGCTGCGGATCCGCCGCGGCCCGGGGCCCGGGGCCCGGGGCCCGGGGCCCGGGGCCCGCGGCCCGCGGCCCCCGGCCCCCGGGCTCCGGGCTCCGGCCCCCGGGCTCCGGGCTCCGGGCTCCGGGCTCCGGGCTCCGGGCTCCGGGCTCCGGGCTCCGGGCTCCGGGCTCCGGGCTCCGGGCTCCGGGCTCCGGGCCCCGAGCCCCGAGCCCCGGGCCCCGGCCCCGGGAGCCTCACACCCACACGCGATCGGTCTCTCACCAGCGCATGCCGAGTTCGGTGAGCAGCCGCTCCCGTTCCTCGCCCAGCGAATCCCGCCGCGTGCGTTGGTTGTTGATCCATTTGCCCAGTCGTACCAAGACCACCTCACCCGACCCGACCGCGGCCACGGTCTCGACATGAGCCCGAGGCACCTCCAGATGCCCTTCCCGCCCCCGATACCGGACCGCCGCCGCGAACGCGGTCCTCCAGGCCCCTTTCCCACGCCGCGCCCGCACCCCGAGCACCCCGCCTCCCTCGCCGACACCGGCCGCGCCGGCCGGGCGGCCGGGGCCCGCGTCACCAACCACTGCGTCGCTGCCTCCTTCGAGCTCACTGCCGAACTCGTCGAACTCGTCGAACTCGTCGAACTCGTCGAACTCGTCCAACTCGCCGAGCCGCCGGCGCTGTCCGGGGATCGAGTTCGGCGCGTACAGCCGCTCGGCGCTCACGGCACCCACGGCACCCACGGCACCCACGGCACTCACGGCACTCACGGCACCCGGCGCCGAGGCTGGGAGCCACCGCCCACCACTCACACCGAGGGGCACCGGTACCGCCACTGGCACTGGCCCCGCAACACGCCAGCTCATCAAAGCCACCCGCGTCGTTCCCCACGCGTACGCCGGCCGCCCCCTGCGGGGCGGCCATCGCACACCTGATCCAAGCCGAAGGCCGAAGGCCGAGAGCGAGCCTTCGACTATCGGATCTGTCATCGCCGTGGCCACGATGACAGGCATCCGCGCTGCACTGACCAGGTCCGTGGAGCCCGTTCGCGAACCGATGGACTCACGAACGGGCTCGCGGCTCGCGGTTCTCAGTGATAGGCCCAGAGGTAGTAGTAGCCATCGGTGTGCGGGCCCCGGCACTGGGTCGCCCATCCGGTGGCGTAGGTCAGCTGGACCGCAGCCGAATGGCACTCGACGGAGAAGAAGTACCTGTTGCCGGTGTACCGCCACTGCACGGCGGCGACCTCATCGGCGGAGACCCCACCGGCGGCGCCGGCACGTACCGCCACGGCAGGCCCCGCGTCGTTCGTGGAAGCTGTCGCCTGTGCCGGCACGGACAAGGCGCCCACGACGATCGCCGCGCCCATCCCGACCGCAGCGATCCTCTTGCGTATTCCCATGCCTCTCCCTCGTTCTGGCCGATACCGCGGCAGACGCGGCCGGCCGTGAAACCATCCGGTGAAGTTCGGCCGACTCCGGCACCAACGTCCGAGACGACGACCTCGAACGATCCTGCGCTGCGCCATGTCGGCCTGTTCCGCACCGGAAATCCCCCGCACTGTGGGAACGGGACCGATTCGGATGCGGAACACCCAGCGTCCGTGGGGCAATCCGGCATGGTCAAGACGACTTCACCGTCCCGGACAGGCGAGACGGCGTCCTGCCTGGTCAGCACCTCGTCCCGATACCGTCCAGGACAGGATCCGTCCACCCGACCGCGGTAGCTGCGGGGCCGCGACTTCCGGTGCTTGCCCTGCCCAGCGGATTATTGGGGTGCCCAGCCTAGGAACGGTTCGGACCGGCCCACCGCCCGATCGCCCAAGTCATCGCAGCCCTGGCCTTGTTGACTCCTGACGCCAGCCATCCGACACCGAGGACACCCGACCGGACTCGGAAGACATCGTGACCGACACCGGGGCCACGGCCGCTCGCGGTGCGTCGATGTGTACTGAAGCCGAGCGCCGGCCTGCGGGTATCCGTGAACTCCCGTGCGAACGGGCCGATTGGGGGAGATGAACGACGTTGTCACCGCGAGCAGGCCGACTGGGGTCAGGCGACGTTCTCACCTCGACGTCGGTTACCTTCGGCCCACCATCGGCGGCACACACGAGCGCGGCCTCCGCGACAGGTTTGGCGACCGCAGGCGCTGCGTACACACGGGAACGACAGCCGCCGGCAGCCCTCGACCCCGAACGACCGCGCACGAACGGGGCTCCCGACGACACTCGTTCGCATCACAACCACCCCCGCGCGCCCCGGCGGGAGAGCGCCACAGCTCCGGCGCCGGGCCGGCAGATGCCAGCCGCCGAGAGGCCGCACCACGGTTGTCTTGGACGCGAACAGTCACGACTTCGCGAGGATACCGAGTGAACCGTCGGGATCACTCACCGTCCTGACGTTCACCGGCACCGCGGGGCAGAAAGCAGCCTTCACCTCCTCCAGCGGCACGATCAGCCAAATCAACGCCGCAATGCCGGCGCCGAACCCCAACGGAACGTCCTAACTCGGCGCCAGGACCACGGTCATCATCCACGCCGGCAACGACGTGACCTTTGCGCTCATCCATGCGTCCACGGCCCACCCTCACCTGCGTGGTGACTTCACGACGAAGCCCCGCCCGAGATTCGGGCGGGGCGGCTCATCCCCACCCGCGTGGGGACTTCTTGTACGTGACCCGGCCGCGTGGCGAACAGCTCGGCTCACCCCCACCTGCGTGGGGACTTCGCGCGCCACCGGTCATGCGAGAAATGACCCCTCGGCTCACCCCCACCTGCGTGGGGACTTCGTCACCGGCCGCGCCTACTACGACCCCAAAGCCGGCTCACCCCCACCTGCGTGGGGACTTCTCCATGGTGAGCCGGTACGCCCTGTGTTTGATCGGCTCACCCCCACCTGCGTGGGGACTTCGCCTGGTGGGGCCTGTTGTCGTTGGCCGTGAACGGCTCACCCCCACCTGCGTGGGGACTTCCACGTCCCGCTCGCTCGTCTCGGCGAGCTTGGCGGCTCACCCCCACCTGCGTGGGGACTTCCTGCGCGACACGGCCACGAGGAGCAATCCCGTCGGCTCACCCCCACCTGCGTGGGGACTTCCGGCGCGGAAAACGAAAAGTCGGTCTGCACGACGGCTCACCCCCACCTGCGTGGGGACTTCGCCGCAGCGAAAACTGAGAACCTACAACAAGGGGGCTCACCCCCACCTGCGTGGGGACTTCGGAAGTGTCAACCGCAGTGCGCGTGTTCGCGGCGGCTCACCCCCACCTGCGTGGGGACTTCAGCCGTCATCAACACGGTCCCAAAGTTGGCGACGGCTCACCCCCACCTGCGTGGGGACTTCCGATACGCCGCCACCTGACCCGGAGACCAGGCCGGCTCACCCCCACCTGCGTGGGGACTTCCTCGGGCCCAGGTCACCGGTGGCGAGGCAACGCGGCTCACCCCCACCTGCGTGGGGACTTCCTCGATCAGGTCTGAGAGGGACTGGTATCCCCCGGCTCACCCCCACCTGCGTGGGGACTTCTCTCGGTGACCTGCGGGTTCTCGAGGGCTTTGCCGATTCGTGATCCAATTCCGTTCATTGCGGCAAGATATCTTCCTGAATTCGCCTTGTGGGCTGGCAGCTGTCCCCGGAAGTCGTCGCATGGGTGTCCCGATCATGGCGATGGTCGGATGGATGCGTCCAGTCGGTTTGCGCCGAGTCAGAGTCCGAAGAGGTGCTTCCGTCGACATCCCGGAGGGCGGTCCGCCCAGACCCATCACGGTCGCAGGAGTAAGCATACGAGCCTGGCCCGGGCTATCTCACGACCGGCAGAACCACACCGACGACGACATTCCGCGCCCTGTTCCGCCTCGGGGGACACCTGTGCACGCCCGTTCCGGCGGGGCGTGCGCTGGCGGTGCGGAACCAAGAAAGATGGTTGCTGCAAGTCGGACCCGTATCGTCGGGGCGCTACTGGCATCCAGGCTCGACACGTTCCTATCGCTTCTCGCTGTGTCGGCGCACTGTGGCTACGAACTCGCGTCAAAAGGTGGTGTGATCATCGATCCGAGCGGCGGCGCGTCCGGTGACTCCGGGTGGGTGCACGCCCGAAGGGCAGCTGGCGTTGGCTGTCAAGATCGGTCACACGCTCATCTCGCTGCATGCAGACGGCTCGGCGGACGTGGCTTCCTCCGAGTCAGCAGCGCGCATTGTCGTGGGTATGTAATGAAGTAACGATCCGCGGACGGAGCGTTGGCATCATTGCGGAGTCTCACTGCGGGCCGTTCTATCGACGAGGTGAGAATTACGGTTTCCGCTCGGGCTGGTGCGCGGCCTTGCCTGTCTTGGGACTTCAGCCTTATCGGGAGTGCTTCAACCCAGTAGGTGGAGCTCCGCGTTGCCGGCCGGGTTGCCCTGGCCGGCCAAAGGGGTCCTGTTGCTGGGCTGTATGTACGCTCGGTGGCTTCGGATTCGATTTCCCCGGTGTGATTAGGCCCGCAGTTGCGCATGTACATACTGCATTCATTCCGGCGCGCGCGTCATTGTGACCACAACGTTCCGTGACAATCGGAAACCCGGGGTGGCACATCGTGGCCTGTATCTGGGAAATCGATCCGTCGGCCCTGTCCGTCAAGCACTTGGGAAGTCGGCGGAGGAACTGGGGAACTCTCAGGGCGGGGAGCAGTGTCCGGACACTTGGCAGGTCAGCAACGACGCCGTCGGCCCTCATCGGCCGGGATCCGACCGAGGCCTACATTCGCGTCTGCCAGCAGGGGGTGCTCGGAGCCGGAGAACGGCGTGTCGTGATTCGCGGCGAAGCCGGATATTCCCGATGCTTGACACCCATGCCCCGTGCTTCCCGCGGAGCATGGCCTCCGGCTTGGAAAGAGGCGTACCGTCGGGCATTTCACGCCGGGGATGGGATCATTTGACACCGCGATTTGGCCCGACATTAGCTGTGCCACCAACCTTCACACCGTGATGAGTAAGCTTCGCCGTTGGCTGGGCAGCGACCCCGACGGAGAGCCGTACCTGCCGATGAGCGGCGACGCCGGCTACCGCTTCGCCTCGGGCATGACCTGTGACTGGACCCGTTTCGAGCGCCTGGTCCGCAAGGGCGTGCGGCTGGGCCCGCTGGGCGGCGCCGACCTGACCACGGCCCTGTCCTTGGTGTGCGGACGCCCGTTCGGCGGCACCAGCCCCCGCAGCTACATCTGGGCGGAGTACCTGCACCAGACATGACGTCGTCGATCGTCGACGTGGCGCGCGCCTGGGCGAACTGCGCCTGCGCGACGGCGATGTCCGCGGCGCGAAGCTCGCCCTGAGCAAGGGCGTCGAGGTCTGCCCCGAGTCCGAGATGCTCTAACGTTTGATGTTCCATACCGCCTACCTTTCCGGCGACGTCGACGAACTTGAGGCGTACGCCGCACGCCTCAACCGCCTGCTCGACGATCTCGGGTGCGATATGGAGGACGACACGATCGACCTTCTCCGTTCTCTCGTGGAGCCTGCCGCGGGATAGGGCACTGCCATCGACGATCCCGAGTTCCGGCCCGGCAAGGCCCTCCGAGGGGGCATGTGCACGAACCGCCAACCGGAGAAACCGAATCAGGCAAGCCATTGCCTGATTACTCCGATATTCGATCACGGATCGATAACGACCCCAGGAAGCCGCAGGTCAGCAAGGGAAGTCCCCACGCAGGTGGGGGTGAGCCGTAGCTCTCCCAGCCAGCGCATTGGATCGCCATGAAGTCCCCACGCAGGTGGGGGTGAGCCGCCCGGCGCCACCTGGCGCTGAGGTCTCCTGACGAAGTCCCCACGCAGGTGGGGGTGAGCCGGGCGTCGTACGACGCGTACAGGCCGGTGCACAGAAGTCCCCACGCAGGTGGGGGTGAGCCGCCGGCGCCCATCCCCGCGCAGCCGACGCACGCGAAGTCCCCACGCAGGTGGGGGTGAGCCGTTCGCCGCGTCATCGACGGTGGGATTGGGCATGAAGTCCCCACGCAGGTGGGGGTGAGCTGGCCACGATCGACCCCGGCACGAGCCCGGAATGGAAGTCCCCACGCAGGTGGGGGTGAGCCGTGGATGTGCAGTGTGGAGGATGCTTCTCGTTGGAAGTCCCCACGCAGGTGGGGGTGAGCCGCGGCGGCGGACCCGGACGGTCGCCAACCGGGCGAAGTCCCCACGCAGGTGGGGGTGAGCCGCGGGTGCCCCATCCCTCGAACGTGCCGTCCTCGAAGTCCCCACGCAGGTGGGGGTGAGCCGGCCTCGCCGATCGGTACAAGGTGCTGCTCGACGAAGTCCCCACGCAGGTGGGGGTGAGCCGACCCCTTCGTGGATGTTGTGCCAGCGGTGGAGGAAGTCCCCACGCAGGTGGGGGTGAGCCGGTCCCTTTGAGGTTCGTGCGGAGTACGCGCAGGAAGTCCCCACGCAGGTGGGGGTGAGCCGCGGAACATGGCCTTCTCCGCGAGGTACATCTGGAAGTCCCCACGCAGGTGGGGGTGAGCCGTATACCGGCCGCCCCGACTCCCCCTCCGGCCGGAAGTCCCCACGCAGGTGGGGGTGAGCCGTCCGTCTGCATCCGCCGATACATGAACCTTCCGAAGTCCCCACGCAGGTGGGGGTGAGCCGTACTCAGAACGCGCCCGCAGGTTGGCGTTCGTGAAGTCCCCACGCAGGTGGGGGTGAGCCGACACTGCCGCGGCGCACCTGGGGTCGCGAACGGAAGTCCCCACGCAGGTGGGGGTGAGCCGACCGAACTCGACCCGCGCGGGAAGATCGACCCGAAGTCCCCACGCAGGTGGGGGTGAGCCGTCCTCCTGGAATGGCCCGCCCGTCGAGCCCGGGAAGTCCCCACGCAGGTGGCGGTGAGCCGTCGCCGTGTGCGCGCAGCGCGACCAGGTCGCCGAAGTCCCCACGCAGGTGGGGGTGAGCCGACGAAGGGTCCATCTTCAAAGCCAGCAACCTCGAAGTCCCCACGCAGGTGGGGGTGAGCCGTCGCGGTAGCGCACGGCGCCTTCGATCGA
>NZ_JBITHP010000022.1:34808-168137 GCF_044458105.1 Embleya sp. NPDC050493
TCGAGTCAAAGTCCCCACGCAGGTGGGGGTGAGCCGGGCAAGAGGGACAAGGTGAAGGGGTGGGCCGAGAAGTCCCCACGCAGGTGGGGGTGAGCCGTCGCGGTAGCGCACGGCGCCTTCGATCGAGTCAAAGTCCCCACGCAGGTGGGGGTGAGCCGGGCAAGAGGGACAAGGTGAAGGGGTGGGCCGAGAAGTCCCCACGCAGGTGGGGGTGAGCCGCCTCGCCGACTACCAAGACCGGTTCACCGCGTGAAGTCCCCACGCAGGTGGGGGTGAGCCGCGCGTGGTGCTGTCCGACCCGGTGTACAACCAGAAGTCCCCACGCAGGTGGGGGTGAGCCGATGACGACCGAGACCGACCGGCGCGAGCGCGAGAAGTCCCCACGCAGGTGGGGGTGAGCCGATGACGACCGAGACCGACCGGCGCGAGCGCGAGAAGTCCCCACGCAGGTGGGGGTGAGCCGATCACGCCCGCGTTGTCGCACCGCGGGCATACGAAGTCCCCACGCAGGTGGGGGTGAGCCGCAGGCCGCTTGACCAGTGATCAACCGTCAGGCGAAGTCCCCACGCAGGTGGGGGTGAGCCGTCGGTTGTGGACTTGGCCGGTGGGACCCGGACGAAGTCCCCACGCAGGTGGGGGTGAGCCGGTCTATGGCACCCAGCCGGGCGCACAGCCCACGAAGTCCCCACGCAGGTGGGGGTGAGCCGGTTTGTGGGCGCATGGTGCGCGCACTCGGCCGGAAGTCCCCACGCAGGTGGGGGTGAGCCGCAGGCGACGTGGACGCCAAGCGTCGCCCGGTCGAAGTCCCCACGCAGGTGGGGGTGAGCCGTCGCTCTCCCGTTCGTTCGTGATCCACTCGCCGAAGTCCCCACGCAGGTGGGGGTGAGCCGCCGGCGTTGGTCCCGATCTCGGCGTACCCGGTGAAGTCCCCACGCAGGTGGGGGTGAGCCGACCTCAGAGGGCGGTCTGTGAGTCTTTGATGGGTTCTGTCGTCACCTGATGGTGTGGACGGCGGCGGAATCCGTCGGCCCCCGGCTGCTGATCTGTTGGTGTGATGATGTGAGTGAACGCAAGCCGTACCCGAGTGACTTGTCGGACGAGCAGTGGGCTCTGATCGAGCCGGTGATCACCGCGTGGAAGGGCCGGCACCGCTCGGTCAGCGGCCACGAGGGCGCCTATGCGATGCGGGAGATCGTGAACGCGATCCTCCACCAGGGCCGGACCGGCTGCCAGTGGGCCTACCTCCCGCACGACCTGCCGCAGAAGAGCGCGACGTACTACTACTTCGCCGCCTGGCGGGACGACGGAACCGACCAGGTCGTCCACGAACTGCTGCGCTGCCAGGTCCGCGAGAGGGCCCGCCGATTAGAGGACCCGACCCTGGTGATCCTGGACACCCAGAGTGTCCACGCCGCCGCCGGGGTCCCCACCGCGACCACCGGCCTCGATCCGGCCAAGCGGGTGTCGGGTCGCAAACGCGGACTGGCCGTGGACGTCCTCGGCCTGGTGATCGCCGTGGTCGTCGTCGCCGCCAACACCCACGACAACGCCGCAGGTATCGCCCTGCTGGACCGGGTCGCCGAGCACACCGGCGGCACCGTCCGCACGGCGCTGGTGGACCAGGGCTTCAAGAACCGGGTCGTTGCGCACGGCGCCGGCCTGGGCATCGACGTCGAGATCGTCGAACGCAACCCGCAGCAGAAGGGGTTCGTCCCGCTGCCCAAGCGCTGGAGGGTCGAGCAGACCTACGCGATCCTGATACTGCACCGGCGCCTGGTCCGCGACTACGAGCACCGCCCCGCCTCCTCCGCCTCCCGCGTCCACTGGGCGATGACCCACGTCATGGCCCGCCGCCTCACCGGCACGAACACCCCCACCTGGCGCGAACCGCAGGCGGTGGCAGCGTGAACATCGAGCCCCTGCTCGACGCACTCGGCCTCCAGGAGGACGCCGCCCACGCACTCGCCGACGAATTACGCACCCGGATCACACACTTGCAGAGCCGACTGAGGGACGCCGAGACCCACCTCGAACACCTCGCGATCACCCGCAGGACCGTCACCGCCCTCGCCGACCGGATCCCCACACAGAGCGCCTCACCCGACCTGCCCGACCACCCGGACTACCCCCGCATCCTCAACGTCTGCAACGACGCCGACGGCCCACTGCGAGCCCGAGACGTCTGCGAAGCACTCGACCACCAACCCCTCCCGAAGAACATCGAAGGCACCCGCGCCAAGCTGAAACGCCTGGTCAAGCTCGACCTTCTCACCGAAGTCGACACCGGCAGCTTCACCACGAAGCAGCAGCCGACAGACCCCGCAACCACCAGCCCCGCTCCAGCCTCACCCTGAAACGGACATCAATTCACGAACCGTCCTCTCAGAAACCAACAAATCCAAATCGATACCGAAGTCCCCACGCAGGTGGGGGTGAGCCGCAGCTGCTCAACCCGGAGACCTGGTGTGCTACGAAGTCCCCACGCAGGTGGGGGTGAGCCGCTGTCCAGCCGGCTCATCGACACCCTGACCACGAAGTCCCCACGCAGGTGGGGGTGAGCCGACGTCGACTGGCGGGCCTACTCCGGCCTGGACGAAGTCCCCACGCAGGTGGGGGTGAGCCGTGGATCGGAATGGCCGGGGATTGGGCGGCGAGGAAGTCCCCACGCAGGTGGGGGTGAGCCGCGGAGGCGGGGGCCAATCCTTGATCTGGCGGTGAAGTTCCCACGCAGGTGGGGGTGAGCCGGCAACGAAGGTGGCCGGCACGGTCGTGCGCAAGAAGTCCCCACGCAGGTGGGGGTGAGCCGGCCGTCTGCAGGGCGGAATGGGGTTGGGTTCGAGGCTTGGGGGAGTCGGGATGGCCTTTTGCCCGCCTCCGCTGGGGTGCGGTGTGAAAACTGGGCTTGGGTGCGGCTGCTGTCGGTGGGTGGCTTCGGAGTTCGAGGGGGCTTCGGCTATCGACGCCAGGCCGTGATGAGGTCGGCGGGCCCCAGCGGAGGTCGAGCGGTTCGGTCGGGACGTCGGAGGCGATTCCGGACAGGGAGACCACGGCCAGGGCGGTCGAGCCGAGGGTGAAGCCGGGGACCTGCGGAGCGGCTGCGGCGAGGTCGGCCATGTCGTGGCGGTCGAATGGGCTTGACAGCCATTTGATGGAGCCGACCAGACGGATGTGGCGGGCGACGGGTGCCCGGTCCGCGCCCACGATGTCTACCTCGGGATCGAAGCGGCGGTTCCACCAGCCGCCGACCGCCTCGATGTCGTCCCACGGCAACCGGCCGTCGCCGGCGGCGAGTTCGAGCGCCTCGCGCACCAGTGGTTCGACGGCACGGCCGCGCCACGCTGCCCAGCGGCGCTCTACGAGCCGGTACGCGGCTTCCGGCCGGCCGCGTCGCACCTGCTCCTGCGCTCCGCGCAGGACGGCGAGGTACAGCCGCAGGTTGCTGTCATGGATCCGATACAGCGCTGGTTTGCCCGGTTGGGTGGAGATCGGTTCGTCCGTCGCGAGGACGCGTTTCTCCTCGACGAGGCGGCGCAGTACGGGGGACAGCGAGCCGGATGGGATGGCGCCGCTCCTGCCGCCGGCGGTTGCCGCGATGTTCGCATGGGTGCGGTTGCCGCCGCCGACGGCCTCCAGTACGCGCCGTGTCTGGTCCGGGGCGGGGAATTCGGCCAGTAGCGAGGACTCGGGGACGCCGAAGATCGGAGAGGCCGGGTCCGCGCACTCAGCCCGGAGGAACGAGAGCGCGGGGGTGCCGTGGGGCCAAGCGCGCAGGATGCCGGGCAGGCCGCCGCAGACCAGGTGCGCGTCGATGGCGTCGGCGGCTTCGAGCCCGAGTGCGTCCGCGGTCTCGGCCGGGTTGAGCGGGCCGAGAACCAGGTTGTCCGCGCGACCGTAGAACGGCCGGTCGTACGCGGTCAGCCGCTCCATCATGTGGAGATCGCTGCCCAGGAGCAGCAGGAGCACCGGGCGCTTGGACAGCAGGCGGTCCCATGCGGTCTGCAACGCTCCGTCGAAGAGGTCGTCCTGCTCTGCGAGCCAGGGGAGTTCGTCGATCACCACGATGGTGGGCCGATCGGGGCAGGACGGCGGCCAAGGACCGGAAGGCGTCGGGCCAACTGCCCGCGCCGCCCGACGGGACCAGCTCGGAGTCTCCCGGCAGCGACGATTCCGCCAGTCGGTCAGGAAGTCCGCAACCGCCTCGACCGGCGAAGCGCCCTTGGTGGCGGTGAAGAACATGTACGGCGCCCCGGCCGCGTCGCAGAACTCCTGGACCAGGCGCGACTTGCCGACCTGCCGCTGACCGCGCAGCGCGAGCGCGGCTCCGGCACCGGTGGTTGCGACCCGCTCGAGACGCTTGGACAACAACGCCAGCTCGGGGGGAGATCGGGCGTTCAAAGCCCGATGTCCGCATCCGGGCGTCGCGTCCAGGTCCACTCTCGCGGCCGGCGAGGAGTTCGCGGATGCGTTCCAGGCGGGCCAGGTGGGCTCGGCCCATCCGCGCCCCAATGCCCCGGCTTCCTCGCGAGCGGCCGGGCCGGTCCGACGTGGTGCCGGGCCGCACGATCCGCACTGCCCCCGGCCCCCACCACGAACGCCGCCCCGGCGATCCAGGCCTTCTGGGAGCGCGTCTCCGGCTGTGACCAACCGGTCCACGAGGAGAACGAAGAGAACCGACGAGACACGAAGAGACACCACAAGAACGACGAGACGACAAGAACGACGAGACGACGAGAACGACGAGACGACGAGAACGACGAGACGACGAGTAACGAAGAGAAGCGCAGCGGCCAGCCGCCCCGTCGGCGCCGGACCGTGTCCGATGTCCCACGGCATGCCGGCGGGGGAGCCGTTCGGCTGAACGTCGCCTGGTGGTGCATGGATCGGTGGGGTAGGGGAACGGGGTGCGCGTTCGCCGCGACGTGTTGTCGCGGTGCCGTGAGGGGATGGCTGTGGACGCACGGTTCCTGAGTGAGGACGAGCGGCGGGCGTGGTCCGCCATCGAGGCCGAGTTGCGGCTCGACGCGGTGTCGCGTCGATCGCCGCAGGCCTTCGCCGCTCCGCTGTCGGAACGCCGGCTGCGCGTGATCGCGGGCGCCGCGATCCTGATTCCGGTGTCGTTCGCATGTGGCGTAGTGGCGGTGACGAGGTTGGCGCACCCAGTGGTTCTCGCTCCGGTCGCATCGCTCGCCGTACTGGGAGCACTGCTTATGACGGCGTGGATCGTACGCAGTCATCGCTGTCGCCCGTGATCGGCGTCCCCCCTCCGGTGCGCCGGTCGACCGTCTCGACGCGGCTCCTTCTTTCCGACTCTTCCGTGGAGCGTGCATGACCGACGTCCAGGCCCCGGTGTCGCCTTCCGGGCCCCGCACCGTGGTTCCGCGCTCTTCTCGTCGCGGCGCGATCGTGGTGAAGTGGCTGACCACCACCGATCACAAGACCATCGGCACCCTGTACCTGACGACCTCGTTCCTCTTCTTCCTGTTCGGCGGCGTGCTCGCGCTGGCGATGCGGGCGGAGTTGGCGCGCCCGGGCAACCAGTTGCTCACGAACGAGCAGTACAACCAGGCATTCACCATGCACGGCGCGATCATGCTGCTGATGTTCGCAACGCCCCTGTTCGCCGGGTTCACGAACTGGATCATGCCGCTCCAGATCGGCGCGCCCGATGTGGCGTTCCCACGCCTGAACATGCTCGCGTACTGGCTCTACCTCTTCGGCTCGCTGATTGCGGTCGCCGGTTTCCTCACGCCGCAGGGAGCGGCCGACTTCGGCTGGTTCGCGTACACCCCGCTCAGCGGAGTAGTGCGCTCGCCCTCCGTCGGCGGCGACATGTGGATCATGGGACTGGCCATGTCCGGATTCGGCACCATCGTGGGCGCGGTCAACTTCATCACCACGATCGTGTGCATGCGCGCGCCCGGGCTGACGATGTTCCGGCTGCCGATCTTCTGCTGGAACGTGCTGTTGACCTCGGTCCTGGTGATCATGGCCTTCCCGGTTTTGGCGGCGGCCCTGTTCGCGTTGGAGGCCGACCGCAAGTTCGGCACCCACGTCTTCGACCCGGCCAACGGCGGCGCCCTGTTGTGGCAGCACCTGTTCTGGTTCTTCGGCCATCCCGAGGTCTACATCATCGCGCTGCCGTTCTTCGGCATCGTCACCGAGATCCTCCCGGTTTTCTCCCGCAATCCCGTCTTCGGCTACAAGGGCCTGATCGCCGCCACCATCGCCATCGCCGGCCTGTCGGTCACCGTCTGGGCCCACCACATGTTCCCCACCGGCGCCGTGATGCTGCCGTTCTTCTCCTTCATGACGTTCCTCATCGCCGTCCCCACGGGTGTGAAGTTCTTCAACTGGATCGGCACCATGTGGCACGGGTCCCTGTCGTTCGAGACGCCCATGCTGTGGTCGATCGGCTTCCTGGTCACGTTCCTGTTCGGCGGCCTCACCGGCGTCATCCTCGCCTCGCCGCCCCTCGACTTCCACGTGACCGACTCGTACTTCGTCGTGGCCCACTTCCACTACGTCGTCTTCGGCACCGTCGTGTTCGCCATGTTCGCCGGATTCCACTTCTGGTGGCCCAAGTTCACCGGCAAAATGTTGGACGAGCGACTCGGGAAGATCCACTTCTGGACGCTGTTCGTCGGCTTCCACACCACCTTCCTCGTCCAACACTGGCTCGGCGCCGAAGGCATGCCCCGCCGGTACGCGGACTACCTCGACTCCGACGGCTTCACCACGCTCAACACGATCTCCACCCTCGGCGCCCTCCTCCTCGGCCTGTCCACCCTGCCCTTCCTCTACAACGTCTGGAAGACGCACAGGTTCGGACGCGAGGTGGTCGTGGACGACCCCTGGGGCTACGGACGCTCACTGGAGTGGGCGACCACCTGCCCGCCGCCCCGCCACAACTTCACCAGGCTGCCCAGGATCCGTTCCGAATCACCGGCCTTCGACCTGCACCACCCCGAGATTGCCGTCCTGGACTACGAGACCCAACGCGGCATCGAGGGCGTCCTGGACGTCAACCCCGACAAGATGGGGAAGTAGCGACAACGAGCGATCAGCCCGACCGCTCGCCGCTCGCCGCTCGCCGCTCGCCGCACGGCGGACGGAGGACGGCGGGCGGAGGACGGCGGACGGCGGACGAGGAGTTGCGGGTCCACGAACCCGCCGGCCGTCTGCTCGGGCGCGCCGGCGGCTTCGTGGTGCGGAGGAGTTCGTGCGGCGCTTCAGCACCGGACGCAAACCGGAGCCGAATGCCAGAGCCGCACGCCGGAGCCGAACGTCCTACCCTCCCCGTGGAAGTCGGATCGTGACGAGGAGACCGCCGGTGGGGCGGGGGGTGAGGTCGAGGGTCCCGTCGTGTGCTCGGACGATGCTGTGCACGATGGCCAGCCCGAGGCCGACGCCCGCCTGCTCGTCGGCGCGTACGCGTCCTGTTCCGCGTTGAAAGGGTTCGGTGAGGGTCGGTACCAGTTCCGATGGGAGCGAATGGCCCGTGTTCTCGACCCGCAACACGCTTGCGCCGTGCTGCGACTCGGTGTGGATCGTGACGGTGCCGTCGGCGGGGAGGTTGTGGACGACGGCGTTCTGGACGAGGTTCGTCACCATCCGCAGGAGCAGCGCCGCAGAGCCGACGGTCTGTGTTGTCTCGCCGGTGACGTCGAGCGTGATCCGGCGCTTTTCGGCGAGCGGAAGCAGTGTTTCGGCGGCTTCTTCGACGATGAGGGAGAGGTCGACGGGCTCGCGGGTGAAGCTCCCGTGGTCGGCGCGGCTGAGCAACAGGAGCGCCTCGGTGAGGTCGATCGCCCGCGTGTTGACAGTGTGGAGGCGTTCGATGACTTTGCCCTGGTCCGGCGTGGGGTCGTTGCGGGCGGCGTCGAGGAGCGTCCGGGAGATTGCCAGCGGGGTGCGCAGTTCGTGGGAGGCGTTCGCGGCGAACCTTTGCTGTTCGGCGACGTGGTTCTCCAGTTGTTCGAGCATGATGTCGAACACGTCGGCGAGTTCGCGGAATTCGTCTCGGGGGCCTTGCAGGCGGATCCGGTGGGACAGTGATCCGTTCGCGGCCAGCCGTGCCGCGGATGCGATCCGGGTGAGGGGTGCGAGCATTCGGCCGGCGAGGATCCATCCTCCCAGGAGGCCGACCACGAGGAGGCAGGCCAGTGCCGTGGCCGCGGCGGGGACGAAGCCGCGCAGGAGGTCGGAGCGGCCGGGTCCGACGATGATCACGCCTCCGAACTTCTTCTGGAGGCTTGGGGCGTCGTCGTCTCGTACCCAGCGCAGCATGAACACCCAGACCACGGCCAGCAGGAGCACGCCGGCGACGAGGAGGAATCCGGCGTAGCTGAGGGTGAGTTTCAGTCGGGCGCTGAGCCTTGGGCGTCTATTCATGAGTGCCGCCAGGGTGGGTGGTGTCCATGCCGGTGTCGATTCGGTGGCCGACGCCGGGCGTTGTGGCAATCAGCCAAGGTTCGCCGAGTCGTTCGTGCAGGGCGGTGACGGCGATGCGGACGGCGTCGGTGCAGGGGTCGGGGTTGGCGTCCCGGGTCCGCTCCGGTGGCTCTTTGCCACTGATGACGTCGCCACTGATGACGTCGCCACTGACGACGTCGCCACCGATGGCACCGCCTTCGGCGGCGATCGCTGCCGGTCGGAGGTCGTCACGGACGGCTTCGGCCGGCAGGAGCTCGTCCTCCACGATCAGCACGCACATCCACGAACCCTAAACAGGGCGGCGTATCGCCGACGTATGCAAAGCATGCAATCCGGCACGCCGCTGCCATGCCGCGGTACGCCCCGGTACGCCTTTGCGCGGCGCGGCATGGTCGCGGCCCGGCCGGGATGCGCTGGGCGACGCGGACGGTGCAACCGAAAGCGGATCCGTCATCTCACGCTCTCCCATCTCGTGCGATCACCGACCGCGATGAGAACATCTCACAGAGCGCCGGACGGAGCCACCGCCGACGCCGGTACCTCCCCACCATCCGCGCGCCTGCGCCACCGCGGCGCACAAGGCCCTCAGCTGGTCGCTTTGCCTTCGCCGATCTCGTAGGGCGGAGACTGGCGGTTCCGGACTGCGTCGAACTTGTCGATGATTCGGCGGAGTTCGCGGGCACCGCGAGGTGACAGAGCCTGCGTCACGGTGTCGAGGAGCGCACGGGCTACGAGAGGGTTGCCGCAGCAGTACCAGTGCACGTTGCCCCACTCGTAGTCATGCCACTGTTCGCGCTGGGGGCGCTGGACGTAGTCCTTCCACAGCCGCACGGCCGAGCCGACGTCTCCCGGCTCCAGGTAGTTGCGGGTGCGCTCGAGCCGGAAGATCTCCGACAACGTGCGTGCCGACAGTCCGTCGATGGCAGACGTCGTCTCCTGCGCCCTGTGGCGGGACTTGCCGGCTTGGATGTGCCCTGGCCGTCTACGCGGCATGGGCCTTTCGGTTTGTCGTCACGCCGCACATGTTGTCACATTTGGATTCGGCCTTGGCGCGCATTTCGTGATGCCGAGCGCCGCCCAGATGTCCCCGATGGACCTAACCTTGGAAGGGATCTTCGAGCACCGGGATGCACGGCGACAGCAGCGAGTCCGAGTACTCGGTCAGTTGCCCACGAACCATCCTGATCACGCGAACCTCGTTTTCGTGGCCGGGGTCCTCGTCGTCCCGCACATGCAGAAGGCCGTAGGAGCCTGGCGCCCGATCGCCGACCTCGGCGAAGAACGCCAGGATCGCTGCGTCACGATGGTTCGGGAAGCCGCCAAAGTGGATGAATACCTCTCCGTTCATCCAGCGCAGATCCAGCAGGTAGGGACTGTCGATCTCCCGGATGCGTTCCTGGATGCCCTCGGCGACCCTTCGAAGACGATCGTCGCCGTGGTCCGCATCCTCGGTGCCCGCACTGGGCTGAACGTTGATCCACCCGTGATATTCGAACATCTTTCGGACCCTACAGGTCCTCGTCGCAACGGACATGAGTGAAGGGCTCGCGGGCGGCACCCGGGCGAGGGACTTGGATGCGGTGCCCGACCGGGCCGCAGAGGCGTGTGATCGCCTCGCGGGTATCGTGCCCGTGACAGAGGCAGAGGGGTGTGGGTGTGACGGCCGAGGTTGCGGGTTTCGATGCTCTGGTCGAACCGTTTCGTTCGGAGTTGCTGGCGTACTGCTACCGGATGCTCGGCTCGGTCCACGACGCCGAGGACTTGGTCCAGGAGACGTACCTGCGGGCGTGGCGGGCGCGGGAGCGGTACGACGAGACTCGCAGTTCACTGCGTACCTGGCTCTACCGGATCGCGACGAACGTGTGCCTGACCGCCTTGGAGGCCCGCGGCCGCCGACCGCTGCCGTCGGGTCTGGTGGCCGCGTCGGAGCCGCTCGCACCGCTGGTGCCGGGAGAGAACCTCGCCTGGCTCCAGCCCCTGCCGGATTCCTTGGTGGACGCGGGCGATCCGGCCGGGATCGTGATCGACCGCAGCAGCCTGCGCCTGGCGTTCGCCGCCGCTCTGCAGTACCTGTCGGCGCGTCAGCGGGGTGCGCTGATCCTGCGTGACGTGCTCGGTTTCTCGGCGGCGGAGGCAGCGGAGATCCTCGGCGCCACCGTCGTATCGGTGAACAGTTCCCTGCAGCGGGCGCGTACCCGGGTGAAGGAGGTCGGGGGTCGACAGGAGCTTCGTGGCGAGCCGTCGACGGCCGAGCAGCGCGCCTGGGTCGATCGATACATGAAGGCGTTCGAGCAGGCCGACGTCGAGGGTCTCAAGCGGCTGCTCACCGAGGACGTGATCATGGAGATGCCGCCGATGCTCAACTGGTTCGCCGGTCCCGGCAAGTACGGCATGTTCATGGAGTGGGTCTTCGAGGTCGCCGGTACGGACTGGTCCCTGCAGCCCGTCGCGGCCAATGGGCAGCCCGGTTTCGCCGCCTATCGGCGCGTCGGTGACGGGTACGAGCTGCACACGCTGCAGATCTTCACCGTCACCGCCGCGGGCATCAGCCGGAACTCGGTGTTCCAGGATCCCGAGGTCTTCGCGTCTTTCGGCTTGCCGGCCCGACTCGACGCCGGGGGACTCGCGACCTCCTGATCGCCGCCGAGCAGGGTCCGATGACGACCGCGGCCGACGAGGCGGCATGGGAAGCCGCGATCGGACTGCTTCGGGCGGCCAGGACACGGTTCGGAGGGGGCGGCGGTACGGCAATCTCTCCGGGCCGAGCATGCCTCGACATCTTTTTCCCGCGGGCGCGATGAGTTCCGACGCCGCCGCCGGTATGTAGTGACGAGTTCGCCGGAACACCCCCGGCGGACCGTTCACAAGGGAGATCCGATGTCCGACAGTCGTGCTGAGGACAGGGCCGCCATCCAGGCCGTCCTGATTGACTCCTACAAGGCGTGGGAGGGCGGCGACGCCGAGGGCATGGTCGCCGACTACACCGCGGACGCGACCGCCATCATGACCGGCTCGCTCCGGGACAGCCGTGAGGTCATCCGCGAGAACATGGCGCTGGCCTTCGCCGGGCCACTCAAGGACACCTCGACCTACAACAGGCAGCTCAGCCTGCGCTTCGTCGGAAGGGACGCCGCGATCGTCGTCAGCGAATCCGGCATCCTGTTCCCCGGTCAGACGGAGGTTCCGGACGCCGGCAAGGTGAACGCGACCTGGGTCTTCGAGAAACGGGACGACCGGTGGCTGATCGCTGCTTACCACAACAGCCCGGTAGTGGCGCCCGGGCAGTGAACCGGCGGTGAACCCTCCCTCGTAACCGACAGTGACGGCGTGTCGTGGGACGCACGACTACGCCGACGTCGCGCCGACACGGACGCCGACGCCCCCGGCCGGCCCCGGGCCTGCGCAGGCCCGGACCTGCACCGACAGACAGCGCGCCCGGGGTCGGCCGGGGGCGCAGCCATGGTGGACCATACGCAGGGCGGATCCGTGTTACGTATGGGCCACCGGCCACTGGCCGACGGCCACCAGCCGACGGCCACCAGCCGACGGCCGACGGCCGGGCCGTCGGGGGATCGGAGCAGCCTCGGCTCTCCTGGCCCACCCGGGCCGACCCGCCGCTGCACTTGGCCCGGCCCGGCCCGGGCCCTCGCCGGCCGCCGCTGTCTCCGGCGCGGCTACCTCGGTCCCGTGGGTCAGGGTCCAGCCCACCGGGAATCCCCGCGGAGGCATCTCGTCCCGGAACGCGGAGGGGCGGGCGTGGCGAGGGGGAGGGTTCGCGGGCGTTGCGGGCGTCGCGAAGGGGAGGATTCGCGGGCGCTGCGGGCGCTGCGGGCGCTGCGGGCGCTGCGGGCGCTGCGGGCGTCGCGAAGGAGGGAGGGTTCGCGGGCGTCGCGTAGGTGGCGGGCCTTGCGGGCGTCACCGGTGTCTCCGGCCCCGGGGTGGTCGTCGAACGCTCATACACCCGGCACGCGTTGCCATGCCGGCCTTGTGCCCGCTCTGCGGCTCGACCATTCTCGACGGAGAACGAGAACGTGTTGCGGAAAACTTCACGGGGGGCACGGATGGAACTCGACGACGCCGTACTGCACTTCCCGTTCGCGAGCGGGCCCGGTGGCACCCAGCCGGAGGAGTTCCGCGAACTGCGCGCCGGTTGCCCCGTCGTGCCGGTGATCCTGCCGTCCGGGGACCGTGCATGGCTGGCCAGTCGGTACGAGGACATCCTGACCGTCCTCGATGACCCGCGGTTCAGCCGCGATCTCTCCCGCGCCGGCGCCCCGCGACTGGCCGAAGGCTTCGACGCGTCGCTCGTCAAGGACATGATCGTCGGCATGGACCCGCCGGAGCACACCCGGATCCGGCGGATCGTGCAGGGCGCCTTCACGCCGCGCCGGATCCGTACGTGGGAGCCGCGAGTGCGGGCGGTCGCCGAGCGGCTCCTCGACGACTTCGCCGCCGGCCCCGGACGGACCGGCGACCTGTACGAGGGGTTCGCGCTTCCGCTGCCCATCCGGATCATCTCCGAACTGCTCGGGATCCCGGACGACGACGCGGCCGACTTCCGGCGCTGGACCGAGACGGGATTGTCGCTGACTCGCTGGACGCGCGAGGAGATGCTCGCGGCACACCGCGAATACGTCGACTACGTAGGCGCGTTGATCGCGGCACGACGAACCGCCGGCGTGGCCGACGGCACGGGCAACGGCACGGGCAACGGCGCCGGTGACGACGAGCGTCAGGGGGACCTCCTGGACGCCTTGGTCGGCGCCCGCGACCAGGATGACCGGCTGAGCGAGCACGAACTCGTGCAACTCGTCCGCGCGTTGATCTCCGCCGGCCACGAGACCACCGCCACCGTGTTCACCCGCGGCCTCTACACGCTACTCACCCACCCCGAGCAATTCGCGCTGCTGCGCGCCGAACCCGAACGCCTGGATGCCGCCGTCGAGGAAATCCTGCGGTACGTGCCGCCCGGCTCCGGCGGCACCCCGCGCATCGCCACCACCGAGATCGAAATCGGCGGCGTCCGGGTCAAGCCGCACGAAGGGGTCATCGCCCCGTTCGGCGCCGCCAACCACGACCCGGCCAGGTTCGCCGACCCGGACACCTTCGACATCGCCCGCGTCGACCCGCCGAGTCACATCGCGTTCGGCCACGGGCCCCACCACTGCCTGGGCGTCCACCTCGCCCGGCTCGAACTACGGGTCGCATTCGAGACAGTGCTGCGCCGTCTACCGGGCCTCGAACTAGCAGTACCAGCAGAGGAGTTGGCGTGGTCGGAGGGCCTGCGAGTGCTCAAGCTGCAGGCCCTCCCGGTGCGCTGGTGATCCGCCGACACACGGCGCACCGATCGGCCCGGCACGAGCTCGGCGATCACCGCGAACGGGGCTCCGAACGGGTCGAGGGCCTGCGTATCGCGCTGCGCAACAGCAAGCAGGGGGCGCAGCGAGCAGCGACCACGACCATGCGTCGTGTCCGCCACCATCGACGAACCGGCGCCTTCGAAGCGGAAATCACCTTCGAATCACCCGAATCACCCATCCGCGGGCTCTGCCTGGCCTCCGCCCCCGACCGCCGCGCCCCCCGGGGGACGATGAGCGCCATTGCGCCCCTGCGTCGTCCAGCGTCGGGCGTCAGGCGGCGGGCAGTGGGGGTACAGGGCGTGGGCGTACGCACCAGACATCGCGTCGGTGAACGTTGCCCGGGACGTCGGTGACGACGATGTCGACGTCGATCGCCGACATGCGGTCGAAGCCCACGGGGGTCGGGGGTCGGGGCAAAGACTTCCATCAACGGGATCAAATGGCGTGCTTTGCCGCGGCGTTCGGTGTTGGCGATGCGCCGGATTGATGACGTTGTGCAGTGAGTTGACACATCCGTGACAACCACCCGGCTCACCCGGGCGCCGCGTTATCTCGCTGCCGGATCGTGTTTGATGTTCGAGCCTTCGAGTGGGTCGTGATCGGGGGCAGTGCCCTTCGAGGTGGCCCAACTCCTCCGGTGGCGTGGGGGCAGTCTGCGGCGGATGATCGTCGTGACCGTTCGATCACCTTCCGTATTGGAGTTGTGTCGTGCGTATTCGTCATGCCGCCTGCGCGGCCGTCCTGGCCTCCCTCGCCGTGCTGCCGTTGGCCTCTTCGGCGCAGGCCGCGCCGGGGGATCGGGACTGCGCGGACTTCGCCACGCGCGAACTGGCCCAGGCCGCGTTCGACCTCGACCCCTCGGACCCCGAACGGCTGGACGCCGACAACGACGGCCTGGCCTGCGAGGACCGACCCTCGGCCCCCGCCGGCGCGTCGACCGCGACCACCCCCGGTACCGCCGCCGTGCCCGGGACCACCACGACCGTCCCGGCCCCCGCGGGTGTCGTCGACGCCGCCGACGCCGTGACCGGCCGCACGCCCGCCGGCGGAGTGGACACGGGCTTTGGGCCCGTCGCCGGCGACGATGCCTGGTCGGCGGCGGGAGCAGCCCTGATCGCCGGTGGTGCTTTGATCGGTGTCGGGGCCTTCGTGGCTCGACGTCGGTCCAACGCCGGTGTCGATGTCACCGCCACGCCCCTGTCCACCGTGGCGACATGACACCGGCCGGCCTCGTCCCGTCGGGACGAGGCCGGCCGGTCGCGGCGGGTCATGCCGTTACACGTCGTACGGCAACGTCCAGCGTATGCCGGGCTGTCCGACACAATCCCAGAGCTGGGCGCGGGCACCGTTGGACCTGGAGGAGTTCTCGGTCTCCAGGCACCGGTTGCTGGTCCAGCTGACGATGTCCGACGACTGGGTGCCGGACTGCCAGAAGAACGCCCAAAGCGAGCCTTGTTGGCCGACGCAGCTCCACTGCTGGACACGAGCGCCGTTGTAGCCGTTGGAGTTCTGGACTTCCAGGCACTTGCCGCTGTTCTTGTTCACGATCTTGTAGAGGCCGTTGGTCTGCCGCACCGGGTACCAGTCGTCGCCGCGCCGGGAACCGCGCGACCATTGCTGGACACGAGCACCATTGGCGGTGGAGGAGTTCTCGACTTCCAGGCACAGGCGGCTGTTCGTGTTGACGACACGATCGAAGTCCACCAGACGACCGTTGTGTTCTCCCCGCAGGGACCGTCGAGCACGCACGCGCGTATCACCTCGCGCTCGCAGCGGACGCGACTCCGCCAGGAGAGACGAGGGTGCCGTGGGTCGTGGACCCCCGGGTTTTACGACTCGGGGTTTCGGCCCATGCGGTGCAACAGTCGGTCCTGTGGCGATGCGTCCCGGGCGGGTTCCCCGTCGGGTGCCGCGAAGAAGCGATGCGTCGTTTCGGCGGCGACGGGGGTCTCCGCCAGGCCTGCGTAGATTTCGTCGAGATGGGAGCCGATCCACCCGACCAGCCCCGCATCCAGGGCGTCGTCGACGCCGATCGCCCGGGCCAGATCCCACGTGTGGATCACGCTGTCCGTGGTTCGCACGGCGATCGCCTGCTGCCCGTTTACCCGACCCAGCGGATAGTCGAGGACGCGCTCCAACGCGCCGGGCAGTGCGAACGCGGCTGCGCATTCGCGCACCGATCGGATGTACGCGGCGACCGGATCCGCACCCGACGCGTCCTCGTCGCGGAGGCGAATGAAGTCCGCGCCGGTACCGCCGTGAAGGAGTTGAACGTAGCCGACGTTCCCCCGGGTCATGTGGTTGACCAGTTGACGTACATCCCACTCACTGCAGGGAGTGGGCCACGTCCACTGTTCCGGCCGCACCATTCGCAGGCGTCGCTCGAATTCTCGGCCGGCGAGGACGAATCGGTCGATGAGTCCCTCGCTTGAGTTGAGCACGCATCCCAGCATGGTCGCGAAGGTAGCCCACGGCCGGCGGAAATCGGACCTCGCTTTTGCCCATGGCCCGGCCCGGCGGGCGTTGCGCCGGCAGGGCGCAGCGGCGATGCCTCGCACGATCGTTGTCCGACCCTGGACGGAGCTTCCGGGTTGTGCGGCGGGGCCAGGAGTTCCGGTACGCCCAGGACGGTGTCGTGGGGCGTGAACGTGCGGGCGAGGTCGCTGACGAGGGTGGCTTAGCGGGGCCGGGCGTCGAGGGTCGTGTTGGAGCGGTTGTTACGAGCCGGTGCATGCCGTGAATGCCAGGGCGTAGCACAGGGCGTCCTCGCCGATCGCCGCCGGGAGTGCGGGAATTCCGGTGTTCGCGGCGGCCTGGCGCCATGCCGCGCCCAAGATGGCGCCGCCCACCGAGGCGCCGGCTCCGACGAGGGCTGCGATCGTTGCCGCACCGCCCGTACGACGCGCCAACATCGCGGCGGCCGTTGCTCCGAGCAGGACACGCGGAGCCAGGCCCGGCAGGCTCAGTCGGGACGGGACGTCGGGGCGCTTGTCCGCGACGAGTTCGCCGATGGCGGCCGAGCCGACGGCGAGCCGGGACAGCTTGCCTGCGCCGCGAGTGGTCAAGCGAACGGCCGTGACCCCTGCCTGGCTTCGGCCGCCGCTGGCCACACCCACCAGGAAGGCCCGCACGAGGGCGCTCACTTGCGGTCCATCGTCGCGAGCGCCGCGTACGTCGTGAAGCCGTAGGCGATGTGCGGCACGATGTCCGCGATCCAGTCGGCCGTCGACCACGTACGCGGGTCCGACACCCGCAGTCCGGCCATCGGGCCGTTGGCGGCGATCATCGCGGCGGCGCCCACGAGCAGCGAACCCGCCCAGATCGGCGGCCGTAGGCCGATGCCACGCAGCGCGCCGAAAGCGGCGCCCACGCCTACGCCGGTCGCGATGCCCGACAGCGCGCCGAGCCCGGTCAATCGGTTCGCGCGCGTGTCGGAGTCGCCCTCGACCGGGCGCCCGATGCGGCGCGCGATGGTTGCGACGGTGCGTTGTGGCGTTTCACTGGCCGGGCGCGCCCGGCCGGCCATGTCGGCGTAGGTGACCGCATCGAGGGCGGTGGTGCCGGCCGCGCCGGCGGCGGCACCTCGCAGGATCCCTGAGAGCATGACCACCCGTTGCCCACGCGCCGTATCGGCAAACCGTCGTCGAGCGACCCGTCCAGATCCGCGTCGGCCGATTCGCCGCCGTTCCACAGAGCTGTCCGCCCTCCGCTGCCACCCGGTCGTCCATCCGTGCGCGAGTCCCGCGCCCGGCAGCGCACACTGCCCGGAGCCGGCAAGCCGTGCGTCCGCCCGCCGGTGTCGATTCCGTCAATCCCGCGGCACGGCTTCGGGACCGACGTCCCCCGGCAGCAACGGCCGCATGAAGGTGCGCTCGTAGCGCACGACACAACCGCTCTCGTCACGAATGCGATCCGCGGCCACGAAGTCGGGATCCACGCCGAACAGGTCGCGGTACTGCTCGTAGGCGGCCAGGCTCGGGAAGCTGAACAGGGCCAGGGCCCGGTCGCTCGCCCCCTCGGCAGGCAGGAAGTAGCCATGGTGGGTCCCACCGTGGCGGCCCACCAGTTCCATCCAACAACGCCCGAACCGTTCGAACGCCTCGATTTTGGCGGGATCGATCGTGTAGTCGACGACGCAGGTGATCACCCGAACATCCTTCCCATTCGAAGAGGCTTTCGGCACGGTTCGTCCTTCGACCGCAGGTCTCGAACGTCGCCCGGCGATGTGTTCGGCGCGGGGGCGTCCACGGTGGGGCTCGGGAGACGCCGCCCACCGCACGCAGCGCGTCTGCCGTCGCCCGGGGGTCAGTGCTCCGGATGGCCCGGGGCGAGGTCTCGGACATCGGTGTAGGTCAGCAGGTCGGTCGGGGTCGGGTCCGGATGTCCCGGGGCCTCGATCGGAGCCAGGACGATCCCGGTGTGGTCGCCGAGGTCGACCGCGTCCACGACCCGACCCACGAAGCGCCGGGGGCAGTCGGTCAGCAGCGGGACGCCGGCGGGGCCCTCGGTCCACGCGCAGTGCGCGAACTTGTCCATTCGGTCGCCGGTTTCCTCGCCGAACAGGGCCGCGAGCGGGTGTAGAGACGAATCCGGCGCGTGTACCGCGAGTACGGGCGCGGCGGTGGCGACGCCGTGGGTGTGGTTGAGGGTGGAGACGCAGACCAGGAACCGAGGCGGTTCGATGCTGCACTGGGTGGCGAAGCCAACCAGGCAGCCGGAGCGCTCGCCGGTGTCCGCTCGGGCCGCGGTGACGATGAACATCGGGTAGTCGAGTGCCGCCACGAAAGCATCGAAATCGGCGCGAACACCGGGATCGGGATCAGGATCGGGATCAGGATTGGGACCGGGATCGAGACCGGCAGCGGAATCGGTACGGAGATCGGGACCCACCGGCTCCGTGTGACCGCTCCGCGAGTCGTCCACCATGTCCACCATGTCCACCTTCCCCGTACCGCTCGTACCGCTCGTCACGACCGGAGGGTTACTGCCCACCACCATCGGTCCTACGCTCCCGCGCGTACTGCCCACCACGCGAACATCGCCGCGCCGGAAGCGCGTGCGTACCTGCGTGTCGCTACGGCCCGCGATGGGTGCGGCTGGTTACGGATGCATCTCCGCCCCCTTGAAGACCTTGTCGACCACGTTGCGCGGCCCGTGCACGGCCAAGCCGACCAGATCCAACCGCTCCCGCCGGACGCCCCGTACCGCCGCCCGGTTGTCCCGGTCGTTGCCGGTGGCGAAGAGGTCGGCGGTGAACACCGCCACCGGCAGGCCGCGACCCACCGCCCGGGCGTTGGCCGAGGCGAGCAGTTCACCGCTGCCCTGGAAGACCAGTACCGGCTGCCGGAACATCGGCAGATAGGTGGTGTCGTCGGCATCGGCATAGGGTTCGCCGATCACCTCGGGAATCCGTGTACCAAGGCCGCTGACCAGGAACGCGGTGACGTTCAACCGCTGCCATACGGCCAGGTCCGCGCGCAGGAGCACGGCGATCTTGGTGTCGAAACGAACGGGTGCGAGCTGGGTTTCCATGCCCGCATCGTGTCCCTGGCGGACGGTGATCGTCTTGTACGATCCTGACATGGTTGCCGGCTCGGAGATCGTGGCGTGGCGGCCGTCGGTGGCCGGGGTGAGCGAGGTGCTGCACGCCCACATGACCGATCACGCGTACCCGATGCACACGCACGCCGCGTGGACGCTGCTGATCGTCGACGACGGCATGGTCAAGTACGACCTGGATCGGCACGAGCACGGCGTGCTGCGGCGCGCGGTGAGCCTGTTGCCGCCGCACGTTCCGCACAACGGCAGCGCGGCCACCCCGACCGGCTTCCGCAAGCGGGTGCTCTATCTGGACTCCTCCCATGTGGCCGACGACCTGATCGGCCGGGCCGTGGACCATTCGGTGCTCGACGACCACGCACTGCATGGACGGGTGCATCGACTGCACACCTTGCTGCTGCGACCGGGCGAGGAATTGGAGGCGGAAAGCAGGCTCGCGTTCATCGCCGAGCGGTTGCGTGGGCACCTTCTGGGCCGAGTCGCCGCACCTACCGTCGTGCGTGACGCCGGATTGGCCCACCGTCTGCGCGATCTACTCGACGAGCGTTTCGTCGAGGGCGTCACCCTCGGTGCGGCGTCCGAACTGCTGTACGCCCACCCCACCCATCTGGTCCGCGCCTTCAGTCGGGAGTTCGGCATGGGCCCGCACCAATACCTGACCGGACGCCGAGTCGACCTCGCCCGCGCCCTCCTGCTGGACGGCATGCCGCCGCACACCGTCGCCGTGACCGCCGGCTTCTACGACCAATCTCATCTGAACCGCCACTTCAAGCGCACCCTCGGCATCAGCCCCGGCCGCTTTGCCCGCACCGGGGCACGTTTGATGACCGCCGCCCGGCCGAACGCGCGGAGCACGGCGAGCACGGCGAGCACGGCGAGCACGGCGGCCGGTACCACCGCGTCGACGCCGGGCGCCAACGGCTGAGGGCCGGCACCCGTTCGGTCCCCGCTTGGTCCCGCCGGTCCCGATCGATCCGATCGGTCCCGCGCGGTGACGCGTTAGACGGCGCACGCGGCCCACCACCGACAACGCCCGCCGTTGCCTTGCCGCCCACCGCTGCGCCTTCGGTGGGGCGGATGCCGACTCTCCGAGCCGCTCGATCTGTCCGGGCCCGAGTTCGGCGCGTGTGGCCGCTCGCCGGTGCCGGTGCCGCTGCGCCCGGGCTCCGATGTGTTCCACGCCGACGGTGTACCCGCCACCGGCTCCTCGTGGTTCCACCCCATGCCGCCGGGAACAGCCGTACCTCGTTGGCGGCCCACTGCCAGGCGACGGCTCATCCCCGCAGTCACATCGGCGTGGGTGCGGCGGTGTCGTCCCGGTCGGATGTGGGCCGGCTGGGGGGTTGGGCGAGGAGGCCGTCGATGATCACGCGCAGTTTCCACGCGGCCCTGGCGTTCCGGTCGCCGCCGGTGAGCGTCGGTGCCAGGGCTTGCAGGGTGGGGTACCGCTCGGCGGGCAACGCCCGGAAGGTGGCGTCGAGTCGGGCGGTGAACGTCTCGGGTTCGGTCGGGTCGGCGGCGGACGAGGGTTGTGTGGGGGCCCGCCGAGGCCGCGGGTCGTCGGCGTTCTCCAGGGCGGTCGAGTAGATGTACTGGCCGAGCAGGTCGATGGCCCAGGAACAGGCGTCGTCGTCGAGGCCGCCCGCCCGGAGCAGGCGCGCCGCCTCCTCGGTCAGGCGCAGGCCGTGCGGGCCGGGGAGGGCGTCCCGCAGGCCGACGGAGGCGATGTCGTTGTGGCCGGCCAGGGCGGCGACGATGCGCCCGACGAGCAGTTCGAGGCGGGTACGCCAATCCCCGTCGTCCTCGTCGGGCACGACCACGTCGGCCACCGCGTGGTCGAGGACGAGTGCCATCAACTCCTGCCGATCGCGCACGTAGACGTAGAGCGAGGCGGGACCGGTTTCGAGGGCCTGGGCGACGCGCCGCAGGCTCACCGCTTCGCAGCCCAACTCGTCGACCAGCGCCATGGTGGCGGCCAGGACGGCGTCCAGGCCGAGCATGGATTTCGAGGGGCGGGAGCGCGAGCGGGCTTGCGGCATGGCACAACCCTACCTTGACGAATGCTGTTCGTTAAGGGCATCCTGCTTGACGAACAGTGTTTGTTAAGCCTGGTTGGGAGACCCCCGTGACCGTTCCTGCTTCGACGTCGGCCGCCCGCGCGGCACCGCCCGCGGCCCATCCGCATCGGTGGCGGATCCTGGCGGTGGTGCTGCTCGCGCAGGCCCTGGACCTGTTGGACGCGACCGTGATGAACGTGGCCGCCCCCTCCGTTCGTGCCGGGCTGGGCGGCGGCGCGGCGATCATGCAGTGGCTCACCGCGGGGTACACGCTCGCCTTCGGCGTCCTGCTGATTGTCGGTGGTCGGCTGGGCGATCGGTGGGGTCGGCGGCGGTTGTTCGTCCTGGGCGCCGCCGGGTTCACGGTGGCCTCCGCGGTGTGTGCGGCGGCGCCTTCGCCGGCCGTGTTGGTGGCGGCTCGGGTGGCGCAGGGTGCGCTCGGCGCGTTGATGATCCCGCAGGGGTTCGGCGTCCTGAGCGCGGTGTTCGACGAACGCGAACGCGGCCGCGCGTTCGCGACGTTCGGACCGGTGATGGCGCTCGCCGGCGTCGGCGGCCCCGTCCTCGCGGGCGGCCTCATCGCCCTCGACCCGGGCGGACTCGACTGGCGGCTGATCTTCCTGATCAACCTTCCGCTCGGCGCACTGGCCGTGGTCGGGGCGCTGCGGTGGATGCCGGCCGACCCGGGGGACCCGCTGGTGCGGATCGACCCGCCGGGTGCCCTGCTGGTCGCAATGGGGTCCGCGCTCGTCGTCCATCCGCTGATCCAGGGCAGGGAAGCGGGTTGGCCGTGGTGGATTTTCGCGGAGATCGCCGCCGGCATCGTGGCCTTCGCCGCCTTCGGTCGACGTCAACGCACCAGCCGCTCGCCGGTCCTGGTGCCCAGCCTGCTGCGCAAACCCGCGTTCGTCGGCGGCCTCGCGGTCACCGCCGCATTCTTCACCGGCCTCGGCGGACTGCTGCTCGTCCTCTCCCTCCACCTCCAACTCGATCTCGGCCGGTCCGCGTGGGAGACCGCGCTCTCCCTGTCGCCGCTCGCCATCGGCATCGGGCTCGCCTCACTCGCGGCCCCGGCGGCGGCCGTCCGGCTCGGCCGCTCACTCCTACAGTTGGGGCTGGGGATCGAGGCCCTCGGCACGCTCGGCCTTGCCGCGGTGGCCGCGTCGGGAAGTCCCGCCTGGGCGCTGTCGATACCCACCCTGGTCGTGGGCCTGGGCGTGGGACTGGTGTCCGGCACTCTGGTCCGGTCGATCCTGGCGGCGGCCGAACCCGCCGAGACGGGCAGCGCATCGGGCACCCTCAACGCCCTCCAACAACTCTCCACGGCCCTGGGCGTCGCGGTGTTGGGCACCGTGTACTTCGCCACCCACGACCCCGGCGCCCCCGACCCGGGGGCGGACGGCCTGGTCATCGGCGCTCTCGTGGTCACCGCGACCTGCCTGCTCGGCGCAGCCCTCGTACTCCTGCTGCCCCGTACTCGCACCCCGTAGCCGAAAGACGGACGGGCCACGCCCGGGGTCGTCCCGGATCGGCCGGTATTCGGGCGCGCTTGTGCACCTGTGCACTCATACGCCCCTGCACTCATATGCCCGTGCGCCCGACGCCTGTGCGCCCGACGCCTGTGCGCCCGACGCCTGTGCGCCCGACGCTCGTACGTCCTGCGCACGTACGCCCGACGTCCGTGCACCCATACGCCCCTGCGCCCGACGAGCAACCCGCACCAACCCGCCCATCGACCACGTGAGGACCCCATCATGAGCAATGTCATCGTCTTCGGAGCCAACGGCCGCACCGGACACCTCGTCGTCCGGGAAGCCCTGCGCCTGGGCCACGACGTCACCGCCGCGGTGCGCGAGCCGGCCCGGTGGCAGCCTCCGGCCCCGGAAGACTCGCCCGGTACGGGGAAGGCGAACGTCGTGCGGGCCGACGTGCGCGACACCGCCGACGTACGCGCCGCCGTCGAGGGCCACGACGTCGTGGTCTCCGCGATCGGCCCGCCGGGGCGGCACGCGCACCGGCTCTACTCCGACGCGGCGCGGACCCTGGTGGCCGCGATGGAAGACGCCGGCGTACCCCGGCTGATCGCGGTCACCTCGGGCGGAGTCCACCACCGCGACCCCAACTTCCCCTGGTGGTACCGCAATCTCGTCACCCCCCTGGTTCGGGAGTTGTACGACGACATGCGGCTGATGGAAACGATCGTCCGCGGAAGCACCGTCGACTGGACCTTCGTCCGCCCGGCCCGATTGCAGGACGAACCCCCCACCGGCAACTACCGTGTCCTCGACGCGAGCAACCCCAAGGGCGGCCGGAAGGTGACCCGCACCGACCTCGCCCGTTTCATCGCCCGCGAACTCGACGAACACCGCTGGTCCCACGCCGCCCCAACCCTCGCCGAATGACCCACGAGGCTCGGGCGCGCCGGCCCACCGTCCACCGCCGAACGATCGATCGCCACCCGGCACCGCACACGCACGGTGCCCCCGCACCAACGGGCGCAGGCGATCACGGTGGTTGGGTGACACTTCGTTCCGCGGCCCGACCCGGTTGTTGCACAGGTGCCGGCGATCCGGGACGGGTACGTGGGCGGTCGTCCGGGACCGCGTCAGGGTGCGGGCGTTGTGCCGGCCGCCGCGTGTGCGGAGTCCAGGACCAGGCCGAGCAGTCGTTCGGGTCGGCTCGGACCGTCGTCCCGCGTGGTGGCGAGGGCGATCCCGGCGACGAGTTGGACGAGGTCGCCCGCGTCGACGTCGGTGCGTGCCGTTCCCTCGCGTTGCGCCCGGGAGAGCACGGTGTCGGCGGCGTCCAGGACGATGCGGTGGCAGTCGATGCCGAAGTCGACGGTTTCACCGAGCATCGCGACGACGCCCATGCCTTGGTGGAGTCGTGCGTGCGCGAGCAGGGCCGCGAACCAGGCGGCGAGCGCGTCGTCGGGTGTGTGTGACTCGCACAGGGCGTCGGCGAGGCGGCTGAGGGCCGTCACGCGGTCTTTGACGATCGCGACCATCAAGGCCTGGCGGTTCGGGAAGTGCCGGTAGAGCGTGCCGGGACCGACCGCGGCGCGTCTGGCGATCTCGTTGAGCGAGGCCTCGGGTCCGCTTTCGGAGAAGACCTCGCGGGCGGCGGTGAGGATGCGTTCGCGGTTGACGCGCGCGTCCGCGCGCGACGCGACCGGGGTGGGCGGAGGCACCGAGGCCGCCGTGTCGGTCGAGTCTTCGGCCTGGTCGCGCTTTGTCATCGCGTCCGCCTTCCCACTGGCTATCCGGAGAGCTTCTCCGTATCGTATCCCGAGACGTAAGCGGAGAGGTTCTCCCCTTGTTGCGCGAGGAGTATTTCATGCACGACGACAGGCACGCCGACCTCGGTCCCGTAGGTGTCTGGACCTTCGCGTTCGACGCGCAGCCGGCCGGGGCGGTCCGTGACGCGGCTGCGGAGATCGAGGAGTTGGGCTACGGCGCGATCTGGTTCGGCGAGGCGTTCGGCCGGGAGAGCTTCGGCCAGGCGTGGCTGCTGCTGTCCGCGACGACGCGCCTGACGATCGCCTCCGGCATCGCCAACATCGCCTTCCGTGATCCGATCGCCGCGGCGACCGCGAGCCGCACACTCGGCGACGCCTTCCCGGGCCGCTATCTGCTCGGGCTCGGCGGCCATCGGGTCGACGACACCGTCCACGACCTCGACGGCTACCCGATGCCGGCGCGCGGCCGTGCGGTACACACGATGCGCGCCTATCTCGACTCGATGGACGCGGTGCCTGCGCACGGGCCCCGCCCCGATCCGGCGCCGCGGCGCGTGTTGGCGGCGTTGGGTCCGAAGATGCTGGAATTGGCCGCGGAGCGCACCTGGGGTGCGCACCCGTACTTCGTGCCGGTCGCGCACACGCGGAGCGCACGGCAGATCATGGGCCCGGACGCGTTCCTCGGTGTGGAACTCGCCGTGGTGTTGGACACCGATGTGGCACGGGCGCGCGAGTTGGCCACCACGCATGTGGCGATGTACGTCCAGAGCGCGCCGCACCAGCAGGCCAACGTGCGCAGGCTGGGATTCGGTGACGAGGACATCGTCGGGGGGCCGAGCCGGCGCCTGGTCGACGCGATCGTCGCGTACGGCGACACGGATGTGCTCCGGCAGCGGGTGCGCGAGCACTTGGACGCAGGCGCCGACCACGTGTGCGTGCAGGTCCTTACAGCGGCCCCGGGCGAACTCCCCGTCCGGCAATGGCGCGAGCTGGCGCCTGCGTTGACCGACCTGGGCACAGGCGCCGCGGCGGCGGCGTCTCGATGACAGTGCTGCGGCGGGCGGCCGAAGGTGCCCCGGCCGCCCGTCCGCGTCGCCCGCCGGGCGGAGCGGCCCGCACGCGCCGTTGCGAAGCGGAAGTCACCATCACCATCGGCGAGTACGGCACGGCTACCGCTTCGGCGGCAGCGACCGGGACCTGGGCGACGTGGACCGACGCCCGCTCCGACCGACGCGGTTCGTGGCCTCGGACGATGTCCCTTCCACAAGCGCCTCGCCCACGCACGTACCGGCTCAGAGTCCGGCCAGGCGTACTCTCACCAGGAGGTCGTGGAGCGCGTCGTATCCCTCGGGCCGTTCCGCAAGCGCGGATGCCTCGTGCGCGTCGTCCAGCGCTGCCCGCAGCCGTTCGATGTCCGCTCGCACCGCGTCGGCCGCGACCAGGCCGTCCAGGGCCCCATGCTCCGCCTCGCGTTTCGCGGCCACCAGGTCGCCCAGGTACGCCGGTGCCGCGTCCGGGCACAGGTCGGCGAGTTTGCGCAGGTCGGCGACCACCTGTCCGGTCCTCATCAAGTGGATCCCGGTCAGCAGCACCCGGAAGGTGTAGAGCAGCGGTTTGAGCTCGCCGGTCCGGTCGAACAGCCGCGACTGGGTGCGGGCGAACCCGGCGTAGTGGTGCGCGTGGTGTCGGGTCACGAGTCCGGGGGCGAGCGTCACCAACTCGGCATGCGCCGCCGTGGTGTGCACGACAAGCGGCGAGAGCAGTTGCTCCAGGACGTAGCCGTTGCGGCGCAGGAGCAGCCGCACGAACTTGCCCAGGTCGTGGGTCACCAGGTCGTTCTCCACGCCGTCGGCCCGCCACATGCGCGCACGCGTGTGCTCGCCCTCGCGCAGCCCGACCAACTCGGCCGCAGGCAGGAGGTGTACGCCCCGCAGGTCGACGTCGGAATCCTCGGAGGGAAACCCGTACAGGTGCGCGCCGGACACGGTGGCGAACACGAGCGGATCCGGCTGGTCGGCCGCGATCGCCGCGAGGCGTTCCAGCTCTATGTCCAATGCCACGACGGGCCCTTCGAGACGGCGCTGCGAGAACCGGCATCCTAACTCGCGCCCCGAGGTGCGCCTTCCCCGGCAGTCCACCGCCACGGCGTCGGCGACGTGGTGGTCTCCGAAGCGGATCGGGGAGGCGTACCGGGCTGCGTGGCGATGGCGCGTGTGGCGCCACCGTCCGAGTAGGGCCCCGGCAACACGATCTGCTGCGTCATGTTCTCGGGTGTGGGCCCAACAGGCCTGCGGCGCGGGCGGTTTCGGTGGCCTCGCGGCGGGATGTCGCGCCCAGTTTGTCGAGGATCGCCGCGACGTGGTGTTCCACGGTCCGCACCGACAACACCAGGTGCCGGGCGATCTCGGCGTTCGTGCGACCTTCGGCAAGCAAGTCGAGGACGTGCGATTGGCGGGTGGTCAGTCCCGCCGGATGGGTGCGGGTGGCGGGTACGGGGCCGCGGGGCACGCGGCGCAGTCCGAGGGCGCGCAGTCGGGCGCGGACCAGGTCGGCCGCGGCCGAGGCGCCGAGTCCGTCCAGTATGCCCAGTGCCGTCAGGGTCGGGTCGAGTTCCCCGGACTCGGCGAGTTCCAAGGCCTGTTCGTAGGGTGCCCCGGCGGCGGCGAAGCCCTGCGCGGCAGTTCGCCAGTCGCCGCGCAGGCTCGCCGCGTACGGCTCCGGGCAGCCCTCGAACGGCTCGGCCGCCGGCCCCGATCGGGCCAGATGCCACAGGAGTTCGGCGCGGAAGGATTCCCTGCCGGGCCGGTCCAGACACGGCAGCAGCACGTCGCGGACGACGCCGGCGGCTTCCGGCCGCCGGGCGAGCCAGGCCCATTCGGCGTAGGCGATGCCGGCGTAGGCGAGCCCGGGCAGGGAGCGCTGGCGCAACGCGCGATGCCACGCCTGGATCAGCGGTTTCTCGGCGCCGGCGTCGCCGCGGCGGGCCAGGAGCCGCGCGTACGGCGGGACGCTGTAGACGTAGAGCATCCCCGGGTCGTCGACACCCTCCACGAGTGCCCGCAGTCCCTGCTCGGCGGACGCGGTCTCGCCGCGTCGCATCAGGGCCAGACAGCGGTGCACGTCCAGGTTGTAGGCGTGCGACCAGAAGCCGCATTCGCGAGTGAACGCCAAGCCCTCGTCGACGCACCGGTCCAGATCGGCCAAGTCGTCGAAGCGGTAGAGCAGTTCGGCGAGGTTGGTATAGGCGCGGGCGGCACTCTCGTGGGACCCGTCGTGCAGGGCGCCGGCCAGGCTCTCGCGGACGCAGCGCAGCGCGGAGGCCGGTTCGCCCAGGTCCGCCCGGGCCACCCCGAGGTAGTTCAGGCACAACGAGATCAGCTCCGAGCAGCCGTGTTCCCCGGCGAGCCGCCGCGCCTGGTCGAGGACGCCGACGGCGCGTTCGCTGTGGCCGGTCAGCGCGAGCAGCGCTCCCTGGTGGGTGAGCGCGGATGCCAGCGCCGGGGTGCGGCCGAGCGGGGCCAGGACGCGGACCGCCCGGGACACGGCGTCCTCGGCGGCGTCGGTCTCGCCGGTCATGTAGTGGTGGCGCGAGAGCCGGACCAGGGCCCGGCCGAATGCCGCCGGGTCCTCCAGCGCTTCGTACCGGCGCACCGCCTCCTGGCCCGCGCGTACCGCCGAGGCGAAGCGGTGGGCGTTGTACAGCTCCCAGGCGTAGTCGTCCATCAGGCCCGCGCGGTCCGCGGCGGTGAAGCGGTCGGGGTGGCGCAGCGCGGCCTCGAAGTGCGTGAGCGCCTGCCGGTGCGAGCCGACGCGCGCCGCCTCCCGGGCGGCGGCCGGGGCGTGGGCCGCGATGGTCTCGGCGTCGTCGGAGCGTATCGCGTGGTGCAGGAGTCGGTCCCGGTCCGGTTCCCGCCGGGTGAGCAGGGCGCGCACCACGGCGCGGTCGAGGGTACGGCGGCGCAGGGCGGGCAGGCTGCCCTCGATCGCGCGGCGGGCCAGCTCGTGCCGGAACGCCAGCCCCTCGGGCCGTACTTCGACGATGCCGCGCCGTTCCGCCTCGGCCAGGGCGTCGAGTCGGTCGCCGAGCAGTTCCTCGGCGAGGCGCAGGCCCACGTGGGTGGGCACCACGGACAACTGCTCGAGCGCGGTGCGGCAGTCCTCGCCGAGGACACGCACCCGGGCCAGCACGGCGTCCGCGACGGTCTCCGGCACCTCTCCGGGGGTGTCGGCGAGGACCTCGGTGACGTAGAACGGGTTGCCGCAGGTGACGGCGTGCAGGGTCCGCGGATCGCGTCCGGATCCGGCGGCGAGTCGGGCGACGGCGTTCGGGGACAGCGGTCGCAGGGGGAGTCTGCGCACCCGGGCGCGGCTGAGGGCGCCGAGCAACCTTTGCAACGGATGCCGGGTACCCAACTCGTCGTCGCGGAAGGTGAGGACCAGGACCGTGCCGAGGTCGTCGACGCGTCCGGCCAGATAGGTGAGGGCGTCCAGGGTCGCGTCGTCGGCCCAGTGCACGTCCTCGACGACCAACACCGCCGGGCCCGCCTGCGACATTTCCGCGGAGATCGCGGCGAACACGGCCTCGCCCGCCGCCCCTTGGGTGAGGGTCCGCTCCAGGGGACCGCCGGTGCCCGCGGCGGCATCGCGCAACGCGCCGAGCGCGCGCGGCGCCATCAGGTCGTCGCAGGCGCCGACGAGGACCCGCACGTCCGCTCCGACGGCTTCCGTGAATGCTCGGATCAGGCTGGTCTTGCCGATCCCGGCCTCGCCGAACACCAGTACGACGGAGCCCCGCCCGTGCCCGGCATCGTCGCTCGCTGCGAGTAACTCGGCCATTTCCCGGTCGCGTTCCAGCATGGCGCCCCCACCGACATCCTGCCCCGCCGCCGATCCGTTGTCGCCTCGATGTGTGCCCCCCATGGCGGTCACGGCACCGGACGACGCGGCCTCGTCCACCGAGATCCACCGGACACGGCATAGGTGGCCACGCTCCCCAACATAGGTGGCGACCACCGATGCCGACCACCGGTCAACGCCCGTAGAACGGTCGGGTCGACACCTCGCCGGGGGAGCGGCGGCGACGGCCTTCGACCTATGGCGGTCCGCGGTCCGCGGCCCGCGGGCCGGTCACGACGCGAGGCGTCGACGGGCACGGCAAGGCAGCACACAACGGGAATAGGAATATGGGGGAGAAATGACCCAAGTGGAGACCCAAGTGGAGTCCCCGGCGGTCGTCGACCGTAGCGCAGAACCACCGTCCGAACCGGACCGCCGGGTTCAGCGGCCCGCGCCGCGGTTGGACATCGAAGCCGTCGAACCGCCCGTCGAGTCCGACGAGGCGCTGGTCAACAACGCGTTCGCGCTCGACAGTTCCTACATGGGCGTGGCGGTGCGCCCGGGCGGGCCGAGCGGCGGCTGGTTCCGGATCTTCAAGGTGGGCGGCTGGTTCCAGGGTGGCGCGGACCAGCTCGTGGCGATGGACTGGACGCCCGGCTTCGCCACGGTCCACGAAGAGGCCCTGGGCGGAGCGCTGACCTCCGCTCCCGGAGCGACGCTGTGGAAGAACCGCCAGCGCATAGATGTCTTCGCGCGCGGCCTCGACTCGGCGACCTGGCACCACTGGCGCGATTACCAGCAGGGTGTGACCGGCTGGAACGGACCGCACAGCCCGCCGGACAACACCTCGATGACGGCCGTATGGTCGTCCGCGGACCATCTGCTGCACTACGCGGTCCGCGGCACCGACAAGCAGTTCTGGACCGCGACCTGGAACGAGTCGACGTTCTCCTCGTCCGGCTGGGGGTTCACGCGCCCCGGTCCGGTCGAGTTCACCTCGGCCTGCGCGGGGGCCAGTCCCGAGATCGACGTGATGCGGCTGTACGCGCGCGGGGCGGACGGCTACCTGTACCGCACGCAGGGACGCCAGTCGACACCGTCCAGTTGGGAGGCCTGGCACCGGGTCGGCAACCAGCCGGTGCAGCTGGCCAGTGCACCCACCGCGGTGAACTGGGGCTGGTGGGCCGAGGAGATCTTCGCGATGGGCGTGGACGGGCACGTGTGGAACGCCTGGTACCGCGACCAGGAGGGCTGGAACTGGGAGAAGCTTCCCAAGCCCAACAACTCCACGGCCGGGCTCTACCGCCAGGCGACCCCGATCGTGGCGAGCCACCAGGTGGGGACGCTGGACCTGTTCGTCCCGGGTCACACCAAGGAGTTCCTGACCAACCGCTGGAAGGGAACCTGGCACGGGTGGCGAGGCGTGGTCGTGCCGAACCACTTCTATCCGGTGCAGTAACCGCACCGCGCGTCACCCACGTTTCGCGGGTGGATGTGCCGTGAAGCCGGGACACCACCCGCGGAGCAGCGCCGCCCCATGGCTTGCTCACCTCGCAGCCGGAGCCGGTCGGCGGGGCGGCGCCGCCGATCCGGTCGCCGCGGCGCGAAATCGTCGGTCCCACCCCGCCGGCCACCGGGAGGTGGTTCGCTGTCCGGAGCTTCACTTGCACTCGATCCGCCCCAAGGGGGCGACGCTCTCCGACAAAGCCTTCTGCGCTGCCGTCCAGCCGGCGTCCTCGATGCCGAGTGCGTGGCGAAGGTAGGCCCAGGTGACCCGTTGGATCAGGGCCACGCGCTCGGGGTTCTCGTCCGTGGTCTCCCGGACGTCGTAGCCGGCGATTCCGCCGAGGGAGTGCTCCGCCCCGAACAGGGTGAGCAGGCTCTTGCGTCCCGGGCTCAGGTGGTAGGGGTCGGCGAGCCACTCCGGCCCCCTGACGGACAGCGGTGAATCGTCCTTGTCTCCCGCGACCACGAGGGTCGGCGTGGTCATGTGCGCGAAGTCCGGTCCCTTCAACCACGGGAGGTTCTCGGTTGCGTAGGGGGTCAGGTCGGCTCCGCCCCGGCCGGCCGTGGCAAGCAGCACGCCCGCCCTGATCCGCGAGTCGGACAGGTTTTCCGCATTCTCGGTCACCGGATCGAGGACGCGCAGGCCCAGCAGATTGCCCGCCGTCTGGCCACCGAAGGAGTGTCCGGCCGCGGCGATGCGGCTTCGATCCAGGCGCCCGCCGAGACCGGGAACGGCGGCCTCCAGCAGATCGAGCCGGTCGAGGATGCGCTTCATGTCCCGCACGCGGGAGTGCCACAGCCGCGGTGTGCGGGGATCGTCCCGGGGAAGGCCCACGGTCCTGGAGTCGAGATGGGTGGGCTGAATCACCACGAAACCGTGAGCTGCCCAGAAGTCGGCCAGGGGTCCGTAGCCGTTCAAGGACGACCCGAAACCGTGCGAGAAGACGATGATCGGCAGTTCGTTTCCGGTCGTCGGCGCGGAGATTCTCACCCGCAGGCCTTCGCCGCGGCCCGGTGCGTCCAGCACCACCGGCTTCACCGAGACGATCGGGACGGGGGCGGTGATGGGCACGTCCGTGGACACCACGTCTGATGCGGTCATGGGCAGAGCTTCCTTCGCATTTCCGATGGGGAAGGTGTCGAACAAGCCGGTCACGGTCTCGTCCTGCGCCTCGATGTGAGCCGTCGCGAGATACGCTAAAACCTGACGCTGACGTCAGAGGCAAGAAGTGTTGTCCGGCTCACATCGGAGAGACATGCGTATCGGCGAGCTCGCCACCAGGACGGGCGTGAGCGTTCGGGCGTTGCGCTACTACGAGGAACAGAACCTGCTCGCCTCGGAACGCAGCCCCAGCGGCCAGCGACAGTACCCGGACAGCGCGGTCGAGCGCGTCCGATTGATCCAGCAGTTGTACGCCGCCGGGCTGCCCAGCAAGTCGATCGCGGATCTACTGCCGTGTGTCGTGAACGGTGAGGCCACGCCGGAGCTGCTCGACCGGCTTTCGGCGGAACGGGATCGCATCGACAGCCGGATCGGCGACCTGGTGGGAGCCCGGGACAGGCTGAGCACCGTCATCGCCGCCGCCACCGCGAACTGGCGAACAGGCGAACGCTGCCGACCCCGGTAATCGACATGCCGGGCTCTGTGGTTGGGACGGGGGGACGCCCGGCCATCGACCGATTGATGAACAAGATCGGCGCGCATGCGGTCGGAGCGGTGGCGCAGACGCTGACGACGAGCCCGCCGGCCGACCCCCATCCCCGAAGCTTTCGTGACACCTTCCGCGGGAGCGTCACAACGATTCGGGTGCACCCGCCCGAACGGGATCCCCGGTTTTCGGGTGACCCGGACCGCCGGTCGCGGCAGCGGCACGCAGCGCCGCCTCGACCCGGCGGTTGCCGGTCATGGTCGCCGTGACGGCGGTCATCGCGAGGAGGAGGCCGGCGGCGGCGTAGAGCGGGGTCCGTACGTCGTACGCGGTGGCCAGCCAGCCGCCGAGGAAGGCGCCGAACGGGGCGGCGCACATGGCGAGCATGCGGGAGGTGGAGGCGACCCGGCCCATCAGGTGGGCGGGGACGATCGCCTGCCGGAGGGAGGGGCCGAGCACCATCGTGGCGCCCATGCCCGCCCCGCAGACGGCGAGCGCGAGGCCGGCGACGTACGGGTTCGGGGCGGCCGCAAGGCCGAGGATGGCGAGGCCCTCGACGGCGGCCGTGCAGGTCAGCGCGGTGCCGGTGCCCAGTAGTCGGCCGAGGCGGGAGGCGATCGCCGCGCCGAGGAGGCCGCCGGTGGCCTCCGCCGTGAGGAGCAGGCCGAAGCCGAAGGTGTCGATGCCGAGACGGTCGTGCGCGAAGAGGGCGAGTACGGTCTCCACGGCGACGAAGGCGATGTTCCCGACGGCCGGACGCAGCGCGAGTCCGAGCAGCAGCCGGTCACGGAAGACGTACGAGGCCCCGGCCCGCGCCTGCCGCAGCAGCGACTCACGGGCCTGCGGCACGGGCCTGGGCGCGGCGGGCAGCGACCGTACGAGCAGCGCGGAGAGCGCGAACGAGACCGCGTCGGCGAGCAGTGGGACCGCCCGCCCGAGCGCGAGCAGCGCACTGCCCGCGGGTGGCCCCGCGAAGCCCGAGGCGGCGGTCTGGGCGCCGCGCAGGCGGGAGTTGGCGCGCTCCAGGAGCGCGGGGTCGCGGCCGAGCAGATCCGGCAGATAGGCCGTGGCGGCCGTGTCGAAGAAGAGTCCGCCGAGGCCGAGGAGGAAGGCGACGGCCGCGAGCAGCGGAATGCTCAGGACGTCGAGCGCGGCCGCCGCCGCCGGTATCGCGAGCAGCACCGCACGTGCCGCGTCCGCGACCCACATCGTGCGCCGGCGGTCCCAGCGGTCCACCAGTGCTCCGCCGAGCAGCCCGAAGAGCAGCCACGGCAGCGTGCCGGCGGCCGTGACGACGGCGAGCGCCATCGGATTCCGCGTCAACGCCAGCGCGAGCAGCGGCAGCGCGGCATGCGTCACCCCGTCGCCGAGCGAGGACACCGTCTGCGCGGTCCACAGCCGTCCGAACCCGGTCGGCAACTTCCGGATGTCCGAGGTCACTTGGCGTCCCCCTCGGCCTGTTCGGGTTCGGCTTGCTCGGGTTCGGCCTGTTTGCGTTCGGCCTGTTCGCGTTCCGCCTTCTCGTGCGATGCCGGGTGGAACAGGGCGAAGACGAGTGACGCGTCCGGCAGCGACGGATCGGACAACTCCCGGTACTCGTCCGCCAATGCCTCCAGCTGTGCCCCCAGCTCCGCGAACTGCTCGTCGGTGAGCCGCAGATGCGCCATCCGTACGTGCCGCTCACCGTCGACCGGCGCCGCCTCCAGGTCTGCCACCGCATGCCGCATCAGCACATCCGGCCCTCCCTCGCCCGGATCCGGCAACACGATCGACCGCGCGGCCATCGCGTAGTACCGCTCGGTAACCCCCCGCACCTTCCGCGTCCGCACCACCTTCACCAGGCCGGCCCGTTCCAGCAGCCGCACGTGGTAGCTGGAACTCCCCTTGGCAAGGCCGACCCGCTCGGCGATCTGCGTGATCGTCGCGGGCTCGAAGCGGAGCACGGCCATGATCCGGTGGCGCGTGAGGTTGGAGACGGCGCGCAACTGCGCGCCAGTGGTGACGTGAAGCGTCTCGGGAAGATCTTCGGCAGGCATGCGCTCAATGGTCAACGATTCTTGACCATTGAGCAAGGGGGTTTCGTGCGGTTCCTGAATTCGCTGCCTGGCGCGATCGGCCTCGGCCTCGGCCCGAACCTCGACCTGGACCTCGACTTGGACCTGGACCTCGTCCGGTGCGCCGGGCAGGCGGGTCGGAGTGCGCGGTACGCGGCCCAGGCGCGGGCGGCATCGGTCAACGCGCGGGGCCGGGGAGCCGGTTCGCGCCTGGTGATGTCCTCCCGGTATCGCGGGCCCCGACCCCGGCGAAGTCGGTGAGCACCCGACCGGGGATGCCGCGCCGCGGGCAGTCGCGCCGCCCCCGCCCGCGCCGCGGCCGCCAACTGCCCCCTCGGTCGCCCCGTCCACAGCGCGAGTTGCGGGGCGCTAGTGGTCGCCCGCACTCCTGCGGCATCCAACGCTGCGTCACCGGCGACGAAGCACACCGCGATCTGCGTGCCGCCCACGCGCCGGGCCCGCTGCCAGGCCTTCACGGTCCGGACGGGGAAGGCGAGCGTGGGCACCGGTCACGGCGCGGCAGTGGAGCCGGCCGGCCCCCGCCGTCCGCCATGGTCGTTCTCGGTCCCGGTTGCGTTGTTCGCTACGCCGGGTTCGGGGGTGATGCCGAGTCGGGTCGAGTCCTGCTGCCCGTTCAAGCTTGGGCCCGGCGCTCGCGCATGGCTCTGACGGCGGCGTCGTGCGGCGTCACTGTGCCCGATTCCGGGTTGTCTTCGCTGACGGACCCGGGAGCGAACTCGCGAGGAGGGGCCTCGTCGAGGTTTCCCTCCTTGGGAGGTCGCCGCCGGGCCGATTTGCTCGCCGAGTGAGGGCTTTCGTCGTGGTGCGGTTTTCGGGACGGATGTCGGAGGAGGTGGGGAAAGGTGGGCCGGGGGCGTCAGTGTGCCGGTCGGTCCACCTGATCGCGGATGATCCGGCGTGCGGTTGCGGCGCGGACGTCGGCGAGTTCGCCCGCCACGGCCGCCCAGACGCCCTCGTCGACGGGGACGATCCCCTCGAACCGTTCGCCCTCGAGCGCCTGTCGCCGGCGCAGCCGGGTGGGCGGGTGGGTCGCGTCCACGCTGTGTCCGTGCAGCGTTGCGACCCGGCGCAACCGTTCGTACTCCTGTTCCGGGATGCGCGCGATGTGTGCGGCCAGGTCCTCCCACAGCGTGTGTTCGGAGACGGTCTCGCCCCGCCGCGCCCCGGGTCGTCCTCGGGTGTTGGCCGCGACCGCCCGTCGGTGCAGTTCGGTGCGTACCGAGCCTTCGACCAGGAGCAGGTCCAGGAGTTCGACGACCGCCGCCGAGGAGGCGACCCGCGCGGCGGTCCGGTCGGCGAGGTATTCGGCGCGCTGGGTGGCGCGCAGCGTGAGGTGGTCGAGCAGCATCAGCATGCCGTGCACCGCGGTCCGGGGTGGGAACAGCACGATGTCGACCAGGCCGGCGGGCCCGCGTTTCCCGCTCGGGGCGAGCAGGTAGCGCCAACCGTCCAGGGAACGCAGGGCATTGCCGACGACGAGCCCGTGTCGACTGTCGCCGTTCGCGTAGTGGGCGAGTTCGTGGCCCAGGAGCGCGACGCGTTGCCCCGGGGTGAGGATCTCCCACAGGCCGAGCCCCAGGCGCAGGACCCGGCGCTGCCGCAGGCCGTGGGTTCGAACACTCGCGTTGACGTCGGCGTCGACCTCGACGACGTGCACCCCGGTCGTGCCGGTGGCCGCCGCGACTTCGTCGATCAGGGCGAACAGCTGCGGCGCGTCGACCCGTTGCAGGGCCGGCACGTTCTTGTCGAGGGCACCCAGGCGCGGGCGCAGGGTCAGGGCTGCGAGCAACAGCACGACGCCGAGCGCCGGTTGGACCCCGGTGGACCAGCCGAGCACGATCAGCAGGAGGCCGCCGACGGCGAGGCCGAGGGTGATTCCATGCACGGCGAGCGCGGTGGTGAAGGCGAGCACGGCGTAGACGTCACGGCGAGGACGGGCGGCCGGATCTCGCAGGACTTCGGCGAACAACTGCTCCGCGTGCAGGCGTGCCGAGCGCCTGCGCAGTTCCTCGATGCGCCCGTACCGGGGTTCACGGCCGCCGGGGTCGACGTTCCAGTCGCAGCTCGCGCACCATGTCACGAACCGCGGATCGACCGGCATGTCCGCCCCGCAGTCCGGACACGGCTCCGCGTCCGGCTTCGCGTTTTCCACCGACGTGTTTAGTGTTTCCATGATCCCTTCCCCGACGGCCCCTCCCCGGGGCGCCCCACCCTGCCGACGTGCTGACGGCGGCCACGCAGGGTAGCGCCCCGCCGTGAAATCCCGAACGTGGGGGCATGGTTGGGGGGGTCCCACCAGGGTGGGTGGCCACCGCTTGTCCTTGCGCAGCGGCGCGGGTCCGTCGTATCGCCGACGCCGCGGTGTCCTGCGGCCCGGACAAGGTGCCGCTCACCGGCGGCGTATACACGAGCAGGAACGGCATGCGACCGTGCAGATATACCCGCTCGGCGCATCGAGGAGCCGGCCGCTCACCGTTGTGAACAAGGGTGCCTCCAACGGGAGGTTCGATGTCGCGGCGATGTGCGTGAACTCCGTTGTGGCGTGCGGCTGTTCGACTCATGTCAAGACGAACGAGCTGATCGATCCCGGGTAGCGGGGTCTCCCTCAGCGCCGTCTGCGGCGGCGACCAGGTGCCTCTCGGCGGCGGGATATGCGTGAGCACGACGACCGTGCGGCAGCGCGACTCCGTGTCAAACGTCTCGGACGGCCGGCTCGTTGGTGTAGTCAACTCGCGGCGATCAGCGGACAGTTCCACGTGTACGCGATCTGCGCCACGAGATGAGGCGGCGGCGAGGTGGTCAAAGCCACGGTGTCCAGGCCGGTTCCGGTGATGCGTTCGGTTTCGTCGGCGATGGCGGTGAGCGCGGCTCGGCGGAGATCGGGCGGGCAAGGTCGGCGATCCGTGCGGCGGTGCGCTGCGGGTCTCCTCGGTTCGAGCAGGAACGCCGTAGCTTTCCTGGACGAGTGGGTCCGAATCCTGGGGGCAGGGGTGTCTGTAGGGCATGATGATCCGTATGGAGACCCCTGACTCCGCGCTCTCGCGCGCCCCTGCCGCGTACGTCTGCCTGATCGTTCGCAAGCCCGCCGAGGAGGTGTTCCGTGCTTTCGCCGACCCGGCTGTGACCTCCCGATTCTGGTACAGCAAGAGCAGCGGGCCGATGGTTGCGGGCGCCGAGTTGCGCTGGGAGTGGGAGACGTACGGTGCATCGGCCGAAGTCCGGGTCAAGGAGGTCCAGGAGGACCGGCTGATCCGGTTCGAGTGGGGCAACTACGGGCAGCCGACCACCGTTGAGTTGCGGTTCACTCCACAGCCGGCAGGAGCCACGTTCGTCGAGGTCACCGAGACCGGTTTCGAGGGCTCGGGGGATGATGCCCTGCGCTGGGTGAACGACACCGTCGGCGGATTCGCTACAGCCCTGTGCGCCATGAAGGCCCTGCTGGAACACGGCATCGAACTCGGCGCCGTCTCCGACCATCACCCAGTCTGACCGGCACGGCTCGCACGCGGTCAGGGGCCCCTACCTTCCCGGCGCGGTGCGGCGGGGAGGGGAGCGCGAGGCCCGTCCGGGCTTCTTCGGGCACCTGGCCGCGCCGCCCTGTCGTTGGTTGCCGCCTCCGGGTCGGGCGGCGGACGCCGAGGACAAGCCGCTGCGGCTGCGGGTGGCGCCCGAGTGAGGTCTGACGGCCGGCGTTCGTCACCCACGGCCGGCGCCATCGCCTGCCGGCCCCGGCTTCCACCGCGCGGCCCCGTATCGCACCGCGCGGTCGGGACGTCCTCGCGCTCGGGGTCGGGTCGGGCCGGCCGTGTCACCGATTCGTGGCCGGAGCAGTCCCGAGCGGGATCGGTACGAATGCGGGGGGCTCCTCGTCCGGTTCCAGTGCCGTCGGGCCGTACAGCCAGTCGACGAACGTGTAGTCGTGGGTGTCGCGTTCCCGCAGGATCGCGTTGCGCTGTGCGCGGGCGAGCCCGTCGAGGTGCCAGAGTTCGCCCCAGGCCCGGGCGGTGCGCTGTACGCGGTGGCAGTGCTCGGGGCGGACGGCCTGGTAGGCGGCCAGAGCGGCGGTCCAGTCCACGGTTTTGTCGGCCGCGCGATTCCGGGCGGCGTGCCGGGCCAGCACCCAGCCGTCTTCGAGCGCCATGATCGCGCCTTGGGCCAGGTATTGCAGGGGCGGATGGGCCGCGTCCCCGAGCAGGACGATCCGGTCGTACACCCAGGTGTCGATCGGTTCGCGGTCGAACATGCGCCACCACCGGTCGCGCCACATCAGGGGGATGCCCGCGCGGACCCGGTCGGTGGTATCCGCGAAGGCCTCGTCGAGTTCGTCGGGTGTACCCCAATCGTCTTTGCCGGCACGGGCTTTCGGTGACTCGAACACGGCCACCTGGTTGAACATCTCGCCGCCGCGCAGGGCGTACTGCACGAAGTGGCAGCGCGGGCCGACGTGTACGACGACGGCGTTCTCGTGCACATGGTGGTCGCGGACGCTGTCGATGGGAACGGCGCCGCGGTATGCCACGTAGGACGAGCTGACCGGCGTGTCACCGACGAACCGGTCGCGGGCGACCGAGTGCAGGCCGTCCGCCGCGATCACCACGTCGGCGTGCTCGGTGTGCCCGTCGGCCAGGAGGACCGACGGGCGCGGGCCGTCGTGGTGGTACTCGATGACCCGGCTGTCGGTGGCCAGGTCGACGCCGGCCCGCCGGCACGCGTTCAACAGCAGGGTGTGCAGGTCGCTGCGGTGGATCACGATGTACGGGAAGCCGTAGCGTCGTTCCAGGTCGCGCAGATCCAGGCGGGTGAGCTCGGCGCCGTCGACGGCGTCGAACATCACCATGGAATCCGGCACGACCCCGAGCCTCTTGGCCTCGTCCAGCAGGCCGTACTCGTGCAGGATGCGGGTGCAGTTGGGAGCGAGTTGCAGGCCCGCGCCGACCTCGCCGAACTCCGTTGCCTGTTCCAGCACACGGACCCGCAGTCCCTCGCGGGCGAGGGCGAACGCCGCGCCGAGGCCGCCGATTCCGCCACCGACGACGAGCACGTCCGTCGTGTCGCGGGGCGTCGTGTGGCCGGATGTCGAGTTCCCGGGCGCCGGGTCACAAGGCATCGTGCGGCCGGTCGTGCGGCCGGATGTCGGGTAGCCGGACGCCGGGTCGCGAGGCGTCGTGTCGCCGGTCATCGCGTGTGTCCTCACAGCCATGCGCCAAGCGCGGGCGCGGGTTTGCCGGACTCGGTGGGGAGAACCGCGACGCGACCGGTCAGGTATGCGGTGATGTCGGCCAACGGGGCGCGGACCACCACCGGTTCACCATGGCCGGCGAGTCGCCATGTGTGGTCGATGTCGGTGGCCGTGAGATCGACGGTGGGGCCGGACCCGGCGCGGTGCTTCCCGGCGGCTTCGGTGGTCAGCCGCTTCAGGAAGTCCTGGGGGAATGCGTCGAATCCGATGCCCACCGCCAAATCGACCGTGTGCACGCACACTTCGCGAGCCCGGAGCCAGGGGATCTCCCGGGCAGGCAGGACGCGGCCCTGGGCGGTGACCACTTCGTACGTCCACCGGTCGGGGGTGAGCGCGTCGAGGCCGACCGCCAGGTCGGTGGCGGATCGGGTCAACCTGTTCACCAGTTCGGCGCCGGTCATCGTCGCGCCGCGTTCGATGCCGGCCCGACGCTCGTCCGCGGACGTGTACATCGGGGTCGGCTCACCGGTGGCGGCCCACCTCACCAGGTTGCCCAAGGCGTCCGCGTTGCCGGCCACGTGTGCGGCCAGGTGGCGCCGGGTCCAGCCGGGCAGGGGAGTGTGTGCGTCGAACGCGGCTTCGTCGAGTGCCGCGCAGGCGTCGAGGAACCGGGCGGTGCCGAGTCGCATCCAGCGCAGCGGACCGTCGGGCGCCTCATTCACCGGGGCGGCGCCGGCGAGTGCGCCGCTCATCCGGCGTCCGCGACGACACGGTTCACCAGGCGGCCGATGCCGTCGATTTCGGCGACCACCGTCGAGCCCGGGCGCAGGTACCGGTGCGGGGTGCGGGCGTGGCCCACGCCGCCGGGTGTGCCGGTGGCGATCACGTCGCCCGGGTTGAGCCGGATCACCGAGGAGACGTACTCGACCAGCGCGACCGGGTCGAACAGGAGGTCGCCGGTGGTGTCGGACTGCATCACCTCGCCGTCGACGTCGAGTCGCACGTCGAGCACCGGACGTACACCACCGGGCAACTCGTCCGGGGTGACCAGGTAGGGGCCGACGGGTGTGGAGGCGTCCCACATCTTGCCCTGCAGCCACTCGCGGGTGCGGAACTGCCAGTCGCGGCACGTGATGTCGTTCAGCACGGTGAAGCCGGCGATGGCGGCCTCGGCCTCGGCGGTGCTCGCCCGGCGCACCCGTCGGCCGATGACGACCGCGAGTTCGACCTCCCAGTCCAGTTCGGTGGTCTCGGCCGGGTGCGGGATGTCGTCGGCCGGCCCGGTCAGGGAGTCCGCGAACTTCGCGAACAGCGTGGGATGGCTGGGGAGTTCACGCCCCATCTCGTGGATGTGGTTCTTGTAGTTGAGGCCGACGCACACCACTTTGGACGGCTGCGGCACGACCGGGGCGAAATCCGCGCCGGCGAGCGGGAAACGGGTACCGGAGGCGGTCGCGGCCCGCTCGCGCCAGTCCGGGTCGGCGAGCAGTGCGCCGACGTCGGCGGCGCCGAGGTCGACCAGTTCCTCTTCGGCGAGCAGGACGGCACGGGTGCCGGCGGGGGTGCGCAGGGTGGCGAGCTTCATCGGGGGTCCTCGTCGGTGGTGGAGCGGTGGAGTCGCAGGGCCTCGAAGATCGGCGCGTCGCCGAAGCGGAACAGGTCGAGGGCGCCGCTGTCGGAGTCCGTGGTCCCGGCCTCGGAGCGGGCCGAGAACGGTGTCCAGGACGGCACCGTGAACAGGTCGCCGCGAGTCACGGACCAGGTCCGATCGCCGACGGTGATCGAGCCGGAGCCGTCGAAGACCTGGTAGACGGAGGATCCGGTCTCGGTGAACGGGGCGGTTTCGGTGCCGCGGGTGACGCGGTGGAACTCGGCGCGGATCGTCGGCAGCACGTCGGCGCCGGTGGCCGGGTCGGTGTAGCGGACGGCGGCGTGACCGGGTTCCACGACACCCTCGTGGCCCTCCTTCGCCAGTTCCAGTTGGTCGTCGAGCGCCCGGTCGGTCACCGCCCATTTGTAGGAGAGCAGCGGCGAGCCCGGGGCAGCGGCGGCGGGTGCGCGGAGCGGACGCAGCCCCGGGTGACCCCAGAGCCGTTCGGAGCGGGAGCGCTCGGGTGTGATGCGCTCGGCGGCATCGAGTCGGTCCCGGCCGAACTCGAAGAACTGGGTCTCGGCGCTGTACTGGAACGGGATGTCGAGGCCGTCGATCCAGGCCATGGGGGAGGCGGTGGCGTTGTGGTGGGCGTGCCAGTTCCAGCCGGCCTGGGGCAGGAAGTCGCCGCGGTTCATGGGCACCGGGTCGCCACCGACGACCGTCCACACGCCGGAGCCCTCGACGACGAAGCGGAAGGCATGCTGGGTGTGGCGGTGCTCGGGGGCGTCCTCGCCCGGCATGAGGTATTGGATGGCCGCCCACAGCGTGGGGGTCGCGAAGGGGCGGCCGTCCAGGCCGGGATTCGCGAGCGCGAGGGCCCGCCGCTCGCCGCCGCGGCCGACGGGCACGAGTTCGCCCGCCTGCTCGGCGAGCCGGAGCAGGTTCCGCCACTTCCACAGGTGCGGCACCGCCCGTGAGCGCGGGTGGGTCGGCATCAGGTCGCCGATCTCGGTCCACAGCGGGACGAGCAGTTCACGGGCGAATCCCCGGTACAGCGCCTCCAGGGCGGGAGTCGCCTCCGGTGGGTTCGATGCGGATACGGCGGGCGGCTTGGCGCGCGGTTCGACAGGTCCGACGGTCATGCGTATACCGTGACGTCCCGGCGCAGGACAGAAAACAAGATTCTGTTTTGCAGAATGCCCTTCGGGAGGCATCGTGGACAAGCCCCTCAAGACCCCGCCGCCGTACGCCATCACCAGCGTGGACAACGCCCTCAGGACGGCCACGATGTTGCAGCTGGAGGGCCCGATGACGGTCAGCGAGGTGGCCGGGCGTCTGGGCGTCGCCGTCTCCACGGCGCACCGCCTGCTCGCGATGCTCGTCTACCGCGATTTCGCCGTCCAGGCGTCGGACCGCACCTACCGGGTGGGCCCGGTGCTGGAGCTGGCCGCGCACTCGCAGTCCGCCGTCTCCCGGCTTCGTGCCGCGGCGCTGCCGCACCTTCGCCGTCTGGTCGACCTGCTGGGGGAGTCGGCCAACCTGGCCGTACGCACCGGCGAGACGGTCCGGTTCATCGCCAGTGTCGAGTGCGCGCGGGCGCTGCGGGTGGGCTCGCGCGAAGGCATGGTCTTTCCGGCGCACCGCACCACCGTCGGCCTGGTGCTGCTCGCCGAGCTGGACGACGCGGAGCTGGAGTCGCTGTACGCGGCCGAGCGCTGGGAGAACCGGGCCTTCGACGGGCCCGACCTGGACGAGCTTCGCGCCGAGCTGTCCCGCGTCGCCCGCAACGGCTTCGCGGTCAACCAGAGCCGCTCCGAACGCGGCCTGGTCGCCGTGGGGGTGTCGGTGCGCGGCGCGGACGCCACGCCGGTCGGCGGTCTGTCGGTCTCGATGCCGAGCATTCGCTACGACAGGACGCGGGTGACCCGGTTGGTCGCCACGCTGCGGAGCGCGGCGGTCGCGCTGGAACGGGACCTGGTCGCCGGCTGAGCCCCGCGACCGGGGACCTCCGACTCGGCGAGCGCGCCTACCGTGCGCCGGGTGGGCCGTCCTGAACCCCGGACGGCCCGCCCCGGGCGGGTGCACGACGGGGGTCAGGACAGCGCGTCCCGGCGCGCGAGGACGCCGCCCAGGGTGGTCGCCGCGGCGCGCAGCGCGGCCACGTGTGCCTCGGGACGGAAGCGGGGGCTGGGCCCGGCCACGCTGATCGCCGCGACGGGCTCGTCGTCCGGGCCCAGGACCGGCGCGGCCACACACACCAGGCCGACCGCGGCCTCCTCGTACTCGAACGCGACCCCGTTCTCCAACGCGGCCTCCAGCTGGCGGCGCAACAACCCCGGGGCGACCACGGTGTGCGCGGTGCGCCGCGCCAACGGCGCGGAGAGCACGGTGCGCCGCAGGTCGTCGGTGCCGTGCGCGAGCAGCGCCTTGCCGATGGCGGTGCAGTGCATCGGCATCCGGCCGCCGACCCGGGACGGGCTGCGCGCCTGCCGGTGCCCGCCGATCTTGGCCACGTAGACGACGTCGGTGCCCTCGCGCACCCCGAGGTGGACGATCTCGTGGGTGCGTTCGTACAGGTCCTGGAGGAACGGCATGGCCAGTTCGAGCAGGCCGCGTTCGACCGACGCGCGCATGCCGAGCTCGAACACGGTGCCGCTGAGCCGATAACCCGCCGGCAGCCGGTCCAGCAGTCGCAGCGCCACCAGTTCCCCGGTGAGCCGGTGCACGGTGGCCTTGTGCAGGCCCGTGCGGCGCACCAACTCGGCCAGCGGGACGGCGCGGTCGTCGATGGTGAACGCCTCCAGAATGGCGGTCGCCTTGCTCAGGACACTGTTGCGGTCGGGGGTGTCGGGCACCCGTCCAGCGTATCGCTGAGCGAGACGTTTTGGTTGTGCGGCACTCTCGCAGGTCGCGACGATGCCGGTATGACCAGTACCTCCCCCCACGGCGAAGACGCGGTGCGAGCCGCGGCCGAACGGCTGCTCGCGGCCGCCGAAACGGGTAGACCCTGCGCCCCGGTCCGCGACCTGATCGGCCCGGACGACCTGGCCGCCGCGTACGCGGTCCAGCGCCGCGTCGTCGACGACCGACTGGCGCGCGGTGCCCGCGTCGTCGGCCGCAAGATCGGCCTGACCTCCGCCGCCGTCCAGCGGCAACTGGGCGTCGACCAGCCCGACTTCGGTGTGCTCTTCGACGACATGGGCTACGCCGTCGGCGACGTCGTGCCCTACCGCGCGGTGCTCCAGCCCCGCGTCGAGGCAGAGATCGCGTTCGTCCTCGGCGCCGACCTCGCCGACGGACCGCTCGACCGCGCGCACGTGCACGACGCGATCGACCACGCGGTCGCGGCCCTGGAGATCTGCGGCAGCCGCGTGGCCGACTGGGACATCCGCTTCGCCGACACCGTGGCCGACAACGCCTCGTCCGGCGCGTACGTGCTCGGCACCGTCCGCAAGAGCCTCGGCGAACTCGTGCCGCGCGAAGTAGCGATGACCATGACGATCGGCGGCGACGTGGTCTCGACCGGCACCGGTACCGCCTGCCTGGGCGACCCGGTCGAGGCGGTCGCCTGGCTGGCCCGGCAGGCCCGCGACCTCGGCGATCCGCTGCGCGCCGGTCAACTCGTGCTCTCCGGCGCACTGGGGCCGATGCGCCCCGTCGTTCCCGGCGACACCGTCCGTGCCGACATCACCGGCCTGGGCACGGTCGCGATCGATTTCGGCTTCGACGAGGAGGGCTCATGAACAGGACCAAGGTCGCCGTCATCGGATCGGGCAACATCGGCACCGATCTGATGATCAAGGTGCTGCGCACCGCCGAGCATCTGGAGATGGGCGCCCTGGTGGGCATCGACCCGGACTCCGACGGCCTGGCCCGGGCGCGCCGACTCGGGGTCCCGACCACCCATGAAGGAGTCGACGGACTGATCGCCATGCCCGGATTCGCCGACATCGGGATCGTCTTCGACGCCACGTCGGCGAAGGCGCACGTGCACAACGCGGCCCGACTGCGGCCGTACGGCAAGCGGCTGGTCGACCTCACCCCCGCGGCCCTGGGGCCGTACGTCGTCCCCGCGGTCAACCTCGAACAGCACCTCGACGCCGACGACGTCAACATGGTCACCTGCGGCGGGCAGGCCACCATCCCGGTGGTCGCGGCGATCGGCGGCGTGGTCCCGGTCGAGTACGCCGAGATCGTCGCATCCATCGCCTCCAGGTCCGCAGGACCCGGTACCCGCGCGAACATCGACGAGTTCACCGAGACCACCTCGGCCGCGATCGTCGAGGTCGGCGGTGCCCGGCGGGGCAAGGCGATCATCGTCCTCAACCCCGCCGAGCCGCCGCTGATCATGCGCGACACCGTCCTGGCACTGGTGCGCGCGCCCGGCCCCGACACGGCGGACGAGATCCGTCGTGCGGTGGCCGCGATGGTCGCGTCCGTCGCCGAGTACGTACCCGGCTACCGGCTCAAGCAGGAGGTCCAAGTGGCCCCCGTCCCCGCCGACCAGCCGCTGGAAACCCTGCTGGCCCCCGGCGCCGACCGGCCCACCCACCAGGTCTCGGTGTTCCTGGAGGTCGAGGGCGCCGCACACTACCTGCCCGCCTATGCCGGAAACCTCGACATCATGACCTCGGCCGCGCTCCGCGTCGGCGACCGGATGGCGGCCCGCGACGCGGCCCGCGGCACGGCCGCCGGCACCGACCGCGGCACCGCCCGGCAGCACCTGGAGGCCGCCCCGTGAGCACCCCCATCTTCGTCCAGGACGTCACCCTGCGGGACGGCATGCACGCCGTTCGGCACCGGATCTCCACCGCGGACGTCGCGCGGATCGTCGCCGCCCTCGACCGGGCCGGCGTGGACGCCATCGAAGTGGCGCACGGCGACGGGCTCGCCGGCGGCTCGCTCAACTACGGCCCCGGCTCGCACAGCGACTGGGCCTGGATCGAAGCCGCCGCCTCCGTCCTGGAACGGGCCCGGCTGACCACCCTGCTGCTGCCCGGCGTCGGCACCATCCACGACCTGCGGCACGCCTACGACCTCGGGGTGCGCTCGGTCCGAGTCGCCACCCACTGCACCGAAGCCGACATCGCCGCGCAACACATCGCCGCGGCCCGCGAACTCGGCATGGACGTCTCCGGCTTCCTGATGCTCTCGCACATGGCCCCACCGGAGGCACTCGCGGAACAGGCCCGGCTGATGGAGTCGTACGGCGCGCACTGCGTCTACGTCACCGACTCCGGCGGCCGACTCACCATGAACGACGTCGCCGCCAGGGTGCGGGCATACCGGGACGTGCTGCGCCCGGAGACCGAGATCGGAATCCACGCCCACGAGAACCTCTCGCTCTCGGTGGCCAATTCGGTGACGGCGGTGGAGAACGGCTGCCTCCGCGTGGACGCCTCGCTGGCCGGGCACGGCGCGGGCGCCGGGAACTGCCCGTTGGAGGCCTTCATCGCGGTCGCCGACCTCTCCGACTTCGACCACCGCTGCGACCTGTTCGCCCTCCAGGACGCCGCAGACGACCTGGTCCGTCCGCTCCAGGACCGCCCGGTCCGGGTCGATCGGGAAACCCTCACCCTCGGCTACGCGGGCGTCTACTCGTCCTTCCTGCGACACGCCGAAGCCGCGTCGGCACGGTACGGAGTGGACGTCCGCGACCTCCTGATGGAATGCGGACGCCGAGGTCTGGTCGGCGGCCAGGAGGACATGATCGTCGACATCGCCCTGACCCTGTCCGCCTGACCGACCCACAGCGGTCGCCGCCCGATTCGCGAACCCCGCCCGCCCCGGTGCTTCCGTGCGCCGGGGCGGGCGGGGGGAGCGCCGACCCCTCGGCTGCCCTGGTTCGCAGGACGGCACGCCCATCGGCGCCGCCCTCGCACCACCGCCGCGCGACGTGCGCCGGGTGCTCTCTCGGCCATCGCCGGTGGGCCGCGCCCGCGCGGTCAAGGCTGTTGACCGTCGACGGCACGCGCACCCGTGCTGCGGGCGACACCGTCGCCTACCGCCACGGCCACGACGGTCACCGACTCCGAGGCCTCATGATCCGCACCGTCCGGCCCGCCCGGACACGTCGATGCCGCCTCCGCCGACCCCGGGATCGGGTGGGGGGAAGCGGCAACCACGTAAGAGTCCGGGTCCGTTCAGTCGCGCTCGACGTCGGTTGTGGTCAGGAGCGCGTAGCGCTCGGGGTCGGTAAGGCGGATGTGCCGAGCCATGAGCAGCCCGGCGCAGAACACCACCGGCAGCGGCACGAGCAACGCCGCGTCGACTCCGTCGGACGCGCCGGTGAGCAGGTCGAAGTGGATCACCGCGAGCACCGTCAGCAGGACGAGTCCGGCGCACGCGGCAAGTGGCGCGAGTACGACCCGAAAGAGCGAGAAGCCGCGGCGGTTTCGGCGGAAGAACCCGTACACGGCCAGTGCCGCCAGCGCCTGCATGGCCATCACGCCCAGCACGCCCGCGCCGTTGGGCCACAGGAAGGTGACGGTGTACGGGTCCACGTCGGCGAGCGCGCCGACCACGACGACGGCCAGGCCGAACGCGCTCTGCACGAGCACGGCCAGGCTCGGCGACCCGGTCCGCCGGTCGACCCGGCCGAGTCCGCGTGGCAGCAGGCCCTCGCGACCGAGCGCGTACATGTACCGCGTCGCGGCGTTGTGGAACGCGAGGGTGGCGGCGAATGCGCTCGTGATGATCAGCACGTGCATCGAGTCGGCCAGCCACGGCCCGACGAAGTCGGAGCCGGCGGTGAAGACCATGTCGGCGCCGCCGGCGCCGTTCGCGACCTGCACGGACTTCTCGCCGCCGAACGCGCCCATGATCACCCAGACGGTGAAGGCGTAGAACAAGGCCAGGAAGCCGACCGCGATGTAGGTCGCCCGCGGCACGGTGCGGTCCGGGTCGCGCGCCTCCTCGGCGTAGATCGCGGTGGCCTCGAAGCCGGTGAACGCGCCGATGGCGAGCACGAACATGCCCGCGACGCCGTCACCGGACAGCGACGAGGGGTCGAAGACACCCATGTCGAAGGTGGATCCGCCCCGATCGCCGAGCACGCCGATCTCCAGCACGAGCAGGACCAGGACCTCCAGGGCGAGCGCGATGCCGAGCACCTTGGCGCTGAGCGTCACCCGCAGCCACCCGAGCCCGGCCACCCCCGCGACGCAGCCCAGGGCCCAGAGCCACCACGGCAGATCGAGCCCGGTCAGGTCGGCGACGCCCGTCGAGGCGAAGTACCCGAAGCACGACACCAGACCGATCTCGATCAGGTTGTACGACACCACCGCGACGTACGCCGCGCCCACGCCGACGGCCTTGCCCAGGCCGCGGGCGATATAGGCGTAGAACGCGCCGGCGTTGCGCACGTAGCGGCTCATCGCGGTGAAGCCGGTCGCGAAGAGGGCGAGCAGCACACCGGAGAGCACGTAGCCCAGCGGTGCGGCCATACCGCCCATGCCGATCGCGGCGGGCGCGACGCCGGCCATCGCGGTGAGCGGGGCGGCGGCCGCGACCACGAAGAACACGAGGTCGGCGGTGCCGATCGCGGACTTGGCGAGCGCGCCGCCGGAATCGGTGGGCTCCGCGACGGAGGGCGCGGCGGGGGATTGCTGACGGGTCGTCATGGGTGGTGTCTCCGGGGCAGGGGAGGTGACCGGATCGACGGTGCGGGTCGAACCGGTGGTCCGGTGTGGGGTGTTCAGCCGAGCAGGCGACCCTCGGCCGCGACGGTGCGGCCGGCGTGCAGGACCAGGCGGCGGGCGGGGTGCGCGGCGACGGCCTCGGGCACGGACGCGGCCTCGACGACCACCAGGTCGGCGCGGGCGCCGACGGTGAGGCCGTAGTCGGGCAGACCGAGCGCGGTCGCGGCGGCGTCGGTGACCAGGTCCGCGGCCACGGCGAGTTCGTCGTCGGTCATCAGGTCCTGGCGCAGGCCGACAATGGTCGCGCGCTCCAGCATGTCGCCGGTGCCGTAGGGCCACCACGCGTCGCGGATGTTGTCGGATCCGGCGAACACGCGCACGCCGCGGTCGCGCAGTGCGAGGACGGGCGGCATCGAGCCGCTCGGGCCGTTGGTCAGGATCGACACGCCCGCGGCGGCGAGTGCGTCGGCGGTGCGGGCGAACGCGGCCGGTTCGAGGTCACCCAGGCAGTAGGCGTGGCTGACGGTGACCTTCCCGGCCAGGCCGACCGCGGCGGTGCGGGCGGCGATCTCGCGCAGTTGTCCCGCGCCCGACTCGCCGCCGTCGTGCAGGTGCAGGTCGATGCCCGCGCCGTGCCGTTCGGCGAGGCCGAACACGACGTCCAGGTGGCCCTCGACGTCGTTGTCGAAGCCGATCGGATCCAGGCCGCCGATCAGGTCGGCGCCCTCGCGCAGCGCGGCGTCCAACAGGTCGGCCGTGCCCGGCGCGGTCACGATGCCGCTCTGTGGAAACGCCACGAGCTGCACCGAGAGCACGTCGCGAAAGCGCTCGCGAACCTCCACGAGGGCGTGCAGTCCGGACAGCCCGAGCTGCGGATCGACGTCGACGTGCGAGCGCACGTGGCCGGTACCGAGCGCCACGATCCGCCGGACCAGGTGTGCGGCCCGCTCCGCGGTCGGCACCCGGACCCGCTCGCGCAGGGCGCGCTCCGCCGCGACCCGCTCGCGGATCGTGCCGCCGGTGACGTGTGGCTGCCAGTCGCTGCCGAGGAAGGTCTTGTCGAGGTGGACGTGACCGTCGACGAACGCGGGCAGGACGAGGGCGCCGGCGACGTCGATCGTGGTGCCGACCGGCGGCTCGTCGCGGGCATCGCGGTCGCCGACCGGGTCCAGCGCGGCGATCCGGCCTGCACGGATCGTGATGTCGGCGCGGGTGCCGTCCGGCAGGGTCGCGTCGAGAAGCAGGTCGGGATGGGACGAAGTGGGCGACGGAACGGTCAAGGCGGCCTCCTTCAAGGGCGCGGCGGTGGCTCACCGTATCTGGTATACCGAATACCAAACAAGGGTCTCGGACGTCTCGATTCCGTCGCGCGGGAACACTGCGATGATCTGCGAAGGCCGATCGAGGACGACCCGCCCGACCGGTCGGACCGGCGGGGAGGAACGACCTGCCCGACCGGTCGGACCGGCGGGGAGGAACGACCTGCCCGACCGGTCGGACAGGCGGAGAGGAACGACCCGCCCGACCGGTCGGACAGGCGGCGACACGAGTGGGAAGGCGCGGACAGCGTGGAGGACATCGCGGCGGCTCGACGGCGGCCCAGCATCGGCGCCGCCGACCGCTCGCTGCGCGACCAGGTGTACGAGGAACTGCGCGAGCGGATCATCGAGGGCGACCTCGAACCCGGCCGCCGCCTCGTCGAGCGGGAGATCGCCGCCGAACTGGAGGTCTCCCGGGTCCCGGTCCGCGAGGCGGTCCAGCGCCTGGAGGTCGAGGGCTTCCTGACCGTGCACGCGCGCCGCGGCGCGGTGGTCACGCGGCTGCTCGCGCCCGACCTCGCGCACTTCTTCGACGTCCGGGAAAGCCTGGAGGCGCTCGCCGCGGGATTGGCCGCCGAACGCGCCGACGCCGCCGGGTTGGCCCGCCTGGGCGAGTTGTTGTCCGCCGCACACCGGGCCACGGCCGCGAACGACGCGCGGGACATCGCCGCACTCAACGCGGCCTTCCACGCCGAGATCGTCGCGCTGTCCGGCAACCCCATGCTGGTCGGGATCATGGAGCCGCTCAACGGTCGGCTGCGCTGGCTGTTCCGGCTCACCGCCGGCCCCGACGACCACCCCGTGATGTGCCGCGAGCACGAGGCGATGTACGCCGCGATCCGGTCCGGCGACGCCGCGGAGGCCCGCCGCCTTGCCCACGAGCACGTGGTCGCCACCCGCGCCGCCACACTGACGACGCTGCCCGCCGCCGAGCCGAGCGCCTGACCCCGCCGGCCGGCGCCGTGTCACCCGGCGGGCCGAGCCGGGCCGAGGCAGCCGGGGTGGCCGGTGCCTGCACTGTTCTGCCGCGCGCGTGCGGAACCCGGCTCGCTCGGCGACGCGTTCGGCGGCACGGTCGAGCCGTGGCGGTCGCACCGACTGGAAAAGGCCAGGATCGGGGGACGCCGCACCGGTTAGCGAAAGCGGCCTCCGTGCGCAATCGGCCTGGTAGTCGCGGGCGTTGACGAGGAGTTGGCTCGTTACATCCGGGTCGGCGCTCCTCGACGCGACGATTCCGGGCAGGAATCCCGTCAACTCCCGCACGTGGAGGCTGAGTTTGTGCACGGCCGGAGGCGCCGGCCGACGGCTGCTGCTCGCCGTCCGGCCGCTCGGGGTTCGGGGCCCGGGCTCAGGTTTCGGGGCTCGGGGCTCGGGCCTTGGGGCTCGGGCCTTGGGGCTCGGGTCTTGGAGCTCGGGCTTCGGCAGGATGGTGCCATGACATTGCCATCTCTGCGTCAAGGTGCCAACCTGCGTGTCGAATCCACGCGGCTTCGGGTGGAGCTGTCGTGGTCCGCCCGCGCCGGCGTGCCCGACGTCGATGCCTCCGCGCTGCTGCTCACCGATACCGGACGCGTGCGTGGGGACGCCGACTTCGTCTTCTACAACCAGGCGCGCCACCCGTCCGGCGCGGTGACACACCTGGGCCGAGACGAGACCGGCGACGGCATCGTCGATACCTTCGCCGTGGATCTCGCGCTGGTGGAGGAGGCGATTCACCGGGTCCTGCTGTGCGCGTCGGCCGACGGCGGTACGTTCGGCCAGGTCCCGGACCTGCGCCTACGGGTGCTGGACGCGGTGACGGCGGTCGAGATCGCGCGCTTCGACATGACCGCCGGGATCGAGACGGCCTTCGTCGGCGGCGAGTTGTACCGCCGTCACGGGCAATGGAAGTTCCGCGCCGTCGGGCAGGGGTACGCCTCCGGACTCGCCGGACTTGCCACGGATTTCGGCGTCACGGTGCACGACGAACCAGCGGCGGACCCCGTCGTCGGCCGGCCGGTTGCGACACGGCCCGCCGCCGTACCGGCCGGAAACGCCGAGGAAGCCCTTCCGGCCGGCATGCGTGAGCGCCTGTCGCTGCGCAAGGAGCGGGTGGCGGTGAGCCTTCGGAAGCGGGGCGCGGAGGGGATCGCCGCGCGGGTGATCCTGGTCATGGACGCGTCGGGCTCCATGAATTGGCTCTACGAGCAAGGCGTCGTCGCCGACGTGGTGGAACGTATGGCGGCCGTGGCGGCGGAGTTGGAGGACGACGGGGTGATGCAGGCCTGGACGTTCGCCACCGACCCGGTCCGCCTGCCCGACCTGCGCGTGGGCGAACTCCCCACGTGGTTGCGCCTGCACGTGCGTCCGGGGAGCGACGATCCCGAGCAGGGATTGCTGCCGGGCCAAGTCGACATGGTGGCGCTCGGCTTCGGCAACGAGGAGCACAAGGTGATCGCCGAGGTGCGCTCGTACGTCCGGGAGAATCCGTCCTCGGCCCCCACGTTGGTGCTGTTCTTCTCCGACGGCGGCATCTACTGCGACGACGAGATCGAGCGCGAACTCCGGGACGCGTCCGGGGAACCGGCGTTCTGGCAGTTCGTGGGACTCGGCGACGCGAACTACGGCGTCCTGAGGCGCCTGGACACGATGCGTGGCCGCCATGTCGACAACGTCGGCTTCTTCGCGATGGACGACATCGGCGACGTTCCCGATCAGGAGTTGTACGACCGGCTGCTTTCCGAGTTCCCCTCGTGGATCGAGGCGGCGCGGCGCAAGAACATACTCTGAGCGAGTGCCGTTCCGGGCACCGGCCGAGGACCCGTCCGGATCGCCGTGGCGCGGACGGGGCTCTCGGCTCGGCGCACTCGGCGTCCTCGGCGCCGTCGGCGCCGTCGGCGACGGGCGTCAGGCAGGCGAGCCGGGGGAGCGGGGCGTGTCCGCGAGGTACGTCGGGGTCTGGGCCGGCGGGACCTCCTCGGCGGTGAGCTTGCGCAGACCCGCGAAGCGCGCCGCCGGTGGGATACGTGTCCTCGGCGGCCACCAGGCCGTCGGCGTCGAAGGCTCGGAAAATGGCCATGCGTGACTCGTACAGGTAGTAGGCGTCCGGGTCGTCGATGTCGCGGCCAATGGCGGTTACGAAGCGACCCGGCTACGACGAACGCCGCATGCACACGGCGCTGTTGCTGCTTGCCGGTGCCGGTGCCGGGGGGTCAGGTCGGAACCGGGGCGGGACCACGTGCTCTTCCGGGCGGAGGCCAGCGGTGCCCTGCTGAAGCCCTTCGACGACGGGTGGCCCGCGGTGCTGTCGGTGGGCCGCGACGGAGCCCGTTTCACCGATTGCGCGGATCTGGCCGAGACGGTGGCCGGCCTGCGCCCGACCGAGGACCGGTTCTACGCCCTGATCGAGCGCATGGCCGAGGACGAGGAGCAGGCGGACAGCGAGTCGGACGGCCCGTTCCACTGCGAAGCCCCGCGCGACCCGCTCTTCATCGACCCGGAGGTGCTGCGGTAGCGGAGCCCGGAGCAGATCGGGCAGGGCGCGTAGGGCGGGTGGGACGCGTGCGCGGTTGTGCTGCGTCCTGTTCGCGAACTCGTTTCTCGTCGTGTCGCGGGGCGCCGGCGAATTCCTCCAGCGAACGGCGTTTTATACCAAGCCGATTGCGGCCGCATCCGGTCGGCGCCACAGTGAAAGGCGGGGGATCGACGACCGCACGGCGACCGGGGGTTTCGATGCTGGTGTTCAAGGGCGACTTCGCGATCGAGGGGCATGGCTACGCGACGGCGGTGGCCCGCTTCAAGTCGCTCGGCCTGTGGGACACGATCGAGGCCGACCAGGGGACCACCCTGACGATCGCCTCCCGCAAGAACGGCCGGCAGGGCGATACGACACTGATCGTCGGCACGGTCGACACCGTGGCGACCATTCCGCACACCTGGTGCACGGCCGGTGTCCATCTCCGGCCGGTGGAGATTCTCATCGAGATCGTCGCCGGCTGCGGCCAGGCCCTGACGCTCGAACTCCTCGCCCACGAATGGTGCCTGCACGGTGCGAAGGACTGGGACTTCGTCCAGCGGATGCGGCACGAAAGCAACCCGGAGAAGGTCAAGACGCTCGCTGTCACGGTGCTCGGCACCGCGAAAACCGCCACCGAGGTCGTCGAACACCGCGAACTCGCCGAGAACACACACGATTTGTTCCGCACGACTTTGTTTCGCCTCAGGGGCCAATACCCGGACCTCGCGGACGGCCTCCTGCAGGCGTGGCGCGACGACATCGAGGACAACAAGGCATCCGCTCGGGACGGACACCTTGCCGAGGTGTCCTGGTCGAACGAGGACGGCGCCGAGGGCAAACGCGCCGAGAAGAGGGAACCCACCATCACCACGACCACCCTCCCGGGCGAGGAAAGCCTCTTCGGCACGACCGACAACACCGCCCTCGAGGACTGGCTCGGCTCCGACGTCGGCTCCGATGAGGACGAAGGCGAGAAGAGCGGGAAGCACGACAAGACCGCTGCCCGTGCGAAGCTCGACGAGGACCGCGACGACAACACCTCGACGTAGCGCCGGTTCGGGAAGTCCGCGGCGAGGAGGGCCTCGCCGGCAGCGGGTTGTCTTCCGATGCCCCCACCCGTCACGACGCGACCAACTGCCGTTCTTCCCGGCCCTGTCGAAGGACACGACCCTCCTGCAGCCCGCCACGACACGGGTCCGCTGCGGCGTCGACCCCCCGCGAATCCACCCGCGAACCCACCGGTAGAACCCGCGAGGCGCCGGCCCATACGCTGACGACCCGGCCGACCTCGCGAAGGTCATCGACCCACCGGCCGGGCGCGTACCTGGACACGGCCGGCGAGGAGGCTCGGGCCTCGCGGGGTACCGGCGCAGGCCCACCCCATCCGACGCGCACGCCGATCCCGATGAGCGACTGCGCGCCCACGAGAACACCAACGCACTCCTCGGGCTGCTCCGTGCCCACCCGGTCCTGTGGGTCGACGACCTGTGGGTCGACAACCCCGACCGCGGTCGATGCCGCCGAGCACAAGCCCACGCAACCGGCCTCCGCCCGGCCGTGCCAGCCTGCACGTGCCCGCCACCCCGCTCACCTGCGTCCCGCCCGCCGCCCGCAGCCCGCGCAGACGTCGACGCCCGGCACGGCAACGCCGTGCTCAAGACCCCGACCAACCCACGCCACGCTCATCCCCACGACACGGCTGCGCGCCCGCGCCGACCCGGACGCGGTCGGCGGTCGGCGGTCGGCGGTCGGCGTAACGCTGTACCACCTCCACGGCGCCGAAGGACGGGAGTTCGCGCTCGTCGTCCTGCCCTGCCTGATCGACGGGATCGACCCGAACCACCAGGAGGGCCTCACCCCCCTAGCCTTCGATGCGGCGTGTCGGACCTGCTACGTCGCAGCCATCCTTTCGGGTGATCACGGACTCGGGCCTGCTTGGAGGCGGACGCGGATGCGTAGAACCCTCACGTCGACTCGTCTCGGATTATCGACGCCGAGGGTGGGCGACAGCGCCGAAGTGTCTCGTCGGCGCCTTCGGAGGATGTGAAAGGAAGTGGCACCATGACCTTCAGAACGCGCAGCGCCGCAGTAGCCGCCGCGTTGCTGGTCGGAGCCGTTGCGATCGCCACCCCACCTGCGGCGGCCCGCACGGACTCGTCGGCCTGGCCGTGCAACTCGAATAAATTCTGCATCTATTACGGCACGAACGGCACCGGCGCGCACTACGAACTCGAGGACGGCGCCTCCGACCTGAGCGTCCTGTCGGGCAGGCTCAACGACCACGTGTGGTCGGCCCGGAACAACACCAAGGACGACTGGTGCCTGTTCCGCGACGCCGGATACAAGAACAAGATCCTCAACATCCTCGACGGCCAGAGCACCAACCTGCCATCGCCGCAGAAGAACGAGGTGAGCTCCGTCCGACGCTGCTGACCCCGACCGGAAGCAACACGCCGGAGGGCCCTCGACAGGGTTGACAGAGTCGACCGGATCGACCGGATCGACCGGATCGACCGGATCGACCGGATCGACCGGATCGACGCGGGCCACGTGCGACCACGGCCGGGCAGCGGCAACCCCGCCGCTGCCCGGCCGTCCACACAGCCGCCCTCCACGGCGGCAAACGTACTTCCCCCAACTTGCCGACCAGGTGCGGTACAAGAACGAGCGAGCCCCGGAACGCGCCCTCTCCGCCCTCACCTTCGACCTCCACGCAGGTTCACGTCCACGGCCGGCACGAGCCGGCCGTTGTCGGCTCGGGGCCGAGGGAGAGCGGCCGGCGCTCGCCGCGGCCGGGTCACATTCATCCGGCCGCGGTCGGGGGTGGCGCGGGCCCGGGCAACCAATGCCTGAAGCCGTGGGGGATATGGGGGTCGCCGATCCCGTGCCCAGCGTGTACGCGCGGCCGAAACCGAAGTACTTCGCGCGCCGGGGCGGCGCGACCTGGCTCAACAGGATCAACGCGCTACCAGGACGGCATGGAGGACCGGGTCGGCGCGCTGGGCCCGGTCCTCAACGCACTCGTACTGTTCAGCACCCCGCTACATGGACGCTGCCATGACCCAGCTCCGGAGCGACGGCTTCGAGGTCCGGGACGAGGAACTCGCCCGGCTCTCCCCGTTCGTGCGACATCACATCAACGTGCTCGGCCGGTACTCCTTCCGGCTCCCCGACCTGCCCGGTGGCCTGCGGCTCCCGCGCGACAAGACCGCCGTGGAAGAGCTGTGACGGGGCAGTGGTGGGGCCGGCGCCGGACGGTGCATCCCTATCGATCCGGGCGCGCGGGCCAGGCCGGACGGAAGGGATCAGGTGTCAGCGCGGTACGCCGAGGCCGTCGAGGACGATGCCCACGGCCCGGTCGAGTGCCTCGCCTTCGCTGAGGTCCGTGGCGTATGCGAGGGCGCGCAGGAGGAGGGAGACGTCGTCGGCGGTGACGTCGGGGCGCGCGGCGCCGGCAGCCTGGGCGCGGCGGAGTGCGCCGTCGAGGGCCGCGCGGAAGGCGTCGGCCGCCTCGATGACCGGCCGGGACAGGCCCCGGCCGTCGTCGTCGTGCGGGGGCAACAGATCCAGCAGGGTCATCTTCACCGGCCCGGCCGCCGCGAGGGACCTCATCAGGGAGGCGAAGGCTTTTCCGGGGTCCTGGCTTTCGGCGAGCGCCGGCGCCTGGGCGGTCAGCTTCTCCAGGTAGCGGCACGCGGTGGCCTCGATGAGGTCCTGCTTGGTGGCGAAATTCCGGAAGACGGTGGCGATGCTGACCCCGGCCCGCTGCGCGACCTCATCGGTGGAGGCGGCGGCCCCCTTCTCGGCGAACACATGCTCGGCGGCCAGCAGAACCTTCTCCCTGTTGGCGGCTCCGTCGCGGCGCATACCCGACCCCTTTTGCAAACGTAGTGGACACTACGTATGATGCGTAGTGAAGACTTCGCTTAAGGGTAGGGGGTCTCGCCCCGCTGCGCCAACGCGCGGAACACCCCATGTCCGGCGATCGCCATGAACAGCACGAGCCGATGAGCGCACAACCCTCCCAGGCGAAAGACGCCCACCCATCGCACCGCAGGCCCCCAGGGAGCCGGCGCGGTAACGGCCCTCCCCACGGGCCGGCAGAAAAACACCAAGGAGCACCAACCATGTCCGTAACGGACGAGAACACCACTGTCGTGATCGTGGGCTCGGGTGTCGCCGGGCTCGCCCTCGGCAACTTCCTTCTGCGCAGCGGGATCGACTGCGTGGTACTGGAGCGGCACAGCCGCGAGTACGTCGAGCAGCGCCAGCGCGCGGGGGTCATCGACCCCAGGGCCGCCCGCATGTTCCGTGAGTGGGGCCTGGAGGACCGGGTCCTCGACGGCGCCCCCTTCGCGCCGGTGCTGAACTTCCGCGTCGACGGCGAGACGCGGCCCTTCCGGTACGTGACCGACGACCACGTCGACGGACGCTTCTGCCCCCAGCAGGTCCTCGTGCGCAACCTCATCGACGTCTTCGTCGGCGACGGCGGCGACCTCCGGTTCGAAGCCGAGGACGTCGAACCGGAGGACCTCACCGGCCCTCGGCCCCAGGTGCGCTACCGCGACAGCACGGGCGTGACGCGGACCATCACCTGCGACTTCATCGCCGGCTGCGACGGAGACCACGGCGTCAGCCGGGCGAGCATCCCGGACAACGTACTCACCCGCCAGTCCCACGAGTACGGGTATGCCTGGCTGACCGTACTGGCCGACGCCCCCGCCAACCACCAGTCCATGATGGCGATCCACGACCGGGGATTCGCCGGCCAGTTCGCCCGCGGACCCCGAGCCAGCCGCTTCTACCTCCAGTGCCCGCTGGACACTGCCGTCGAGGAGTGGACGGACGACCGGATCTGGGAAGAGATCGAGGCACGCTTCGGCGAACCGGTCACCGTGAAGGGACCCATCACCAGCAAGACGCTGGTGCCGCTGCGCAGCGTGGTCTACGACCCGATGAGCTACGGCCGCCTGTACCTGCTCGGTGACGCCGCGCACATCGTGCCGCCCATGAGCGCCAAGGGCATGAACCTGGCCCTGCACGACGCCGACGTGTTCGCCACAGCCGTCCTGAAGCACGTCAAGGAGCAGGACGCGGGCCCGCTGGAGGCGTACTCCGCCACCTGCCTGAAGCACGTGTGGAACTACCAGGCGTACGCCGCATGGTTCACCGACCTCATGCACGACGCGGGAGACGTCTCCTACCACGGCGAGTTCCGGCGCAGCCTCGCACGCGCCGAGTTCGAACGCCTCTACGACTCCGAGACCGCCAACCGGCTCTTCGGCGAGTTCCTCACCGGCCTGAACTGAGCCCCCACCTCCGGGCCGAGTAAGCAGATAAGCAGAGTTCGCAGGTCTGAGCAGCCGGGCCTTCAGCCTCTGCGGGGGCCGGAACCGGCACGAGGTCCTCACGCGCCTGGCCCGGCGTCGGGCCTTGCTCCGGGCACCCTTGGCCTTGACCGGGCACGGCCACCGAGGTCCAGGTCCTCGATGTTCACGCCGGGGACCTCCTCCGCGCGGGCGGCGGTCTCATCTGGCGTCCGCCACAGCATCTTCTCCCGCAGGTGGACTTCGCGCCGTCCGAGGAGCCGGTCCACGGCCATCTTCGAGCGGGCCTGGGTCTCGGAGTCCGGCACTGCCGGCCGCTTCATCACCGCAGGTGACGAAGCGAACTCCTGCAGATAATGGGGCGTTATCTGCAGGAGGACGGCGGACCGGACCGCCTGGCGACGCTCCGTCAGCCGCCCACCAGGGCCGACGGGGGGCTCAGCGCCGGTTTCGTTCGGATGTTCCTCGACCCCCGCTATGGTTCCGGCGTGCCTTCTCGGCGCGGTCGTACCCGAAGTGGGCTCGGTGGCGGCCGACTTGCCGGGTCCGTCGCTCGCGCGGTTGGTTCGTGTGCCGGCCGCCTCGGGCCGTAGCGTCGAGCGGCCCGCCGGGCACGTCTCGTCGAGAGAACCTCGCCTCACGAATCTCGGGAGCGCGCCGCATGTCCTTCGACGCCGTATTCGAACACCCCGACATCGACCCCGACATCGCCTCCACCGACGATTGGCGGCCCGTCCCCACCTACACCGCCACCGCCACCGCCACCTGCACCGGCAGGCAGTGGACCGCCACCATCACCGGCCTGCCCGAAGGGCGCACCGCGCAGGCCCAGGGACCCACATGGGGCGACACCGAACTCGCGGCATTCTCCGTCGCCGGCGAGCGGAACCGGCGACCTACACCGTTCGCCTCCTCCCCGCAGACCCGACGGCCGCCGACGCCCTCGACGCCCTCGTGCAGGCCCGCCTCACCCTCGCCCACACCGAGCAGGCCGTACGTGACGCCGCCCGCAACGCCGCGCGCACCCTCACCGATCAGGGCCGGACCACCCGCGACGCCGGCACCGCCCTCCGCCTGTCCCACCAACGCATTTCGCAACTCGTGAACAGCCCCTCGGCATAGGCCCATCGCACCCCCACGGCGCAAACGATCCACAACAGCGCAGTCGGCCCAGGGGGAGATGTCCTCAACGGTCTTGCGCCGATCGGCCCCGCATGCGCGGGGATGCTCCGGCCGAAGGCCCGGTCGAGTCTCTACTGTCTCGTTGGATCGGTTGCACCTCGGTCGAGCAGGCCGGGGGGCACCCGGGTGTTCGACGACGAGCGGTGGAGTGGAGCGCGGCGATCGTGGTCCTGCTCTGCCGTCAGGTTCCGCTGTAGAGGCGTTCCAGGTCGACGAGTTGGAGTTCGGGGTTGTCGGTGGCGGCGGTGCGCAGGTCGTCGGTGAAGCCGTTGCCGCTGAAGCAGAGCAGGCGGGTGTGGGTGGCGTCGACGCCGGTGCGGGCGGTGAGGAGTTCGCGGATGCGTTCGAGGCGGGCCAGGTGGGTTCGGTCCATGCGTGCCTTCCATCTGGCCTCGCCGATGGCCAGGAGGATTTCGCGGCCGTGGTCGTCGCGGCCGAAGACGGCGACGTCGACCTCGAGGCCGTTCTTGGCGACGGGGTCGGGGATGGTGCCCGATTGCACGCGGACGCGGTGCCCGCCAAGGGTTTCGGGCGAGGCGTACCAGCGGGTCCAGGTGCGGCAGATTTGTTCGAAGTGTGGGCCGACGACCTTGCTGAGGAAGGTGGCCTGGGAACGGGCCCAGACGTCCGCGGCGTGGCCGGGGCGCTCGAGGTCGCTCCATTCCGGGCGCATGACCGCGTGGTAGAACGAGACGATGGGTTCGGCGATGCGGTACGCGGAGCGTTTGCCGTGGAAGGCGTCGGGATCGCGGACGATCATCCCGGTGTCCTCCAGGACCGCGAGGGCGTGGCCGAGGTCGGTGGACTTGCGGGCGAGGTAGCTCGCGATGCCGCCTCGGGTGTGGTTGCCGTCGGCGATCGCGGACAGGACGCCGTGGTAGAGGGCGGTGTCTCGCAGGTCGGGTTCCTCGGCGAGGAGGAATCGGGCCTCGCGGAAGAGCGGGCGTCCGGGGTTGAGGACGTTGCGCTGCACCCAGGGGCCGAAGTCGTCGAGGTCGGCGGGTGCGTCGCCGAGGGTGAACTCGCGGGCGTAGGCCGGGGTTCCACCGACGACGGAGTTGACGAGGAGGGCCAGGGTGGGGTCCCGGAGGTTCCAGAATCGCGCGGCGAGCCGGTAGTCGAGGGTGGGTACGACCAACTCGAGGCTCGCGCGTCCGCGCAAGGGGGCGGTTCCGGTGAGCAGGTTGCCCATGAACGACAGGGCGGATCCGCACAGCAGCAGCCGGATCGGGGCGCCGCCGCGGCGCGCGTTCGGCCCGAGTGCGCGTTGCAGGAGCGAGGGCAGTTCCGGTGACGCCTTCGCGAGGAAGGGGAACTCGTCGATGACCACGGGCATGGGTCTGCCGTCGGGGACGGGAATGGCCATCAGGGTCTCGACGGCCTCCTCCCAGTGCGCGAACCGGTACGGGATCGGTTGGCCGGTGTGGCGCGCGAGGGCCGATCCGAACTGGCGCAGCGATTCGGCCTCGGTGGCCTCGGTGGCTGAGAAGTAGAAGCCGCCGGTCTCGCGGCACAGTGCGTCCAGAAGGAACGTCTTGCCCTGGCGACGCCGCCCGGAGACCACGCCGAGGGTGGCCTCGCGTCCGGGGTAGGTGGCGAAGCGCACGAGCTCGGACCACTCGAAGTCGCGGTCGAACATGTCGGACGGCTTGTGCACGTTTCCACCCGGAGATCGGCAATGATGAACGTATCTATTATAACTGTGGTTATCAATGACCGCCGGGTGTGTCGCTGGGCAGTCGCAGCACGGTGGCCGGTCGGGTGGGTGCCACTCGGAAGCGAAGTCATGAGCCGCCACGCGTTACCCCAGGGGACGGTCGAGCGCCTCGGCCGCCAGATCCCTCCGGCAGACCAGGCATCCGCCACCGTTACTGCGGGGCTCCGGTAGTGCCGATCAGGAGATCCTCGAGTGAACTACCTTGGAGCGAGGATGATTCGCTTCGCGACCGGCAGCATCAGGTAGCAAGATGAAACTGAACAAAAATTGTGTTACCCGCTGGTAGAACCGCAGGTCATCCAGCGTCGGCCCCGCGAACGCGGGGATGGTCCCCCGAACCCGAAGTGCCGGACACAGTCAAATGGGTCGGCCCCGCGAACGCGGGGGATGTGCAAGCTGTGGTGCAGGGGCAGTTGGCGTTGTTCGTGCTCGGCCCCGCGATCACGCCGATGACCTGCTGCAACGTCGTCGGAGCCGTCGTCCGGACGCCGAGCCTGCGCAGGCAGTGTGATCAACCGTCGTCCTCGCCATCACAGTCAGCCCCATCGTTGGCGAAATGCCGCGCTCCCTGCCAAAGTTCCTGTCCATGCCCCCTGGATAGGGTGATCCGGTGACGCAGCCCCTTTCTTCCCTGATCACCGAGGCCGCGGCGCTGTCCGTGGCCGGACGCGGACTCCGGCGGTACAAGATGGGTCCGGCCGTGATCGGGGCGGGCACGGACGCAACCGTCGTGATCGTCGAACCCGGCGACCATCCGGGAGTCAGCGGCGTCCAGGACGCCACCAAGGCGCTCCTGCGCGGGGACAGAATTCCGGACCTCCACCCACGGTTCGACTTCCGGGGCACCCTGCCGATCCACCTCTTCGCCCGCCTGGACCAGGGCTGCCTTCCCCTCGGTACCGCGCTCTGCAGAGGAAGGCCATCCGCACCTGCCGACTTCGACCATGCCGCACTGGAGCTCGACCGACCGCTGGGCCGCGAAATGCTCGACGCGGTCCGACCGGCCCCGGCGCCCGGGCCGGTGCCGGATGCGGGCTGGGTCGACCACGTGGAAACGGACCCGATCCGCGCCCTGGAATCCTTCGTCCTCAGCTGGTTCCCCGCCGAGCGGAACAGCCTGGCGGAAGAGAAGCGCACGGCGGGCGAACCGGGTGATCTGCCACCGGCGTTGACGGCTTTCCACCGCTTGGCCCGTCTCCGCCCGGCACTCCACGGATTCCACGACCCGGTACTCGAACAACCCGAGCGCGTTCCCGGACCCCTCGGCGACAGGCTGGTCTTCGCCGTGATGCACGGGGCCTCCATCGACTGGTCCATCCCATGGCCGCCGAAAGGCCCGAGCAAAACCGATCCCCGCGTGTGGCACACCGAAGACCCCCGTACCGCAAACCCGGAGACGACCCTCGAAGAGGAACCACTGAGCCGCTTCCTCCTGCAGTTCACCCTCTACCAAGCCATGAATGCAGCCCCCTATCACGCACGGACCTACTGCATGCCAACCCCGCGCCTTGACTCGTTGTGGAGCATGCTGCGCCCCGTACCCCTGAGTCCGTTCCTGCCGACCTACGAGGCCGACAAGTTCTTCGTGGCCCCTGGACTGCTCGCGTCAGTCAGCAGCGACGAGAGGGAAGCGGTCGTGACCTTCGCCGCACTCCACCGCGGGACCCTGACACCGCTGCTCGAACGCGGTTACCGCTGGCTCCGCTTCGACGGATAAGGTCGACACCGCCCCTTCAGGGACGGTCCCTGGCGCGTGGCGTGGGTGCCGTCCATCGCCTCGTTGGCCCCGCAAACGCGGGGAGGCTCCCACGTCGACCGAATCCACCGCGCCATAGACGCAGTAAGCCCCTCGAACGCGGGGATGTTCCCGAGACCCAGTCCAGGCAAGGCATCCTCGCGCGGTCGGCCTCGCGAGTACGGGGGTGGGTTGATTGAGCCGGTCTCGACTCGGCTGACCGGGACGGCGCGGTGTGGGCGTTCGTACGGGGAGCTTTCCCTGTACCCACGACTGTCGTCGTAGCCGGCCCGCAGGGTCGATTCAGCCGGTCCCCGCCCCGGCGAGAGCGACGAGGGGTGTTTCGCCCTGCTTGGTGCCGGCGTCGTGCCAGGGTTCGCGAGACGTGATCGTGGTGGTGGCCTTCTACTCGCTGCGTTCGATCTGTTGCACGCGCGTATGCGATACCCCGATGAGCTCGCCGACCTTCCGATAGGAATGGTTCTCTCGCAGCAGCGCGACATCCTTCCGGCGCGTCGCCTTGAGTTCGGGGGAGACCGCCTTGATCGCGTCCATGAAAGCCGTTATGGCCTTGGCTCGTTGCGCGGCATCCCCAATGGCCAACGCGTTGCGCGCCGCCTGGCGAACCAGTTGTTCAGGGGTCGACTCCATGGGCCGATCGTAGATCTCGGTGACTCTTCTGTATATACCTCTTGCCATCGCTGGTGGGCTCTTGGGCGCCGCAAACTCGAACCTGCCTCGATGCGGGCGAGTGCATGGCGTCCTCCTGTCGCGCCCGGCGGCCTCGCGGGCCGTGCTGTGGTGTCGATGTGGGTGTTCGTGGAGTCGCGGCCGGTTCGTGGCTCGGACGGATCCTCGGGGATGGCGTGGAGTGCTTCCGGTGTCTGCCGACGGCGGCGTGGAGGGTGGAGTCGGCGCCGATCGTGGCGGTCCTCGGACGGCTCGAGGGCCGGCCACCGTCTCGGCGGGCATCGAGCGGGAGGCTCGCCGGGTGAACCACCGTGACGACGAAGTAGATCGGCCCCGGGGAAGATCAGCCACGGGCGGCAAGATGCAACCGCACGAAACGGCGTCATCCACGGGTAGATCCCCACGTCATCCCAGTGTCGGCCCCGCGCGAGCGGGGATGCTCCCGGACCTGGGCTCGTCCCGGCGTCCTCCCCGGCGTCGGCCCCCGCGCAGGCGGGGATGATCTCGCCTTTGCCGACGCGTTCCTGGCCGGCTCGATCGGGACAGGCCTGACTCCGTGCCGGTGCCCGTCTTGGAACCTCGCGATTGCGACTGCCGATTCCGGGCCCGTGTGGATCGTTCTCATGGCGTCGTGTTCGCCGACATTGCACACGTCCCAGGCTGTCTTTCATGCCGTTCACGTAAGCATCCGTGTTGCCGCGGACCGGAGTCGGGTGTCCTGGGGCAGGTCGGTGCTCGGCGCGAACGGGTCGTCGGAGGACACCACGCGACGGTCGGTGGTCGACCAGCGCAGGAGGTGCGGCCGCAGGTGGGGTGGATAGGGCGGACCGATCGACAGGAGCGTTTCGAGCGCAAGCACAGGCGGGGGGAGGGATTCGACGAGCGCGGTCAGGACCGGAATTGCTTTGGAGCGGTCGCCGGTGATGCGCCAGTGGGCTCGGCGGCGACCGTCCGTGTCCATGCGTGGGCGTCGGTGAGCCGGTCCTCGATCAGAGGGAGCAGTGGTGCGGCCGTCGGGCCCAGGCGACCTGCCTCCTCCAGGTACAGTCCGTCGTCATTGAGGCGGCGTGCCAGCAGGTCCAGTGCCGGGGCCGGGTCGGCGCCCAGGCGGGCGGCGGCGACCGTTGCGGCGGTGGCGAGTTCGTCGTCGTTGCCGCGGGCGTTGTCGGCGAGCAGGTCGAGCAGTTCGGGGTCGCGGATGCCCCAGTCGCCGAATCGTCGTACGAGCGTCACGGTGGGGCGTCGACGCAGCAGGTCTTTGAGGTCCCGCAGGAGGGTGCCGGCGGCGTGGGATGTCAGCGTGGCGAGGAGTTCGTCGGGACACGCATGACGGTGGCGCAGCGCGAGCCGTTGGTGGTCGAGGTCTTGGGTGCGGGCGGCGAGCGCGACCAGCGGCCTGGGCTGGGGGTCGGGGACGGTGGTGAGCAGGCGTTCGTCGCCGAGGAGGCCGAGTGTCAGTTGGGCGAGCTCGGCCGTGGTGGTGTCGGCGAGCGCGTGCGGCATGAGGTTGTCCCCGAGCGAGGGGTCGGGGTGGGTGGCGCCGGGAGCCCAGCGGATGACGGCGCCGAGCAGTTCGGACAGGTCCCAGGGTGTCGTCGGGTGGGGAAGGGCGGCGGCGAGGAGGGCGAGGGTGTCGTGTTCGCGGTCGCGCCAGTGGGTGGAGAGTTCGTGGGCGCGGCGTGCACCGCGGCCTTCGACGTTGCCCTGTGCGATCCAGGCGCGGGCCACCGTCGCGGTGGCGTCCGGGTCGTGGGCCAGGACGGCGGCGACGCGGGAGTCGGTGTCGCCGATCCCGGGAAAGAACTCGAGCCGATTGACCGCGAGTTCGCTGTCGCCTCCGGCGTCCGCCAGAACCGCGACCAGGTCCGCCGGGTAGGGGGCCTGTTCCTGTTCCAGGAGGGCCAGGGCGGCGACTGCGCGGACGGCGGCGACCGGGTCGGTGAGGGCGTCGTGGAGGCGCCGTGTGCGGGCCCGTGGGTCGGGATCGATGCGGGTGAGGACGATCAGGGCTTCCGCGCGGACGGCGGGAGCCGGGTCCGTCGCGTACGTCACCGCCAGTTCGCGTGTCGCCGCCGGCAGGGTCTGCGCGCTCGCGCGGCGGGCGACGCGCACCGCATGGCGACGCACCTGCGGGTCGTCGTCGCCGAGCAGGTGCAACAGGCCGGCGACTTCCGCCCCGACCCGCGCGTGCCCCTCTTCCTGGTCACCGGCCCTCGGAACGGGACCCTCACCTCCCGCGCCCGCGAGCAACGCCAGCACACCCGCTCGTCCGTGAGGGGCGTGCACGGCGGCGTGGGCGAGGAAGGGCACGGCCGCCACGGTCGCCGGATACACCGTTCCCTGGTGCAACACATGGTTGAACAGCTCGCTCAGGGCCGTGTCGGCGCGATCCGCGTCGTCGCCGTACAGGGCCCGTATCCGGTCCGGGACGTCCGTGCCGTCCCCGTAGGCGTGGTACAGCGACTGCCAGTCGATCGTGTCGAGTTCCTCGGGTGATCTCACGCCGGCGAACGGTAGCGTCCGGGACTGCCATCACACGGTGCACGGCCCCGCGTCCGCGGGGATGGTCCTCGCTCGTGATGGGAGCCGCCCGACGTGTCGGCGTCGGCCCCGCGTCCGCGGGGATGGTCCCGCCACCCGCGTGTCGAGGTACCTGCCCTCCGCGTCGGCCCCGCGAAAGCGGGGATGTTGCCCGCCCCCAAGGCCGGAGTTGTTGCGGGCCCCGGTCGGCCTCGCGCTGGCGGGGATGGTCCTGCCTTCGCTTCGTGGTGACCTGCGCGATTGCGGATCCGGGGTGCGGCGACGAAATCGGTTGGGCAAGGCCGGCCGGAGATCGCCGGGTCGGCCACCATCGGTATTCCCGGGGTGCACACTGGGCACGGGGGCACCAACGGCCGCCACGCGCACGACTCTTCGTCGACGAGATTCCCCACCCTGTCCCAGCCGCCCTGGGCCGCACCGGCGCCCCGCAGGGCCCCGCGATCAGATCCTGACCCCGCGTTTCGGAAGGGAGCCGCAAATGGACGACGGCCGCGCCCGAAAGGGCGATCTGACCACCGCCCTGCACCTGGACAGGACGCAGGCATGGGCGGAACTCGCTTCGCTCGTGGACGACTTCGTCACGCCCGCGGCCGGCGACGTGGTCTGGACCCGGCCACGACAGGCCGAGGACGGCGTCCTCGCCCTCGCCTTTCCGGAATACTCGGATCGGGTGAACCGAGCGGTGGAGCTGCTGTACGAGGTCGGCGCGATCACGCCACGCGCAGACTGGACCGCGTCGCCCCGGCCCGACCACCACAAGCCGGGCGGGCTCACCCCCGACGAAGCCGTCCTCGCCGCCACGCAGGTGGTCCGCGGTGAACGCTACTGCGACGGCACGATCGACACGGCCATCACCGACGGGCTGTCCACGCTGTGCTCGCCACCCTCGTCGAGACCCGCCGCGCCCACCGGGACGGTCCAGCGCCGGCGCCCCGGCGCGGGAAGGCCCCGGCGCGACACGTGTACGTCGGTGATCATCGACATGGGCAGGTCACCCACATCGCCCGCGACGGCCGTACCCGACTGGTGTGGAACCAGGACACCCACGCCTTCGACGTCCAAGAACTCACCTGGGCCACCACCGGATCCTGGAACAAGAAGCAGACCTACGAACAGGTCAAACACGGCTGGGACACAGCCGACGACCCCGACCACCCCACAGAACACGACGATTCCTGACCCCGCCGCGACACAACTTCTCTGCTTGAACGTGATGACTCGCCTTCGACGCGCTTCCGTCGAGCGGCTGTTCCAGCAAGGCAAATACGGAGAACAGCAATCGAAGGATGCTCAGTGGTGTCGCTGCGACGTTCGCCCCCCGCCGCAAGCATGCGTCGCGGGGCACGCCTCCACATCGAAACCGATGAGACTCTCAGGTGAACTACCGTGGGTCGAAGAAGATCCTCTTCGGGTCATCGGGCATCAGGTGGCAAGATGCAACTGAACGAAAACGGCGTTATCCGCGTTATCCGCTGGTAGAACCCCAGGTCATCCAGTGTCGGCCCCGCGAACGTGCGGATGCTCCCGCGCCTTTGGCGTAGGCGGTGTTCGTACCGCGGTCGGCCCCGCGAACGGGGGATGCTCCCTCCACCGCCCGTCACGCGAAGCTCGCCGGCAAGTCGGTGTCGGCGTACGGGACAACGTGTCCAACCGGGTACAGCCAAACGTGCACAGCTCCAAGACGACGCTCAGGGATTGATCGCGGTTATCCCGCATATCGAGCGTCCACGATCGGCAGGATCGACCACGCGCCCCGTGGCACGACAGTGCGTTCGCCCGTGAGACGGTTGCTGTCATGACAGTTGGCGCGGTCCGGGGCAGCGAGGTTGTACTCGAGACGAGTCGCCTGCTGCTCAGACCTTGGCGGGTAGCCGAGGCTGTCGTCCAGCGTGAGCTCTGGAGTGAACGTGATCCACGAGTGCCGCCGCACCGCCGAATCGACGCGGACGGACACCCCACGGTCGCCGAGCTCGAGGATTCGATCCGCGCCAACCAACCGTGGTCGATCGGGTTGTTGGCGGTCGAGCGGAAGGCCTTTCGTGACGTCATCGGCCACTGCGGGCTGGTCGACAGCGGGCGAGGATCGGTAGCGGAACCCGAACTGGCATTCGAGCTGCTACGCCGAGTTTGGCGTCAGGGATACGCGACCGAGGCCTCGTTGGCGGTTCTGGAATGGGCGAGATCGTCTGGGCACGAACGTCTGGGGGCTACGGTCTGGGACTGGAACACCGCTTCTCGCCGTGTGCTGGCCAGGGTCGGGTTCACCGAGACCGAACGGAAGGAAGTGGACGCGGTGTACGGGACCACCCTGTTCGCCACGAGACGGCTCTGACACACCGGATGTTTGGCCTTGCGCACGGCCCCGTGCAGAGCCGGCAAGCGGCAAGTGTGCCCATTCCGTCGGCAGAAGCGGATGCGGCACATGCTCGATGCCGGGGCGCCCGGGACGGAACATCACGGTGACCGTCAAAACCCTTCGTGGTGGGTCTCGCTGAGCCCGGTGGTCGGATCGAGGTCAGTTGAAGCGTCGGACCCACCTCCGCGTGTCTCACCATCTATCCGCACGACGCTGTGCACGTTCAGCTGTACTTGGGTGCGCACGTTCACTCGTACGCCGACAGTCGGCCCCGCGAACGCTGGGATGGTTCCGAGGCTGCATCGGCAACCCGAACGGTTGTCTGGTCCATCCGGGGGCGGTAGAGACGGCCCAGCCGGATGCCGGGCTTCTCGTTGGCGTCGGTGGAGGAATGCCGGTGAGGAGGCCGGCGAGTGAACTACCGTGAGCTCGAGTGGGTGGCATGATGCAACCGAATGAAAACGGTGTTACCCGCTGGTAGAAGCCCAGGTCATCCAGTGTTGGCCCCGCGAACGCGGGGATCGTTCCAGGTTTGAGCACCGGTGTCGCGGCCGTGGCGGGTCGGCCCCGCGAACGCGGGGATCGATCGCGATCGGCGGATCCGGCGTCACCACCGTCGCGGTCAGCCCCGCGCTTGCGGGGATCGTTCTGCCTGCGCAACCCGGAGTTGCCGATTCAGGTCGTCGGCCCCGCGCTCGCGGGGATGGGCGGGGCTTGCGTACACGCGGCAGCGACGGTTAGCCGACCTGCTCCACCGTCCAGTAATGGGAGGTGACGGGGACCCTCTGCACGACGAGACGGCCTGTGACACCGGGGTTGTCCACCAGACTGCCCCAGGACGCGGAGTGGTCGCCGGGTGTGTGCTCGATGTCGACGTACACAGGGCTTCCCGGACCGTCGGAACCGACGGAGACGGTCCAGTCCGCGTAAATGTCACTGCAGTTGTCGGTGACCACCACGTGGTAGGAGTCCGTCACTCGCAGGCACGCGTGCCGGCCGGAGCCTTGGGCGGAAACCTCCATCGTCCCGTTGGAGCGTTGCCGTACCTGCCAGTTCGCCGAGGTCGATGCGGTGTCCGTGCAGGCGCCGAGGGATACCGTCCCGACACTCCCGCCGGTTTTGGGCCAGATCAGGCACTTACCGTCGCCGATTGCCGGGAATCGATAGACACCGTCCATCAACGGGGCGGCCTGGGCGGGCTGAGCAAGAGCGGCAACCACAGCCAGGACAGCGGCTGTCACAGCGACGAAACGAGAACGCACGGCTGGGGACTCCTCGGACAGTCGTGGGCGAGCCGATTACAGGCGCGAAGCCGATATCGACTCACCTGCCGCTCGGTTGGCGGCGGAATCGATACTCGAACGCCGGCTCGTCGCGCCACAGCCCGAGAGGCGTTCCGTCACCCGCCCGGCCGAACGCTGTCACCCCGCGGTGTGAACGGTGCACACGCGTCGCCGCGTCCCTTCGGCAGCGGCGCGCCGGTCAGGTCTTCGGTGCCCACAAAAATGCGACGCGAACGCCACCCGAATCGCGATGTCAGTCGCGGGGTGCGTGCACGACCCGGTACCCGGACTTGCCGAGCCGGCCCGTCGAGGTACGCGCCGCACGCGGCCGCGGTGGCGGGCGCCCGCAGGAATCGGCCCTCGACCGAGAGTGGGGGTGTGCGGAACGAGCGCTGGTACCAGGCGTCGCTCGGCGTCGCGTCGGGATTCGAGGCGGCCGCCCACCCGCGACCGCTGCGTCGGCGATCAGGTCGGCACAGCTGGTGCACGCACGTACTCCGCCATCGAGGGTGAGCCCCGCCGAGGCGTGGGCCCGGATAGAAACCGCCGCCGCTGCCGACTTCGCCTTCCACGCGGACGACGCCCGCATCGAAGCCGGCGACCTGCCCGACGTGCGCGCCGCCCGCCTGGCCCGCACGGTCGCCAACGCCGCCACCGCCCCTACCCCTACCTGGCGCCCGAGGGCGCCGGTGAACTCGACGGCCGGCCGCGCGGAAGGCGCGTGACGAGGTGATCGGCGTCCACCACGACGCCGTCCTGCTCCTGGCCCACCTGGCCGACCCCACCGGCCCGGTGCCCACCGTCGCGGCCGCCGAGGAACTGCGCGCGCTGCGCGAGCTCACCGGCCACGACACCACCGCGCTCGTAACCCTGACCGCCGGGACCCTCACCCGCCGGCGGCGCGAGGCCCACTACCGCGCCGCCCACGCCGTGTCGGCGCTTCCAACGCCGCGTCATTGCCGCGACCGCCGTTGCGCGCCCTGCTCGCCTGACGCGCGCCACCGGGTTGCGCAGCCCCTCGCCGAAGCTGCGCAACCCGGCCTCGGCCACCTGGTGGGTGGGTTCACGACCGCACCTGAGCCGGCAGGGCAGGCTTTGCGTTTCGGAGCCGTGATCCGCCGCCCGTTCGTCGGCACGGCGACCGCGACCGTGACCTGCCAGGCGTACGGTCACAAACCCGGCGTGCCCCAGACCGGCGCGGGCCGCCCGGAGTCGACAAGCCCGGGACAACTTTGAAAGCCCCGAAGGAGCCGAGGTGGTCGCGGCCGCCGCACTCATCGCGGCACAGTGCCAGGGCGGCGAACCCATCAGCACGAGCTACGGTCCTGACGAAGCCGCCCTACGCCGACCCCGCATCGAGGAGCAAGGGCCGCCACGGAAGCGACCTGGCCGCCCGCCGACCGGGACGCCTGGGCCCAAGCCAAGGCGAACGGCACCATCACCATCTGAGGCCCCCTCCCGACGCGAGAACTCCGGGGGCCTGGCGGGCCGGTGGAGCCAGGCAGATGACGCGCGCCCGGTGAGCCGCCCGACGTCGAAACGGTCGAGTAGGTCATGGACGCGGTCCGGACCGCATGTGAGATACCGAGGCCGTCGCTTACGGATCAGGTCAGGTCGGCGATGTCGATGCCCTGGGCGCGGGCGAGGGCGAACAGGACGCGTTCGATGGTGTCGAGGCGCTGGGCGATGCTTCGGTCTCCGGGGGCGCCGACGGCGTCGGCGAGGGAGACCACGTTGCGGAACGCCGTCTGCTGCTCGACCTGACAGGCCACCGAACTCGCCCGCACCGGCCACGCCGACCGCCGCCGCCCCCGCCCACGCTCACCCGGTGCCGCCCCGGGCCCGGCTCGCCGTCGCCGCCGCCGGAGGCCACGCGAACGTCGCCGCCAAGGCATTGGCCACGGTCCTCCAGGAGGTCGCGGACTGCGCGCTCGTGCCGTCCGGGGTCGCGTTCAACGACAAGCTCAACCGGGCCGCGTACACCGCCGGAGGCCTGGTCGCCGCTGGCCATCTCGATGCCTCGGATGCCGAACGTCTGCTCCTGGAGGCCGCCGAACGCGCCCGCCCCGGCCACCGCCGCCGGTCCTTGTCCACCATTCGTGCCAGCATGACGGCCGGCCGCGCCAGGCCCCTGAACCCCGAACCCCGGAGCCCGCCCGTGAGCGGTATCCCGCCCTCCCGCTTCGACGCCGCGGCCGCCGCCGCCCGCATCCTCGCCGACCAGGGGACCCGCCGCTCTTCCCCGCCCAGGACACCGGACCCGCCGACAACGGCCGAATCCCGGGCCCGGGCGGGGCGCGCCATCCACACTGCGGGGATGCGGGGCGTGCCGGCGGTGATTTGGACCCAGCCGTAGGCAGCTGCGTCGAGACGTCCGAGGACACCATCGCCGACGACGACCCGTACGCGTCGTCGTATCCGGCCCGGCCAGGTCTGGTCGGAGGCGAGGAGGAGGCGGCCACCGGGCGGCCCTCGCGATGCTGGAACCTACAAGCCGGTGACCGACGGGATCCTCTGGGCGGGCCTGCACGCGCCGCGCGCTGCGGGTGAGTTCAGGTGGGCAGTTTCGTGTCGACGACGAAGCCGATCTCGATGACCTGGCCGGGGGAGGTCAGTTCGGTGACGCCGACAACCGTGCCGGCCGGGCGGTGGTCGCCGAAGTACGTCAGGTTGCCCTCCGCCGCCGCTGCGGCGTTCTGCCGCAGGTCCACCACGTACAGAACCTGCGAGACGACCTGGTTCCGGGTGACTCCGTAGTGGTCCAGGACCCTGTCCACGTTGACGTAGGTCTGCTCGAGCTGGGCGGCGAAGTCGTCTGCATAGAGGAACTCGCCCGCCGCGTCGAGCGAGAGCTGTCCGGAGATGTGGATCAGCTCGCCGGACTTGACGCCTGCGAGTAGCCGAAGTCGTTCTCGGCCGGCACGCCGTGGTTGAAGACATCGATGACGGTCACGGTGCTCGCCTTCCCGATCCGCTCTCTTGTGGTTACTCGAGAACCGTAGGAGAGTGAGCGCTGAACTGGAAGAACGCAATTTTCGGTGACTGAGGAACCTGATGGTGACTAAGCAACTGCTCAAGGACCTACCCGAGGACGCCGACCTGAGGCGCGCGGACTCCCTGGCGCGGGAAATCTTCTCGGACATCGCCAACAAGTGGGCGCTCCTGATCATCGAGGCGCTCGGCGAGCGCACCCTACGCTTCGGCGAACTGCGGAACGAAGTCGAGGGCGTCAGCCACAAGATGCTCACCCAGAACCTGCGCATGCTGGAGCGCAACGGCCTGGTCGAGCGGGAGGTGTATCCCACCGTGCCGCCGCGGGTCGAGTACACCCTGACCGAGCCGGGCCGGGCCTTGCGCGCGACGGTCGACGCCATATGCGGCTGGACCCACCAGTACCTCGGTCACATCGAGGGCGCGCGCCGTCACTTCGACGCCTGACGGGCGCTCAGCGCCACACTCTCGTTGCGCGCGTCCTTGACGATCCCGGGTTGACGGCCACCAACTCGGCCTGCGCTGCGCCCGATATCGGGCTTCCGAGCCGTCGTCCCCACGCTCTGCTGCCATTTCTCCTGAACGTCCACGAGCTTCCCGTTCCCCAACTGCTACCCGAACCGGCAGACACCCGCTGCTGCTCGAGGTGCACGAAGTCATCAGGCTTGGCGCGCTGAACTCGAAGGCGGTGTTCCGAAGGCCGCCCCCGCCGAAGCGGAGACGGCCTTCGCAACGCGGCCGTGCCTTCACCTCTGCCCGGGATACCGTCTTGGCCGTATTGCTGTGACAGCCGTCGGCGTTGGCACCGGGGTGCGATCGGGTGCTCGTGACGAAGGGAAGTTCCTCGGCCACACCGGGTTGGTCCATGGTCTCCGGGTCACCGGCGGCCGTGTCGTGGACCGCGATGGGGCGGGGCGTGTCCCTGGCGACGGATCGGACCGGGACGCCGCCTTGCGCCTGCAGTTCGGCCCATGTGGTCCGGGGCCCGTTCATGCATGATGACCGGATGAACCAGAGCCACCAGCGCTTCCACGTCATCGTGCTGTCGAACTTCGCGAAGGGCTTCGACAAGTACGCCTTCGCTTACGGCAAGGCGGGAATTCCGGAGAGTACCCATCCCGACCGGTTCCATCTGCTGACCCGTGCGGAGTTGGGAATCGGCGTCGACAAGGCGCGACGCCTGCTGGACCGGCTGGCCATTCCGGGCGATCGGCTGCTGGTGCTGGAAACCACGGTGGATCCCGACAAGTTGGTGCCCAACGTGTCGACCGGCCTCGGCACGGAACTGCACGAGGCTCGCATACGGTTGTCGGCCGTTCACGAACTCGACCAATCGGGCGACGAGTTCGCGCTGCGCCCGACAACCGTCGAGGATGCGATGGCGGCCTCCCTGCACCTGCACGCGTCGGCACAGCGTCGCTACGCCGACACGCGACCGCGCTCGGTTTCGCTTCTGCCGGTCGCGTCCGCCTGCCAGGCCCGGTGTTCGTTCTGCTTCTCCTCGGCGTCGATCTCCAGTGACCAGGCGCCGGCACGGGTCCCGTGGGACGCGGTCGCCCACTGGCTGGAGCGCGCCCGTGCGGCGGGTGCCGAGCGTGCCGTGATCACCGGCGGTGGGGAGCCCACGCTCATACCGTTCGAACAACAACTGCGCCTGGTGTCCGCCTGCTCGGCGGCCTTCCCGAAGGTCGTCCTGATCACCAATGCGCACACCCTGGCGAAGGGCGGGCATGCCGACCGGGCCGAGCGTCTCGCAGCCCTGAGCTCCGCAGGTTTGAGCGTGCTGGCGGTCTCCCGGCACCATCAGGACGACGCCGTCAACGAGCGGCTGACGATGCTGCGCACGCCGGTGAGCTCCGTGATCGACACCTGGCGCGTGGGGCGTGACTGCCGGCCGGGACTGCGGATGAGGCTGATCTGCGTGCTCCAGCACGGCGGCGTCGCCGACGCGGCCGGCGTCGCCGACTACCTTTCCTGGGCCGCGGCCCTCGGTGTCGACGAAGTCTGCTTCAAAGAACTCTACGTATCCACCAGCACCGAGTCGCTCTACTTCGACCGCGCCGCCAACGTCTGGAGCCGAGAGCACCAGGTCTCGCTGTCCGTCGTCACCCGGTTCGCCGAGCAGCACGGCCTCGAACCGGCGAGCCGCCTGCCCTGGGGCGCTCCGATCTACCACGGCAGCTGGGACGGACAGCCGATGCGCATCGCCGCCTACACCGAACCCAGCCTGCTCTGGGAACGCACCAACGGGATCGCACGCAGTTGGAACGTCATGGCCGACGGACGCTGCTACGCCTCGCTGGAAGACCGGGCCAGCGAGATCGTGCCGGAAGGCGCCACGGCATGAGGTTCGACGAGTTCCAGGAATTCCGGCAGCAGCAACTCCGTGCTTCCTCGTCGCTTCTGGACGCCGCGGAGACCAACGTGTACCGGGCGCTTGCTCCGATGCGACCGGAACCGCCGACCGACACGCGTACGGTGCACCGATGCGATCTCGCCCGTGCCTGGCTGCGGCGCTTCGAACTGCCGGATGAGTGGGCCGGCCACGCCATGGTCTGTCGAGGGGTCCGTCACGGGCTCGGCGTGGTGTTCCACCGGCTGCGCGCCGTGCAAGCGCGATTGTGGCTGCCCAGCGACGTGTATCCGGTCTACCTCGAGCTGGCCCGCGCTGCGGGCCTGACGCCCGGGACCTACCCGACGCTACCGGCGCCGGTCCTGCCGAGGTCGCCGGCCGACCATCGGCCCGAATACCTGCTGCTCGCCAACCCCAGCAAGCCGCTCGGCCGATACCTGTCCGATGCCGAGTGCGCCGCGGTGATCGCGTGGTTGCGGGTATCACCACGGCGCCGCCTGCTGATCGACAGTGTCTACGACCTGGGAGCCCCGTTCGCTGCGGGCACACGGCGATTGCTGGACACCGGACGTGCGGTCCTGCTGCATTCGGTCACCAAGGGATGGCTGTGGCCGCGCACGTTCGGCGTGGTCCTGCTGGGCCCGGCGGAAGCCGAATTGGCCGAAGCGTTCCGGGCGGATCCGCCGACGTCGGCACAGCTGAGGCTCGCCGACCGGCTGCTGACCGAGCACGGCGACGTGCCCCGGCAGGTCGTCGACGAACTGGCCGCACGGGCCGAGCGACTGTTCGAACAGTTGCCGGACGAAGTGCTCGGGGCGATTCCCCCGGCGAGCCGGACATGTCCCGGCAACTACTTCTTCCCGGTTGAAATCTCAGCGGAGACGCTCCGGCGCGAGTGCGGCGTACTCGCCATGCCGGTCGGCGTGTTCGGGGAGAGCAGTTGGGCCGGCTCCGTCCTGACCAGCCTTGCCGGCGCTTTCGACCCGACGCGGGCGGTGGCACGATGAAACCACCGGAGGACTTGGCCGTATACGACGACGCGGACTTCTACGATCGGGAGTTCACCGCGCGAGACCACGGCACGCTGTTCTTCCTCGGCCAAGCAGCCCGGGCGGGGCGGGCGGCGGCCCGGTCCTGGAAGTGACCTGCGGAACCGGGGGCATCACCCTGCCGATCGCGAGGGCGGGTGTCGAGGTCACAGGGCCTGACATCACGCCCTCGGTGCTTGCGCGTTCCCGTCAGCGTGCCGACCGCCAGTCGACCGGCTGGAAAAGGACTGCCGAGGCGCTTCGCCCTGGCGTGCTCGGAAACCAACACGATGCAGCACCTGTACAACCCGGAATCCGTGGTCGCGTTCCTCACCTCGGCGCGAAACGGGCTGCGACCAGGCGAGGCCCTGGCCCTGGAGTGTGCAACCCCGACGTGGCCAAGCTGTGCCGGCTTCCCCGAGTCGCCCCACCATCACAAGTCGGTAGTGGACCGGGACGGGTGGACCGGGGACGGGGCGAGGCTCGACGTGCGAGCGACGAACAGCTACGACACCGCTGCCCAAGTGCTGCGCTGCACGCCGGCCTGCCTACGCGGCGGCGCGCGCACACCAACAAGGTCATGCCTCGCCACTCACGGGGCGAGATCAGGGCCCAACTCCCGCGAGGTGGTCGTTCGGTGATCCCGCGGAGGCGGTGCACGACGGCGTCAGACTCGGCCGCGGCGGTCTCGAAGCGGAGATGTCGAACTCGTTGACGGGGCCGTCATGTAGCCACCCGTTCGGCCACATCGCAGGTCGCTCGGATCCCCGGCTCGGCGCCCTGGCATACCTGGCCCGCCAGTGGTGCGAGGGCGTGACGACCCGACCGTCCAGTGGATCCGGACCCGTGCTCATCGCCCTACATGGCGCCGCCAGGACGCCCGGCCGGCCGCCGACCCGGACGGCAGCCCGTCGACCGGTAGCGCAGGCCACTCACGAACACGTTCGAACGTGCGTTCGGATCAATGGGGTATCGTGGTGGAATGTCCGACTCACTCCAGGGTTCGCTCTTCGATCAGAGCGACGTCGTCCGTATCGGCCCGCCGCGGGGGCTGCGCCGTACCGTGATCGGCGGCGGTGCCTGGATCGACGAGTTGCCCGGGTGGGTGGAGGGCGCCGACACCCTGTTCACCGCGCTGGCCGAGACGGTTCCCTGGCGGGCCGAACGGCGCCTGATGTACGAACGTGTCGTCGACGTCCCCCGGCTGCTCGCCCACTACCGCGCAGGCGACGCCCTGCCGCATCCCGCCCTCGCCGAGGCGCGCGACCGGCTTTCCGAGCACTACGCGGCCGAGCTGGGTGAGCCGTTCGTCGGCGTGGGCCTGTGCCTGTACCGCGACGGCCGGGACAGCGTCGCCTGGCACGGCGACCGCGACGGCCGCGGCGCCCACGCGGACACCATGGTCGCGATCGCGTCCGTCGGCGCGCCGCGCGATCTGCTGCTCCGGCCGCGCGGCGGCGGCGAGCCGGTGCTGCGCCGTCCGCTCGGACACGGCGACCTGATCGTGATGGGCGGCTCGTGCCAACGCGCCTGGGAGCACGCGATCCCCAAGACGGCCCGGGCCACGGGGCCGCGCATCAGCATCCAGTTCCGCCCGCACGGCGTCGGCTGAGCGGACCGCGCCCGAGTGCCCGGCCGGCCTCGGGCGGCGGGGCACCCGCCCCTCCGCTACTTGAACGCAGGTCGAGTCGATCCTCGGCATCCTCGGCAGTCGGCCCGTGGACAGGTAGACGTTGACCCGGGCATCCGCGCAGACAGCGCCCGCGCCGCGTCGGTGTCGTCCGCGTTCTCCCTCAGGAGCACGAAGCCCACGTGGCTGTCGTCCGGTCGATACACGTCCGGGGCCGTGCCGACGACGAGCGGGCCACGCGTGGACGCCCCCTGGACCCGGTCCACCGTGGCCGCCACCTCGGTACGGGTGCCGCCGAGGTGGTAGGCATCGTTCCGAAGCGCCGCCCAGTCGGCCCGTCGGACACCGCGCGATCGTTCCGCGCGATCGTTCTCGTTCTCGCTTCCGCGCGACCCCCCGGGGCCGTAGCGGCGCGGGTCGAGCGCACCGCCCAGGACGACCCGGTCGACGCGGCCGGGGAACATCCGGGCGTAGGCCGTGCCGGGGTGGGTGCCGTACGAACAGCCCACGTAGGAGATGCGGCGCTCGCCGAGCGCGGCCGTGATGACGTCCATGTCGCGAGCCGTGTTGCGGGATCGGCGACAGGAAAAGCGGCAGCAACACCGCGACGCTGCGCGAGGCCGCCGGGAAGGCCGACCGACGCCTGAAGGGACTGCGCGGCAACGGCGACGTGACGATCGGGGGCCCACGTCGTCGGCGACGTCCACGCCGTTTCCGGGTGCGGCGCAGAGGGTGCCGTCGGCCGTCACCGGCTGCTGGGTCATCGTCGGTAGGGGCGTCATTGCTGCGGCCGACCCTCGGGGTCCGCCGGCCGCCGGCCGCCTGCCCGGCTGTGTTCGCCGTGTTCGGGGGCGTGGGCTCTAGAACACGTCGTGGAGGGTGTCGAGAAGGCGGGCGATGTTGGCTTCGTCGCGGCGGTAGTAGGTCCATTTGCCGCGGCGGGTGGCGATGACCAGTCCCGCTTGCCGCAGTATCGCGAGGTACTGCGAGGTGGTCGACTGTCCCAGGCCGGTGCGTTGCGCGATGTCGGTCACGCAGACGCCGATCTCGACATCCTCGCTCTCCTGACCGGGGAAGCTCATCGGGTCCTTGAGCCATACCAGCATCCGGCGGCGGGTCGGGTTGGACAGGGCCCGGAACACAGCCAGCAACTCCGCCTCCGTGAACATGCGGTGATCGTAACGCACGTACATATTGACGATTCGCAATATTACGATCTAACGTTTTCGCATGTCGACTTCGATGCGTGTGGTGGAACTCGTCAGCTTCGGTGACGCGGACACCGCGTTCGCCACCCGGGAACTGCCCATACCCGCCCCCGGACCCGGCCGGGTGCTGGTGCGCGTGATGGCCACGTCCGTGAACCCTCTCGACCTGCAGACCCGGCGTGGGGACTACCGCGACCAGGTGGCGCTGCCGGCGGTGATCGGCAACGACGTGTCCGGCGTGGTGGTCGCCACCGGCCCCGGGGCAGGCGACTTCCGCCCGGGCGACGAGGTCTGGTACCTGGCGCCGATGTTCGGCGGGCAGGGAACCTACGCCGAGTTCCACGTGGTCGACCAGGCCCTGGTCGCCCCCAAGCCCGCGCGGTTGTCGCACGTCGAGGCCGCCGCTCTCGCGCTCGTGGGCGTGACGGTGTGGGAGGCGCTGGTCGAACGCGCCGGGGTGCGGGCCGGGGAACGTGTCCTGGTGCACGGCGGAGCGGGCGGGGTCGGCTCGGTCGCCGTCCAGCTCGCCCGCGCGCTGGGAGCCGAGGTGGTGACCACCGCGCGGGCGAGGGATCACGAGTTCGTCACCGGCCTGGGAGCCGACATCGCGATCGACTTCTCGGCGGGTGACTACGTGCCGCAGGTCCGCGCGTTGGGCGGGGTCGACGTCGTGCTGGACACGGTGGGCGGGGACACCCTCGCCCGCAGCCCGCAAGTCCTCGCCGACCGGGGCCGCGTGGTGTCCATCGTGGACATCCCCGAACCTCAGAACCTGCTCGCGGCGTGGGGCGTGAACGCGACCTACCACTTCCTCTTCGTCAGCCCCGGCCGGGCGAAGCTCACGGCGCTGGGCGCCTTGGTCGACCAAGGCGAACTCCGGCCGGTGATCGGCGCCCTGCTACCACTGGCCGACATCGCACAGGCCCACTCACTGTTGGAAGGCGGCTCCACCGGCGAGGGCCGCAAACGCCCACGCGGCAAGATCGCCATCGCCGTACACCCGTGAGCGGCCGGTGCCCGCGGTGTACGAACGTCGCCTTCACGCCCGCGTGTACGAACTTCGCTGCGATGCCCGCGGTGCACGAATGTCGCGCCGCCCGGTGCGTTCGGTGAGGTCTTTCGACAAGCCGGCGGTCTGCGGCCCGGCGGTGGTGCGTGGGGTGAGGCGGCGGGTTCTCGTCGAGCGCCACCAGGAATGTTGAATCTTCTGGCAAGTCGCCTCGCCGGGACGATCAGCGCGGAACCGCGAGGGAGCATGAGTACCGATGCCCACACGGCGCAGACACCGCGCCCGCCACGCTTTCGCACCACCGACCGCGACACCGCTCGCGCACAGGTCACGAAGACCTTCGCCGAGCACCGGATGTCGGTCGGCGACCCGAGTGCCCTGGAGTGCCGTCTCGACTTGCCGCCCTCGGGTCGGCCGACGCCGGCACAGCTGGGGTACGGCGCGAACGTCACCATCGTCGCCCCCCGATGGAGTCCGCCTACCACGTCAACCTCCCCATCTCCGGCGGCAGTACCGTGCAGCAGAGCGGCTCGACCCGCGCCCCCAGGGCCGGACAGAGCGGGATTGCCATGGTCCCCATCGACCCGGTGACCATGTGGTGGAGCCCGGACGGCGTCCAGTACGCGCGCCGCCCGGGCCGGCCGGCTCGCCGGGGCGGCGATCCGCGAAGTCATGGACTACATCGAGGACCACCCGGGCCGGGAATGAGCACAGCGGACCTCGCCTCCTGGGCCGGGATCAGCGACCTGGACGTCCTCCGCCGTATTGCGCTCGCCGGCCCGGATCCCGACCCGATGACGCGGTTGTTCACCGGGCTGCGTGGAGGGCGGATCACCAGGGCGATCCCGCGTGATGCCACGCGCTGGGACGAGGTTGTCGCCGCACAGGGCTACGAGTTCCCGCTGCGGCACGGATCGCGTCCCGCCGGACTGACGTGGATGGCCGATGCGGGGGACCCGTACACGTGTGCTCCGCGTACGAACTTGACCAAGCGGCGGTTGGCGTCGCTGTCCGGGAATCCCCCGGCGTCGGTGTGTCGGGTCGTGCAGTGGCTCGCCCTTCGACGGCAGACGCTCATTTGTCGCCGGGCGCGTCGACGAACTCGGCAAACAGGAGTACCAACTCATGGACCAAATTGCGGTCGTGGTCGTCCTGCCGACGTTGTCGTGCGCGGTCAACGCCGGCCTGGGATGTGGGTCGTCACGGGCGGCTCGTGTCTGCCTCGACCTCGTCCCTCCAGTGCCTGGCCCTCTCGGGCAGCGCATTGGTTGCCACGTTCACGATGATCTTCGTAGTCGTGCAGGCCTATCGATAAGTCCGGGGCCGGTGTCTGCGCCCCACCTGCTTTTCGGAGGTGGTGGGGCGGAGACGGTACCCGATCGGGTAGTCGCTTCGGAGGAAAGCCCAACCAGCCCGGGTGCATCGAACGTGCATGAACGGTACGCGGAAGGTGCGTCGCCTGTTCTCGCGGCTGCGGATCCGGTCGGCTCGGCCGGCGTTCATGATGGCCGTGAACGGGTGACCGATTTCCGTGTTCTCGCCGTCGACGTGCAGTTCGCCCTCTGTGCCGACGTCGAGTTCCGGGCCGTCGGCGATCACCGCGCCTCGCGCGACCGGACCGACGTGCTCGGCCGGCGGCCAGTCGTACGGATCGAGGTCGATTTCCACGTCACCCGCTCCCGGCAAGGTGAGGTAGCCGCGTGCCTCGATGATCTCCATCCTTTGAGTGTGGCCCGATTCGTAGCGGGTCACGTACACCTGCGTGCCGGGTCACGTACACCTACGTGGGCGACGACCACGACACGGACGACGTGATCCAGAACGCGTGCATCGGCTTGGTCGGGAACTGGCGCGCTCTGAAGGCCATGGCGGAGCACAACGGGGGCGGGCGTCCTCGCCGCCGGGCCCGGCGGCGCCGGCCCCTTCGGCCGGTGGCCCGACGCCGGGGAGGACGAGGAGCGCGACGTCGGTCCCGGCCGGGGCGCCCCGGCCGGGAGCGACGGGGACGCCCTCGGTGCGTGCGGGTCGGTCAGGGCTGCCCTGCCGGGCTGAGCGAGGCGATCGGGAACCGCGTCGGGCCCGGGGTGGGCAGCGTGGCGGGGTCGGCGGGTGGCGGCGGGACGTAGGTGGCGAGGATCGGCGCCCAGGCCGGGTTCCTCAGGATGGACAGGGCCTGCTCGTCGGTCAGCGGCAGGGTGTTGCGGGTGGGCTTGCCGTTGTCCGACAGTTCGCCGTTTCCGTAGCTCAGTTCGACCATGGTCTCCCCGGTGACGTAGTTGACGGTCTTCCAGGCGATGCCCTTGTCCGGAAAGGGCTTCTCGAAGGTGCCGAGCAGCGTTCCGTCCGGTGCGTTGCGGCAGCCGCCGAAGTTGTTCTCCTTGGGCTTCGGCTTGCCGTCGGCCATGGTGCACCCGAAGAACCGCTTGCCCACCATGTGGAAGGTCACCTCGACCACGCCCTGGCCGGTGTCCCAGGTGACCTTCGCGTAGAGGCCGCCGTCGATGGCGGTGTTGGTCGTGACCTGCTTCGTCCCCCCGGGCAGCAGGCTCGTGATGACCGGACCGAGTCGCTCGGCGAGGGGATTCGGTGCCACCGGCTGCGCCGGCAGTTCGGGGTTCACGCCACCGAACCATCCGTCGATCCGGGACGGCGACGGATTCGCTGCGGGCCCCGCCTTGGTCGCCGGACTCGTCCGCAGCTGTGCCGCGCCCAGCACGCCCGCCGCGATCACTCCCACCGCCAGGGTCGCCCCGACGGTCTGCCCCAATGCGCGCCGCCTTGCCCGGCGGCGGCCGCCCTCGGCCGCCCGGGCAGCCAGCCCCGCGCCCGGCGGGATCACCAACTCGTCCAGTTCGGCGCGTAGTTCGCTGCGAAACAGGTCTTCGGTCTCCACTTCGTGCCCTTCCACGACGTCGGTTCCTCTCATGTGTTCCGCTCTGTCCGCCGCCGGCCGCTTCGCCGTGCGCCGTATCCTCACGGCCGACCCTCCGCGGCGCCCTCGCGGATCAGCTCCGGCACGCGCTCGCGCAGCCTGGCGAGTGCGCGCATCGTGCCGGTCTTGACGGCGGACCCACCCATGCCCAGCCGCCGTGCGGTCTCCTCGACGCTCAGGTCCTCCCAGTACCGCAACACCAACAGGGCGCGGTCGCGTGGTTCGAGGGTGTGCAGCGCGTCGACGAGGGTGAGCCGCAGTTCGGGGTCGCCATGGGCAGGGGCGGGGGTGCGGGCCAGTGCGTCGGCATCCATGCCCGTCATCTCGCCGCTGCTCTTGCGGCGGCGCCCGTCCAGGAACGCGTTGACCAGGACGCGCTTGGCGTAGGCCTCCGGGTGCTCCTGTCGCTCGAGCCTCGGCCACGCGACGTAGACCTTCTCCAGCGCGGTCTGCGCGAGGTCCTCGGCCAAATGCCAGTCGCCGCAGAGCAGGAAGGCGGTGCGGCGCAGCGCGGTCTGGTTCGCCTCGGCGAACTTGGCGAATCCGATGCGTTCCCTGTGGAACCAACCCATCCCGCTCCCCGCTCTGTCGACGACCTCGCAGAGTCTTGACGTATCGAACCTCCGGTTCGGTCACACCCTTTCGAAGCACGGTCAGGGCGGGGCCAGTGAGGTATCGCGTCATGGTGCTTGAGACTCTGCGTCGGGAACCGGTGACGGTTGGACATTGGACAGTCGAGGACCGACGCCCACAGTGATGACGTCGGCGTGAAAGCGGGTCGGACAGTCCACAAGCCAAGTCGATGTCTCGGCCGGCTTTCCGATGCCGTATGTCTCCCGCAGGCGGGCGGACAACTCGCGGACGTCGGGCGCGGAGAACACGGTCACCTCGGCGCCGTCCGCGTCGACGTCGATCCTCCTCGCCCTCGCCCTCGCTCTTGCCGAGTCCCACCTGTACGGGAGGTCGCGGGTGTCGACGCACCCAGACCGTGTGGTGTGGCGAACTCCGCGGCCCGTCGTGGCCGGTCCCCCTGGGCGGCTGATCCCGAACGCGGTACCGCCCTCACAAACTCGACGCGGCGGGTCGGTAGCGCGTTCGGCGTACACGACTCATGGTGCTGAACTGCCGTTGCCGGAGGCGCCGGCCGAGCCGGCGGCGGCGCGGGCGGACGAGTACGCGGGTGCCCGGCGACGGCTGAAGACCTGCCTGGGACGCAACCGCCCGACGCGGCGTCGGTGATCTCAGATCAGGGACACGCCGCGGCCGGCGAAGAACTCGGCGAACTCGGCCGTGGGCAGGCTGGCGGTACGGGCCTGCTCGGTGTGTCCGGACGGGTTTCTGAAGTGCACGGTGTCTCCCTGGCGGTGGGTGACGAGCACGAGGTGCCCGCCCTTGCCGGGGGCGGGGTTCTCGGGGCGGCGGATCTCCTTGTGGACGGAGGCCATCACCAGCCGCCCGCCGTCGAGCAGGGCGAGGAGGCCGGGCACGGTCAGGGTCGGGTGCGGTTCGGCGCCCAGCGGGTGGACGTCCTGTACGTACTCGACGAAGGGGGCGTAGATCAGGCCGCGGATCGCTCCGGTGTCCGGGTCCTCGGTGTAGGCCCCGTACTTCCGTGCGTCGTCGAGGAGTTCGAACATGGTGGGTGCGTCGCCGGTGCGGGCCAGGAGTGCCATGCGCAGGCAGGCGATGCCGCACATGTGGCCGCACCACCGGCCGTATGTGTCGGGGTCGGGGGCGCCGGACTCGGCCCAGCGGGGATCGGCGGTGCGGGGCAGGCCCTCGTAGGCGATGGCGGCGATCAGGTCCGGGCTGGCGTACTGCGTGACGGTGGGGAACTGGTCGGACACGTGCGGGCTGTTCCTTCCGGTGGGCGGCCTGGTTGATCGGCCGGTAGAAGGTGGGCAGGTCCACGCCGCCGCCGGAGATCACCACTCCGATCATCCCCGAGTCGTGGGGGAGGAGACCGCGAAGGACGGCGGCCGGGGCGCAGGCGCCGCTCGGTTCGGCCACGGTCTTGAGGTGGCGGAACGCCAACGCGATGGCGGTGGTGATGTCCTGGTCGGTCACGGTCACGGTCACGTCGGCGTCCAGGAGCTTGGCGTTGACGGCCCAGGTCAGCGGCGAGGGGCTGGTGTGTCCGAGGCCGTCGGCGATGGTGGCGGGGATGTCGGGCAGGGCGATGCGGGCTCGGCCAGCTGGTGGGTGGGTTCACGACCGCCCCTGAGCCGGCAGGGCAGCTTTTCGTTTCGGGACCGTGATCCGCCGCCCGCCCGCTCGTCGGCGCCCCGACCCCGACCGTGACCGCGACCGCGACCGCGACCCCGACCGTGACCTGCCCGTCGTACGGTCACAGACCCGGCGCGCCCCAGACCGGAAACCACCGGGACAGGTCGGATTCGAGCCGCAGATCGTCGGAAACCGCCGCGTTCACCTGGATCTCCAGCGCGGTGTCGCGCTTCTCGTGCCCGCCCGGCACCGGTGCGAAGGGGTAGAAGGTGCCGCGCTTGTACAGGTAGACCAAGGCGAGCCGGCGGCCGTCGGGATGCCCGAACGCGGCCAGTGAGCAGAGCAGTTGCGGACCGAAACCGCCATCCTCGAGCGCGCTGTTGATCGCATGCAGATCGGTCACCAGGGTGCTCACGTCCTCGGGCGGGCGCTCTGCGAGCAGCCACGTGTACCCGTACTCGTCCCGGCTGCTCCGCAACCCCTCGACCAAGTCGTTCAGGTCGCGCAGCACCTGGTCGAACGCGCCGCCCTCGACGGTGGCGAAGCACACCGACCCGGTGCCGGTGGGGTGGAACCCGACGGCGATCTCCAGGGTGATGGCCGCCGAGGGCAGGCCGAACAGTTGGTCGAGATCGGGCGTCACCGGCCTGCTTCGGCCGAAGACGGAGTCGAACAGCCCCATCAGGCGGCACCGCCGAGTTCCGCGCTGATCCGGCCGAGCTGCTCGAGGCGCCGTTCGAGCGTCGGGTGGGTCGCGAACAGGTTCGCCAGGCTGTCCTTGGAGGCGACGGCCGGCGCGAAGAAGAACGCGTTGAAGGGTTCGGCCCGGCGCAGATCGCGGGTCGGGATCCGGGCCATGGTGCCGCTGATCTTGGTCAGGGCGGAGGCGAGCGCGGAGGGTCGACCGGTGAGCAGCGCGGCCGAACGGTCGGCACACAGCTCGCGGTAGCGCGACAGGGTTCGGACGAGGACGAAGCTCAGCGTGTACACCACCACGCTCACCGCGGTCACCACCAGCATCAGGACCGCGGTGTTCTGGTCGCGGCGCATCCCGCCGAAGAGGCCGAACTGTACGCCGACGCGGGTGAGCAATCCGGCCAGGACGCCGAGGAAGGATGCGATCGTCATTACCGCGACGTCCTTGTGCGCGACGTGCGAGAGCTCGTGCGCCAGGACGCCTTCCAACTCGGCCGGCTCCAGACGGCGGAGCAGCCCGGTCGTGGTGCACACGACCGTGTTCCTTCGGTTGCGGCCGGTGGCGAAGGCGTTGGGCACATCGGAGTCGGCGACCGCCACGCGCGGCTTGGGCATGTCGGCGAGGGCGCACAGCCGGTCGACCGCGCCGTGCAGTTCCGGCTGCTCCTCGGGGGTGACCTCGCGGGCGCCCATGGCGAACGCCGCGAGTTTGTCGCTGAACCAGAACTGTGCGACGAAGACACCGCCGATCAGCACGACTGCGAGCGGCCAGGCCCGGCCGAGCATCACCACGAGCACGCCCACGAAGACCACATAGAGCAGCCCGAGCAGGAACATGGTGGCGAGCATGCGGCCCACCAAGCCGCGATCGGTGCCGAATCGGGTGCCGGCGCTGGTCCTGGTCATCGGTTCCTCCCTCGCGGGGGACCTGGCGGCGGTCCTCGCGAACGACCCGAATAGGTGGATAAGGAGACGAATCGGGTCCCACTTTGATTCTGCCTCGCCGGCGGGCCCAGCGGGGGGTAGAGCGGAGGCAAGGGGAGACGGAGGCCATCGACCCCGCACGCCGAGTTCGCGGTTCCGAAGGCATGTGGCCGAGCCGGGGCATGCGAAGGCCCTCGAAACCGTCTTCGGCGCGGAGAGCCCCGACGTGCGAGTACAGGAGCCTTCACGGGAGGACCCGAACCACGAATCGGACGGCGAGAGCCGTCCCGAGGAGGTCCGTGCTCCCGCCTGCGCCGTTCCGGGCCAGGGCCGGATCCATCGGACCCGTGTTCACGGGCGATCCTCGTGTCGGCCGGGTCCGCATGATGGGTCCCGACACGATTGACCGCGGACCGTTCATCGGTTCAGCTCGGTCGTGACGGTGCTGCGCCTCGTCCCGGCGTAGGCGCGCGGCGTTCGGGCCCCGGGCCGCCGCATGCCGCGACGGCTCAGGCACGTGATACTGGCGCGGCGGTCGCCGGCGCGGCGGTCCTGTCGGCCCGTGGATGGTCTCGTTCCTGTGCCGAGGGGGTTGTGGATGGCGGGGTGGGAGAACGATCCGGTCCACCGGGCGGTCGTGCGGGCTTTCGTGGACGGCGAGCCTGAGATGCACGAGGGAGGTCCGCTCGATGTTCGCGCCGTGATGGCGGCCGTTTCCCGGGCAACCTGGGTCTCGTTCGCCTATGACCGCCTCCCCTGGGACCGTTTTCCGCGCGGTCCCCAGACCAGGGAGGACGTGGCGCTCCTGTGCTCCGACGATGCCGAGGTGGCGCGTGGCGCGCGTGGTGCGTCGTGGACTGCGCGGGGTGCGCTGTGAGTTGGCCAACAGTGCGAGGTCGGTGTGTGCGCTGGTCGTGCCGTTCCTCCTGCGGATCGCGGCCGACTCCCGACACCGCCACCGCGCCGCGCCGCGCCGCGCCGACAGCCTGGTCCTGGCGGGCGAGACCGCACGCCGGAATCCGGGCCCCGGGCTCCGGTCTGTGCACGCGCGAGGAGCTGCCGAGCGTTGCCATGCCGACGACATGTGGGTTCACGAACCGAGCGGATACCCGGGACACGGGTCGCTCCAGGCCGCCCGCGCCGCCATCGCCGCAGACGCGCACCTCGTCACGGCGCTGCTCGAGGACCCCGACCCGCATGTGCGTTCCGCGGCCGCCTAGGTCCTGGCCGCCGCCTCCGCGCGCGTGCAGGACATCCGGGGCGCCCTCCTTGCGCGCCTGCCCGCCGAGGACGACCCGGCCGTGCGGGCCGCCCTGGTGCTCGCCGTCGCGCAACCGGCCCGCGAGCACCCCGCCACCACCGGCGCAGCATGGACCAGGACGCTGTGGTCCGACCCCGGCACGCCACCCGAAGTGCGCGTGAGCGCCGCGTTGGGCTGGCTGTGCCTGACCGACGCGCCCGCCCCCGACGAACTCCTCACCACAGTGGACGAGTGCGCGACCGACGCCACGGCCCGACTGATGGCGCCACTGCCGTGGATGCGCGGGATCGACCACAACGGCGACGAGGCACTCGGACTCTGCCTTCGCAGGCTGCTTCACCCCGACGCCCCCGAACCACGGACGGACGACCCCTGGGCACCGGCCCCGACGTCCACCTGAGAGCCCGCGAGCCCGACCCGGAGTCGGAGGCGACAGGGACGGGTCGAAGTTCGTGGCCGTCTTACCGCAACCCGCACCGCGCTCCATCCTCCTGAACCGGGCAGGCACCCGCCACCACCCGCGGCATCACCGCACCCGACTGGCCGCCCGGTCGCGCCCCCGAGGACTGCCGACTCGAACCGGACCAGTACACGGCCCCGCTCAATGGCCGCACCACCCACACCACACTCGAGGCCGCACCGGCACAGGCGACCATCACCACCGCGCCATTGGGCGCCGTCGTCCACCTGTGGGACGGCGCCGCCTTCACCACCCACATCCACACCGGCGACACCACCACACTGCCCTACCCGCACCCCCTCGACGACGATCCCTCCACCGGACGACGCGGCACGGCAGTCTGCACCCGCCGCGGTGACCACACCGGAACCGGCCGGCTGATCGCCTACCGTGCGGCCACGTGAGGGCACCGTCGACCTGGAGCGGCACGTGGTGATGTCCGCGGAGACGGCGTCCGGCCCTCGTCGCGGACGACATCGAGCGGATCACGCGGTTCGATGTCGGGACACACCGAACCCCGCGGTCGGCCGGCCCGGTCCCGTACGTGGAGTTCGCCCTCCGGGATGCCCGGCAACGCCTTGCCCCCTCGCCCGCCGCCGACCGGGAACCGCAGCCGCCGACCGACCGGCGGCCTCGAGGGGCGACCGCGTGGGAACCCGTTCGCCGAGCCCGAGCCCGAGCCCGAGCCCAAGTCCGAGTTCGCCGCCGCCGACAGCCGATGCGACTGGTAGCGTCCGCAGAGTAGTCGTCCGGTGACGGAAAACGCGCGGGGGTGCGATGGCCGGGGAACAGTTCGTCGTGGATGTCGCCTGGTTGGACGGTATGACCGGTCATCTGGGGCGGCGCGGCCGACGCAGCCCGGCAGGCGTTGGACGCCCTGAAGGGAGACCGGGCCGAAGCGCACCGGCCCCACCCGTCATGGACGCGGACCTGCGCCGATACGACGTCGACGACCCCACCGACAAGGACCACCGGACCCTGAACCTGGCCAAACTCATGCTCGGCGGCCAAGCCGGGCTCGGCAACCCGAGAGCGGTGCAGTTCCTCAACCACTGGCTCGAGAACACCGGCACACCGGTCGAGTTCGACCCCCAGACGATGATCCGCGAGGTCCCGGGACTCAAGGGCGCCATCGACCGGGCGATCGCCGAGAACGCCGGCAAGGGACGATTCGACTCGCAGTGGAAAGCCGGCGCCATCCACGAGGACATCACCGCGCTCCAACAACAGGGCAAGTCCGCCTCACCCGAACTCCTGGACTGGTACTACGCCCTCAACGGATACCAGTACCGCATCAGCGGCGACGTGAAGGAAATCGACGGAAAGATCGTCGGCGACATCCGCGTCGACGTCTCCAAACGCTACGACTGGGGCAACCCCGGCGGAAAACCCCGCGCCGACATCGACCTGAAATTCACCGACGTCCCCCAGGAAGACCTGGCCCGCCTCAACGCCACCGGACTCGCCCAGGACTACGACGTCCGCGGCAGCACCACCTTCTGGGTCGAGACCCCGGCACCGGCCAAATCGTGAACCGCAACCGGACCGTCCGTCCCCGCACCGCATCACTGCTCCTGCTCGTCGCGATCGCCCTCCTCGCCGGCGGCCTCATCCTGTACTGGGCGCCATGGCAGGGTCCGGAAAAGGATCCACGCGCCGAACGCGGCAGCGACCCGAACACGTCCCTGAAACAGGCCCTCGAACGAACAGGCGTCACCCTGCCGCCCGACGCCGCCGACATCCACTACTTCTGGGCCGGCAACCCCATGGGCGAAGGCCTCGACATCACCTACCACGCGACATGCGCCGGCATCCCCGAACTGCTGCGCCAGACCGGCCTGCCGGCCGAACTGCGACCGGGCTACACCCCGGAACACATGAGCCCGTTCACCGCCACCCACCGCTGGCCCCACGGCGTACCGACCCGGGGGGTCACCGAAGCCCGCTTCGGCGACTACATCAAAGAGGTCGCCGCCGCCGAACTCGGCGACGGCAACTGCGCGATCTTCCTCCACTGGTTCCTCGGCTGAACCGCATCGGGATGGTCGGGATCGACCCGGCCGAGCTTTCGACGCGCGCGGCAGACCTCCTTCGCCATGTCATGGGCCAGGCCGGCGAGGTGGGTGGCGCGGCCCGGTTGCGACACCCGGTGCGGTCCACACGCGCACGTCACCCTTCCACCGCTCGCAGGCCCGGGCCTCCTCGAGATGGGCGCCCTCCGCGATCTGTTCCCAGCTCGCGCCGCGCTCGTGCTCCAACACGGCGGCGACGACGACCAGGTCGGCGAGGCCGGCCGGTTCCAGCGCGACGTTGAGGGCGTTGCCAGGCGCTAGCGGCCGTTTCCGGTGGATCACCGCCACCATGCTTCGGCCGCCCTGGATACGGTGCTGACATGGCGACGATCCTGCGGCACCCTCGACCTGGATTCACGTGGGATTGGTGGGCCGTAGACGCCGGGGGATTTCTCGTGCAGTTCTGCGACGGGCCCGCCCCGGAGCACCTGCTTGCGCATGTGGACCGCATCGACGCTGCATCCACATGGGCGGAGGAACACCGACCCACGTGGTTCAACCGTGATTCCCTGCCGCTCCACGCCTTCCGCTGTAGCGGCGAGTTGCCGACATACAGCCGGCGCGGTGTCCCGGACTCCCCGTTGCGACTGTCCGACGCGCCGACAGTCATCGCGGAGGTTGCGGCCCTGGTCGAACTGAACCGGACAGTGGGAAATACCTGGACGATCCACCTCGATGAGGGCTGGGTATAGGTAGGTTCCTTCATCTGGTCACCTTTCTGACCGGATGAAGATGGCGGCGAGATGGAGTCCGGCCAGGTAGACGGTGGGGTTCTTGTCATAGCGACTGGCAAGACCGCGCCACTGCTAACGCTGGTTGATGCAGCGCTCGACCGTGTTCCGCAGCGCGCCGGGCTGTCGATGGTGCTGTGCGGTGTTGCCCGAGGCCCCTGGTGGGATGGGCAGTCGGGGTGCGTGAGGGCCGCAGGAGGGCGTCCAGGCCGCTTGTGGATCGGTTTGTGATGTTGAGGTTGGGTGTCGTGGTTGGCCGCGTGGATATGTCGTCGATGGTGTGACGGGTCTGTCTGGTCGCAGCCAGGCAGGGCCCCTGGTCGAGTTATTTCGGTGCGGTTTTGCGGCGTCATGGAAACGAAGGTTCCGCAGGTCGGTGTCCTGCAACTTCCTTTGGACCGCCCCCTGGTGTCCGACTTCTATCGGAACGTCGTGCCCGCGTCATCGGAATGCCCTTTTCGGCGTCATCGTGGCGTGGGTTCCGTCTTTCCGGAGGAAGCCGGTGTTCCGAGAGCCACATCGTCCGGTTCTCGGGGCGGGGCAGGAAAAAGGGGGAAGAGGGGAGCGGTGGTGATCGACGTGCCCCAGGACGACCTGTGGGCGACGGGTGTGGTGCCGGCAGCTGCGGCACGGGAACAAGTGATCGTCCGCCTCACGGGGTTGGGAGCTCGGGGCGCGTTGACCCCCGAGCACCTCCGACTGGCGGCAGCCGCAGCGGGGAAGTCACCACGCACCCTGCAGCGCCGGCTGCAGACGGCCCGTGAGGAAGGCCGTACCGCCCCTCGCCCACGGCCACGGTTCACCATCACCGCCGACCTGCACGTCCGGCCAGCGCTGTGGGGCGGGAACGCGGCAGCCGAGCACCGCGAGTTGATCGCCGAGGCCCCTGCGGCCGCCACACACCGCACCACAGGAACAGGGAACACGAGCACGGCCCCGCCGGCCGTTCCGTCACTGGCCACACTGCAACGCGCGATACGCCGAGACGTCGACACCGGCCAACGCGCCGCGTTCAAAGGCGGGAACGCGCCCGCCGCCCGGGAACGCCCGCTCGATCGCCCGATACACCGGATCGTCCTGCCACCTCGTCACCCACGACCCCTCTCGAATGCGTGCCCCCGGCCCCGACCGGCCCGCCCCGCGAAGGTAGCTCGCGCCCCGACGACCCACGATGGGCGTCGGGCGAGCCGACGGCAGTGTTCGGGACGACCGCCGACCCCCACACGCGCCCCGCCCTGAGCATGCCTGACGCGCGCAGCCGTCCGTAGAACTTCGGCGGCGTAGCGGCCGATCCACTCGAGCGGGGCCGGGGCGTCGGGTTGATCCGCGACGACGACACCCGCAGTCGCAGGCGCCCATCCACACACCGTAGGCCCGGTATCCGACACTCGCCGCGCCCCACGGGGGGAATACGCCGCGTTGCTCGTCCGGGGAGGGGACGGTGTCGGTGCCCTGCGGCATGGTGCCGCGCATGATCAACGACTTGGATGGTATCGCCTGGTCGTCGATGGGCCACGCCTACGGCCCGGCCGACGACGTCCCGGTGTGGTTGCGGGCGATGACCTCGCCGGACGCTGAGATTCGCAGCCGAGCACTCGACGACTTCTACGGCGCGGCCCATCATCAAGGCGACGTGTACCCGTGTACCGTGGCGAGCCTTCCGTTCCTGTTCGACATGGCCGACGATCCCGCGACGCCCGACCGCGCCTCGATCGTCGCACTGCTCCTCAGCATCGGCCGCGCCGCCGTCGATCGCGGCGACACCGTCTACATCGCCCCCGACGGCACCTTGTCGACGGCGACCGCCGACAGCGCCGCGCTGATGCGCGAACGCGCCGACGCCTTCGTCGCCTACGCCGCGGACCCGGATGTCCGGGTACGGAGCGCGGCGATCGAGGCACTCGGCCTCTTCCTGGACGACACCGACCGGGCACTCACGATCCTGCGGGAACGGTTGCCCGTCGAGAACGGGATCGAGGAACGACTGCGGATCATAGGGACCACGGCCGACCTCGCGCTGCGACTGCCGCTCGCACGAACCCCCGCCATGGCATGGCTCGACACCCTCACGGACGACACGACCGCAGACCCCGGCATCCGCCTCGCGGCCATCGTCCACCGAGCCCGCTGCGCCCCGGAGGACATCGGTGACACCGTCGTGCCCACGGCGATCGACCTCCTGCGCGAACTCACCCCCCCACCGCGCCACGACGCCGACGTCCAAGGATGCCAAGGCCGTTTCGGAACGTGCGCGTGCACCACCGGCACCGACACCCCGACGTCCGAGGACGTTCCACCGCAGATCGCCGCCGCGTTCGCGGACCTCGAACGGCACAACCGTATCCACGCACCCACCACACCCCTGCTGCGCACCTTCCACGACGCCCTCGACGCGCGCCTGCCCGAACGCACCACCCTGCTCACCGAACAACTCCGCAGCCCGGACCCCGCCACCCGCCACGACGCGATCCGCATGGCCCGGGACCTGATCACGACCTGGCGAGGCGACCACCGCGAACTCGTCCTGCTGCTCGCGAACTGCCTGCTGCCACACGACGCGTACACCGCCGCAGCAGCGGCCGAAACCCTCCAAGCCCTGGCACCGGTCGCCCAACCCGCCCGCGAAGCCCTCGCCGCATACGTCACCGCACAACGCACCACCCACGGACCCGACGCATGGGCGCACCCGCACCCACTGCTGCGCCGCGCCCATCAGGAAGCCGTCATGGCACTCGCACGCCTGGGGGACGTGCGAGCGGTGCCCGCACTGCTGACGGCCTTGGACGACGACGTGGACGCCTGGCGCGCCGAACAGGTCGCCGGACATCTGCGCGTGGCCGCCGACGAACTGGTGCCGCGGTTGTCCCGCCGCCTCGCCGACATCGACCTCGCGCGACAACGGTCCGCCATGAGCGCGGGCGCCATCCTCCACGCTCTGGCCGAGCTGGGCGACCCGGCGGCCGTCGACGCGATCACCGACTTCGCCGGTGCGGCGGTTCGCCACGAGCAGTGGAGCACCACCGCCTCGGCCCTGGACGCACTCGCATCCTTCGGCACCGCTGCCGCAGCGGCCCTGAGGGTGATTCGTCCCCTGGCCGACGCAGCGGACGTGAACGTGCGCGCGGCCGCGACCGCCGCCCTATGGGCGCTCGAACGCGACCCGGCAGACGTCGTGCCCCGACTGGAGAAGCTGCTCGACAGCGAACGAAATCACGAGACGATCGAAGTTCTCGGCCGGATCGGCCCGCCCGCCCGAGCCGTACTGCCGCGTCTGCGAGCCATGTCGGACGACGGACACGAGTGGACCCGTGTCCACGCCGCGGCTGCGCTGTGGGACATCGCGGGCGAGACCGAGGCCGAACTCGTCCTACACACGCTGTCTGACGCCTGGGCGAGGAACGACACGACCTCCAACCATGTCCTGGCCTGCCTGAACCGGATGGGACCGGCCGCCGCGCCGGCCCTGCCCCGCATCCGGGCGGAACTCGCGCTGCCCCGCCGCAGCGGTCGCTACGCCAACCTCGCCGACGACGAGGAACTGCAGTTCATGTGCCGTGATGTCCTGGCGCGCGTTGCCGGCGTGTCGAACGATCCGTCGAGGAGCGTGGACACGTGGTGAAGCGGACCAGTCCGGTGTTGTCGGCGGCGTCGTGATCGGGTGTTCTCCGCTGGACCCGACGTGTCGTACACCCTCGTGCCGCGAACTCGTCGGTTGCGGGAGGACGTTGTTGTCCGTGCCGTGCGGCAGCATGACGCCTGGTTGCCCGGGGCGAGGATGCGGGGTCGGTGACGTTCGGGGGAGTGTTGCTGCGGACGTGTTCGAGGGTTCGGTGCGGGTGGCGTACTCGCAGATGTACCTCGACAGCCGCGTCGACGGGGCGGTGATCGAGGGGGAGCACTGGGCGGGTCAGGCGAACGGCTTGTGCGGCGCCGCGGTGGAGGGGTTCCTGTTCCGGGTAACCGGTATGCACACCGGCCACGTCGGGCTGACCATCGAGGTCCACGACACCCCATCCGCGGTGGACGGCCGGCGGGAGGACGTGGTCGAGGCACCGTTCACCCCGCCGACCCGCGTCGTGCGGCTCGTGCGGTGGGTCGACTTGCGGTGCGCAAATGGCCCGGATCGGCCCCGTGCGGCGGTCCTGCTCAGTCGTCGAACCACACGACCAAGCGCACGTTGTCGTCACCGTACGGTGCTGCAAGCGACTCCATGGCCTTCCACACGGGTTGCCACTCCCCGGTCTCGGTGATGGCGTCCTTGCGGCGGAGGGTGACCGATCTGTAGAGCGTTTCCCCGACGAGCCACTCACTTCCTTCGGGCCACTCCCGCTCTTCCCCTCTCCGGAGACCGACGGCCTCGGCGAACGCAGCACTCCAGGACGACTTGCCCGTCAGCCTGAGCCCGTTCGCGGTCCGGCGGTACTGGTGAAGCCGGCTGTCCGGCCTCTCCGCACGCTCGTCCCAGTCCACCGCCTTCACCTCGGCCCACGTGATCCATGTGGTGCCGTGAAGGCCGTCCTCGCCATACCACTCGGTCAGCTGCGCGAACCGCGCACTCACCGTGGCCGAGGCATCGGCCGGCAGACCACGGTCTGCGGCCAGGGGACGGAAGTTCGCATGGTTGCGGACTCCGAAGAGACAACCGAACGCATCGTAGTCACGGTTCCCGTAAAGGGAGCCGAGGTTGTGCGCGGTGTACCAGGTCGGTTCCCGATCGCCCTGCGGCGCCCGGTACTCCAGGAAGCCGGTGATGTCTGTGCCCATGCCAGGCATGATGCCGACCTCGTCAACCGAGTTCGTCCGCACCGGATCGACAACCCTGCGCAAACGTGAGCCACCTCGTCGGGAAGGACCGAGCCGACGGCATGTGATCCGAACGAAACGGCCCGGCCGAACGCTGAACAGATGTGCGGGCGCGGCGACTTCAGCGCGCCCAGGTGGCCGCCCGTAGGTCACGGACCCCGACGGCGTTCGGGTGGCGTCGGGCGAGGTCGGTGACGATGCGGCGGATGGAGGGCCGGTCGCGCACTTCGCCGGGCGCCTCGCGGTGGGCGGCGGCGAGTTCGACGGCGGTCTGTTCGGGCCTGCCGAGTTGCCACCACGCGCGGGCGCGATCGGTGTGCAGGCGCCCGGGCGGCTCGGCGGTGGGGAACTGCCCCGGCTGCAGGTCGCGGCCGGAGTACAAGGCCGCGCCGGCTTCGCCGAGGGAGTACAGCACCCCGACCCCGTACAACCCCACCGACGCGGGCGTCACCGTGAACACCGTCCGGGCCTCGGGCTCGGACGGCACCCGCAACACGGCGCGTTCGGCGTCGGCCATCAACTCCAACGCGTTCGCACGCTCCCCGGCACCCGCACACGTATAGGCGGCTGTGCACGATCTGGGCGTATGCCGCGGCCTGTTCCGGCGTCGTCAACCCGGTGGCCTTCACCCGCGCGGCCGCCTCCGGCGTCACCCGCTGCGCCGTGGCCTCCTGCCCCTGGTGACGCAACACGATGCCTCCTGCGTGGCCTGACCGCTGCGCCGCTCTTCTTCGTGCCGCCCATGGGGGCGATCAGGGGCGGCACGAAGTCTGGGCGACTCGACGGCTACAGGTCCGCAAGGGCCAGGAGCCGCTCCATGCCCGCGACGGGAAGGAACGGCGAAGTCCCGGCGGCCTCCGCGACGCGCTCGGAGGGGTCGGCGAGGAGTCGGAGAAGGGCCGGGAGCGGGAGGTTGCGGTGGGGTGCAGCAGCTCGGCGGACGCGGTCTTCCGGGTCGGATGCCAGCTTCTCGGCGATTTCCGTGGGGAGATTCGGATCGCGGGGCGCGAAGGACCGGAGCCTGGGCTCGGGGTCGGTGGCGAAGCGGCGCAGGACTTCCGAAGGGAACGTCAGGACCTCCTTCATGTCCCACCAGAAGGTGAACTTGTCCCGCCGGCGGTAGCGGCGTTCGATGCTCTCGGCGGTCGCCGGATCAACCAGGTGCGGGGCGCCGGCTGCCATGGTGAGGCGGACCATCTCCTCCTCGTCGTCGAGCAGCCGGGCCACCGCGCCGGCGGGAAGGGTCTTGCCGAGGGCCGCCGAGACTCGGCAGCCGACATAGGGCGAGTCGATGTGTGGCAGCGGATCGGCCGTGACCCAGTCCAACCGCAGGATCCGCAGTTCGGTGGGGGCAAAGTCGTCTCGAAACGACTGGAGGAGTGCTTCGTCGGTGGCGTCGGGGCCCGGGTCCGCCGTCGAACGGGCGATCTCATGGACGGACGCGTGGATCTGCGCTCGCACGTGCTCCGGCGTGTCGGGCCGAGCGAAGACCTGCACCCGGACGTTCAAAGCCGGATCGACGGCAAGGACGTCGCGGACCGACGGCGGCAGTTCGGGATGTCGGGCGAGCTGAGCGCGCACCTCACTGTCCGGGTCCTCGGCGAGCTTCCGGAGGGTCTTCGCGTCGAGAACGACGTGGATCACCGCGCCCGCCCGGGTCGCGGGGTCTGCCAACAGGGCCGGTAGCAGGTCCGAGGGCGGTATCGGATGCGGCAGACGCGCGAAGTACGTCGAACAGGCCGCGGCGCGCACGCCCGGCTCGGGATCGGTCAGCAGGATCCGACGAATCGACTCCGGCGCTTGTGGCCAGTGCTTCGCCAACGCGGCGCGGATCGCGGGATCGGGGTCGGCGGCGAGGCGGCCCCGGAGGTCGGGCGGCGTGTGATCGCCCTTGGCCAGGTATTCGCGGACCTTGGGATCGGGATCGTCGATGAGCTTCTCGAACATCTGCCTCGGTGCGGTCGCCGCGTGGATGACGAGCGCGGACCGCACCGCATTGTCCCTGTGGCCGGCCAAGCCGAGGCGGAACCGGTCCGGCAGCCGGTCGTTGAGCGCCAGGCTGTGCAGAAGCCAGTGGTCGTCGATCGCGATGATCTCGGCGATCATGTCCTCGGTGAGGTCTTGGCGTCTCGCCACGTTGCCCCCTCCCCGTCGCCATGCGAACAGTCGCCGGACCATGGAGGCCGGCAAGGCCGGGTTCATCGCCAGCCCGTCCATGACCTTGTCGATGTGGACCGGAATCGGGGTGTCAGCGTCCATGCGGGCAGAATGCCAGGCGAGCTTCTGACGACGCTGCCTGGCTTCCGCCGCTACCGATCGAGAGCGGTTCGCAAGACGACGGAGCAAGGTCGCCGGGTGCCGCTCGGCGTCCCCCGCAGCACCTTCCCGAAGTACTCGTCGGCGTCGACCGGTTCCATATCCCACAGTGAAAGGGACCGCCCGGGCCAGGCGCAGAACACTCGCGGACAGTGCCGTTCACGATCGTCGCCGAAGCTCGCGTGAGAACGAAGTGGGTGACGGTCACTCCTCGTCGAACCCGTGAACTCCCATGGCCGTCCACTCCGGCATCCGTTCCTGCTGGATTGTGCGGTGCCGGATGGCGACCTCCTCACGATCGAACCCGCCGGCGGGGTCGATGTCCGCAGCCGCGAAGTAGGCGTCGAGCGGGGAGGGATCGCCGGTCATGACCAGGCGTCGGCAGGCGAGTGCGTGAGGGACGCGGGCCGGCCCGTTCTCGCGAAGATGCGCGACCGGAGCTCGGCGCGTAGTCGTATATGGAACTCCCGTCTCGTCCAGGTGCCCGGTTCTGGTCCCCGGGCACCTGGACGAGGCCGACGCCGCCCTCGCCCTCTCCTCGAGTACCCGGAACGGACCGGCACTGAGCGGACGAGCACCCGACTTCCGAGACGGTCGAATCGCCGTGCGACGGCCGAAAGCGTCGATGCCGTCGGACCGGTATCGCGCAATGGCCCGCATATTCCCCGATGACACCTACCTGTCGAAACTCGGACGACTGACGTACTCCCCGGCCCTTCTGCAAAGCACGGCCCTCACGCACCGGGCGCAACTCCCCGCTCTGCCAACCGCGTTGACCGCCCGCAAACTGACCGGCAGGACAGTGACCCGGCGTCGGCGAAACGGCCGGCACCGGTCGACGACGAGGCGCCCTCGATCGGGCTTCGGAGCCGGTCGAGGGCGTGTGTCGGGCGGGCCGGGGAGTCGGGGTCGGGAGGGGTCGATCGGTGCGCGACGCGCGTGGGGTCAGAACGGACCGATCGGTGGGCGAGGCGCGTGGAGGGTTGCGCCGCGAGGCCGGCTTCCGTCCTGTGCGATCGACGGGTCGTGGAAGCAGAACAGGTCGCGCGGGGGCAGGGTTCCGGTGCTCAGGAAGTCGTGTGCTCGGGTGAGCGCGCAGGACGGCGCCTCGGGGTCGTAGGCGCCGTGGTTTCCTCCGTCCACGGTGATCATGCGTGCCCGCTTGCCCAGGGCGAGGCGCATGCGCAGTGCGCCCGGATAGGGCGTGGCCGGATCCCGGGTGGTTTGGAGCAGGAGGATGTTGCTCGCTCCGCGGTCGGTGATCCGTACGGCCGGCTCGACCGGTTCGGGCCAGAACGCGCACGGCCAGATGTTGGTGCCCATGCCGCCCAGGATCGGGAACAGGGCCCGGTTGAGCGTTACTTCGCGCTGGTAGTGGGCGATGTCGCGCGGGGCACGGCTGTCTCCGCAGGTCACCGCGAGCAGTACGGCTGTGTCGTTGTCCCGGGGGATGCCGGAGCGATCGAGGCGCTGGACCGTGTCGAGGTAGCCCCGGCGTACGGCGTCCGGGGTGGTGCCGAGGCCGAGGGTGTCGTGCCGTTCGGCCGCCCAGGCGGCGAAGTCCCCGAACCGCGTGTCGAACCCAGGGTCCCAGGACGCCCATCGATCGTGCCAGGTGGCGTTGGGGTCGACGTTGGCGTCGAGGGCGATCCGGTCGGTGCGATCGGGGAAGAGTTCGGCGTACACCGCTCCCAAGTAGCTGCCGTAGGAAGCGCTGAGATAGGAGAGCTTGCGTTCGCCGAGGGCGATTCGGATCCGGTCCATGTCGCGCGCGGTGTTGGCCGTGGTCACGTGCGGCATCAGGGCGCCGCCGTTGGCGAGGCAGTCGCGCGCCAGAGTACGGGCGAAGTCCGCGTTGTCCGCGATCGATCCGTCCGGCGCCGGAAACGGGAAGAGACGCTCGTTGGTGATTTGGGTGATGCGTCCACACGTGATCGGCGTGCTGTAGCCGAGACCGCGCGGGTCGAAGCCGATCAGGTCGAAGCGGTCCAGGACGTCCTGCGGATACAGGTTGACGAACGTGCTCGGCCGGTTCAGGCTCGCCGCGCCGGGCCCGCCCGCATTGTGCAGCAGGATGCCGCGGCGCAGCCCCGACTTGGCCGTGGCCAACCGGGACACCGCGATCTCGATCGTCGGGCCGGACGGGGCACGGTAGTCCATCGGTACACGCAACGTCGTGCACCGTAGTCGCGGGTCGACGGGAACGCCGTTGGGGTCGGGCGGACAGGTCGTCCAGGTGAGCGTCGGTGGTCGTGAAGGGGCGGCCTCGGCCGGAATCGCGGCGGTCAGCGTGGCCGTGAGCGCGATCACCACTGCCCCGCGGACGGCGTCGCCTAATCGTCTGGTCATAGGTCTAGACCATAAGGAAGGGGCGGGTGCCGCGTCACCCCCGAACCGACTCCGGTTCGGGGGCACTTGACTCACCGGCTTCACCCACATCATCGCCACGGTGCGCTCGGCCCGGTTAAGCGCGGCCTGCCTCGCCGGTTCGTCCGGGCCGGACGGACCGGGACGCCGCCTCGTCTCCGACGCCGATCGGCCTCGGATCGGCGCACGTGCCGCCCGCGCCCCGCGCGTCGGGGCCGCACATGATGGCGACACCTCGGTGCCGGGGACGGACCACCACGTGACCGAGGCGCGGTCGGGAGTGGGCCGGCAGATCGAGTGGCGTGACCCGTTGACAGGTACCCGACCGCGGCCCAACGTGCTCCATCACCGGACAAGGGTTTCCCGACTGTCGACGTTCAGCACCAACTTCGCGCGGGTGAAAGACCGTTGCCGGATGTCGCCTGCCTTTACCGGAGCCGAAAGCCCGGCCGATTCCATCGGCGGGCCAAGGGACTTCGGTGCAATCACGCACCGCTTCACTCATATCTGGTGGGACCGACAAACCGGGACGACGACCGACTCGTCCCGGACGGGCGCGAGCCCGTCCGGGACATGTTCAGCTGGGTTCAGGCGTGAGTGAGGACGAGCACGGGCATCGAGGCGGGCACCGACACTACGAGGGTGCCGTCCTCGCGGGCGGTGATCGTCGCGTCGCCGAGGACCGCACGGCGCCCGTCGGGCCGCCGGTCGACGAGCGCGGCACCGGTGGGTAGGTCAGCCATGGGGAGTGTCTTCACGGCTGCACCGTCACCCTGGGCCCAGTGGAGAGGGCTGTCCATTCCGATCATGTGGGTCCACGAGTTGTTTTTCGCGGCGGTGAACCGCACGCGCAGTCGGGGGTGTCCTTCGGTTTCGGTGACGTCGGTGTAGCCGTCGACCTCGTAGGCGTCGACGATCTTTCCGCGCCAGTGGGCGAGGACGACGCCGACGTCCTGGGGGTCGAACATCAGGGTCGTGGTGCTCCGGCCCGCGAGCGGGCTCCAGCTTCCGAGCACGACTTCTTCGGCTGGGCGCTCGCCTTTGAGGACGGAACTCCAGCTTTGGCTGACGGACACTATGCATGCCAGGGACTTCTTGGATTCGGACACAACTCTCCCCGAGGGGCGTGGATTTCGGTCGATCGACCGAACGTTCCAAGACTTACCTCTTTTTCTCATTAGAGCAAGAGTTATTTCATAATCATTCGACTCCGTAGAGTTACAAACCTTCGGTCGGCGCAGGGCCGCGTTCCTGGGGGATAGGCATGGCCGGACACCGCCCCCGCGCGAGTATCCGGCGGCGCGGCGAGCGCGGGGAGGGCACCGCCGCACACCGCCCGATGAAGGTCTTGCGCTGGTGGGGACCCGTGGTGCCTACTGGAAGTCGTCCGCGTTCGGGGCGTGTTGCCGATCGCGGGTCCCATCCGCCGGTGTTTTTGCCGTAGCGGACCGCTGGGCCGCCGTCGGGTCTTGCCCGAGTCTGCGCCGCGCCCCCGGATTCCCCCTCCGGCGATTGCTCGCCCGCGCCCCGTCGTCGCATCCGGTTGGTGCCGGTTTCGTCCTCGGACGTGCCCCCGGCAACTCGGGCGGCAAACCGGGTGGCAACTCCGACGGACGCTCTCATCGTCCGGGGTGCTCCCCACGTCCGCGCAGGTCGCAGTGCCTGTATGCAGGCTGGTGGTGTCCCGGACTGTTTGTAGAGAAATGTTCTCTCTCCAATCCCTCCGGCGGCCGTCGGGGGATTGATGTCCACACCCGCGTTGCCACGGTCAGCCGTCATCTCTCACGACCTGCTCCTCCCGGCTGTCCCGGTCCGACCCGCCCTCTGGAGATCATGCAGGCCGTCGACCGCTTCCGGCCCCGCGCGGACCGCGGCTCGTATCCCTCGCACTTCGTCCTGGCCCCGGCCGGCGCCGCAGTGGTGGCCGTCGACGCGGAACAGGAGACGAAGCCGGCGATCCGCCGGGCCCGCCGCGACCGCGAACTCGGCCTCAAATCCCCCAGCGGGCTCCGCCACCTCTTGGGCGTCAACGGTTTCCACACTGCCCTGGAGGCCCACGCCCGCACCCACCCCGACACCGAGGTCGAACGCTGGCTCAGCGAACGGGAGATGCCCGAACCCGGCGTCTACTCGCACCGCGCACGTCCCGACTGTCCTGATCTGGCGAGAAGGACCCGCCCAAACCACCCTCGCCCTCGAGTACGACACCGGCACCGAACGCCTGACCCTCCTCGCCGACAAGATCGACCGCTACGCCACCCTGCTCTCGCTCGACCCCCACGCCGCGGACGGATGGGAAGCCGACGAACTCTTCGGCCACGAACGCCCCCTCGTATTGTTCGTCTTCGCCTCCGCCGGCCGCGAGACACAAGCCCGCACCGCGCTGCGCCGCACCCCGACCACCGTCCCGATCGCCACCGGCGTGTGGACCTCGGGCACTTCCCCGGCCGAAGCCCTGTGGTTCCCGCTGAACGCGCGACCGCCCCGCGTACGCCTGGCCCAACTGGCTGCGGTCGCTTCGGCGACGGCGGCACTCGCGCCGATCGAGACGGGGACGACTCGCACGCCCGGCCGAACCGGGTTCGCCGCACCGCCGGCGGCGGACGCCTGGTTCGAGGACGACGACGTCTAACCCTGGTAGATCCGCACCATCACACGGACGCGCACCGCACCGTGCGCGCACGCACCGCCTGGGAGCACAGCGGCGCACCGCACCGTGCGCAGGCGGCGGACGCACCGCATCGGTGTCCCGCACCGCCTCGCGCCGCACGTGCGCGCGTGATGCGGGGCGGTGCGGCGACTTGAGCGGGTCGGCTCGGGTCGTGCGGTGCGGTGCGAATCGATGCGGACGATCGGGACAACAGGGGCTGGTCAAGGGGGCAACCGCCGCGGACCATCCTGGTCAAGGCGAAAAGGGTGTGTATCGGGTCCCCTTGTCCAGTGTCGAGCGGTGTCGCATCAGTGCGCGTTCGTGCCGGTCACAGCGTTGTACAGACGAAGGACAAGGGGGTGTTCGTCATCCTTCCGGCACGTATCAGCTCGTTCCGGGAGGCCCCGATGTCCACCGACCCCGTCACCCACATCGCCGCACCCACCGATCCCTGGGCCGCACCCGTGGCCGAACCGCCGACCGTGCCTCCGCAGCCTGTGGTGCCCGCGCGCCCAGCCGCGCCCATGGCCGCACCGTCGGCCGCGTCCACAGCGCCGGCGGTGTCGGTGGGTGTGACCGTGGCGCAGGGTGTGCTCTTGAGTCTGGCGTCGATTCGGGTGGCCTCCGCCGCGCAGTTGCACCGGTTCGTGAACCCGCACGCCGCGACAGCGGACGTCGTGCGCCGCGAGGCGTCCGCCCTGCGCGAGCGGGGCCTGGTCGACCGGGTCCGGGTCGGGAACTCCCTGGTCTGGCACCTGGCTCCCACCGGCCGCATCGCGGTGGACGACTCCGGCATGACACCGCCCCGCCCCCGCGCCGCGACCGGCCGCAAGGCGTTGGACAGCGCCCTGGTGGACCACGCCCTGGCCGTCACCGCCACCGCGGCCGCGTGCGTGCGCCACGGCCTGGGACCGGTCACCGACTGGCAGGTCGAGGTCGCCCACCCCTTCGACAAACACAACCCCGTCGCCGACGCCGTCGTCACCACGAACACCGGCGGCCACCTGGTCGAGATCGACCGCAACACCGAATCCACCCCGTGCTGACGAAAAAGCTCCGGGACTGGACCCGCTGGGCCGCACACCGCGTCCACGTCGGCCCCCGCCACCTCATCGGCTCCACCCGACCCGCCTGGGACGCCCGCTACACCACCCGCCCCGACCTGTGGCTCGTCCTGGACAACCGACTCGCACAGGACCTGCCCCACGTCGCCGCGGAGTTGCGCCGGGAACTGTTCAACGCCCGTGCCGTCCACGAGAGCCTGCCCGTCCGCGTCACCCACCTCCGGTCCCTGATCGCCCAGGGTCCCCGCGCCCGGATCCGGGTCGGGATCTCGTGATCCCCGATCCCCCCGCGGGCGCCGGGACAAGGGGTGGTTGTCGAGGTGCGGGCCGGCATGCGCTCTACGGTGCGAACCGTCGGCTTGACGAAATGACGAGAACCGCAGGTCACACCCCTTGTCCGGGTCATCTTCGGAAGCCGGCGACTCTTCCCTGCCCTGGGGAGGAGTCGCCTTCGTCTCTTCACCCACCGTTCCGGCGGGGCGCCGAGCCGCAGCCCGGGCTCCGCACGCCACCGATACGTCGACCACTGGGCTCCCCGGGCGTGGGACCGTTCGATGCGGACGTGGCACCACCATCCGGAATCGGCGGGACACCCCGATGGGGTCGTTCCTCTCGGGTTCCGCCTGTGGTGCGTGACGACTCGATCGACGGCCACCTCTTCGATTTCGATGACGGGGTTCCGGATGCCCATCGGCTGAGGCGCCGGCGCGGCCGGTGCTCCGATCCGTGCCTTTTTAGAGCATTTTTATGGGTATCAAGAGCAATCGCGGGAAAGCTTGGAAATCGCCTGCCAAAGATATGTTAAAGATGGAATTCGCGACGCGTCGAATCCGGCCAACTTTCCGAGCGGCCGAAATTCCACACTTGAATCGTCGTTTGTGGGGCAGTCGAGAGAACCCCAGGTGGTGATGTGATCACCGAGGGTCGATCTTGAAAATTGTCCGATGACAACTGTTTGCGTCATCGGGCGAATGAATTTCTGGATTGGCTGGTTGGTTTGTCGTCAGAAATCCTGCCTTGAGGTAGTCCGTCACTTCTTCGTGTGACTCTGTCAATCTTCTGGGGCTCGCACCCCGCCGTGGGGTGCGCAGGCTCTGGGGGATCGATGAAGGAAACCCGAGTTCGGCGTGCCCGCAAGCGCTCCGACCGGTCCGGAAGCACCGCGATACGAGCGGGCGCGCTGTCCGCGTTCACCGCGTTGGCGCTGGTCGTGGCCCTGACGCCGTTCCAGGCGTCGGCCGCGCCCGAGGCGCCTGCCGCCACCAAACCCAAGTGGGGGCACGGCACCACCCAACCCCTGCCGCCCGCCCCGGAAGGAGTGACCAAGCCCGTCCCCAACATCCCACGCGGAGGCACCGTCACCGCCGCCCGGGACGGGGTCCAGCCGTTCACGCCGGTCGACTGGGACGCCGGAGAAGTCCCCTGGCACACCTACCGGTCCTACCGCCTGTCCGACTCCACCGTCGCGAAGGTCGACGTCTCCACCGGTAACCTGATGATCGCCGGCACCGACCTCGACATCGCCGGCACCGGCCAACGCCTGCGCGCGACCCGCACGTACAACTCGTTCTGGACCATGAGCCAAGGCGCAATGGGCGCCCAACTCCCGAACCTGCAACGCGATCTTCGCGAGTGGGCAGGCTCCGTCGACGTCCAGGGCGAGTCCGGCGACACGATCAGCTTCGTCAAGAATCCCGACGGCACCTTCACCACCCCCAAGGGCTACAAAGTCGACCTCACCAAGGACGGCGCCGGCGTCTACACCCTCACCTGGCGCGCCGACGGCCGCAAGGAGACGTTCACCGCCGCCGACGGCCTCACTTCGATCACCGAACGCAACGGCGGCACGGTGACCATCACCCGGCCGACGTACGGGGAGTTCAAAGCCACCGACACCCGCTCGGGCCGCTGGATCGAGTTACGGACCGCGGAGAGCGGGCCGACCTGGCAGAACTACAAACTCGTCGACAACACCGGCCGCACCACCACCTACCACGTGGAAAACACCGCCCCCGGCACCGGAAACCCACCTCGACTGACCGCGGTGGACGACGCGGACGGCAACACCATCCACTACGCCTACGACTCCGACGGCCGCGTCACCCAAGTCACCACCGCCATGGGCCACATCACCCGCTTCACCTACGACGCCTCCGACCGGGTCACCTCCGTCACCCAGGTCACCCACCTGCCCACCGGACAGGAGGCGACGACGCTGTACGCGTACTCCGCCGGCCACGAGGACGCGGGCATCAACACCGTCACCGACCCGCGGGGCAACGCCACCACCTACGCCGTCCAGGCCGACGGCAAGGTCGACCGCGTCACCGACGCCCAAGGCCACAAACGCGACACCACGTGGGACAGCAACGGCAACGTCGCGACCGCGGTTGACGCCATGGGCACCGGAAGCAACCCCGGCAACGTCAGCACCTACGGGTGGGACTCCTCCGGAAACCTGACCTCCGCGCAACTTCCCACCGGCGCCACCGCCTCGCTGACCGGCTACCAGTCCTACGCCGGCGCCCAACTGCCCGCGGGCCTGACCGACCCGAACGGCAACAAGACCTCGTATTCGTACGACACGTCCGGCAACACCCTGGGCGTCAGCGACGCCACAGTCGGCGGTTCCGGCGCCCAACTCACCCACACCTACAACCCGGCGAGCCCGACCTGCGGCGGCTTCAAGGGCCAGCGCTGCACCAGCAAGGACGCGAACGACAACGTCACGTCCTTCACGTACAACGCGACCGGCGACCTGACCAAGGTCGACGCCCCCGCATCGTTGGGCGTCACCCTCTACACCTACGACGCGCTCGGCCGCCCGGTCACCGTCAAGGACGGCCGCAACATCACCACCACCTACACCTACGACAAACACGACCGCGTCAAGACCGTCACCACCCCCGGCAAGAACGTCGTCTACGAGTACGACAAGGACGGCAACCAGACCAAGCGCACCGACGCCGCCGGCGTCCTCAAAGTCGAGTACGACGACCTCGGCCGCGAATGGCGCCGCACCATGCCCACCGGAGACCAGACCACCCTCGGATACGACGCCGCCGGCAACACCATCCGCTACGCCGATCCGCTCGGCCCGGTCCTGTACACCTACGACACCGTCAACAACCTGACCACGCTCAAGGACCCCTCCGGCGCGGAGACCACGTTCGCCTACAACGCCAACGGCGAACGCACCTCCACCACCTACCCCGGCGGCGTCGTCCAGGCCGTCGACCTCGACAACAGCGGCCGCCCCAAGCAGGTCAAGGCCACCAAGGGCACCACGATCCTGACCGAACTCAACTACACCTACGCCTACGGGAGTTCGAACACCGACGGCTCCAAGATCCGCACCCGCACCGACAACGCGGGCGTCAAGAACACCTACACCTACGACACCCTCGGCCGGCTGACCAACGCCCGCGAGGCCGACAGCGCGAACACCCAACTCGCCGCGTGGCTCTACTGCTACGACAAGGCGGGCAACCTCACCGCCACCTCCACCACGACCACCGCGTGCGGCTCCGCAGGTACCACCTACACCTACAACGCCGCGAACCAGACGTCGAACAGCGGCTGGGCCTTCGACGCCAACGGCAACGAGACCGCCGCCGGCGGCGGTCTGCCGCGCACCGATGAGACGTACAACGACTTCAACCAACTCACCGCCATCACCCGCGGCACCACCTCCGCCGCCACCTACACCGGCACCACCAACGCCGAACGCCTCAAATTCGGCGCCACCGACTTCCACTACGGCTCCGAAGGCCTCACCGCGACCGTCACCAACGGCGTGGAAACAGGATTCGTCCGCGAACCCTCGGGCAGCCTCACAGCCATGAGCACCGGTGAAGCCCACTACTACTACCTCACCGACGCACAGGGCTCCGTCATCGCCATGACGGACAAGAACGGCAACAAGGTCAACACCTACGCCTACGACCCGTACGGCAACGCCCGCACCACCACCGAGGCAGTTCCCAACCCGCTCCGCTACACGAGCACCTACCTCGACACCACAGGCCTGTACAAGATGGGCGCCCGCTACTACGACCCCACCGTCGGCCGCTTCACCCAACGCGATCCCGCCGGCAAGGAAGCCAACCCCTACGCTTACGCGGCCGGCGACCCGATCAACCGGGCCGATCCGACGGGGACATGGTCGCTCAAGAGCGTCGCCTCCAAGGCGACCAAGAAGTTGGGTTCTGCCGGAAACATTGCGACCGGATGGCAATTCGGGGAGAAACTCGTACAAGGAGACCTACGCGGTGCGGCGGGTGTCTCCGTGGGCTTCCTGGCCGGAACCGTCACGACCAGCGTCTGCACCAGCTTCACCGGGGGTGCGGGGGCCGTTCCCTGCGCGGTGACCGGAACGTGGGCCGGCGACCAGGCAACCGAAGCATTCGACAAGTACACGTCCTAGGAAACCGGGGCGGGGTCGAGGTTGCGCCCGATCCCGCCCCTGTCCCCTCGAGAAGGCAGGACACCATGGAAGGTCAGATCGATAACCTCGCCGCCGGCTTCATACCTGGGGGACCGGTCGGAACGATCGGGGGGCTGGTGGTGGTGATCCTCGTCTGGGTCGTCTGGTTCTGGGCCCGCCGCGGCAAGAAGAACTGAGACCGCCATGAGCGACAGAACCGACGACGGATGGCGTCACGCCTCCCCACTCGTCGGCGTCCTGACGGGCGCAGCCCTCTATGCGGTACTCGTCGTCGCCTGGTACGTCAGCGGTACGAGCGGAGCGACACCGTGGCTCAAGTCCATACCCGCATTCGCCATCCCGATCGCGGGCCTGTGGATGGCTCGGAAACAACGCGACCGTAGAAACCGTCGCGCGTCGAAGGGCAAGCAACAAGACGACCGTTGATCCTAGTGGCAAACACCATGATGATCGCGGCCGCTCACCAGTCGAGAGGACGAACTCGGCCGAACCTGAGGTCGACACATCGGACTCAACGACCTGGTCCGGGCTCCTGCATTCGGACTGGACCCACAGTTGATCGAAGATGGACCGCCTGTTCGACCGGGAGATCGACGAGCTCGCCGCCCGGATCCGCCGGAGCGGGGCGGGATGACCCGTCCACGGGACACCGGCCTCCCCCCGGCCGGTACCCGTGAGACGAACAGCGGCCCCGACCACACGCGTGGTCGGGGCCGCTGCCTCGTTCCCGTCGCGGGGCACAGCCCGCACAGCCCACCGACAGATGAATGTGTGGACCCCGCGAAGAGCACGCAACCCACAGTGACACCAACCCCGCCCGGCGCGCGGGCACTTCACCCCAACGATGCGGACACGCCCGCCCGAAAGAGCGATCCGGCCGGCCCGCGGAGGACTCCTGCCCGATCCGCTTCCGACCAGGGTCTGTAAATCGAACGGCTCTGTCTCACATTCGGTGGTAGCTCTCCGTGGTGGTCATGGGAGGAGGATGCGGTGGCGGAGGAGGTGGAATCCTGCCCGTCCGTGCATTTGCCTCATGATGCGTTTCGTGCGGGTGTTGACGCCTTCGGTGCGTCCGTTGTGGTGAGGCAGGGTGAGGGCCGCGTTGACGGCGGCGCGGTCGAGTTCGAGGCCGTTCGCGAAGCCGTGCAGATGCGGGAGGTTGGATGTGCGGACGGTGCCGATCCACGTCGTGAGTCTGGTGTCGTTCCCTGCTTCCGGGGCCAGTAGTGCGGCGAACTCACCTATGTATGCAGCGAGTTGCGTCATCTCGGGGCAGGCGGCAGTGAGGTCTTGGATGAGTTGGGCGTCACTCTCGCGCAGGTTGTCGGGGCGAGTGAGGAGGAGGCGGGCGAAGCGCCTGGGGGTGATCACTGGCCGATCGCCTTCGGCTCGCCCTTGCGTGATGTAGCGGTGCAGGAGGTTGAGGCTGCCCGTGTAGCCGAGCTCTTTGATCTCGCGGTAGAGGTGGAGGACGGGTACCGCCGGGTCGGCTGCGCGTCGCGTTCGGAGGTGGTCGCGGTAGGGGTCGACGAGGGTGGGCCGGTAGCGCGGGGCGCGTCGCAGGGCGTCGGGTTCGCGGATGCGCGCGTAGCGTTTGACGGTGTTCAGGGACACGTCGAGCCGGCGGGCGCATTCGAGGAGGCCGACGCCCTTGGTGAGCAGGTCGTGAACCAGGTGCCAGCGCTCGCGGGTCGTATGTTCCTGGACGCCGCCGGGACGGGGTGGGTTGACGGTGGCCCAGCAGGAGCTGTGGGAACGGATCTCGGCGAGAGTCTTGTCGCACAGGTTGTGCCACAGATGCCACCGGTCGCTGACCTGGACCGCGTCGGGTAAGGCGCGTCGGACGCCCTCCGCGTAGGCGCCGGATCCGTCCCGGCAGACGATCTCGACACCCGGGTGCTCACGCAGCCAGGACTCCAAGGCGTCCGCGCCGCGACCGGGCAGGACATCGATGCGTTCGCCGGTCTCGGCGTCGGTCAGCACCGTCGCGTAGCGGTGCCGACGCTTGAGCGCGAAGTCGTCGACACCGAGAACACGGGGCACCTTGAGGGCCGGCAAGGGGATGCCTGCCAGTACGCGGAGCGCGGTGCACCGCGACATCCCGGCTCCCAGCGCCTTCAGTGTCCGCGCACCGGCGCGGCCGGCGAGCTCCCTCACCACGACGCGGACCTGAGCCAACGACCTTACGGTTCGCCGCTGATAGCGCTCCAGCAGACCTGGGATCTGCTCACGGAACGTGACCCGAGGGCAGGTCGGCGTCGGACAGACGAGACGGCGAACTTGGGCCACGACGACCACCCGGCGGGCATCGACGGGGACGTCCGTCACCGTGCGTTCGTGGAAGGCGTGCACACGGCCTGTCCGACCGCCGCAATCCGGGCAATCCACCGGAACGCCGGGAGCCCGAGCCCGCACTCGGATGACCTCGCCGTCGTCCGCAATCTCCTCAACCACCAGCGGGGACAGACCCGAAAACACCACGCCCACAAGCTCGTTCGCACTCAACATCTGCACATGATCACGGACCTTACAGTCCGTCACCACCGAATGTGAGACAGAGCCGTTCGATTTACAGACCCTCGGCGACCCGATTACACGGCGGGAGTGGGAGCACTACCTCCCCGGCAGACCGTACCGTCCCCCGTGCCGGTGACGCTTCGGGCCGGTTGCGCCGCGGCATCGATGTCGTGGTTGGGTTGGTTTGGGGTGTTTCCGGATTTCCTGCTTGGTTTTTCCTGTCGGAAGTTCCTTACGGCTTTCTGGCTCGGCTGTCGGGTCGGGGTGGTCGGTGTCGGGTGCTCCGTCCCGGCTGCTTTGAAAGATCATGTGTTGGCCAGTGGATTTGCAGGATCTGGGATTTTGGATCTTGGCTGCGTGGCCCTGGGTTTTGCTGTCTTCTCGACTGTGTCTGGCCTGGGGCCTGTGGATTTGCAGAATCTGGGACGGATGTTCGGTTCCGTTGGGAAAATCTGTGGGACGGAGGACGAAGTCGCCTGTCGGTGGGCGTTGGTGTCGTTGCTGATCGGTGTCCTTTCAAGGGCCGCCTCGGCGGGTGGGGCCTGGAACGCCCGGCCGATCGGCGGGACTTGGCGTCGTTGAGCCGAACCGGGTTCGCGGGCGTGGCGGTTCCTACAGTGCCTCTCGGTTTCCTGTCGAGTTTTCCTGTCTTGTTTTCCTTAGAAGCCGTTGTCTTATCGAAAGTAGTTCCTGCGTTTCCGCTGGTCAGGCATGAAGTCTGGTGCCGTGCGGGAGGGATGACGTGTCGCGTCGTTTCGTTCGTGGGGGTTGCCGGTGCCGTCGGTGATGGGGTTGCTGGAGGAGCGCGAGACGGCTGCCCGGGTGCGGGTGGAGGAGTTGCGCGCGGAGGTCGACCGGGTCTTGGCCTTGTTGCGGGACGCCGAAGTGCTGCTGGAGCGCCGGGTGGTCGCCGTTGAGGAACTGGCCGAGGCTCTGGATGCGCGGGTGCCGGTCGAGCAGGCCGTGGACGTCGAGCCGGTGCCGATCGTCGTGAAGCCGGCGAGGTCCGGTTCGGTGGTGCCGCACTGGCGCGCGGGGACGGCGGTGGCGGTACTCGCGCCGGACTACCGGCGGATCGTCGCGTTGGTGGACGAGGGTGGTGGGGTCGGGCTGCGGGCGAAGGATCCGGCGCGTGAGCTGGGTCTGGAGCCGGTTCCGGCGAAGTTGGAGGGGGTGCGGTCGAAGGCGAAACGGCTGGTGACGCGGGGGTGGTTGGCCGAGGAGGTGCCGGGGGTGTTCACGCCGCGGCCCGCGGACGGGCCGCGGCCGAGTGGCGGGCCAGGCGGCGGGTCATGAGCATGCTCATCGACCACCGGATGACTGCTTCGCTGCTGGTGGGGAGGGTTTCGTAGTCGCGGGCCAGGCGGCGTGAGCGCATCAGCCAGCCGAAGGTGCGCTCCACCACCCAACGGCGCGGCAGGACGACGAAGCCGTGCATGTCGTCGGTGCGTTTGACCACCGTCAGGGCGATGTCCAGGTGTTCGTCCGCCCAGTCGACCAGGTCGCCGGTGTAGGAGCCGTCGGCCCACACCCGGCGGATCTTCCGCAGCAGGCCGCCGGCGAGCCGGGCGAGCAGGGTGCGCGCGGCACAGCGGTCGGTCACGTCCGCGGCGGTGACCAGCACGCTCAGCAGCAGCCCGAGGGTGTCGACGACGATGTGGCGTTTGCGGCCGTTGACCTTCTTGCCGCCGTCGTAGCCGCGCGACGCGGACGGCACCGACGCGGCGGCCTTGACCGACTGCGCGTCGATGCTGCCCGCGGTCGGCTCCACCGCTCGGCCCCCGGCGACGCGGCACCTCGCGCGCAGCCGGTCGTGGAACTCGCCGGCCAGGCCCTGGTCGCGCCAGCGGCGGAAGAACGCGTAGACCCGGTCCCACGGCGGCAGGTCGGCCGGCATCGCCCGCCACTTGATGCCGTTGTCGACCAGGTAGCGGACCGCGTCGACCATCTCCCGGTGGCAGTATGCCTCCGGCTGCCCGCCGCGGCCCTCCAGCCACCGGGGCACCGGAAACGCGCCGCGGACGACGGCCCACTCCGCGTCCGTCATGTCCGACGGATACACACGCACCCGGCACGGCCGGCCGTCCGCGTTCCCGTACACATGCGCGAGGCAATCACACTGCAGGGGCCGCGAATTGGACTTGCCCGCCGCAACCGCGTACAACCGTGACAACAGGGCCTCCTGGACCTCGAATGGCGTAGACACCCACCGAGATTCCAAGAGGCCCTGCTTTCATGCGCTCTCAGCGCCGAGACCACTCCAACGAGAACCCAAGTCCTATAACCCGACGCCAAGTTCGGTATGACAACGGCTTCTTAGGACTTTCGGGTCGGGTTGTCGGTCGAGCGTCCGGGCCTGTCGCTGGTGCTGTGTGGTGTTGCCCGAGGTCTCTGGCGGGGATGGGCGGTTCGGGTGTGTGAGGGCCGCAGGAGGGCGTCCAGGCTGCTTGTGTAGCGGTTTCTGGTGGTCGCGGGACGGGCTTGTGGTAGTTGATGGAGGGCTGGTTCGACGGGCCCGCGGGCCGGTGTCGGTTCGCTCGCTTGATGTGGTGGTGGGGCCGCGGAGCGGACCGGGTCCGGTGTCGGGGAGCACTCGTTCGTGCAGCCGAAGGCCGCCGCGTTGGCGACCATGGCCACGTGGCAGGACGCTCTCACCGGTGGTGCGTTGATCGCCGGGAAGGGCCCGTTGCTGCTGGCGACGCAGACCACGCTGCCGCAGGGTTCGGCGGACTACCTCGCCGCGCGGGCTCCCTCGTTGGATCGGGTCGTGGCCGTGGGTGGTTCGGACATGCTCAATGACGCGGTCGCCGGGCAGGCTGCGAAGCTGACCGGCCCGTATGGGTTCTACGACTTCGTCGATTCCCCGGACGGCAACGTCAAGGTCTCCATCGGCTGGTCGATCGGGTACCCCTCCGGCCGTCCCTGGCGTTGTGTCGGGGGCGGCCGGCAGTATGTCGGAACCTCGGCCGGGGGCGGCGCGAAACCCTGTGTTCCACGAGGGCGTTCCGTATGGGTTCACCGAAATGATCTGTCGCTGCTGCGATGTGGGCGCTACTCTCGGCGCGAACCGGTCCGGCCGGTTGGGGGCGTGGATGCCCTTCCGCTGTGCGGGCGAGTGGGTGTATGGGGTCGTCGCGAGCCGCCCGGGATGTGTTCGTGCTTGTCGCGGACCGGTGATTCACTCTTTTGAAAGATGGTTGTCTTGACCGTGAAGAAAGCTTCCTTCCGGGCCCTCGGTGCCGTGTGCGCCACGGCCTCGCTCGCAGTGGTGGCGAACGTGGTGGTGGCACCGACCGCGCACGCGGACCCGGCGACACCGGCCGCGCCCGGGGATCCGATGCAGTTGGTCTATGCGGCGGGGTCGACATTCGGCAACGCCTGGTTGGTTCGTGCGGATGGTGGTGTCGGATCGTTTCCGGTTCCCCCCAACGGGCTCGCGCGGATCATGGCCGTGTCCGGGGACGGCAAACGACTCACGGGGCGCTCCCTGGATGACAGCGACAGCCGAATCCGCACGGTCGACGCCGACGGGAGCAACCCGGCGCACATCGTGATCCCGGGCACTTTCGGTATGGGCAGGGCCTTCTCGCCGGACGGTTCGACGGTGTACCTGGAAAGCGACGTCAGCGGTGACGAGAGTGGGTCGCAGTCCGTCCTGTTGTCCGCCCCGGCGGATCGTGATGCGATCGCCCAGCCGCTCCTTCCCGCTCAGCCGGTCTCCTGCGACAACAACCTGTCCACGTCGACCGGTAAGTACGCCTTCACTCGGAGGCTGCAGGTCGGGGAGCGCTGCGGAGAAGTGCAGTCGGTCATGCTCTACAGCCCGGGGACGGGAGGAGTCGAGCCCGCTGTCGAGGTGAGCGACGCGGGCGTGGAGGTTCCCGTGGTGGGAACGGCCCCGCACATCTCCCCGGACGGGACGCGCCTGGTCTATACCCGCACGACGTACACCCCTGCGGCGGTCGTCGAGTTGCGCGTCCTCGATCTGGCCACCAAGCGCAGCAGGACCGTCTACACGCACAACGGCCCCATGACTGCGAAGTGGTCATCGGATGGTCGATACCTCGCCGTCACCGTCCCCGGTGCACTCAAGCGTCTGGATCCGGAGACGGGACAGGTCGGCACCATCGGGAACGCGTCCCGAGACACCTTCGGTGTCTGGGCGAATCGGACCGTGACGCCGTCGGTGGGTGTTCGGGTGTATGGGTCGAATGCGATTACGACGGGTGTGGCGACGTCGCGGTTCAAGTTCGATGCGGCGGGGTCGGCGTCCGGGGCGCGTAAGGCGAATGTGGCGGTGTTGACGCGTTCGGATGCGTTCTATGACGGTCTCGCCGGTGCGGGTCTTGCGGGTGCCAAGGGTGGGCCGATGTTGTTGACTCCGAAGGAGGGGTTGGCGTCTTCGGTGTCGGCGGAGTTGGCGCGGATTTTGTCGCCGGGCGCGACGGTGTACGTCCTCGGTGACGAGGGTGTCGTCGGTGCGACGGTGGATGCGCAGATCCGCGGGTTGGGTCTGACGCCGAAGCGGCTTGCGGGGAACACGGTTGCGGAGACCGGGATTGCGATCGCGAACGAGTCCACGTCGGCGCCGAAGGAGGTGTTCGTGGCGACGGCGGCGGAGTATTACGACGCGTTGGCTGCGGGTGCGGCGGCGGGTTCGACTCCGGACGCGACCGTTGTCTTTTCGTGGGGTAACGCGTTGCCGGGTGCGACGGCGAATTACCTGCGGGGCCTGGACCGGACGAAGACCAAGGTGACCGCGGTCGGTGGTCCGGCGGTGGTGGCGTTGAACGCGGCGTCGATTCGGATCGATGCGACGGCGGATGGTCGTACCGCGCCGGACACGGCGAAGTTGCTTGCGGAGCACTCGTTCGTGCAGCCGAAGGCCGCCGCGTTGGCGACCATGGCCACGTGGCAGGACGCTCTCACCGGTGGTGCGTTGATCGCCGGGAAGGGCCCGTTGCTGCTGGCGACGCAGACCACGCTGCCGCAGGGTTCGGCGGACTACCTCGCCGCGCGGGCTCCCTCGTTGGATCGGGTCGTGGCCGTGGGTGGTTCGGACATGCTCAATGACGCGGTCGCCGGGCAGGCTGCGAAGCTGACCGGCCCGTATGGGTTCTACGACTTCGTCGATTCCCCGGACGGCAACGTCAAGGTCTCCATCGGCTGACGCCTCGACACCGGTTTCACTCACCGCACCGGCCACCCCTGACGCTTTCTCAGGGGTGGCCGGTCGCATGTCCCCGGTGTTCGGCGTCGTATCGTCGCTGGTTCATGACGATATGTCAGGGTCCGTTGTACAGACGCTGGTTCGTGCGCCACCAGGGAGTGCGAGCGAACGCCCGGCCGTCGTCGGCGGAGGAGACGCCGCGGTTGGGACCTCCCCGAGGGTGGGGCTGAGGTGCCCCGCGTTTTCCGGACGCCTTGCTTGCTGTTCTTCTATGCAGCGAGTCTGAGTTCTTCGTGCTCGCGTAGTGCTTCGAGCGGTGTGCGGTATCCCAGGCTCAAGTGGAGTCGTCGGCGAGGGGGACCGGCCCGCAGTCGACGACCGTGGCGCGCCCGGCGAGTTGCGCCCCCCGCACGCCCCCGAACAACGGGGTCGCCACCACGTCGATGCCCGCGTACACGAACGTCGCCCCGATGCGTTCGGTGAGGTCCTTCAACAGGTCGACGGCCTCCGCTCCGGTGGTGGTGCGTGGGTTGAGGCGGTGGATCTCGTCGATCGCGACCAGCCTCGCCCCGGCCTCCCGATAGGTGTGGCACACGGCGTCGACGATCTGCGCCTGGGTCATGCGAGCTGTGACCGGAACCCCGAGGAACCGGGCGAACTCGCTGGCAAGGGCCTTCGCGCTCGCTCCGGGCGGGACCAGGACGTACGCCACCGGCACCCACCCCTCCACTCCTCGGCCGCGTCGGGCGGCCTCGGCGAGGTGGCACGCCCGACCCACCTGCAACAGCGCGGTGGTCTTGCCGGTGGTGGGCGGCCCGGTGACGATCACGCACGGCCGGGCGCCGGTGTCCTGGTGGCGGCCCAGGATCATCAGGGTGCGCACCGTCCGTGAGATCGCGTCGATCGTCGGGGTGAGCACGACGGCGAACCGCGAGTGATACGCCAACCGTTCCTCCACCCCACGCTCGACCCCGCCCGCTGCGGGCGGTGTGACGGGCGGCCGTTCGACGAAGTCCCGGAACCCGTCCCACGTCGCCGGCGACGGCCGGCGCCCGTCCGCCGCCTCCGTGCCGGTCACCACAACTCGGCCTCGGCGTGCGCGTCCTAACCCGAACCCGCCCGCTCCTCCGAACACCCCGCCCGACCCCGTCTCCGACTCGGAGTGCGCGTCTTCGTCGAGGAACTCGCCACCGCCGTCGAGGTCGTCCAGACTCTCCGCACCGACACCGGCACCGTCGTGTGCCGTCGCGCCCGGTACGCGTCCCGGGAAGACGAGTCCCGTGACCCCCTCCGGGTTCGCGGCATGCCCGTCGTGCCCGGTGCCCGCCTGCCCCACGACGCGGCGCGCCCCGCCGGCCGCCCGATCCGACGCCGTGCCCTCGTGTTCACGGCTCCGGCCGCCGGCGGGGCGGACCTCCCGCAGGAGCACCGCGAGGGCGTCGGGCTCCGGCGGCACCGGGGGCGGTGCGGTCGCGAAGTCCTGCCGGCCCTGCCGGGTGGTCACCGGCCGGGACTGTTCCGCCGTCTCCGCACCGGCACCCCACCTGTCGTCGCCCGATCGCGCATCGAGGCTCACCATTTCAGGGCCTCCCCGTATGCGTCGTAGATCCCGTACTCCGTGTACGGCGGTGCGGGGGAGTCAGTTCGGCTTCGCAGGGGTCCGGCAGCGGCGACTCGTCGAGGCCGTCGTCGAGTTCGTCGAGACTGTCCTTACCCGTCCTGACCGTGTTGTCGGGGTCTTTTTCCTCGCACGCGGTGGCCGGCAGGCGAATCCGGGTGGGTGTGCCGCGGGCGAGGAGGCGTTGTTCGGTGCGGGTGGCTCCTCCGCTGCGGGCACGGCGCATGAGCCGGTCGAGGGCGTCGGCGAGTTCCGCCTCGTGTCGCTCGCGATCCCCGTGTCCGTCGACGCCCGCTCTCACCTGGCGCCACATACAGTCGTCGAACGGCCGATGAACATGATCACGGTGGATCCACGGGATCTCCGCCAGCTCCCCGTCCGGCAACCGGACCCAGATCTGGCGGCCGTCGTGGGGGTTGTGGTGGGCCTCCCCTTTCCCGCCTCGGGCGGCGATGCCGGAGGGCTGCCCCCGGTACGGGCCCAGGACCTGGTGGTCGTAGGTGCGGTGGCCGATGCGGATCCCCGCGTTCGCCGGGGGCCTGCCATCGCACCGGCAGCAGTTCGAGGTAGTCGCCGCCGCTCAGCGGTACCGGCACGTATCCGCATGCCGCGTCCAGGGCGGCCCACATCTGGTTCGGCGTCAACGCGACCCTCGGCATCACCGGATGTCGCAGCCCTTCGTGGGGGCGGTGGTGCGGGTGCACGAGCCATTCGTCGAGCAGGTCCTGCGACCGGGCGACGCTGAAGCACGCTTCGCGTTCGACGTTTCCACCGCGTCGGCCGGCGTCGGAGCCGGTGTATCCGGGAAGGTGTCGGCAGAACAGGGTGTTGATCGATCCGAAGGTGCGCTCGACGATGCCCTTGGCCGTCGGGGCGAACGGCGGGGCCGACTGGACACTGATTCCCAACGTCTCACAGGCCGCGGTGAACGCCCCCGACACGAAGACCTTCCCTCGGTCCACGACGGTCGTCTCCGGTACCGCGACCGGCCGCGCCGCCGCGCCTTCGAGGCGTTTGTCCAGCGACATCGGCCGTTCGCGCGGGAGCAGCCGGGTGTGGGCGAAGCGCAGCGCGTCGGGCCGGGTGGGCCGGGCCGGGTGAGGGACGGCCGTCTCCGCGAACAGCAGCGCCGCGTCCACGGCCGGTGTCCCGCCGGGGAACAGCACCGCCGCCGCCGGGATGGCCCGGATGGTGACGTCGACGGTGATGGTTACGTTCGGGCCGCCCCATCGTGCCGTCCCCGAACAGCGCCGGGCCCGGTCGTCGCACTCGGACATCAGCGGTTCGGCGAGGAAACCGAGGTAGGACCTCTGCTCGCGGGAGGCGGTCTCGGCGAGTTCGGGGACTGGGCGCGGATGGTGGGCAGCCGTCGATCGTTGCCCAGAAGGTTCAGGGCGTCGGCGCTTCTTCATGTCGGTCGGGTTGTAGACGTCTCGCCTCTGGGGTGCGGGCCCGTTCGGCACCGGCGTCGCCGCGTCGGTCATCGTCGCCGGACAGGGGCGTGTCCAACGGCATGTGCAACGGTGAGGATGCGTCCGGGCTGGTGGCGGCATGTTTCGCGGTTGGTTTCCCGCACCTCGCACCCTGCTCGCCTGGCGCCGCGTTCGGTAAACCCCGCCCTGGGAGCGCCCGTTCGACGCCTTGCTCCGAAGCCGCGGTTGCGCACGTCGTTGTCGGAACGCCGGCGCCGTCTATCCCTTCGCCGGCAGATGGACATCGCAACCGGGGCCCGGGGCGAGCGACATCGAGGAGGATCGTGGCCGCGCATCGCGTCCGTCTCAGCGGTGGGAACGACTGGGGAGTGGGTCTGCGCAGTCGGGCGGTCGGCGCGCCGGTGTTGTCCGCGCGGGAGGTCGCCCTGGTGATGCGCGACCTGAACGAGGTCCTGCGCGGGCTCGACGCTGCCGTCGCCCGATACGACTCGAGCGCCGTCGACGAACTGACCACGTTGGCGTGGCAGCGGGCCGCCGAGGTCCCACAACACACCACACGACGCCAACGCGCCGAACTGATCACCCACCGACGGAGCGTCGATGCCTCGGCCTGGCGGGAGAAGGCCCGCACATTCCGCCCCGTGCCCACGCCCGGGCGGGTGGCGCCCGGCACCACCTCCCACCATCGTCTCGAGCCCCCACGGCCCGCCGAACCGGCACCGCCGGAGATGGGCCCGCTCCTGGAACTCGCCACCCGGCTGCGGCCGATCCCGACCCGCGTCGCGCACCGCGGGTCTCTTACGACCTGGGCAAGGCTGAGCGAGGAGGCACGACTGCCCCGACTGCGCCGCGACGATCGGGGCACGCTGTTGTGGCTCGTCGACGACGATCGCGAGGTTCCCGACGAACCCCTGTTGTGCGCCCTGGTGACCGTGGGAGACCGACAGATGGATCCGCTGTACCCTTTCGTCGCCGAACACCTCGGCCGCCCCGCCGACGCCACCGTGACACGGCAGCGTGCCGCATGGGCCCTCAAGGTTCTCAAGGTTCACCAACACTGGCGTCACCGCCGCGCATGAAGCGTGCCCGGTACGGCACGCACGGATCCGACCCACAGACGATCCCGCTCGCGGTGGACCGTGCGAGCGGCGACTTTGATGGGGTCGGGAACTCGTTGACACGACATCCTCGTGCCGTGTCTCGAACCAGCCGCCCCAGCGCTGTCGTCCTGTCGCCCCAGGCAACGACCTCGTTGATCGACCACTCGCCACCTGCGCCCCGGTCGCCGTCCGGGGGTGGACGCGAAGGTCGCCGGACGTGTGCTCCGGAGCCCCTTCAACCAGAAACTAAGCCAACACCGCAGTCGCCTCGGGGTAGTTGGGCCGAAGCCCTCTGGCTCTACGCCGCTGCGCCAGGTCAACCGCATAGGACACCATCAACCGCTCCTGCTCATGCGGGGTCAGCAGCACGTCGCGCCCCTCCTCCGAGGTCGTACCGACTCGTTGCCCTCGAAGCCTGACCGGTTCGTGTTTCCCACCGAAACGGTGCATGTTAACGCGATGTCTCGTAGCATCCCAGGCGTAGGCGTCGACGTCGGCCAGCACACGTTCGATGGACATGGCACGATCATGCCGGCGACCACCGACGCGGCTGCCGCCGTACAGCGGCGCCCGCGAGCCATCCAACCCAGGACATTGCGGGCGTATCCCGAGAACACGGAGCACAGGCCGCCGAGCACTTCGGGAAAGCCGACCATCCAGGGTGGACAGGCTCGGCACCGACGGCGATGGTTTCCCCGACCGCCTGTTCTCCACTCCCGGCCGGAGCGATCGGTGCGCCCCGCTGCGGGCATATCGGTCGAGCGCGGTCGCGGAGATCCCGGCTCCGTCCGACCACGACCAGGTCGACGAAGTCGACGATGCGCGCCGGCGCGCATCCCATCGCCCGCGGTTCACTGTCGGAGATTGGACCGGCCCCGTCCCGCCAGGCCACAGGATCGCCCCCTTCGAAGACCACGCCCACGGCCCCGCGCACCATCGGCAGGTCACCGGGATCCACGATCCCGGCCTCGACCCACTCGTCGACCTTGCCCATCAACGTCCTCGTGAACCGCTCCGCGAACCCCTCCCCGCCGCGCCGTCCGGCGCCCACCTGCTCGAGGGCGCCACCGATCAGCAGCACCGTCCCCCTCAGGAGATCCTCCGCGCCCGTGAAGAGCCGTTGCCGCAGCGATCCGCCCGGCCGGCTCGGGCCACAGCCCCGGGTCATCCGCCGACCGCAGCACGCACGGGCGCCGGATCGCGCTCACCCTTGGCGATCTCGCGTAGGGGACCCCCTCGCTGTCCGGTTTGCAGATCCGCCGATAGAGAATCCGCCCCCATCGTGTATCAGCGTGAACGGCCCTTCGGGTGCGGGCGTGTGGTGGGAGGCGGGGATGCACCGCTATACCCCAACTCCGTTTTCCGAGAGCGTGGTTACCCGCCATGGGCCCTCTCGGGGTGAGGCTTTGTGGCCTGAAACAGATGGTTGTGCAGATGGCGAAGGTTTCCGTATGGGACATCGCACACCCCGCGCCGGCCGTTTGGTTGTTTCGTCCATTTCGTGGATCTTCTCGGTGATGGGCCGGGGCTTCTAGGCTCCCCTGCGGCGTGGTCATGGTGATCGCGCCATCACAGGGGGTGGCGTGTGCTGACAAGCTGGATGAGGGCTGCCCGAGGGCGCCTCGAACAGGACAAACAATCGCCCTCCCGGAAATGGGCCGGACGCCGGTCGACAGCCGTAGTGGTTTCCGGGGCCCTGACGGTGACGCTGCTTGCGGGTTCGGAAACGGCGTTCGCGGCGGAGCCCAAGCCGCCGGCGGCCGCCGCGGGTGGTGTGTCCGTGCAGGACCTGCCGTCGGCGCGGTTGGCGGCAAGGCTGCGTGGCGAGCGAGTACAGGTCCTCGACAAGTTGACCGAGGCGTCGACGACATGGGCGAACCCGGACGGGACACTGACGACGGAGACGTCGGCGGGCCCGGTGCGGTTCCGTCGTAACGGCGTGTGGGTGGATATCGATGTGGCCTTCGCCCGCCGGCCCGATGGGAGCGTGGTGTCGAAGGCGCACCCCGGCGGGCTGCGGCTGGCAGGCCCCGGCGGCGGCGACCGCGCGAAGTCGTTCGCGGAGTCGGCGAGTTCGAAGCCGCAGGACCTGATCACGGTCGGTGCGGGCGCGCAGGCGGTGGCGTTGCAGTGGAAGGGAGGCCTGCCCGAGCCGAAGCTGGACGGCGCGAAGGCCACCTACCCGGACGCACTGCCGGGCGCGGACCTGGTGGTGGAGGCGACCCGGACCGGGTACGAGCAGTTCCTGGTCCTCAACAAGCGCCCGGAATCGAGGAGTTCTTTCACCCTCCCACTCCGTGTCCAGGGCGTGAACGTCGCGAAGCAGGCGGATGGCAGCGTGCTGTTCACCGACAGGGCGACCGGGCGTGAGCTGGCGACGATGCCCGCCCCCCACATGTGGGACGCCACCGTCGACCCGAGGACCGGCGAGCACACCCGCACGGTCCCCGTCGGCCTGGAGGTCGCACAGACCGGATCGAACATCGAACTGCGCCTGACCCCGGACGAATCGTTTCTGGCCGACCCCGCGACGGTGTTCCCGGTGACCGTCGACCCGTCCTCGGGCGCGCTGTCGGACGTGTTCGACACGTGGGTTCAACAGGGGCAGACCGCGGACCAGTCGACACATACCGAGCTGAAGATCGGTTGGCCGGGCGACTACGCGAACCCGCCGACGAACACCCAGCCCAGAGTCGCGAGGTCGTTCGTCACCTGGAACATGGCGCCGATCAAGAACGCGATCGTGTCCTCGGCGACGCTGAAGCTGTTCAACTTCCACTCCTGGGACTGCACCCAGCCTCGTGCGTGGGAAGTGTGGGACACCAATACCTCCAGTACCGCCACCCGGTGGACCGCGCAACCGAACTGGCTGCAGAAGTTCGCCACCTCGACCGAGACCCGCGGGACCAACTGCAACAACGGCGGGTGGGTCTCCGCGGACGTCACCTCGCTGTTGCAGTACTGGGCCGGACAGACCTCCGTCGTCAACCAGGGCATGGGCATCCGCGCCACGAACGAAGCCGACACCTACGCGTGGAAGCGGTTCTACTCCGGCAACGCCGCCGCGTCGCAGATCCCCACGATCGAGGTGACGTACAACTACCGGCCGCGCACCGGCACCGACCTGCAGGCCGGCCCGCCGTTCTTCTCCTACAACGGCGAGTACGTCGTCAACACCCTCACCCCGACGCTCCGCGACACGTTCGTCGACACGGACAACGACCAGGTCGACGGCACTTTCCAGATCTTCGACGCCGCCACCAATACCCAGGTCGGCAATGTCGTCGTCTCCCCGTACGCGCCCAGCGGCCAACCGGTCTCCGCCGTGGTCCCGCCCGGGGTGCTGCAGAACGGCAAAACCTACAAGTTCCGCTCCAGCCCGTATGACGGGACGCACTACAACGACGGCTGGTCGGCGTGGAAGACCTTCACCGTCGATACCGCCGCACCCTCCGCCCCCGGGACGATCACCTCGGCGGATTACCCTCCGAACGCGTGGGTGAAGGGAATGGGGCAAATCGGCACGTTCACCGTGACCCCGCCTGCGACCGATCGCAACTGGCTCGAATGGACGCTGGACGGCTCGACGTGGACCAAGGTTCCCCTCGGCACCAGTAACATTCCCGTGGCACTGCACATCACACCGACCGAAGGCGGAACGCACACCCTTCAGGTACGCGCGGTCGACAAGGCCGACAACAAGTCCGAAGCGGTCCCGTACACCTTCCACGTCGGCGCCGGGGCCATCACTGGCGTCGAGGACGGTGAACGCGTTGCCGCCCGACTGCCTCTCGTGGCGGAAGCCGACGCGTCCAAGTACAACGCGGTGACGTTCTCCTGGCGACGCTCGGACGCCGACCCCTGGTCACAGGTCCCGGCCGCACACGTCACCAACGCCGGACAGCCACTGACTGCCTGGCCGGTGGCGCTGACCAACGGCGTCGGTCCGGCGTTGGCATGGAACGCCACAACTACTGTCAGCCCCGACGGTCCCGTGCAAATCAGGGCCGACTTCACCGGGCCCGGCGACGTCACCGGATCAGCCGACCCACTCAAACTCGTCATCGACCGCGCCGCCGACGGCGCCGAAACCCAGCCGATCGGTCCCGGAACGGTCAACCTGCTCACCGGGGACCACGGCCTGTCCGCGGCCGATGCCTCGTTCTTCGGCATGAGTGTGACTCGCACCGCCTCCTCCAGAGTCCCGGCTGCCGGGGCCGCGCAGGAAGGGCAGGTGCCGATCTTCGGCAAGGAGTGGTTGTCCGGCACCCCGGCCGAGCTGACCGAGTCTCATTACACCGCGATCACGAAGACATCGAACACCGCGCTGACCGTGACCAAGCATGATGGCTCGACCACAGGCTTCACCGCCAACCAAGCGAACAACGGATGGGTCCCGGAGACCGGAGCCGAGCGCCTGGCGCTCACCGGTGCCTTCGACACCGGATTCACCCTGTCCGACAACAACGGCACCGTCACCACATTCGCCAAGGCCGACTCGGCCACCACATCGTGGACGGTGACCAGCTCTCTCGTCGAAGGTATGACCCACTCCACGATCAAGGTCGTCTCCGAAACGATCACCACCCCCCAAGGCGCCAAGCTGGCCCGCCCGAAGCGCATCATTGCCGCGACGAGCGCCGTGACCCTCGCCGTGTGTGAGGCGAATCCGGCCACCAAGGGCTGTCGTGTCTTGGAATTCGTCTACGCGACCGCCACCACAGCGTCTGGAACGACGTTTGGGGACTACGCCGGACAAGTCGCGCAGATCAAGCTGTGGGCCACCGACCCCGGTGCCGCTGCAGCCACGGACACCGTCGTTGCCCAGTACGCGTACGACAGCACGGGTCGCCTTCGAGAGCAGTGGGATCCGCGGATCAGCCCGTCACTGAAGACCGGCTACACCTACGACACGGCGGGTCGCGTCGTGACCCTCACGCCGGCCGGACAACTCCCGTGGCAGTTCGCCTACGGCAACGTCGGCGGATCGGCAGCAGCTGGTGACGGCATGCTGTTGTCCGTCTCGCGTCCCGGCATTGCGAACGGCGCCGCCCAGACGACCACTGTCGTCTACGGCGTTCCCGTGACCGGCCCGACGGCGCCGTACAACATGAGCACCACAGCGATCGCGGCGTGGGGTCAGAACGATGTCCCCACGGACGCGACCGGCATTTTCCCAGCCGACCAAGTCCCCGCAGGCAGCAACGGCTCCGCTCTGCCCGCCAACGGCTACACCCGTGCCAGTGTCATCTACCTCAACGCGTCCGGCCGGCAGATCAACACGGCACAGCCCGGCGGCCGCATCACGACCACTGCCTACGACAAGTTCGGCAACACGGTCCGGGAACTCACCGCCGCCAACAGGGAACTGGCCCTGTCCTCCGGCCCCCCCGGACGGGACGTGCTCACCGACCTCGGCATCGCCGGGCTGCCGAGCGGCGAGCGTGCCCGGTTGCTGTCGACGACCACGACCTACGATGACGACGGCACTCGGCAATTGGAAGAACTCGGTCCCCTCCATCAAGTCACTCTGGCCGCGAATCTCACCGAAGGCGGCCAGACCATGGCCACTGCGGGAACCGCGATCGCTGCGCGCACGCGCACGACCCGGGAGTTCGACGCCGGACGTCCTACCGACGGCACCGCCACTATCAAAAACCAGGTCACACGCAAGTCCACCGGCGCTCAGCCGAGGTTCGACTCCGCGCTGTTCGCCGACATACGCGTGACCGCCACTGGCTACGACTGGGTCAAGGGCCTGCCCACGAGCGCCACTCAGGATCCGAGCGGTCTGAACCTGATCACCACGACGACACACGACGCGGCGGGCCGGCCGATCAAGACCACGCTGCCCAAGTCCGCCGGTACGGATGCCGGCGCCACGATCACCACCTACTACACCGCGACCGGAACCGCTCCGTGCGGGGGTCGACCCGAGTGGGCGGACGCCGTCTGTACGGTGGGTCCGGCCGGGAGCATCACCGGTAGCGGGGCCAATCCGACCGAACTCGGCACCAAGACCACCGAATACGACCGGTGGGGTCAGACCGCCAAGGTCACAGAGACCGCCAACGGCGCGACCCGCGTCACGACCACGGGCCGTGACGGCGCCGGTCGGCAGACCACGCAGTCCGTCACCGGGGCCGGAACTGCCGCACCCACCGTCACCACGGGCTACGACACGGCCAACGGCCTCGCCACGACCACCAGTTCGCCGACGGGCGGAACGATCAGCCGCGGCTACGATGCCCTCGGACGTCAGACCTCGTACACGGACGCCGACGGAGGAGTCACCACGACCGCGTACGACATCCTGAACCGTCCGACCACGGTCACCGACAACGCGCCTTCCGTCACCACGTACACGTACGACACGGCCGTCGAGCCTCGCGGCCTGGTCACGGAGACGGACGATTCGATCGCCGGTACGTTCAGCGCCCGCTACAACGGCGACGGCACCGCGATCAGCGGTTCGCTCCCCGGCGGCTACACCATGCGCCAGGAAATCGACCCGGTCGGCAACGTTCGGACGCGAAGCTATACCCGCAACAGTGACAACGCGATGCTCCTCAACGACACCCTCACCGTGTCGGTCCACGGCGAATGGCTCACGCACGCCGCCTCGCCCGGCCAGGCTTCCACACAGGCCTACCGTTACGACGGCATCGGACGCCTCACCGAGGTTCGGGACTCCGCCGACGGCGTGTGTACCACTCGCGGCTACGCCTACGACAAGAACTCCAACCGCACCGCTCAGAGTTCCACCGTGAGCCTGCCCGGCGCCGACTGCACGACCACGGGCGGTACCACTGTCACCCACGCCTACGACAGCGCCGACCGCCTCGTCGACAGCGGAATCGTCTACGACGCATTCGGCCGCACAACCACACGGCCGAACGGAACCACCACCGACTACTACGCCAACGACCTCGTCCGGCAACAGACAGTCGGTGGCAACCGTCAGACCTGGTCCCTGGACGCAGACTTGCGCTTCCGCAACTGGACCACGGAGACGAACAACAACGGCACTTGGACCCAAAGCGGCTCCAAGGTCAACCACTATGCGAACGATTCCGACCGTCCCCGCTGGATCGTCGAGAACACCACTACAGGTGCTATCACTCGCCAGGTGATCGCCCCGTACGGCAACTTGGCAGCCATCACCGATACGACGGGCAACGTCGTCCTGCAGTTCACCAACCTGCACAACGACGTTGTCGTCGCATTGACCCTCGGGGCGAACCCCACGCCGCAAGCGGTGGAATTCGACGAGTTCGGCGTCGTCAAATCGGGCCCCGGTGTGCGATACGGATGGGCCGGCGGTCCACAGCGCTCGGCCGAGACGCCAAGCGGCAACATTCTCATGGGTGTTCGTCTGTACGATCCCACCACCGGCCGATTCCAGAGCGCCGACCCCGTTCGATACGGCAGTGCCAACTCGTACGACTATGCCGACCAAAACCCGATTGCGAACGAGGACTTGACCGGATTGTGGCGTGTCAAGATCTGCTGCCGCCAATGGGGTAGCATAGGCATACGTTTCGATAAGGACATCACCAACAGAGTCGCGAACCACGGCTGGGTCGTTGCCGGGGCGGTTGGTTCGCTGGTGAGCTGGCTGGTCGGCCCGCTGTGGGGAATTATCGTGGGCGCAGGCCTCGGCTGGGCACCCGCTACGGCGGGATATGCCCTCAACCGTGGGAGATGCCTCTACGCACGAGTCTATTCGTATCGGTGGAGGCTCTCTTTGGGTAACACTCCCTGCATCTGAACTGGAGCGTCATGAACACAGAGGGCCTGAAGGGCTTTATCCGCAGGCAATGGCTCGGACTCGCGATCTTCGCGTTTTTCCTGGTGTTCCACGCGGCTCTCGGTTTCTACTCGTGGTTGCTGACCGATCTCGTTCTCGGAGTGGCTCTCATCGGGTTTCTCGTCTGGGGAGATCGCCGGTTCGCTCGGAATCGACGCCCCTGACCGTGTGAGAGTGTTCGGCCCGCCGGAGGAACCGGCGGGCCGAACCCGGTTGCGGTCAACGATCGACAACCAAGGCCTTGGATACGAACTCCATCGCGTCGCCGAACAGCGCGCGGTGGCGGCCGGCGGCGTGATTGTCGAGACCCGCGCGCGGCTCGGATCCTCCTCGGCAGCCGGCAACACTGACACCCCACATGCACCGCATCACCCAACCCCTGCCCCCGGTCGCACCCGGCAGTGTTCGACGCACACCACGCCGGCGCCTCCGAGCGCGACCATCGTCGGCGGCGCGCAGGACGGCGGATTGCACGCGACCAAGCGCGCGGCCCGGTACTGCTCGACCTCGTCGATGCGCCGCCGGCCGAGACAACGGATGAGGTCGCTGCCGGTGGCTTGTCCTGGTCGAATACTCGTCCATCGGGGTTTGACCAGCGCGTTTGCCTGATCCGATGATTGCCGGCCATGGCTGTTCGGATGCTGTACCGGCTCGTCGTCCATGTGTTCTCGTGGATGGTGCTGCTCGCGCGGTCGACCGCGGTCAAGGACGCGGAGATTCCCGTGCTCCGCCACGAGGTGGCGGTGTTGCGCCGGGCGAACCCGTAGCCGCGGCTGTCCCGGCCGAACCGCGCGCTGCCGTCCGCGTCGGCCCGGATGTTGCCCGAGGCGCTGCGCGCGCACCGAATCGTCACCCCGGGCACGCTGTCGCGGTGGCACCGTCGCCTCGTCGCCGCGCGGTGGCGGCCGCCGCGTCCGCCGGGCCGGCCACCGGTTCCGGACGAGATGGTCGCGTCGATCGTGCGGTTCGCGACCGAGAACCGGACCCGGGGCGTCGTGCGGATCCAGGGTGAACCGCGGCGCCCGGGCCACCGCGTTGCCGCTTCCACGATCCGGAAGATCCCGCGGACACGCAGGGCCCCGCCGCCCGGCCGACGCGGCGACACGTGGCGCACGTTCCCGCGGGTATAAGCCGAATCGCTCCTCGCCGTCGACTTCCTCCACGTCGACACCGTGACGCTCAAACGGTTGTACGCGGACTTCGTCATCGAACCGGGCACCCGGCGCGTGCGACTGCTCGGGGCCACCGCACACCCGACCGGCGCCCGGGCCGTCCGGGTCTCCCGCGACCTCGCCGCCGACCTCGAAGACGCCGGTCACGGGTTCGCGTACCCGATCCGGGACCGGGACGCGAAGTTCACCGCCGCCTTCGACGCCGTATTCGCGTCGATCGGCATCGAGGTCGTGCCCACCGCGCCGCAGGCGCCGCGCACGAACGCCTTCGCGGAACGTCGGATCGCCTCCGTCGCTGGCCGACGCGAATGCACCGACCGGCCCCTCGTCGCCGGCGAACACCACCTGCGCACGGTCCTCGCCTACGTCGAGCACTACGACACCGGACGCGGTCACCACGGCGACGGACTGCACCTGCGTGCCCCCGACGACGACCCGCACGTGCTCGCGTTCCCGGCACGGCTCGACCGGACATGCCGTCGCCAAGTCCTCGGAGGGCCGCTCGACGAGTACCCATCCGCCGCATGAAATCCGAGGTCAGTGCAGGTAGCCGAGTATTCGACCACCACAGGCCATCCGATTCGACGAACCGTCCAAGCGACTTACGTGGTCCAGGCGGATCCGGTCGAGGCTGGTTTTGGTCATGTGTACGGTGCCGTCGTCGATCGCGGTGATCGCGGCTTGGCGGATGAGGCGGGAGGGGGCTGCCGATCCGGCCGGCGGTGCGTTGGTGGAGATAGGGCGCGAGGCGGGGGAGTGTCCCCGCGCAGTGTGCGTGCAGGTCGAGGGCGGCTTCCATTCCGGCGATCAATTCTTTGAACGGTTCGCGTTTCCCGAGCCGGGCGGGGAAGCGCCGCACTCGACCAACGAGGCGCGTCCGGCGAGTTGCGCTCCGCGTACCCCACCGAACAACGGGGTAGCGGTCACGTCGATGCCGGCGTACACGAATGTCGAGGCGATGGAACGCTCCGAGCACAGGTCCGAACGGATCCCCCGTCGCCGTCACGGTCTGCTGTCTCCCGCGAGGCGCACACCGAGTTCGAACGGGGGCAGGCGGGTGATCAGTCCCCCTGCTCCCGCATTCGGTCCCGGGTTCAGAGCTCGTCGGATCCGGCACAACCGGTCCTCCACGCGGCCCGCATCCGCGGACAACGTCTTTCGGTCTTCGGCGAAAAGCCCTGATCCGCACGGGTCCCTGCGGCGCCGAACGCACAGCAGTGAGACGTGTCCGGGCCGCTCTCGGGGCTGGTTTCACGCCCGTCCGGGAGCAGGGCGGAAAACTAGCCTGTCTTCGGCAGTTTCCGGCCGCATCGGCTTTCAACAGTGGTGAACAGGGGCCGCGATCCGAAAGGTGATGCGGTGTGTTGCGTTTTCACTTCACCGAGGCCGATCTGCGTCGGGTGGTCGTCGCTCCCGCCCCGAACGCGCTGCTGGAAGTCGCGCTCAGCGTGCGCTATTTGCGCACCCCGACCGGGACGCCATGGTCGCGCACGGGACTTCGCGTCTGGCGACACGAGGTGACGAGAGGCTTGGCTCCACGGGCAGGCATCCTCGGCGACCTGGACCCTCCACAGGGCGGCATCTTCGACTTCTTCGTCCAATTGTCCGCTCCCGATCTGCACGACGGCCTCGACCTGGCCTGCCGGACGCCGACGGGGGAACTTGCGGACGAGATAGCCGTTCTGCCGCACCCGGTGCGAACCGCCCCCTTGTTGCGGGAACTGGCGGACGGCACCGCCCTGGGCCGGCAACGTCTCGCGCGCGACACCCGGCGCTATTTCGCCTCCTCGCTCGCGCCCCTGTGGTCGCGGATCCAGGCCGGCGCCGTCACGGACCGGGCATTGCGCGCCGAGACGCTGCTCCGCGGCGGCGTCGACGCCATGCTGGCCACGCTCGTCCCGCATTGGAGCTGGCAACCACCGGTCCTGTGCGTGCCCGCACCGTGCGCCCCGCGCGACGTCCGACTGGACGGACACGGTCTACTGCTCGTCCCCTCGTACTTCATACGCAGTCCGATGTTCGGGCGCAGCCCCGGCGGGCCCATGGAACTGTTCTATCCGCTGCACACCGGCGAGCGGCCCGCCCGGGCCACCGACACTCTGGGGCCACTGTTGGGACGTACCCGCGCCGCCGTTCTGGCCGCCCTGCGTCACCCGGCCGGCACCTCCGAGGTGGCCGAGCGCACCGGGATCTCGCTGCCCTCGGCCAGCGAACACACCACGGTCCTGCGCAAAGCCGGGCTCGTCTCGACGACCCGTGTCGGCGCCGGGGTCCTGCACACCCTCACTCCGTTGGGCGTCGACCTCCTTCGCGGCGACTCGGCCGGCTGACGTTGGCTCGGGGGGTCTGACACGAAAATAACGTTCGTCAGGTGGCCGGGATGGGGTCGAAGCGGATGGTCAGGCCGAGGTTGTTGGCTTCTTTGGCCATGCGGCGCATGGCGCGTTCGGCCGGTCACTGCGGCGGGCGAGCGTTGGTTGGCCGATGCCGCCACGACGCCCGCCACCGCCACGCACCCAGGTGCCCGCCACGGCGACCGGTTCGAGATCGTCCCGCTCATCCGGGTGTT